>WGMA01000047.1 GCA_016125285.1 Phycisphaera sp.
CAGTTCGGTCATCGCGCCAGCGACCTGCGCAGCGGTGAACGACGTGGTGCGGCCGAGGAGTTTGGCCTGGTCGGTCAGTCGCGCGAACTCGTCTTCGGTCGCGCCGGTCACCGCCTTGACCGTCAGCATCTGGTCGCTGAAGGACGTGAACACGCGCGTGGCGCCGATGAACGGAACGGCCGCCGCGCTGCCGATGGCAGTGATGCGGCGGCCGATGGATGTGACGCTCGCACCGAACGCCTTGAGACGCTTGTCCGCCAGGTTCAGACCGCGCACCAGCTTGCTGTCGGTGATGTACAGCTCGACGTAGGCGGCGCCGGCGCGGATGGCACGTGGAGACACCATGGGGAAAGGGCCTGGGGACTGGGGCCAAGGGCCGGGGGCACCCCCGGATGCCTGGGGTCAGTTGCCGGAGGTTCCGTCGATGTGGTCGATCTTGTTGCTCAACTCGCTGCGCAGCTTGGAGAACGAGACGATGCGTTCGATCCAGCTGCCCAGCAGGATGCCGATGGCGAGCAGGCCGATGATTTCGAGGAGGGTCATGACGAGGGTCCTTGTGTAAGAGGAAGTGGGGGTGTTCACAGGGGGGGTGGGGTTGGGGTGGGTGGAGGTCCGGTCGGTGTGGGTGCTGGCTTGGGTTTGAGTTTCTTGTGGTTGTCCCACCACGACAGGCCGTACATCAGCGCCACCGCCGCGATCGCCGCGAACATCAGCCACCACGCCTCCTGCACGATCTTCGGCGCCGCGATCAGCGCCGCGCCCACGCCCATCGCCGCCAGGGACGCGGAGATCGGCACCGACGGGAACCACGTCCGCAGTGTCAGCGTCCCGGCGCCGAACACGATCAGGCCCGCGCCGATCACCGGGATGATCCACAGCTGCTGGATCGCGGTATCCGGGGTGTCCGGCTCCCGCGGCGCCGAGGCGATCGCCTGCATCTGCCCGCCCGGTCCCCGCGTCAGCGAGGCCGGGCTCGATGCTTTTGGGGGGTTGGTTACCGTCCACGACTCGCCGGTGGACTGGTTGGCGTACTCGATCAATCCCGGCGTCTCGCACGCAACCAGCGCGGCGAGCGCGACGATCAGTAGTGTGATGATGAGGGGTTTCATGGTTGGCTTCCTTGCCGTCTTGGTTTGATGAAAACGTCCTTGAGGATCGTGATGTCGCTCTTGGGCTCCTGCGGGGCGCTACGCGCCTTGGGCGTAAAGTCGTCTGCCTTGAACGGACTCGGCTTCTTCTTCGGGTCGCGGTGGGCGTTGGCGATCAGGGCCATCAGCGATGCGGTGTGCGACCAGTTCTCCTTCGTCTTGGCTTCGGCCATCCACACGAGTTGCCGCAGCGTCAGCGGCCCGGGGTCGACGCCGATGACGCCGGCGAGTTCGTGGATTGACTTCCAAACGCCTCCTCGACCGCTTCGTCCACGTTCACGCTGTTGATCGCGGTCGTCGCCCGGTCCACCGCCGCGTGCACCAGCTCGATCTGCTTGTCGATCGCCTGCGCCACGTCGCCGCGGCGGACCTTGCGGAAAAAATCCGCCAGCTCCCGCCAGAACGCGTCGTGCGCCGCGGCGATCGCGTCGCCGCCCAGCGCCGCACCAAACTGCTCGTCGCTGACGTTGTGACTGTCGGCCTGCGGCTTGCACAGCGCGTAGATCACGTCGCACAGAAGCATGATGTCTGTCTCGATGCGCGTCATCAGGGGCACGCCACCTCCTTCCGCACTTCCGGGGGCGTTGATCTCGGCGAGGTTCACGTCGAGCAGCCCCTTGACGCGTTTGATCGCGTCGACGGTGATGTCGATCTGCCAGTCGCGGCCTTCGTTGTCCTTGAACGTGGTCATGATTCACTCCGATTAGGGCGCGGCGCCGACCTCATACCAGTCGGTGAACGACGACGGCTTGATGGTGACCGACACGGTGATTGCCTCTTCGAGCGGCTCGGAGCGTGAGAAGTTGGTCACGGTGAAGTTCGATACGAGCCCCTGACTGCCGTTGTCGGCGATGTCGGCGTCCATCGCGGCCATCGCGATCTCTTCGTTGTTCAGCCAGGCGTTCTTGATGGCGGTGAATCCGGGGTCGCCGGGGTCCCAGACCATCTCGAATTCCAGCGAGCCGTCCTTGAGTGTGCCGATGGTGGCGCGCCAGCCCTTGTTGGCGCGCGTGGTGACGTCCGCCTCTGCCGACTCGGCGTTGACCGTCAGGTCGCGCACGTTGGCCTGCTCGTCCCACGTCACGTCGCCCGGGGCAACGGCGTCGGACAGCAGCGATTGGCCGATGAACAGCTTGGCGTCCATGCCGCGGCGGAATCCCATCGCGTACCTCCTACTTCACAGAGCCTTCCCACTGCTTGGGCAGGCGGTCCTTGGTCTGTTCCAGCGCCGGGCCCATGAAGGGCCGGGCGTCGTACTGCTCCTGACGGAACTTGCCGCCGAACTCGTGGGCGCGACCCACGTCGGCCACGGCATCATGCGACGGCCCGATCACCACGCGCTGCTTGGTCTTCTCCACGGCGTAGAGAATCGCGCGACGCAGGCGGTTCGTCCGCGTCACAGGCGGCGTCCCCGGCTCAGAGGGCTTCGCCTTCCGCGGGCGTTTGCGGATCGATCGCATCGCGACCAGGCGGATGGCGCCACCGGCGCGGCTCAGCGACTCGATAGATGCGCGGCGCGCCTTGCGAAGCAGCTTCTTGAAGCTCGATCGGGTTGTGGCTCTCATCGAAGCGGGCACGTCTTACCTCCGTGTGCGATACGTGAGCGTCGTCACCGCCGTCAGCACGCTAAACCGTTCAAGGTGGTCGGGCGAGTAGGTCGGCTTGTGCTCGGTCTTGATCCACGCCGCGCCTGCCGGCCTGACCGTTCGCAGGTGATCGGCGATGGCGCGCATCAGTTCCATGAGCGTGTCGATCGCTGCGGTGTCGTTCGGGTCCACCTTCTTCTGCACTGCGACGTCGACCTGCACGTCGTGCTGGGCGCGCGTGCGATCCGCGGTGATGATCACTTCGCCCTTGGGCACGACCGTCACGTGTAGGTTGGCCAGCTCGGGCAGTTCCGCCTTGGGCAGATACCCGCGCTCTGCCATGAACGGCGGACTGAACGTCGCGGCGTTCAGCGCGTCGGTCACCGCGATCGAGATGTCAACAACGGGAGTGGTCACGGTTTTGGATTCCCTCCGCTCTTCTGTCCTTCGAGGAACGACAGGCGCCGGTCGATGTCGCGGTACTCGTCACGCAGCCCTCGCGTCTCGAAGATCAGCTCATCCAGACGCTTGTCCATCTGATCCAGCCGCGCGTTGACCATGCCCCACTGCACGCTGACCGCCAGCAGCGCCAACAGCAGCGTGAGAATGATGCTCCACTTGCGCCACTCCACACCCCCGGAACCACCCCCGCCCCCGGAACCTGCCCCGGAACCCGCGACCGCGAACGGCATAGCAGTGTCGGCGTGCGTCACTGTGACCTTCCCGTTCGTCCCACTCATCACGCCGCCTCCTTGCTCACGAGCTTCGTGTGCACGCGGATCGCCTTGCTGTACGCATCGCTGTACCGCCAGTCGGGTTCGTCCCCGCCCGGGCCCATCACCTCGTAGGTCAGCATGAACCCGTCGACGACCTCTTTGATCTGGTCCCCGCGCTTCGGCTCGGTCGGCACACCGTTGAGCACCAGCGCCGCGGCGAGGAACACGTAGTCGCGGCTGACGTGTCGGATCACTGCCCCGTACTCATCCGCCAGGCGGAACGACGTCTGACCCACCGTCGCGTTGAGCACGGTCGCTGTCGCATCGCTCGGACGCGTGTACTGCACCGCGCGCGTCATGTGACGCGTGCGCTGGTCTTCCAGCCAGTCCGAGCCGTGTTGGAGCAGGTCGGTCATCGTGGTCACGGGTGTTGGGGTGGTTCCGGGGGTTTAGGGGGTCAGCTTCACGAGGATCGTCGCGTCGTCGTCACCGGCGTCTGCCACGGCCTTGCCGAGCAGTTTGTTTCCCGTCGAGGTCGTGGTCACGACCTTGTTTGCCTCGTCCCAGTACACCTTCTTGCCGATCGCGATCGCGGTGCCGGCGCCAACCGCCTTGTCCAGGTTGAACACGCCAACGACCGCCAGCGTGCCGAGCGTGTTGGCGGGGATCGCGGTGCGGGCGATGCCGAAGAGGGTGTCGAGCAGAACGACTTCGCCGGCCGCGACGTCCGCCGCGGGCACGTAATCGATCGCGTCGCCGATGTGTACGAATGCGCCTGTCATATCTGAGGTCTCCGTGCGTCTGAGGTTCCGGGATCGGGAGTTCCGGGGGCCCGGGGGTTTAGTCCATCACTTCGCCGTCGTTCTTGATGCCGCCGCGGGGCTCCTGCAGCGCCACGCCGAAGTCGTGGTAGCCGCGCATCTGGATGCCCAGCACGTTGAAGTCCGCCTCGGCGGTCTCGATCGTGGGCGACTCCTGACCGTTGAGGAACGCGACCTCGATGACCGGCAGGTCCGCCGGGTCGGCGAGGAGATACCACCCGGTGTCGCTGCCGCCGGCGTACTGGCTGTTGGACAGGTAGCGGCTGACCTCGACGCGGAACTTGCCGGCGTGCGGGTTGGCCACGGGGTAGGTCTGATCGGCCGCGGTGGTGCGGATCTCCAGCGACTTGAACAGCACCGTAGCGATGGCGCTGAGCGACGTGGGCACCAGGATGATCGCCGGCATCACGCCGATCGGCTTGCCGTCGGAGTCGACCTGGTTGAGGAACGCGACCTCGGCGGCGGTCAGGCCGTCGATGTTCAGGACGCTGTCGCCGCCGGTCAGCAGGTTCTTCTTCGTGGCGGTGAAGAACGCGCCGTTGTCGAGGAACTCCGCCCAGAACACGTCGTTGATCTTCAGGCCCGACCCGCGACCGAGCTTCCGGGGCGCGGTGGTGATGGCGCCAAGGTCGTCGTTGATTACATCGCGCCGGTCGATCGACAGCATCAGCGCGTACGTGTCGGCCTTGTTGGAGTACTTCTCCTCGCCAAGCGTGCCGTGCTTGATCTCGCCGCCGGGCGCGACCTTCTCGTACTGGTCCTTGCCGATCAGCCGGTAGCTGGTGATGGTCTTGAAGTCCGAGACGTTGCGGCGCGACGCGATGTTCCGCCACGTGCGCTCGACGCTGAAGAAGCCCTCGAGCAGGAACTTGTTGGCGACGTTCGAGAGGATGCCGCCGATGTCGATGGTCGAGAACGACGCGGCCTGCACCCCCGGATACCCGTCCGGATGATGCGACGCGAACGCGAAGCGCAGCACGTCGCGCGACGCGCGGAAGTTGCGGCCGGTGTACCCGTTGGCCCACGCCGCTTCGAGCAGCAACTCCTGCAGACCGATGCCGCCGCGGAAGCGCCGCGCGGCGATATCGAGGGGCTTCTCGTCGCAGTGATCCTCGGGCTTGGCGATGCCGGCGGTCAGGATGCAGGCGGCCTCGAGCACCGCGCCGTCAACAGGCGCGTCGCCACCACGCGCGAACGCCATCGGCGCGCCATCCACGCTGGGCCGGCTGGCGCGCAGCACCTCGAGTTCCGTGCGCGTCTCGTCCCAGCCCTCGCCGATCGCCTTCGCCTCGATGTCGGCGTGGCGATCGCCGCACACCTTGCGCACCGCGGCGATGCGACGGGCTTCGGCGGCGGCGCGGGCGCGCATCTCCGCCACCGGGTCCGGCACGCTATCGGGTTCGGGCTGCGTCACCGCGGCCGCCTGCACCGTCTTTGGCGTATCCCCCGGAACCCCCGCGGCCCCCGCCCCCGGAGCACCCTGTGTCGGGGTGTTCACGGGGGTGGTGGGTTGCGGATTGTCCGCCTGACCGGCGGTGTCGGGGGTCTTGGTGGTGGTCTTCGTGTTGGCGTTGCTGGAGTTGGTGCCAGGCATATCAACCGTCTCCGGGTTGGGGGTGGTGTTGGAGTGTTCCGGGGAAGTGGCGGCGATCGTGGCGGCGGTGTCGCCGTCGGCGCCGAGGTCGACGAAGCTGATCTCGCCGAGCGTCGAGCGCCGCGCGACGTACACGGGGCCTTCGAACTGGCGGTCGTTGACGGTGACGAACTTGCCACCGCGGACGAACTCGGCGTGCTGGACCGACGCGCCCAGCGACGCCTGCCACGGGAAGCCGCGGCGGCCGCTGGTCACGACCTCGCGCGCCGCCGGCGTGTCGCGTGACACCACGCCCTCGGCGACAAGGTGGCCTCGCTCGACGGTGATCCGCTCGGTGTGGCCGATGCCCTGATGGGCGCTGTGGTTGAAGCGGATCGGCCGGCGCTGCGACGGGATGGACAGACCGGTCAGATCCACGACGACCGGGTGACGCCAGCCCTCCACACGCAGCGCCCCGCCGGTGTAGGCGACCATCGAGAAACTCGGCAGCCCCACGGAACCCTTCGGGTCGGAACCGTCCGCCTTGCTTCCGGGGGCGGCGATGATGGAGATGTCGCCGGCGGCGCACAGCAGCGACACGTGGTCGGGTGTGGCGTGGTCGATCGAGTTGTCAGGCTGCGCTTGCTGCGGCATCGCGTTGCGTCCCTGCTTCACGTGCGTTGGAGGTTGTGGTGTTGTCGGTCTGTGCCGGCGTAACTTGCTCGGTGACGAGCCCCAGTTCTTTCATCAGCGCGACTTCCTTGGCGCGCTGGCGGAGTTCGTTTTCCCAGTCGAGGCCCGCCTTGGCGTACTCCGCGGCGAGCGTGGTCGTGTTGCTGCTCAGGCGCGTGGCCTGCGCGTTGGCTTCTTTCGCCGGGTCGACGTGCTCGAAGCCGTCCCAGAACCACTGCAGCGCGCCGACGGCCTCGTCGCGGAACTCGATCGTACGAGCGCTCTGCGGCAGCAGCCCCTCGATCAACACCGCCTCGTCGAGCCACCCCCGGAAGATGGGTTCAAGAACCACAGAAGCGATGTGCGCCTGATCGATGCGGATGGCCTTGAAGAACGCCTGATGGTCGAGGCGACCGGAGGCGTAGTTGTAGCCGGCGCTGTTGCCGGCGGCGATGTTGAACGGCATGTTCAGCGGCCGGGCGATCTCGTTGATCACCTCGTGCTTGAACTGGTTGTACGCCGTGGCCGGCTGCTCGGCGCGGACCTGGCCGATCTTCCAGCCGAACGGCATCGTCAACCAAGTGCCGCGGTCCATCTCGACCTGATCCATCGGCTCGACGTTCGCCGCCTCGTGATCGGCCGGTGCGTCGGTGTAGATCACGCCGCTGGGTAGCGCCGCCTGCTCCGCGGCGCTGAGCACCGCCAGCGTGTAGCGCCGCAGCATCGCGAACAGCGACAGCGACGACGTGACCTCCGGCACACCCCGGCTCTGGCCCGGCCGCTCGCCCCGGAACAGGTGGATCATGGAATCGGCGGGCAATACGTCGTACGCCCCGGAACCAGTCGGGCCGAATGGTCCGGGGTCTCCGGGGTGGCGGCGCGTCACGACGTACGCCTCGGGGTTGCCGTACGCGTCGAACACGATGCCGTCGACCAGGCGATTGTCGTCGCGCATCGACATGGGTGTGGCGACACGGTCGGCCTCGATCAGGCGCAGGTCCAACTGCACGGCCGAGTCGATCTTCGGGTTCGTCGACAGCGCCGAGAACACCTCGCCGGACTCCGCCTGTGAGACGCGCATCGTCCAGAGCTTGCGGGGCAGGCCCACCGCTCGGGCCCAGCGTGCGAACTCACGCTCGACGGCGCGATTCGCTTCGGGCATCGACGTGAGCATCTGCAGGCGCGGGCCCGTGCCCACCACGTAGTTGGCCAGCGTGGTGACCATGCCGCGGGCGTAGCCGTTGTTCGCCACCTCGTAGCGCGAACGCGCCCGCAGGATGCGCCGCACCTGCGGGCTGGCCGCGGCGTCGGCGCTGAGCAGGTCGGCGCCCGCCCAGTGGCGGCGGTTCTCGTGCGACGTCTGCGCCGCGTCGTATTTGCCGCGGATGTGGAAACGCACCGCGTGCGCCTTGATCCGTCGGCCGAGATGTCGGAGCCAGTGGAACATGATTGATCAGCTCGCGCCCGGAGGCACCACCTTGGTCATGCGGACGCCGATTCCGCTCTTTGCCGCCTTCTTCGACGCCAGGTAACGGTCGGCGGCGATCTGGTCATTCAGGTCGTGCTGTTCGACTTCGCTGCTGTCGCCCCGGGCGCGCTTCGGCCCGGCGGCGTTGTCGGCGATGGTCTGTTCGAGGTCGTCAGCCATAACAGCGGGTGCCGGAGTCGAACCAGCGGCTGGTGGGGCCATGAACCCTCCAGCAAACCCTTCCCGCTACGGACAACCCATCGACGCTTGGCCAAAAGAAAAAGCCACGTAGGGATGTGGGCCCCACATGGCTCTCTTCTGGTTCGACGATGTATGGGGATCAGCCACTCACCGGCGTGGTTGGGTTGTCTAGTCTTGTTTTAGCACGCGGGGATCGAGGATCAATACCCCTGCGGGGTGAGTGGGGGGTTTGGGTACAGATCTGTACGGATCGGTTGAGCGGGGCCAAGCTAGATTCGATTATTTCGACTGTTGCGTTTGTTTCGGTTGTTGCCTATAATGTAACACCCGATCAAGTGGAGGTAGACATGATCGCCACACACGAACCCATCTCGCCCACGCAGCGCGAATCCGAGTTGGCCCGCGAATCGAGCCGGCAGTTGGCGCGGTTCGGTAAGAAGAACCTGCGCATCCAGGTGCCCGAAGTTGACGATCCGATCGTGCTGCCCGCCGCCGCCGTCCAGTTGCTGATCGCCCTGCTCACCGAGATGGCCGAAGGCAACGCGGTGACGCTCTACCCGATCCATGCCGAACTGACCACGCAGCAGGCGGCAGACCTGCTCGGCGTCTCGCGCCCGTTCCTGATCAAGCAGCTCGACGGCAAGAAGATCCCGTTCCACAAGGTCGGCACGCACCGCCGCATCCTGTTCAAGGACCTGATGAAGTTCAAGCAGCAGATCGACCGCAAGCGTCTCAAGGCCCTCGAAGAGCTGGCCGCACAGGGCCAGGAACTGGACATGGGTTACTGACATGGATTCGTTTACGGCGCTCTACGATGCCTGCGTGCTCTATCCCGCGCCGCTGCGCGATTTCCTGATGCACCTGGCCGTGGCCGATCTGTACCGCGCCCGGTGGACCGATCAGATCCACGACGAGTGGATCGACGCCCTGCTCGAAAAGCGGCCCGATCTCAAGCGGGCGCAACTTGAGCGAACACGCGACCTGATGAACGCCCACGTCCGCGACTGCCTCGTCACCGGCTACGAATCCCTGATTGACGGACTCGACCTGCCCGATCCCGACGACCGGCACGTGCTCGCCGCCGCGATCCGCGCCGGGGCATCGGTCATCGTGACGTTCAACCTTAAAGACTTCCCCACAGACCGGCTCGAGCCCTACGGCATTGAAGCACAGCACCCCGACGAGTTCATCATGCACGCGATCGACCTGTGGCCGGGCGCGGTCTGCGCCGTGGCGAAACACCATCGCTCGATCCTCAAGAACCCGCCCAAGACCGTCGGGCAGTACCTCGACACGCTGGCGCGGATGGAACTCCCGAACACCGTGGCGCAGCTACGGCAGTTTGACGAACTGCTGTAGATCGCCAGTCAATCACAGACTGTTTCCCTCACGGCTGATCCATCGAGGGGTTACCCAGTAACTCGTCATGGGGCACCATGCGCATCGGTGTCTGCTCCAACACCGTTCCGCGCCGCGGAGTTGATTTTCAAATCCGTCCCGGATTAACCCCGATTCATCACATCCGCTCGCGCGTGATGACGCGCCGCCCGCAGTCCTGGCACTCCCGCACACGCAGGATGCACCGCGCCTTCTGGCGCGTGTACAGCACGGGCAGACGGCCGCCGCCGCACGCCGGGCACGCAAGTCCCAGCGCCGGCATTTTGTGGGGGGTGGTCACAGGGGTGGGTGTGTTGGGAGGATCGTGCTCCGTCACCGACCACCCTCCTTCCGCAACTGCGACAGTTTGACGATCGGCCGCGGCCGATCGTCCTCCCGCTCCACGCCGAGTTTCACGCCGCACATCGACGCCGCGACCGCGCACCCCACCAGGCAGTCGAACCAGTGGTTGTCCGGCTTCGACGGCCGCGCGCTCCACTCCTGAACCACCCGCCCGTGCCCCTCGGTCATCACCCACATCTCCGAGCTGACGACGTGCTCTGCGAACAGGCGGTGGTCGTCCGGCCCCTTCCCGAACAGCGTCACCGCTCCGCGATCACCCGGCGCCGTCAGCAGCCGCGCATGCACGAAGCTCTTCCAGTAGTTGGCGTCGAACCGCACGTGCGGCAGTTCCGCGGTGCGGCTGACGTTGGGCACGTACCAGTGATGGCCGTGGCGCTCCCCGGGCCGGCGCCGGTACGTGCTCATCGGCTTACCGCCGGCGCGGATACCCACGCCCTTCGACGCCATGAGCACGCCGCCGAGCTTCACGCAGACGTTCGACACCACGCCGGGTAGGTAGCCGGCGTCGACCAGGCAACGCTCTATGCGTAGCGACGTGGTATTGCCGCGCGTCCACGTGCGATGCAGATACTCACCGAGCAACGCCTCGAGCCCGGCCTGAATGGCGCCCTCGACGTTCATGCCGCGATGGATGGTTCCGAGCGTGCGCGTCGCGTCCCGCATCGTGAAATACCGCCGCCGCTGATCCGGGTACGTGCCGTAGTCGATCACCGACCCGCCGAACCCCTCGTCCCACGCGCACACCGCGTAGTACAGCAGCTTGTCGTGCACGTCGACGAACATCGTCACACACGACGCGCTGGCGGGCACGATCATCCGTGGCCGGCCGTTGAACCTCTGCACCACCTGCTCCGGGGTCAGCACGTTCTCGTCGGTTTGACCGCTGATCGGTTCGTTTTGGTACTCGGCGAAGAACGCCTCCTCATCCCGCAGCTTCAGGTTCATCGCGTGCTGCAGGGCGGACAACTCGTCGCCGTTGTGCCGGTCGGGCCAGGCGACCGCAGCGCCCTCGTCCATGTGATCACGATGCGCGGCGTAGAAGTCGGTGGCGCGCTCGCCGCCGTCGCCTTCTCGCAATCCTTCAGCACGCAGTTGTGCGTATCGGTCCCACAGCTTCTCGGCGCGCTCCGTGCTTGGGAACGCGTACACCATCTTGGTGCATTCGCCCTGCCACTCGGGATTGCGCTGCCGGTCGAGGACCTGATCGGCCAGGTCGTCGTGGTAGATCTTCGTGCACGGCATGAAGCCGGCGATCTTCACGTTCGGACCGGCCATGCCCAGCACGTCGCCGTTGAGAATGCTCAGGCGGTGCTTGGTCTGCGCCGGCGACGCGGCGGACTGGCGAGTCTGCGGGTCGTCGAGGATCACCAGCGACGGGCGGATGATCGTGCCGTCCATCCGCGTGTGGAACTGCCCGCGGATGTTCGAATCCAGACCCGCGACCGTGATGATGCCCCCGGAAGCAATGGAGTCGTGGATGGTGGGCAGCACAAGACGGTCAGCCGCCCACGTGATGTACGTCGGCTGGCCGCCGCACAGCTGGCCGATCTGCTTGCGCGCGTTGTTCTCCAGGCAGCGGATCGGGTACAGGATCTCGGGGAAGTCGGCGGCCAGACGATCGTTGCCGAGCATCTCGCGTTTGATCGCCAGCAGGTTCGCCTTGGCCTGGTCCTCGGCTGAGCCGATCAGGCACACGTACTGCCGGTACCCGTAGAATATCGCCCACATCGCAGCGCACCGCGCGAGCGTCGTCTTGCCGCTGCCGCGAGGCATCGCGAACGCGAACAGCCCGCCCTCGATCACCGCGCGTTCGATCTTCGCGATCACACGCAGGTGGTCTTCGGACCACGGCAGGCAAAACGCCGCGGGGAAGTAGGTCTCACAGTACAGGCGGAACGATGTGCGGCACCGTTCGCGCCGATCGGGATCGGCCACTTCGGGGATCGAGCCGATGTCGCGACCGGCACGCGAGCGCATGAGCTGGCGGTCCAGATCGCGGCGTAGCTTCTCTTCGTACGACTGCGTGCTCGTCTTCGCCTGCGGGCGATGCTTTACGAGCCACGACACATACCGCACGAGATGAATCCGCTTGCCGTTGGTCCCGGGCGTGGCGATGCGCATGCCCGCCGCGTCGCGCTGGCGGTACACCTTCGACGAACTGATCACCGTGCCCAGCGGCGTGGAGTTCAGCAGGCGCACCAGCTGCGACGGCGTCAGTCGCGTCGTGTCCAGCGGTCGAGGGTGTTTCGGGTCGGTCGGCATCCGTGCCGCGGTCCTTCCCCCGGAGGGGTGTTCACAGGGGTGGGGTGTTGGGTGTTCCGATTTCGGGGTTCGGGTCGGGGGCGTTGAGCCATGCGGCGTAGTAGACAAGGTTGATCGTGCCGTCCCGGTTGATCGGCGCGCCGGCGTCGATGTCGCTGCGGATCGTGTCGACGGACACGCCGACGAGCTTCGCCAAATCCTGCGGCGTCAGCGCCGCGGGGTTGATCGCGGGCGCTGCGCCACTTCGAGATGTTCCGGGGTTACGCACTTGCCTACTTCCTCTAGGACTCTTGAAAAACAGGGGTTTTCAGCTTGATGTCTGTCGCCGGTCATGGCTCCATGTGTCTGTACCAAACCAAAGGAGCCACGCATGCGAACCACACGAATCGAACTCGACGGCAGCGCCGGGCACGTCACCATCGAGCGGCCCGCCGGCCGGCCCAACATCTGCATCGCTTCGATCGTCCGCCAGCCCCGGCAGGGGCAGCGGGCGTGGATGGTTTGGGACGTGCCGGCCGACATCGGCGCCGACGCGTTGTTCCAGATCGCCACCGAGGTTCAGCGGCGCACCGACGGCTCCCGCGGCACCAACAGCATGATCCACGACTACTACCGCGACCTGCGGCGGTTCGCGGACTGAACCACACACCGGGCGCGAAAGGAGCACCCCATGACGCACGCCGACAAACGCAAGACCCAACGATCCCGCACGCCCCGCGACCCCAAAGACGCCTACGCCGCCGCGCGCCGCGACATCGATCGCCTGATGGGGTGGATGACCACCCGCCTCGACGAGCACGCCGGCACCGACTTCGGCGACAAGGACTGGGCCGACGTCGGCGACCTGCGGAAGGTCCGATCGGACCTGTGCCAGACGCTGGCGTTCATCGCCAACGTCGAGACCGTCGACATCGAGCGGATGCTCACGCCCCGGAAGTAGACCGACTGAACCAACCGAGCCCTCGGCGAAGGTCGCCGGGGGCTTTCCATTGACCGCCAGATCAGGAGAACCGACATGGCGAAGAAGACGACGACGAAGAAGGCTACGAAGAAGACCACCAGCAAGAAGGCCGCGACCCGCGCAAACATGCGTGCGGCGCACCCCCGGATCAAGGCCGATCAGGAGAACGCGCGCCTCGCCGAGCAGCGCGCCAAGTCGCCCGACGGCATGACCGCGTCGGAGCGCGCCATGGCGAGCAGCGCCAAGCCCGGGAGCGGCGGCGCGAAGCCCGGGGGCGCGAAGAAGGCATCCGGGGGCAAGGCGAAGGCGAAGATGAGCGGGCTCGACGCCGTGGCCAAGGTCCTCGGCGAGGGCGGCGAGCCGATGAACACCAAGGCGATGGTCGAGGCCGCCATCGCCAAGGGCTACTGGACAACCGGCGGCAAGACGCCGGCGGCCACGATCTACGCCGCGATACTCCGCGAGATCACCACCAAGGGCAAAGACGCGCGGTTCAAGAAGGTCGGCCGCGGACAGTTCGTCCTGTCCGCCGCTTTCGGAACTTCCGGGGCTTCCGGGGCTTCCGGGGGGGAGGGCTGAGCGTTGAACCCCATCATCCACCAGATGCTCACGAACCTCCACCGCCTCCGCGGCGAACTCGCCGACGAGCTGCGCGACATGGACAACGACCGCTTCGCGGCGATCATGACCGCCTGCGCCGCCGGCGGCTTCGACGGCCTGCCGTGGGCCGACCGCGTCCTGATCGGCATGCTCGCGATGAGCGCCGCGTTCGACCTGCTCGGCGATAGCATCGACGCGTAGCATCACACCACCTCCATCTCTTTCGCCCCGGTCGAATCGGCCGGGGCGTTGTCGTCAGCGTCGAGATCGAACAGGGTCGGTCCGCTGTCTGCGGGCGGATCGACCGGCTGATCGCCGATCAACCCCATCGCCCGCATCGCGTCGCGCGCCTCGGCGTCGGTCATCTCGCACACCCACTGGATCAGCGGCCAGCGCGGCGAGAAGATCGCGCCCCACGCGTCGAGATAGGTGACGCGGCGCTTCGATGGGTGATCACTCCGCGACATCGCCCACCTCCGTCTTTGCCGCCGCGATCCGCTCGGCCTTGTTCCCCGTGAACGCCTCCCACCGCTGCACGATCACGTCGCAGTACGCCTCGTCGAGTTCCATGAGGAACGCGCGGCGCCCCGTCTGCTCGGCGCCCATCAGCGTCGAGCCCGACCCGCCGAACAGGTCGAGCACGTTCTCGCCGGGCTTGGACGAATACTGGATCGCGCGCACGGCCAGCTCGACGGGCTTCTCGGTCAGGTGCACCATCTTCTGCGGCGAGACCTTCTTGACCGACCAGACGTCGGGCACGTTGTTCGGGCCGTAGAAGTGGTGCGCCGCGCCCTTGAGCCACCCGTAGAAGCACCACTCGTGGTTGCCCATGAAGTCTTTGCGCGTCAGCACCGGGTGTTCCTTCACCCAGATGATCGCCTGGCTGAAGTACAACTCGTGCCGCTTGAGCACGGGAGGGTAGTTCGAGCAGTTCGCGTAGCCGCCCCAGATGTAGAACCCACGCCCCGGCTCCAGCACGCGCGCGATGTTGCCGAACCACGCTTCGAGCAGGCGGTCGAACTCTTCGTCCGACACGAAGTCGTTGGCCAGCGGCCGGTCCTTCGCCCGCATCTTGCGGTGCGTGGGCTTCGACTTGCCTGGATGCCGCTCGACGTCGAGCTTCTGGTGATGCCCCCCGGAACCTTTGGTCTTTTCGAACGACGACAGCCCCGCCGCAATCGCGTTGTTGCTTCGGGGTTCGAGCATCACGTTGTACGGCGGATCGCAATGGCACAGGTGGATCGGCGCTCCGTCGAGCAGGCGGTCCAGGTCGCCCGCCGACGAGCTGTCGCCGCACATCAGCCGATGGCTGCCCAGCATCCAGATGTCGCCTCGCCGTGTCGTCGGCTCGTCCGGCGGCTCGGGCACCTCGTCGGGGTCGGTCAGCCCCTCGGTCACCCGATCGCCGATGCCCAGCAGCTGACCCAACTCCTCGTCGTCGAACCCCAGCAGCGGCATGTCGAAACCGTCGGCCACGAGCCCCTCCAGCTCGATCGGCAGCAGCTCCGCGTCCCACGTCGTCAGCTCGTGCAGCTTGTTGTCCGCGATCCGCAGCGCCCGCACCTGCTGGGGCGTCAGGTCGTCGGCGCGCACCGCGGGGACGAGCTTCATGCCCGCCTTCCGCGCCGCGCGGACGCGCGTGTGTCCGGCGATCAGCTCGTTGTTGGCGTCGACGATCACCGGCACGCGGAACCCGAACTCTCGGATCGCCGCCGCCAGCGCATCCGCCGCCGCCTCGCTGATGGTGCGCGGGTTGCCCGCGTAGTCCTTCAGTTCATCGATTCCGATCATCTCGATCTGCATGTTCAACCTCCGTGTTGAGTGGCGTTTACCGTTTTTTTTCGCCGCGAGCGAATCAATCAAATAGCGTGGCCGTTCCCCCGGCCAGTAACTCCTTGCTACGCAAGGAAGTACCTATATCCGTTAATCCGGATTGAATCATGGATTTTCCCAAATTTGGCGGTTTTCCCGGGTTTTTCCGACGTTCGCCCGTGTCGCGTCCTGCGCCCCGGTGGGATAGCCCTCGCCACGAGTCCCACCGTCGCCACACGGGCGAACGTCGCCCAACGGGTGGCCACCGGATAACGCTTGTTTCGTTGCGGCGAGGTGGTCGTTGATGATGCGGGCCACGTCCGGATCGCACGGCGATGTGCGTGACGCGCGGTCGGCGTGCAACCGCATGGCGTACGCGAGGATCATGACGTCGAGCCAGGCCATGCGCGGGTTGCGCGTGACCAGCGGTTCGTCATCGGGCGTGTACACGGGCATGCCGGCGGCGCGTTCGGCGTCGTTCGATGCGTACGGTCGCGTGGGCGTGGGCAACTGCGTGGTCATCGCCCACCTCCATTGGCGCTGTCATCGCGATACCGGATGTTCCACCGCCTCTTCCTTGCCGCCGTGGCCGGCGCGGTGTCGTACTCGTGATCGGCGTCCACGGTCCACAGGTAGTTGAACCGGTAGATGTCGTACGGCTTGGACATGTCGAGCGCGTGCGGTGGCATCGGCATCTGGTCCAGGTCTTCGATCAACCGCGCACGAAGCCAACCCACAACCCACTCGGCGAAATCCGAAAGCTGCTCCAGCGTCGTGGTCAGTTCAAGGTCTGCGCCGGCGCGTATGAACCGCTTGACCTTCGCGCAGCCCGGCCATCGCCGGCACTGCGCGGTCGGCGGACCGTGGAATCGCGTGTCGAAGTAGTTGACGTACACGCGCGGGATCGGGCGCTCGTAGCGCTCGTCCAGTGGATAGCGTGGCGCATAGGTCTCGGGCGCAATGCACCCGACGTATGGTTGGACGATCACGTGGTGATACCAGCACTTGCCATCAACGATCGTGTGCGGCCACGCGTGCCCGCAGCGGACGTGCCACGGGTGCAGCGGCACGCCGGTGACTGCGGCGAGGCGTTCGTAGAACGCCTGTCGCGCGCAGACCGGGTCGGTCTGGTGGCGGGTCTTAGATGTTGTCGCTTCGGTCGTGGTCATCGCGGTGGTCTCCATGTCGGGGTGTGCCTGTGGTCGTTCGTCGGCGCGTCGCGCACCACCGGCGCCGACACGCGTCGCGACCGTATCGCGTTCGTTCGTGCGCCCCGCGCGCGAGCCGTGTGATCACGGGGGTGGGTGGTGTGGATTCCCCGGCCCGGTGAGTCTGGAGAGTCTGGTGAGACTTTTCCGGCCCAGGTGAAAATCGAATATGCAACGTCTATTTCATATAAACATGCCGAATTTCTATTAGGGTTGTTTTGAGACTCACCAGACTCACCGTGATTCTTGGATAGATATGCGACATCGGCGTTTACGCCGATTTCGCGGAAACGGTCAGACTCACCGCCCGACAGACCCCACCCCCCGTAGGACGCTGCAAACGCCGGTGGTCGATTGCGCAACGGTGTTCGCCAATGTTGCGCGCGCCCAATGCGCAACGGCGTTCGCCATTGCTGCGCGCCGCGTTCGGCGGGCCGAGTCGGGGTGCGAGTCGCGTCACGCACGGTGCAGCCTCCAGACCGCGCCGTGCTTGCGGCCGGCGCTGGGATCGATGTCGATATACGCCCCGTCCATGACGCGCCGGCGGTACAGCCGCAGCTTGTTGCCGACCTGCCGGGGCGTAGGCGCCCGGTGCGGCGGGCAGCCGACCATCGATTCGAGGGCGGCTCGCATCGCGGCGCTGTCCTCGTCGTTGGAAAACAGGTCGCCCGCCGCCCCGGGATACAGGCGGCGCAGCAGCGCCGAGACCACCACGCCCTCGTTGGACGGGTCGTACGACTTCCAAGCCGAAAGCAGCTGCTCCAGCGTGTCGGCGGTCGTGTCGGACGTCTCGGCGAGCTTCGCCCGCGTCAGGCACGGGTCGGGCATGCCGGCCCAGACGATCGCCTGCCGCACGACGTCCGACCAGCCCTCGAAGCTGCCGTACGGCGTGAGCGACTGGTCCGGCCGGCCGCAGCGCAGGTACGCCGACAGAACCGTCAGCGCGTCGCACAGCAGGCGGGGCCGGTTGGCGTCGATCCACTCGACCAGGTCGGGGTGCAGGAACCCCGTGCGCTCCTCGGGGCGCTCCTGCATCGCGTCGAGGCGGACGTGGATGATGCGGCGCGCGGTGTCGGCCGCCACCTGCACGTTGTTGCCCGTGGCGTACCACGACGGCGTCAGGGGCAGGTCGATCTCTTCGCTGCGCCCGAGGATGCGGTCCTTCCAGCGCGTGGTCGTCAGCGCCCGGTCCAGCGCGTCGTTGCCGAAGGCGCCGTCGATGTTGTCGAGCATGACCATCCGGTCGCCGGCGATGGCGATCGCCGTGATCTTCTTGCGCATCTCCTCGGGGTCGTGGGCGTAGCCGCCGGTGGGCATTTCGCGGCCGAGGACGATCCGCCCGATGGTGTGCCCCAGCAGCCCCTTGCCGGCGCCGGCGATGTTGGCGTCGAGAAGGAACAGCGGCGACGGCCCGCGGAACGCGTACCGCGCCAGCGGCGTGAGCACCGACGCAAGCCAGGCGGCGCGGTGTTCGTCGCTCTTGAACGGGAAGTCGTGGACGACCTCGAGCAGAGACTCGATCGCGGCCTGCGCGTCGTCAACCGTCGCCTCGGGGTGCACCGACGGGAACTCGACCTTCGACGACGGCTCGTACATCACGCCGGTCTGCTCGTCGTAGCCGCGCGTCTGAAAGACCGTGCCGTCGGGACGCAGCACCGGGGCGTCCGACACGCCGCTGAGGTACGGGATGCCCGACCACTCCCCGCGAGCGTCGATCGCCGAGACAAGCCAGCCCGTTGGGTGCGCCGGCTGCTGCTCGCCGTCGCGGTTGATCTTCACGAATCTCGCCCAGCGTGTGATCCGCTCGCGGAGGTTCGCCGGCGGCAGCAGGTTGATCACCGGCGAGCCGTCCTGCCGCTTGATCTGGTCCTCGGGGAACTGCGTGCGGATGATCCGCACGAGCACGCCGCCGCGCTGGAACACGCCGGGGTCGGCGCGCAGCGCCACAACCGTCTGCTCCACGACGCGGTACTCGTCGGTGTCGATGACGACGGTCGGGCGAGAATCGTCGGCGCCCACGTCGGCGCGCCGGGGCGCGGCCCGCCGCCTTGTCTTCCGCGGTTTGTATTGCTTCGTGACCCGCGACAGCGCCTTGGCAATCAGGTCGCGGCCGTACGTGCTGTCGCCTCGCGGCTCGTCCCACTTGTCGCGGAACAGACCCGAACGTCGGTACAGCCGGTCGAGTTGGTCGGGATCTTTCGTGTAGTACGCCAGCGTGAACACGATCGACGCGTCGGATTCGCTGCGGGAGTTCGACGCGTAGTCCCACTCGCCGGCCCACAGGCGTCGGAACTTCTCGGCGTTGGCCGTGCGGCGGCCGAGTGCGACGTCGATGATTTCGTCGTCGGTGAGTGGCGCGGCAGGCCGGGTCGGGCTGTTCGGGGTCGGTGGCGCTGGCGATGTCACCGCGTCGTCGCCGAACACCTCGACGTAGATGTCGTGGACGACATCGCCGCGAGCTTCAACGTTCAGCGGCGATCCCGACAACCGCCGCCCGGTCACCGTGAAGAACCGGTGCGAGTCGTACATCTCGATCTCACCGTTTTCGACCCGCGTGCGGCAGCGGTCGCCGGGCTTCGATCCTTCGACGAACACCTTCACGCCGCGTCCCGATGGGCTGACTTCGGTATAGGACAGCAGGCAGTCGACAAGCCGGCGTGCCCATAGATCGAGGTGGTCGCCATCCAAACAATCGTCCAGGTCGATCCCGCAGAACGGATCGTCGGCGGTGAACACGAACCCGACGCCGTCGAGCGAACTGTCGCCGCGCCATGCCCGCATCGCATCGTCGAACGATCCCCACGTGCCGGGGTCGCTCGGGTCGGCCGCACGCCCGGACGCGGAATCGATCGGGCGTTTGCAGCGTTTGCCGCCGTCGCCGCGATCTTCGTACCGCCAACACACCCACTGGCGTCGCGCCTTCAGCACGCCGGGCACGTTGTTCGCGATGTCGCGAGCGCGATCCGTCACGCCGCCTCGCCCTCCTTGCGATCGCGCTTCGACCACATCGACAGCAGCGTTCGTCGCGCCACCGTGCGGTTCTTCTTCGCCGCGTTACGAATCCCCCAGCGGTCCCCAACCAGCACGCACGTCTGCGACGCGCGCGTCACTGCCGTGTACAGCCAGTTGCGATCGGCGAAGTAGTGGGACTTGTGGCAGATCACCACGACGCAGGGGAACTCGCTGCCCTGCGCTTTGTGAGCCGTCAGCGCGTACGCCAGATCGACGTTGTTGAGCCTTTCCCCGCCGACCGTCTTGACGCCCGATCCTTCGAAGTCGATCAGGTAGTCGTTGCCGTCCATACCGACGACGAAGCCGATCGTGCCGTTCATCACGCCCAGCGTGTAGTCGTTGGACGTCTGGATGACCTTGTCGCCAAGCGTGAAGCGGCCGCGGACGTCCCCGTGGATGATCAGCTGCATCGCCTTGTTGATGTCGCGCGTCCCCAGCGGCCCCTTGTGTGTGGGCGTGAGGACCTGCACGTCGCGGATCGGGTCGTAGCCGAGCTTGTCGGGGATCTGCGTGAGCACCAGATCGCGGATGTACGTTTGGATGTGGTGCGCTTCGGCGAAGCGATCAACGACCGCCCATCGTGTCGTATCGTCCGCCTCGGACTCGCGAACTTCGCCGGCGAGTACGGCGGCGCTGTTGGCGCGGAGCACGCCGGCCTGACGGAACACGCGGTCGAACACGACGGTCGGGACCAGCCCGTGGTCGATGACGTCTCGCAGCACGTTGCCCGGTCCGACCGGCGGCAACTGATTGTGATCGCCGACCAGAACGAGACGGGTGTGGTCGATGTCGACGCGCCGCAGCAGATCGGCCATCAGCAGCGTGTCGACCATCGATACCTCGTCGACGATGATCATGTCGGCGTCCACCTGCTCGACGCCGAATTTCGAGCCGTTGTACTCGAGCATGCGGTGGATAGTCTGGGCCTCGACGGACACGCCGTACTTGCCGCGCATCACCTGCTCGATCCGCTTGGCGGCCTTGCCCGTCGGCGCGCACAGCTTGACGCGCTTGCCGGCGTCGATGAGCGATCGGGCGATATGGGCGACGACGTACGTCTTGCCCGTGCCGGCGCCACCGCTGATCACGCACACGCGGTGCGATAGCGCCGTGCCGAACGCCTCGGCCTGCCGCCCCTCCAACCCAACCCCGGAACCCCCCCCGGAACCAACACCACCCCCGTGAACACCACCCCCATCGCCACCGAACAGCGGCGCGTCCTTCGCCCACCCATGACGCGCGAACGTGTCGAAGATGAGGCGCTCGGCGTCGAACAGCGAGCGTGTCGTGATCGACGTGTTTTCGGCGACCACATGTTCACCATCGAGCAGACGCTGGCCGGCCTCTCGGATCAGCTGATGCGAATCCATCGAGTCGAGCAGGAGCAGGTCGTTGGCGAAGTGCACAAGGTCGCTGCCTGCCGTCCACGTGTGCCCGCTCTTGATCTGCTCGCGCAGGCAGTGCATGACGCCGGCTTCGACGCGACCGGGATGATCTTTCGCCAGACCGGCGGCACGTGCGATCTTGTCGACGCGTTTGAACCCGTACCCGCGCACATGCTCGATGAGTTTGTACGGGTCGGCGCGCAACACACTGCCGGCGGCGTCCCCGTAGATCTTGATCAGCACGTTCATCTGGTGGTGGGTGAGCCCGAACCCGGCGAGGAATCCCCGCAGGTCGTTCTCCATGGCGTTGGCGATCCACGCCGTCTGCAGCGACTCCAGCGTCGACATCGGAACGCGCAGCTTCTCGCGGAGTTCGTCGATGCCGTTGCGGATGAGATCGTCGAGGCGTTTGGAATCGCCGGCGTACTCGACAATCTTGTTGGCCGTGGCGTCGCCGATCCCCACGAACGCCGGGTGCGACGACAGGTAGTGTTTCAACCCATCGGCGCTCGGCGGCAGGTCGTACCGCAGCTTCTTGACCACGAATTGTGGGCCGTACTTCTGGTCGATGTGCCATTCACCGTCGGCGGCGATCACGTCGCCTTCGGTCGCGCAGAACTTGCCGCGGAACCGCACGCTCTTGCCGTGGTCGGTGTCGATGATGCCGGCGCTGAACTTCGGCGACGCGAAGTGCACCTTGCCGATCGTGCCTCGGATGGTCCTAGTCACGGCTCACCTCCACGATCGACGCGAGGCGCACGAACATGCGGAGGAAATTCTCGGTGTATCGGTGCGCGGCCTGGCGGCTGCCGCACCAGATCACCGGGACGTTGAACGCATGTTGAATGCGGATGGACGCGCCGAGTATGGACGCCGGGGACACGTCGCGGAGGGACTTCCGCTCGTATCCCCTTAGCACCTTGTCGAGGTCGGCTTCGACGACCACGCACGCGCGGTCGAGAGACTGGAGGCGCAGCAGTTCGGCGTCGAACCTTGCCGCGTTGTGAATGACCGTGCCGACGAAGTCGCGAAGGCTCTTTCGCTCCACGGCGACCCGGCGTTCATGCCCGAGTACTGAATAATCCCCGGCGTCGAGCTTGCGCCGGATGCAATGGCACGGGAACTCGTACGCCTCGGTCTCGCGCGTATCGATGATGATCTGGAAGTCCATGGCAGCGTCCTTGCTGTGAGCGGTCGAAATCAAGATGCCCCGGGGCGGCCGGGGGCGGGCGCGGTCTGGCTCGAGATCCGCGGGGCATCTGTGGCCCCAAAGTGGTCCCAGCGCGTGCCGGCCCGCCCCGGCCGGGGATGAGAATGAGCGATCAGAACGGCGTATTGCCCGGATCGTGATCCGCCGGCGGCCGGCTGGCGCCGGTCCCTGCCGGGACGTTCAGCCGCTTGTTGAAGTACACGTTGGCGAACTCGTCGCGCGTCTTCTTCGTGACCTCCAGCGTCAGGTCCAGCAGCGAGTCGAGGTGGTTGGGCAGGTCGCTGAAGCGGCCGAGCTTCAGGCCGAGCGTCTCGAGGTCGCCCTTGATGAAGCCCAGCGTCTTCTCGTTGATCACCGCCGTCTTGAAGATGTGGCGCCCCTCGTGCGGGCCGCTGATCACGACCAGGTCCCACTTCAGCGCGTCGTTGCCTTTCGACGTGCGGCCGGGCTTGACCGTGTGCACCTTCACCTGGTACTTGCCGTCGGGCACCTCGTCGTGGTCGACCGCCTGCGCCGCGGCGTACTCGTCGTCGTACTGCGACAGGTCGCCGTCGTACGTGTCGCTGGGGTCGCCTCCGGGGCCGGGGGCGTCGAAGGCGCCGCCGGGCTGGGGGTTGTCACGGGTGGGTGTGGTGGTTGTGGTGTTCGGTACGTTCATCGGTCTGTCCTTTCCTTGTTGGAATGAGATTGGTTGGGTTGGTCTGAATGGGGTGATTGGCGGTGCGAGTCGGGTCATTCGCTGCGCGTAAACGCTTCGACGAACGCGCCGTAGTCCAGCGGCATCACCTCGGGCAGCCTGCCCGTGCGGTCGCCGGCCTCGTAGGTGGGGTGGGGCTTGGTGCGGATGACGCGCTCGACGACGACGTTGCCCGCCTCGTCCTTGCGCTGCGCGGTGTCGCAGTAGAGGATCATGTCGACCAGGCCGAGCACGACGTGGCGTGCGCGGTCCGGCAGGCTCGGCTGCACACGCGTGTACGGGCCGGTGCGCGTCTTGACCTCTTTCTCGGTGGCGTGGGAGATGAGGATCAGGCCGTACGGCAGGGACGCCAGCTTCGTCAGCACGCGGTGCCACTCGTTCTTGACGAACGCCCAGCCCTTGCCGTGGTCGAGGTCGCCCTCGTACTCCACGCCGTGCTTCTTGCAGACGTACTCCGAGCAGTACTTAAACGCGTTGTCCACCGTGTCGATGACGATCGTCTGGAACTCGTGCTTACCCGCGCCGACCAGGCGGCAGGCCTCGAGCAGGTCTTCCCACGTGTACGTGGGCACCTTGTACACCTCGAGCTCGCTCAGCCCCGGCTCGCACTCGAAGAACAGGGCGTCGGGGAAGCGGGAGGCGAACGTGGAGTTGTGGACGATGAAGTCGTTGGCCACGAAGTTGTGTGTTCCGGCGACCTCCAGGTCGTACACCGGCTCGACGCCCAGCGGCTCGATGCAGCGGATGCGATCGAACAGGACGGCGCCCGGGCGGTCGAGCTGCGTCTCGGCGGCGCGGATGTTGTACAGGGCGCGCCGCAACTGCTCGGCTCTCACCGCCTTCTCGCCGACCAGCGGGATGTTGTCGATGAACCGAAGGATGTCGGCCTTGGCCGCGACGTACAGCTCGGCGCCGTAGAGCTTGCCGTCGATGTAGCGGTCGCGGATGACGCTGACGATGCCGAACCGCAGCAGCAGGTGCTGGACCTGGCGGACCAGGCGGATCGACTTGGAGCTGTACGACACGCGGTGCCGCTCGACGCTGCCGTCGCAGGTGAACAGGCAGCCAAGGAACAAGGCCAGGCGCGACCGCTTGGCGGTGAACACGAAGTCGGGGATGAACTTCTCGCCGGATCGCACCCCGTCCAGCCCCACCTTCCGCAGGAAGCCCAGCACGTTGTTGCGGTCGCCGCGGCGGCCCTTGATCCGCGCGGCGGGCACGCCGGCGCTGCTGGTCAGCTCGCTGAAGTCGGCGCCGACCGCTTCCACCGCCTGCTGGAAATCCTCCATCACCACCGGGTCCGACTTGGTGAACAGCGGTGACGAGGCGCCCAACGACCCGTCGGCGATCAGGTACGCCAGGATCTTCATCCAGTGGCGGTTTGTGTTGCACCCGCCGAACAGGCCGGGGTACTCGGCGACCACCGCCACGCGGTCGTTGGGCTCCAGGTCGCTCAGCGGCTTCCACCCCTCCCGCGTCAGCAGCGGGTGGTTGCCCGTCGCCTCGATGACGCGGCCGGTCTGCGTGGTCAGGCGGTAGAGCTGATCGGCGGGGTTGCGGATGTAGTCGGCGGGCGTGGCGCGGCGGATCACGCCGGCCGGCGCCATGGTGTGCACGTCGCCGTCGCGCCGCTCGATCATGTCGGCCAGCGTGCGCGGGCAGCCCGTCTGCGGGTCGTAGAGGATCGTGCCGCCGCCGAGGCACTTGCCCGCCTTCGGCACGGAATATAAGAGGATGCTCTTCGACGACAGATCGGTGTTCGGCTTGGTCGGCTCGCTGGGCAGTTGGACGGGCATAGGTGGGACCTCCTTGTGTGCGTGTGATCAGAACGGTGAATCGATGTCGTCGTCGAGTCCGTCGGTGAGTCCGGGGGCGAGTCCGGGGGTGCCGATCGAACTGGTCAGCTCGATCAGTTCCTCGTGCGGCGCGACCGACTCGAACAGGTTGTCGCGGACGTTGGGGTTGAAGCCGGACTGGCAGTACGGCAGGTACGGGCAGGGGCGCTGGTACGAGAAGCAGTTGGACGTGTTCAGCAGCCACTTGCCGCGCCGGCGCGCGTCCAGGTACTGCTGCGTGACCTCCCAAACTTCCTCGGTGAGCAGGTTCATCCGGTCTTCGGATAGGAACACGACTTCGCGATGGAACGCGCCCCCGGAATCCGTCTTGGCGTACCAGTCGGCCAGACGGGCGCGGAACTCGTCGTCGGTCTCGGGCAGCTGGCGCTTCGCCGTCGACTTGCCCGACTTGTTCTTCGCGGCGAGCGCGGCGCGTCGCTGTTCGTATTCCACTTCGGTCTCGCCGGCCTTCTGCTGCAGGCGGGTCTTAAGCAGCACGTTGTAGATGACGCCGACGATCGGATATCCCAGCTCGCGCAGGCAGTGGCTGTACAGCGCGATCTGCGTGTCGGTCCACAGCTTGTCGAGGTAGTTCGAATCCAGCACCGACGCGGTCTTGTGCTCGAGCAGGTACAGCTCGCCGTTGAGCTTGACGATGCCGTCGGCCTTGCCGGCCATGACGAAGGTTTGGCTGACGCGGCCGGTATCCGGGTTGCGGATCGGGCAGAGGAATTCCTTTTCCACCTCCACAACCTCGAACTCTTCCTTGGGATACCGGGCCGCGTAGCCTTCGAACATGGCACGCGCCAGATGATGCTGATGACGCTGGACGGGGTCGGCGGCGCGGTTATTAAAATCCCCGTCGATGTAGTCGAGCGTCGAGAACAGGCGCGCCGTGGGATCGGTCGACGGCGACAGCGTGTACCACCGCTCCAGCGCCCCGTGGATCACGCTGCCGAACGCCAGGGCGTCGGGGCGCTGCGGGCGTCGGATGTGATCGACATAGCGGTGCTTGTACTTCCTCGGGCAGTTGCGGAAGGTGTTCAGCGCGCTGTACGTGAGCACCTGCCGGTTGCCGATCGCGGGGCTCGTCTCTGCGGGTGTGTCGTTCGTGATGGTGTGCATGGCCGTGTCGCTTCTCAAAACGGCGGCCCCCGCCCCGGAATTCCGCCCCGGAAGTCCGGGTGGAGCGTCCGGCGGGGTGTTGGGGGCCGCCAGGGTTGTTCGGTGTCTTGGTTCCGGGTGTTCCGGGGTCGGACGCTCTGCCCCTCACTGGCGACATGTCGCAAACGGCCGGTGCGACAAAACGGGTCGATGGAATAAGACAAGAAACGACAGCGGTTAACGGCCGGAAGATTTTTTGGAACTTTTTCAAACCCCTCCGCGACATGTCGCATTTGTCGCAGGTTTGTCGCAGGCGGGGCGCAGCGAAAACACCCGCCGATGGACGCCGGGGGACGCCGGCGCGCACGGGGGGGTGGGGTTCAATTTATTTCGGATGATACCCTAACAAACGCCTTGTATCTCGACATGCGTGTCGCTACAATCCACCCATCGGTTAGGGATACATCAGGGTATTTGAATCACGTTCACGTATGGGAGGTCGCTCATGAAATACCGCGTCATCATCGAAGAGTACGAAGACGGATTCGACGATCCGATCAGCCGCCACGAGGTCCGGTCCATGAACCGCGAGCCGGACGCTGACGACGACGATCTGGGTGAGCACCTGGGGTGCATCATCGGCCTGGCGATCAACGCCGCGTGCCACGGCGATCTGCCGAACGCCTACTTTGTCATTTCTGGCATCCTGCAGCGGGCGCATCACAACGAATCGCTGCTCTATGAGATCGGCCGCGCGATTGTCAACTGGGACCCCGACGACGATACGCGATCGGGCCTTGATATCTGGGTCGACGACAAGTTTCAGAAGGTCGCGACCGGCAAGAAGTCCAGCGCCGCGTGATCCAGCCGAGTCATTGCAGACACACGCGCGGCATGGGCGAGGTGGGATCGCTCTCCGCGTGATCGATCGAGACATTCATACACATCACAGCGAGGAGGTCAGCATGTCCACATTCCATCTCAGGCGGTTCGGTCGCGTCGAAACGCTTGCATCCATGAACCCGCGGCGGCTGGCGGAACTGCTTGCGCCGCACGCGGAATACTTCGCCGGCCACGGCGTCGACGTATCGGAATCCAACATCGACTACGAGGGCGTGACCGGCGTGCTGCGGGCGCTGAACACAGACGCGCCGCCCGGGTTGTGCGAGGCGTTGTATTTTATTCACGAGATGGCCACGCCCGGCGGGATGGACGCGCTGGTTGAGAGCGCGAGGTCGGCCGACATTCATGTTGATCCATCGGGCACGCCGGCGGACGTGGCGGTGTCCGCGTGGCTCGCATCTCCACCGCTCGTGCAGCGCGCTCACGCCCAGCAGCGGATGCGCCGCCCGCGTTCGTTCGAGACGTTCCGCAGTTGCGGATCGAACTACGACTTCCCCGTGCCGACGTCCGACGAACTGGCCGCGCTCGAGTCGCGCCTCGACGACTGGTTCGATGGGCGCAGCCGCGGGCGCGGGGTGCGCGTGTTCGTGTTTTCACGGGGTGGGTGGGTGTGGTTCATGGTGCGTCACGGTGAGCCGATGAAGCGCGAGGCGACGATGGACGGGCATCGCCCGTGGATCATGTACCGCCCGCAGCGGTACGACGTGCTGATCTACAACCCCGCGACCGGGGACCTGCGGGTCAACGCGCGGTCGGACGCGGATAAGGAAGAGTACCGCCGCGCGATCGGGCGATGCGTGTTCGGCAGCGACGCGTTCTTCGAGCGCAAACCAAAATACTCGCTCGAGCCCATCCGCGAGGCGGGCCGTCAGTCGATGGTCTGCAGCGACATTCCCGGCGTCGCCCGCGTCACGCTCACGAGGCTGAAGGTGAAGGTCGGCGGGCCGTTTGTGCGCGTCGACACCATCGAGGCCAGCGACGTGTTCGCCGAGTATGCGCGGGCGCCGTGGGGATATCCTGACGACGCCGTGCTGGTCTCGGCGACCTTTGAGGTTCGCTTCACCGGGTCGAGCAAGCCGCGCATGGTCACGATTCTCTCTTCGTCCAAGGCGCAGTTCGTCCGCGACGAAGACGGGTTGCTCATTGAGGAATGGATGAACCGCAGAGGATTCTGCACAACGGGAGGTCAATATGACATCGACGACGCCAACGACAGCGGCAGCGACGAATCCATCGCCGGCCGCATCGCCATCGACGCTTCAACCGGTGAAGCTCGACCGGTTCTGGCGCACGCTTGAGGCGCTGCCCGGCCACACCGACGTGATAGAGGCGTGGCGGCGGTACATGCTCGGCGAGTTGCCACTCATCCGGGGGTGGCTCGTCCCGACGGACGAGGCGGCGCCGTCCTATCCGTGTCCGGCCAAGTGGTGCGGGACGCGCCACAACGTGGTCACGTTCGGCGCCGACGACCACGTGGCGATCAACCACGACTGCCACGTCAAGGCGGCCCTAAAGGACCAGGACATCGCGATGTGGCGGCTGGACATGGTCGCCGTGCGGCGCGCGATCGCTTCGGCGATGGGTGTCGCGTTCGACGACGCGGCGATCGACGGCGCGCACGGCACACATCGCGTCGGATGGTACGAGCCGGTCGCCGGGTTCCGCTTCGGGGTGTACATGACCACGGCGAACACGCCCGATTGGTTCGACCGGGCGGTCCTCGCGGTCGCCGGGGCCACGGAGGGCCCGTTCATGCTGCTCGCGCCGACCGATCGATCGTTCGAGTCGTCCGCCGAGAGGATGGTACGGCAGCGCCGGGGGTTGTTCGTGTCGCTGCGTGAATCGCTCGCCTTCGACGGTGCCTGCCGGATCGTGGCGGCGGACGGCCTGGACGTGATCATGCGGAGGTTCCGCGACGCGGTGTTGCCGAAGGGCGGTGTTGATCCCGAACCCATGTTCTTCGCGACACCGACGGGTTCGACGTGGTCGGACGTGTCGATCCGATTCCTCGACGGTCACACCGTCACCGTGCGCGTCGGCGATGTCGTTCAAACCCTCAACTACACGCAGATGGGGATGGTCGACCTGCGGTCGGGATCGCCGAGCGCGCAGTGGGAACTGCTGCGTGTGTTCGCCGACGAACACGGCACGCTCACCTGGCGCAGCCGACAGGCGGATCGGCGCAACGCCAAACGCAAAGAGCGTCTGGCGCGCGACCTTGGCCGGTTCCTGCGCATCGAGGGCGACCCGTTCGAGTGGGCAGACGGCGGGTGGCGGGCGAGGTTCCACATCCTCGACGGCGCGTGATCCAATACATCCACAACCGAATTTCCAACCCCATAGAAAGGACACGTCATGACCAACTCAATCACCTGCATCGGACACATGGGCCGCGGGCGCTACGCCGAGTTGAACTTCGACGGCGCCGAGGCCGTCGTCGTGGACCGAACCCCCAACGGGCGCGTCGAGGTCGCCAGCGTGCCGATCGGCGTGTACTACGCCGAGACGGACGAGCGATGCGCCCAGCTGATGCCCCAGGACCCGCAGAACCGGGCGCTGGCCGAGATCGTCGGCGCACCGGACTTCGTCGCGGCGCTGCGGGAGATCGTCCGTGTGCTGGGCGCGCGGTTCGGCGACGGGCTGTGCGACGTGGAGGCCAAGAATGTGACCGACGAGGAAATGCAGCGGTGGATTGACGAAGACTACGATCTGCTCTACGCGGCCCGCGACGCGCTGGTGTGGGCCGAGGTGCCGACGGATTGAACGGAAAACGAGAGAGCGCGCCGCATCACCGTCCAACATTCAACCCGCGGCCGGGACGTCTCGAAACGTGAGACTTTGACACCGGCGGGCGCATCCCACCGGGTTGACGATGCTTACGCGGACGGGCCCGGTCTCAACGTGCGGTTGGCGTGAGACCGGCGTTGGACCCGCTGGCGGACAGCGTGGAGGCGGGCGGCGCGCGGCACGCGCGGATGCCGCCGGTCGATCGTCGACCTGCCGATCGTGTTCACAGGGTGGTGGGTGTGTGGGTTGTTGGGTGCGGCGGCTGCGCCGCCGAGCGGTCTTCGAAAAAACCAACCCCCACCCACCTGTGACCACCACCCCACACAAGCCCCCCGCACGCCCACTGCGGGCCGCGCGTTGTGCGGCGGTCCCAACCTTCACCTCGAACGCAATCCACGCGCGACCACACATCGCACCGCCTCCCCAGATTCAACGTGCGCCCCGCGGCCGGGATGTCCCGACATGTGACACTTCGACACCGGCGGACGCAAGCCGCTGGACGGTCGCAATATGTGCGACGGGGCGTGGTCTCAACCCGCAATCCGTGTGAGACGCGAGCCGGTCACGGCGATCCGTTCAGCGCGTCGTTCATCAGCCGCCCGGGCTTCAACTTCACCACGTGTTTGGCCGGGACATTGACTTTTTCGCCCGTCCGCGGGTTGTGCGCCACGCGCGGCCTGCGGCGCCTGACCGAAAGCACGCCGAAGCCGCGCAGCTCGATGCGGTCGCCGCGCGCGATGTGCGCGGTGATCTGCGCGAACAGCGCCTTGACGATGCGGTCGGCGCGCCGCTTGCTGATCCCGTGCTCGTCGCCGCCCCCGGAATCGTCGCGGCCCGAGAGGTCTCGACGTCTGATGGTGGCCATGCGGTTCCCCAAGTAGGTGCGTCGTCGACTGTAATGCCGAACGCGGCCGGCGGCGACAGATCGGGTTCCACCGATCGCGCCGCTGCGTTACAGTGTTCGCATCGACCATTCAACGCCCCGGGCCACTCCGCGATGATCAAGCGCCGCCAACACCCGCGACACCCCGTGTTCCTCGGCGAGCCGTCGCCGGCGCTGGCGAAGATCCAGCGCATGCCGATGCGGGAGCTGCGGGCGTACGTCGGGCGGCTGAGCGAGGAGATCGGCCACGTCCGCAAGAAGATCGCGATGCTGCGCGGCAAGAACCCCGTGCCCGGCGCTGCGCTGGCCGGCCTGCGAAGGTTGCTCATTCGTTTGGAGGCGCTGCGCGTCGAGGCCGACAAGCGGCTGGAGGCCGGCGGCTACGAGGCGGGCGCTGGCAATGCGTAGCGCACACGCCGTTTGCCCCGCGCTGATCAATGATATTCCGCTGCCGGCCGCCGAATGCGGATCGGGATGCCCTCCGCGGCGCTACTCGCAACGTCGAGCACATACCCGCCGCCGCCCGCGCCGGACATCTTCGCGCCAAGACCGCTGGCGGCGATGGACTCGACCTGGCGCAGGATGTGCGGCGGCGCCATCGCGGGGAACATCTCCAGTTGGGCATGGAGCGACGCGGTAAGCGACTCACCGAGCGCCGCGGCGTTGCGCGATTCGATCGCGCGCCAGCAGTTGTCCGTGGCGGCGGCGAGGCGCTCGGCCGACGCTGCGCTGGGCCGCATGTTCGCCAGCGGATCGAACGATTCGTCGCGAGCGTTCAGCGGCACGAGCCGCAGCACGGATTCGAGCCACGCAAGCGTGGACTCGTCGATGATCGACGCGATCGCCTGCGGCCAGTATTCCCCGGCGTAGTTCAGCCGGTTGACGCCCGGCAGCAGGAGCCCGAGGTGATCCTGCGAACCGCTGACATGCGGTGACCTTCCCGGGGCGTTGTCGTACGCGAAGAGCATCCGCGCGTGGCGCACTGCGTCGCCGGTTGGCATCGCACCGCCCCACAGTTCGATCGCGCTGTTGCGGCTGGACGCCGCGAGGCCGGAATGCTGGGCGAATCCTTCGCCCGCTTCGATCGACCCGACGATCACCGGGCCCGGATGGAGTTTGGAGACGAACGGCTGGTCGAGCCAACCCCCGGCGATCTCGATGCGGAATGGGAATAGCAGCCGCTGGCGGACCGCCGACGCGCTGGTCGCCGCGACGCCGTCGCCGGGCGTGCGTTCGAGCACGACGTACTCGATGCCGAGTGCCTCGCAGAGCGATCGCTTCTCGGGCTTGTCGCCGTCGTCGTTGACCACGAACACGTCGGGGCGGACCGCCCGCAGTTCCGGCTCGAAGTCCAGCCACCCCGAGCCGCTTGCGACCCGAGCGTCGTGCACGTAGCGGATCGCGCGGACGACTTCCAGTCGCTGACGCTCGTCGTTGACCGGATACCGCCCCTTGAGCCCGCGGATGGTCTCGTCGGAGCCGATGACCACGTGCAGGCGACCGTACTCCGCCGCGCGCCGCAGGAACTCGACGTGCCCGGCGTGCAACAGGTCGAAGCATCCGCTGGCCAGCACGGCGCGATCGGTATTCACGTTGGCCTGCTGAGTCACGGGCGCGTTCCTGTTAAGCAAGACGCTTGACCTTGTGCCAGATCCCCGGCGATCGAATCTCGGTTGGATCGAATTCAACGTCGCCAGACAGCGTACGTCCCGCGTCCGCCGAGATCGGCTGCGCCACGAATCCAAGATACTCAGCGACCGATCCCAGCCGAAGCTCACAGAAGACCGGCAGCAAGTCAGGGGCCGACAGCACCAATTCGGATATCTCGCTCAGTGCCCGATCAGAGAATAGCGTCCCCGCCAGCGGCGCCGCGCCAGCCGCGTGGCAGGAAAGCCAGCCAGGAAGCTGCCGCATCTCTTCCGGATTGAACCAGTACCACTGCCACTTGCCCGCCCCGCGACTAGCGTTGTATACAGCGCTGGCGGCAACATCTGCATCCCAGACCTGCGCGTAGAAGTCCCTAATCGACGTGTTGCAGTGCACGTCCCACTCGACCACGATCCAGCGGCGCGCCCGCTCGGCCCGCTGGCGATACCACAGGTAGATCGCCAGGTCTGTATTGCGCCAGATCAGGATTTTCTGCTTCTCGGTGAGCGTCGCGCCGACGTCGCCGAGTGGCGCGAACAGATCGGCGAGCCACGGCGCCTGCTCGACCAGTTTTCGCGTGTCGTATCCGCCGGGCAGCACCTTGCCCCATTGGCTGATGGTCACGACGGGACAGCCGGGGTTGTGCTCGCGGACCAGTTCCAGATGCCGCTGCGTGACCGGATCGGTGTCGTGGTGCAGGAACACGATGCCCAGTTCCGCGGGGCCGGCGATACGATTTGCGGGCGTTGTCGACACGGCCTCGATTCTACTCCGTCACGCCAGGCCGTGGGTGCGCAGGAACGCGTCAAGGTACTCGGCGACGCGCTGCTCGTGGGGCGTATCGTGCTCGTGGCGTGCGGCGAACCGCTCGGCGGCGGCGCGGAAGGACGGGTCGCCGATCATCTGCTCGAGCATCGGCATCGCGCCGTCCGTTCGCATGTGCGGAAGCGTCAGCGAGACGCCGAGCGCGTCGGTGCGGCGGGCGAACAGCAGCTGCTCGACGGTCAGGGGGATCTGCAGGATCGGCACGCCGAGTCGAAGCAGGTCGCAGCTCGCGCCGTGGTTGCCGTTGAGGATCGCCAGATCGCACGTGCGGCCGACCTGCTTGATGTCCAGGTGCTCGGCGGCGAAGCGCATCGACGGGCCGGTGAAGCGGTCGCGGACGTTCGGCGGGATGCCATCGGGGGTGATCAGCGTGGGCCAGCCGATCTCGAACAGCGTGGCCAGCAGTTGCTCGATGCCGGTGAACGGCTTGAGGTAGGCGAAGATGCGCGGCCCGGGGTAATCGGGCCACTGCGGTAGCTTGCCGGCGGGCGGATCGGGCGGCCCGAGGTAATCGACACCGTCGCGCTCACCGAAATGATCGAACTCGCCGTAGGTGCCCAGCGCCGCGCCGTCCGCCTGGTCGTAGATGTCGCCGAGTTGCTCAAGCGGCGGAATGTCGAACTCGCGCAGGACGCCGTTGATCGTTTCGACGACGCGCGACTCGTCGGCGATCGCTTGATTGCGCTGCGCGTCGTCCATCGGCCGAAGCGGCGCGAGCGGCGTGCCTGACTTCGGGCGGAAGAAGCCGGTGCCGAGGATGAGTCGCTTCGTCTGGTAGCCGCGCATCGCCAGCAGCGCCGCGGGGCTGTGCTCGAATACAACCAGTTCCGGTTCGACGCTGTCGAACAGCTCGCGCCACGCGCTGATCATGGTGCGGAGCGTCGCGGGCTCGGCGATGCCGGTGTTATGCAGGATGTGGGCGTAGCACGTCGGCCTGTCGATCGGGACGTGATCATCTGGGGCGGGGCGGCGGACCTCGTGCAGTTGGACGGGCGCGCCTGCGAAGAACCGCCGAGCACGCTCACGATCGCGGACCGCCGCGGTGACACTAAAGCCGCGCTGCGCCAGAGCCGCCACCCATGGCCGAACGAGACACAGGTGGCCCGAGCCGACGCCCAACTCCCAGCAGACGAGGCTGTGTCGCATGGGGCGACTATCCATAAGCACCCAGCACGTTGAAGGCAGTTCAACTGGAATGTAAGTAGCCAGGGGATTCCGGGCAACCCTCGAGGATCGGCCCGAGCACGACACTGCGCCGGCAGGCCCTTGGGGCTGCGATCGGCTTTGCTACAATGCCCCTCGTCATGACCGGGCATCGCCGCCGCCGAAGCAAACCGTCGCTGACCGTCGACCGCGTCTTGAAGCTGGCCGAGGCGCACCGCGTACGCACGGGGCGCTGGCCGACCGAGCGGTCGGGCCGCGTGCACGACGCGCCCGGCGTGACGTGGCACCGCATCAACCTGGCGCTGTGGCAGGGGCGTACGGACGCGCCGGAAGGGACGCAGCTGCGCGATATGCTGCGCGAGCACTTCGGCGTGATGACGCCGCGCGCGTCGCGGCCGCTGAGCGAACAATCGATCCTCAGCTGGGCCGACAAGCAGCACAAGCGAACGGGGCAGTGGCCCAACATCACCAGCGGCCGGGTCTTCGATGCGCCCGGCGAGTCGTGGCGTCCGATCGATAACGCGATGCGTAAGGGGTTCCGCGGGTTGGCCGGCGGTACGTCGCTGGCGCAGCTGCTGACCGAGCAACGCGGCGTGGCCAGCCGCGCGGCGCGGCCCGGCTTAAGCGAGTCGCAGATCCTGCGGTGGGCCGACGATCACTACGCCTCGACGGGGCGCTGGCCGAACCTGCTGTCCGGAGCGGTGGCCAGGCACCGCGGTTCATATCCCGAGAGCTGGAAGAACATCGACCAGTCGCTGATGCGCGGTGATCGGGGTCTACCCGGTGGCGACACGCTCAGCCGGCTGCTGGCCCGCGAGCGCGGCGCGCGGGTCAAGGCGATGAGCGTGGATTTGAGCGTCGAGCGGATTCTGGAGTGGGCCGACGCGCATCACGGGCAGACCGGCCAGTGGCCGAACTCCTACGGCGGCGCTGTGCTCGGGCACGAGGACGAGACCTGGCCGGCGATCAACAGCGCGCTGTACGGCGGCTGGCGGGGACTGCCCGGCGGCACGTCGCTGGCTCAACTCCTGGCCGAGCGCCGCGGCGTCAAGACCCCGCTGACCGAGCGGCAGATCCTTGAGTGGGCCGACGACCACCACGCGCGCATCGGCGCGTGGCCGTCGTCGGAGTCGGGGGCGGTGCTGGCGGCCGACGACGAGCAGTGGAAAGCGATAGCCGAGGCGCTGCGCGTGGGGTTCCGCGGCCTTCCGGGCGGACAGTCACTGGCAAAGCTCCTGGCGTCGACCGGCCGGTGCAAGCGGCTGGCGGTGTCGGGTCCGAAGATCCGCGAGCTTCGCGATCGGCGCGCGCTGAGCGTCGAGCAGGTCAGCACGTCGGTCGGGTGGGCCGATCGTGCGGCGTGCGGTTTTTTTCGAGACGGGGCAGAGGAAACAGATGAGGGTCGCCGACATCGCCCGATTGGCCGAGGTCCTGGGCTGCCGACCCCCGGACCTGCTGACCGAGCCGTCACAGTGGCGAGGATGAGTCGGCCGCCTCCGGGGCGGGCCGAGGTCCGGGGTCCGGGGGTCTGCGTTAAGACACAATAAAGATATAGTGGATACACGTCCGGGCCATTGACAGCCCACGCGGGTCCGAATAAACTCGCCCCGCTCATCCTGTCCGTGCCGAGGGGTGGCCGAGCGATGGGAATCCTTACATAGACCCGCTTCCCAGGGGGCAAGCATGTCCGAGCGTCAGTCGCGTCGTGCCCGTGTTTTGTGGCTGTGCCGTTGGTTCTTGAGCAGGCTGCGCCGCGGCGCGGCTCGCGTGGTGGCGTCCACGGATTGCCGCGAGACTCGGCTCGCGACATGGCGCGACCTGGAAACCCTCGAGCCGCGCGTGCTGATGTCCGCCAGCGTCGCGGGCAAGGTCTTCGACGACACGAACCAGAACGGTCTCTACGAATCCGGCGAACAGGGGCTAAGCGACTGGCGCGTCTACGTCGATGCCGACGGGGACGGCGTGCGGGACATCGGCGAGACGTACGTCATGAGCAGCGCCTCGGGCGACTACGTGCTGCCCAACCTCGTGGCGGGTACGCATCAGATCCGCGTCGAGTATCCCGCGGGCTGGGAGGCGACGGACCCGTGGCTGGAGGTCAACAACGTGACGGTCGCCGACGGCGACAGTCTGACGGGCGTCAACTTCAGCGCCCAGTTCGTGGACTTCGGGATCATCACGCAGTCCGGCAGCGCCAACCTCATCAGCGGACCTTCGACGGTCGACGAGGCGGATGTCTTTACCCTGGCCCTGAACACCGGCGGCAACACCGCGGTGGGATGGACGATCGCATGGGGGGACGGCACCGTCGATGAGATTCAGGGCACGCCCTCGTTCGCTACACATGAATATGACGATGGCGATATCACGCGGGTCATCACGGCCACGCTGCAGAACTCGTACGAAGGCGTGTCGCGCGCGTACTGGAGAAATCATCTCGAAGACTGGGTTGGCGCGTCACCTACGGACAGCTTCAACGCCATCTTCGGCGTCAGCGCCACGGGCAACCCCACGCTCGACGACGCGATCAACGCCAACGGCGGCCACGAGAACCACCTGCTCCGCGAGGCCACAGCGGCGCTGCTCAACGCGCTGCACCCCGAGCTGTTCGCGTCGCTAAGCTTCGATGATCTCAAGTCGCTGGTCCAGCAGGCGTACGCTACGGGGGACTTCACTTCGTTCGCCGTGCAGATCAACCAGGCGTCGACGAACTCGGGCATCATTCAGGGCGGTGAGCTGACCGACACGCTGAGCGTGTTCGTGGAAAACGAGCCGCCCACGCTGATTCTCAGCGGCCCGTCCAGCGTTAATCAGGGCGAGACGTACACACTCGGGCTGTTCTCGAACGACACCTCCGCGGACACCATTACGCACTGGACCGTCAACTACGGGGACGGCAACATCGTGACCGTACCGGGTGACCCAAGCGAGACGACCCACGTCTACGCCGCGCCGGGCAACTACATCATCAGCGCCACGGCGACGGATGAGGATGGCACTTTTTCCGCCAATTCCATCGGCGTCACTGTGTCGTCGGTCGGATCGCCGGTGACGATCTCGGGACCGGGGGTCTCGAACGAGGGCAGTGTCTACACGCTGGGCATCGCCACGTCGGGCACGATCCAGAGCCTGTCGGTGAACTGGGGCGACGGCGTGGTCGAGTCGCTGGCCCCCGGAGTCACGTCCGCAGCGCACACCTATATAGATGGCGCGAATGTCTTCCCCGTGGTCGCCGAGGTCACCACGGCCAGCGGCACGTTCTCGTCGAACACGATCAGCGTGAACGTGGCGAACGTGGCTCCGATCGTGACGATCTCCGGTCCCCCGGAAGTCGACGAGGGAACAGCGTACGTCTTGACGCTCGGGGCGACCGATCCGGGGGCCGACACGATCACGCAAACCGTCATCAACTGGGGTGACGGGACCGTCGAAACGGTGACGGGTCTACCTTCGTCGCGCAGTCACGTCTACGATGATGGCTCGGCCAGCTACACCGTGGTCGCGACCGTGACGGACGAAGACGGTTCGACGAACTCGAACAACCTGACGGTGACGGTCAACAACGTCGCGCCCACGGTCACCATCAGCGGCGCCCCGGAAGTAGACGAGGGATCCTCGTACGTCCTGACGCTCGCGGTGACGGACCCGGGGCTCGACACGGTCACGCAGATCGAGGTGAACTGGGGCGACGGCCACATCGAAACCTTCGCCGGCAGCCCGACGTCGGTGTCCCACGTGTTCGCCGACGGCCCGAACACTCATGTGATCAGCGCGACGGTCACCGACGAAGACGGCGTGACGAGTTCGAACACGCTGTCGGTGGATGTGCTGAACGTCGCGCCAACGGTGACGATCTCCGGCGGCGCGGTGGTCAACGAGGGATCGGGCTATTTGCTGACGCTGAGCCTGATCGATCCCGGCGACGACACGGTCACATCATGGCAGATCACGTGGGGCGATTCGACCGTCGAGACCGTTGTGGGCAGCACCACGCAGGTCGGCCACACGTACGCCGACGGTTTCAACAGCGTGACGATTAGCGCGACGGCATTCGACGAGGATGGCGCATTCGCGTCGAACAGCCTGGCGGTGTCGATCCAGAACGTCGCGCCAACACTCATCATCTCGGGCCCCCCGGAAGTAGATGAGGGAACAGCGTACACGCTCGGCCTGTCCTCTTCCGACCCGGGGCAGGACACGATCAGTCAGTGGGAGATCGCGTGGGGTGACGGCTCGGTCGAGACCTTCCCCGGCGCCGCGACGCAGGCCACGCACGTGTTTGCCGACGGGCCCGGTATGGTGACCATCACCGCCACGGCGAGCGACGAGGACGGCAGTTTCCCGTCGAACGCGATCAGCGTCACGGTCAACAACGTCGATCCGACCTTCACCATCAGCGGTCCCCCGGAAGCCGATGAGGGATCGACCTACACGCTCAACCTCGCCTCTTCTGATCCGGGGGCGGACACGATCACGCAGGTCGTCGTCAACTGGGGCGACGGCAACGTCGAAACGTTCGCCGGAATTCCGGGGGCTGTCTCTCACGTGTTCGCCGATGGCGACAACGCCTATGTCGTCAGCGCCACGGCGAGCGACGATGATGGGGCGTACGCGTCGAACGCGGTCAACGTGACCGTCAACAACGTGGCTCCGACGCTGACCATCAGCGGCGCCCCGGAAGTCGACGAGGGATCGATCTTCACACTCGGCCTCGCCTCCTCTGATCCGGGGGCGGACACCATCAGTCAGTGGGTCATCGACTGGAACGACGGCAACGTCGAAACGTTCGCTGGCAACCCGATGTTCGTGTTCCACTCGTATGCCGACGGCCCGGCCGCACACACCATCAGTGCGACCGCCTCGGACGATGACGGTTCGTATGTTTCCAACGCTCTGAGCGTGACGGTCAACAACGTCTCGCCCACCATCACGATCTCCGGCGACGCGACGGCGACGATCGGGCAGGCTTACACGCTGAACCTCACGGCGACCGATCCCGGTGACGACACGATCTCTCAGACCGTCATCGACTGGGGTGACGGGAACGTCGATACCCTCGCGGGTCTGCCTTCATCGGTGTCTCACACCTACACCGCCGCAGCGCCGGCTCAGATCAGCGTTGCGGTCACCGATGAGGACGGCGTGACGCAGTCGGACCCATTGAGCGTTCTGGTGGGTGTGGGCAACGAGCCTCCGTCCGACATCTCGTTCTTCACGTCGGGAGGCGATGAGGGCGACTCGGCCAACCTCACCGTTCGGTTCGTGGACCCGGACCTTGCCGACCTGCACAACGTGACCGTCAACTGGTACGACGTGAACGACACGTTGATCGGCAGCGAGATGCAGAGTGGCAGCGGCAACGTCGACGCGGCGGGTGTGCGGACGTTCAACTTCGCGCAGCTCTACGCGCAGGACACGGCCGCGTACGCCGACGTCGAGGTGGTTGAGCAGAACGCCAGCGCCGGTACCACCACGGGCACGGCTTCGTTCGGTGTGGCCAACGTCGCGCCCTCAGAACTGGTGATCAGCGCCAATGTGCTCAGCACGCTCGCCGAAGGCGGTTCGATCACGTTGGAGGGCAGTTTCCTCGATCCGGGCACAGAAGACCCGCACGAGGTATGGGTCGACTGGGGAGACGGCGATCCGCCGACCACGCCCGAACTGGTCTTGGCGAGCGGGGTATTGAGCTTCAGCCTCGACCACCTCTACGAGGACAACGGCGGCTACACGATCGCGGTGACGATCGAAGACGAAGACGGAGCCGCCACGACGCGGACGCTCGACATTGAGGTGCTCAACGTCGGCCCCTCGGCGATCGTCCTCAGCGCCGCGGCGGGCAACTCCCAGACCGTGCTGAGCGGCTCGTTCCTCGATCCGGGCATACTCGACACGCACGACGTGTCAATCGCGTGGGGCGACGGCGGGACCACGGACCTGAGCCTCGGCGAGGGTGAGCTGACGTTCGAGGCGCTTCACAACTACGGCAGCGGCTTTTCCTACACGGCGACCGTGACGGTGACCGACAAGGATGGCGCGGTGGGCATGGGTTCGGCCACCTTCTACATCGGCGACGTGGAGTATCGTGTCAGCTCGGTCGGGGCCTTCACGCCGGTGACGACCGATCCGCAGATCACTTCGCTCTCTGGCTCGTTCAGCCAGAGCGGTTCGGACTGGTATGCCGATTGGGTCGACGCGGTCAACAACAGCGTGACGGGCTTCGTCGACGAATCGGGCAACTCGCCTTACTTCGGCAGCTATACCGCCAGTTCGTATTTCCCGGACCCGTACGGGCCGTTCCAAGTGACGACCGCGGGCATGATCGGCGGCGATTTCAGCAGTCTTGATCCCGATCAGAAACTCATCGCCTACGACGCGGGCTACGGCGGATTCATCTCCGACTACGACTTCGATGATGCTTACGTGCCCATCGAGGTCGAGACCCGTCAGCAGATCGTCCAGTCCGACGTCGTTGTGCTTGAAGGATACAGCCCCGGTCAGACAACAGACCAGATCACGATCGACCAGGCGGTGACGGTTGGTCTCAGCGGCAGCAGTTCAACCTCGGGACAGTGGCGTCTATCGGCGTCGAGCAACATCCAGGTCGCCGGCGTCACGCTCGACACGTGGCAGTCGCTGCCCGCGCCGGGCAGCGTGCAGGTGACGGGGCTTTCGACCGGCGCGGCCTCGATCACGCTGGAGGTGCAAGGCGACGCGGGGTACGGCGGCGGAGTGACGGCGTCGGACACCGCGAACCTGACGGTCTACGACTACGGTTTGACGATCCAGCAGGGCTCGGCCTCGGTGACCGATGACTGGAACACCACCACCGCACCCGATCCGTTCTACGTTTGGGCCGATGAAAACGGTATCGCGACCTTCAACGTGCTGGGCTCATTCCTGGATTCCGAGCCCGAAGGCAACATGGTGCTCTGGCAGATCACCGACACGACGGGCGCCACGCCACCGAATGGCGTGCTGGTCAGCGCTGGCGGCGAGGTCACGATCGACACCAACGTCATCACGCTGCCCGTTGAATACACCGTTTCGGCGCACTGGGACCTGAACCACGACGGCATCCCCAACGACGGGATGAAACGCAGCATCACGGTGCGCCCGGCGAAGATCGACCTCGACGTTGACAGCGACAACACGAACGAAGGCGGCACGCCCGATCGCACAACGGCGGAAGATGCGATCGAGCTGTCGGGCGAGGGCAAGTACATCGCTCTGCGCGCCAAGTCGCCGGAAGACGTCGACTACGACAATTACAAGTACGTGCCGGTGGTTCTGGATCTCATCCCGTATGGGGCGCCCGACGACGGATATCTGATTTTCTCCGGCGGCAATGTAGAGTTCTATACCAGCAGCGACGGCATGAACTTCTCGCCGTTATCGACCGGTGAGTTGCATACGCCCAGCGAAATCGGCCTTACCCCCGGTAGTCCGCTCACGCTCTATCTCGAAGGTGTGTCCGAAGGAACGGGCGAAGTTTCCGTCGAGTACTACACGTCCAACGGTGTGAGCGCCATTGACAAGGTGACCGTGACCGTGCTCGGTCCGCACGCCACCTGCGGGTGCGGCGCGTCGGTCGGTCCCGATGGCGACTACGAGACGTCTAGCGCCGGTGTCTCCGGCGGACAGCTCTCGTCAGACACCTATCTGAGCGGCGACAGCGCCAACAACGAACTGGTGAACCTGCCGGAGATCGTGCTGGCCGGCAACGCAATCGTGTTCCGCCAGAACCGCGAGGTGCGCATCTATGACCTGCTGAAGTCCGGGGGCATCGTCCCCCGCGTCGAGGAGCAGGGGCAACTGGCGATCGTTGGCGGCAACTACGTCGAGTCCGATCCCGCCGGTTACAAGTCGACGTATTCCGGTGCTC
>WGMA01000087.1 GCA_016125285.1 Phycisphaera sp.
CAGTTCGGTCATCGCGCCAGCGACCTGCGCAGCGGTGAACGACGTGGTGCGGCCGAGGAGTTTGGCCTGGTCGGTCAGTCGCGCGAACTCGTCTTCGGTCGCGCCGGTCACCGCCTTGACCGTCAGCATCTGGTCGCTGAACGCGGTAAAGACACGTGTGGCCCCGACGAAGGGCACCGCGGCCGCCGCGCCGATGGCGGTAACGCGGCGGCCGACGGCGCCGACGTTGGACCCGAACACCTTGAGACGCCGCTCGGCGCGGCGCAGGCCGCGCACCAGCCGGCTGTCGTCAGCGAACAGCTCAACGAATGCGCGGCCTGCACGGATGCCCTGCGTGGATGCCATACGTCACGGTGCTCCGCTGGAGGAGGTTAAGCGGCGACGGAGGTGGAACCTCCGGCGTGCGGACTGACGCTGCCGGCCGTCGGCGCGTCGATCACGAATGGCAGAGGGACACTCGCCCCGGCGTCCTTGACGATGGCGCGGGCGCTGTCGGGCATGGCGCTCTTGAGCGACTGCCGCACGGTCAGGTCGGTGAAGTCCAGCACGCCGCCGTTGGCGACGGCCGCCGCCTTGATCGCACGCGCCAGGTCCTGGCCGGCGCGCTGCGTCTGCTTGCGTCGCAGCGCCTCCCTGACCCAGCCCGCTACCCCCGGCACCAGCCCGCCGATGATCAGGAGCACGGCGTTCCACGGCGGTGGCAGGAACGGCGCGAGCGTCTGCACACCGGCCGCGATCGAAGCTTCCGGGTCGGCCGAACCGTCGCTGTCCTGCTTCAAGCGGTGGTCCTTATACGCGCCGACGAGCTGCTCAAGCTCGGCGATCTTCTTCTCCGCGGCCAGACGTGCGGGCTCGTCAGGCGGCAGCGCCGCCAGCGCCGCGCGGCCTTCTTGCAACTGCTGCTCGACCAGCGCGACCTGCTCGGGCGTGACCCCCGCCCCCGGGGGCTGAGTGGTTTCACAGGCGGGGATCGCCGCGATGGCGGCGACGAACACGATGGCTGCGATCAACTTCGTCATACGGGTCTTCATGGAGGCTCCTTCCTCAAAGGGTGTTGCGTTGCGCTCGACTCATGGGCTGCCCACAAAGGCGGCCCGCATCAAACCGATGGTCGTGTCATTGACTTCGATCACGCCCCCGGAATCCCCGGAATCCCCGGAACCACAACCGTGCTTCCGCGTCGCGTGCGGGTTGAAGTCGTCCGGTGTAAACGGCCGCTGCTTCTTCGGGTCGCGGTGGATGTTGGCGATCAGGGCGCAGATCATCGACGTGTGCGCCCAGCGCTCGTGGCCCTGTCCCTCGGCCATCCACAGCAGCTGTCGCAGCGTCAGCCCCCGGAGTTCGTCGAGGCCGAGACCGAGGCTGCCGGCGATCCGCCAGACCGCTCGCCACCCCCGGAATTCATCGCTTCCTTGACGACCGTCTCGGGGTCGATCTGGTCGATCTGCACCTCGGCCGCGGCGATCGCCGCGGCGATCATGGCCATCTGTTTCGCGACCGCCTTGGCCCGATCGTTGCGGCCGCGCCCCCGGAAAAAATCAATGAGTTCCTCATAGAACGCCCGTTGCGCCGCCAGCAGCGTCTGGCCGTCGAACGCGGCGCGCACGTCGTCGGGCGTGACGTTGTGCTTGTCGAACTGCGACTCGAGCATGGCGCACAGCACCTCGCCGAGCAGCATCTCGTCGGTGCCGAGTTGCGTCAGGAGAGGCGGGTCACCTGCTTCGGGTTGAAGCAGGTCCACGCCGAGCTTGGCCTTGACGGCCATCGCGGTGCCGAGCGTGAGCGTCAGCGACCAGGTCCGGCCAGCCGCGTCGGTGAACGTCTTCATGTCAGGGATTCCCTATATAAGGATGCGATGATCAGGATCGAAAGGAGCCAAACCCGAAGGGTCAAGCGACCTCGACCCATTCCTCGAACTCGGCGAGTTTGGCCGTGACCGACACCGTCACGCCTTCCTCGAGCGGCTCGTTGCGACTGAAGTTGGTGATCGAGAAGTCGCCGAGCGGCCCCTCTGTGCCGCTGGTGGCGGCCTCGCCCGTGAGGACCGCCAGGCGCAGCGGCGTGGAGCTGAGGAACGCGGTCTTGATCGCCTCGAAGCCGCCGTCGCCGGGCTTCCAGAGCATCTCGAACTCGGCCGAGCACGCGCGCAGCGTCGGCGCGGTTGCCCGCCAGCCCTGGTTGGCGCGCGTCGTGACGTCCGCCTCGCCGGCTTCGAGCGTCAGCGTCACGTCCTTGACGTTGTCCATCTCGGTCAGCGTCGCCAGCGCATCGCCCTCGGGGCCCTGATAGATCTTCGCATTCATACCGAGCAGGAATGTCTGCGGCATCGCGTGCCTCCTTGCTACGTTTACTTCCGTGGGATGCTGTCCCGCCACATGGCGGGCAGCTTGGGTTGTTCAGTCTCAAACGCGGGCACCATGTACGGCCGGGCGCTGTAGCGGACCGGCCGTTTGTTCACGACTCCGGTTCCACCATGCTCAAGAAGATGCGGCACCTCGCCGCGTCCCTTCTGCGTCAGTTGCACCGGCCCGATGACCACCGACTCCTTGCCCGGGTCGTAGCCGAAGAAGATGAATCGCTTCAGCAGACCCGTGTGACTCGACGGCGGTGACCCGGGTGGGCTGCTCTTCTTCCGCTTGCGGATGCTGCGTCGCGCCGTGCGCCGCACGAACGCGCCGAATCGGCTCAGCACCTTGCGCTTCGTGCGATCGACCTTGCCGGCGACCGCCTGGCGGTCGAAGAACAACTTGGTGATCTCGAAGCCGAACATGAGAGCCTCCCGTCACTTGATCGATCGATACGTGACGGTCAGGACGCTGGTGAACACGCGCTGGTCGGCCAGGTGCTCGCGGGCGTAGACCGGCTCGTTGGCGATCGACACCCACACCGCCCCCGGAAGCTGCGCCAACGAGCGTCGACGGAGGTAGTCGGCGATTTCGTCGACCAGCGTGCCGAGCGCTTCGACGTCGGCGTCGACGTTCTTGCTGACGCGCTTCTGCACGCCCACGTCAACCGCGATGTCGTACTGGTTAGTCGCGCGCGTGCTGCCGGTGATCTCCACCGAGCGCGGCACGACGGTCACCTTCAGCTCCGCCAGATCGCTCAACTCGAACACCGGCAGCACCCTCCGCACGGCGGCGAACGCCGTGCTGAAAGTTCCGGGGGGAGCCGCGTTGATCTTCGCGGCCACGGCGTCTGCGATGTCGATGGCGATGCTCATGATTGCCCCCCAATCAACCCGTGACCCACGCGAACGCGCCCGACGCCACCGCGGTGACCACCGCGCCCACGATCAGCCAGATCAGCTTGGCCTGTCGTTTGGCGATCTGCTCGAGCCGGTCGAGACGGATGAGGATGCCGGGCTTGCCGTTACCGCGCACCGCCTCGTCGAGACGGTCGAGCTTGCGGTTGATGCCGTCGAGTTCCTTCTGGATCGATTCGTCGCTCATGTGCCGCCTCCGATCCCCCCGGTATCTTTCGTGTGAATTCGATAGGTCTGTCGAAACGGGTCGCTCCATCGCCAACCCCGGATGTCCTGGCCGAGCGCCATCACCTCGTACTTGCGTCCGTCGGCCGCGATCACGTCTCCGGGCTCTGGCTCCCCCAAATCGGCCGCCAATTCCTCGGCGAGGATCAGGAAGTCCCACACATGCGTCGTGATCGTCAGTCCTTGCTCATCGGCGAGTTCAACCTCGGTGCGCCCGTATGTCGCGTTGACGATCAGCCCCGGCATCTCCGGGTCCCGTCGGTACTCCACCGGGCTGGAGCAGTGCGCCGTGCGCATCTGCTCCAGCCAATCCGGTCCGCGACGAAGCAGGTTCAACGCGGTCTCCTTACTGGCTCAGGCGCACGCGGACGGTCGCGTCGTTGTCACCGACGGCGGCGACCGTCTTGCCCAGCAGCTTGTTGCCGCCGGCGGTCTTGACCACCACGTTCTCCGGTGTCTTCCAATACACCTGCTTGCCGGCGGCGATGTCCTTGCCGCCGCCGACCTCCTTGGGCAGGTTGAACACGCCCGTCACGTGCAGCGCGCCGCGCGTGCCGGCGGGGATGTCGAGTTTCGCGACGCCGATGAGGTCTTCCTGGACCACCACGTCACCCGCCGCCACGTCGGTCGCGGGGGTGTAGTCGATGGCTTCGCCGTCCTGAACGAAGGTTGCGATCATGAGTCGTTGCTCCTTATTTGCGTGAGTGATTCAGTGCGATCAGCGTTGTGCGTCGGCCAAAGTTCCGGGGCGATTCCGGGGGCGGGGGTTAGGCCTCGCCCTTGAACTTGAGCGCGCCGCGGTGGTCCTGCTCGCGGACGCCGAAGTCGATGTAGCCGCGGAACTGCACGCCCAGCGTGTTGAAGTCCGCGTCGGTCTTCTCCACCGTCGGCCGGTCCACGCCGTTGAGGAACGCGATCTCGATCGCCGGCAGCCGGTTGGGATCGGCCAGCAGGTACCACGCCTTGCTCGACGCACCGCCGAAGCTGGCGTTGGACAGATACACCGAGCTGACGACCGTGAATTTGCCGACGTGCGGGTTGGCGTTCGGCTTGCCCTTGTCCGCCGTGGTCGTCTCGTTGAGCAGCAGCGACTTCATCAGCTGCGCCGCCGGCACCTTCAGCGCCGTGGGAACCAGCAGGATCGTCGCCGGGATGCCCAGCGGCCGGCCGTTGGGCTTGACCTGGCCGCCGAAGAGGATCTCGGCCGCGGTCAGGCTGTCGACGTCGAGCGCGGTGTTTGCGCCAGCGGAGAAGTTCTTGTGGTCGGCGTGGAAGAACGTCTTGCCGTCGTCCTGCACGGGGTTACTGAGCCACAGGTCCCACACCGCGTCGGCGATTGCCTCGGCCGCGCCCATGCCGATCTGGCGCGGGATGTCGGTGAACGCGCCCATGTCATCATTGATGATCATCTGGCGCGTCAGCGCGAACATGATGCCATGGGTGTCGGCCTTCTGGCCGAACTTCTGCTCGTCGAGCTTGCCGTGCTTCAGCTCGCCGTCCGCGCCGACCTGCTCGAACTTGAACGCCCCGGTCATGCGGTAGCGGCTGTGCTCCTTGAAGTCGTTGACGCTGGCGACCTTCGCGACCTGCCGCCACGCGTCCTCGATGTAGTTGTATCCCTCCAGCAGCATCTTGTTGGCGATGTTGGACAGGATGCCCGGCAGCGACGCGGTGCTGAACGCCGCGGCCAGCCAGCCGCTGGCGTCACGCCGGAAGCGCGGCAGCTGCTGGCCGCACGCCAGCTCGCAGAACTCCTGGATGCCGACGCCGCGCAGCCTGTCGGCCGCTTCGAGCACCGGCGCGTCGTACAGCGCCTCGATGCGCGAGTTGGGCAGGCCCGACGCCATCAGCGCCACGGCCTCGAACATCTGCGGGCTGCCCCGGAAGCTGCGCTGGCTCGACGGTGTCGCCGGCACCTGCGGGCGCGAGGCGCGCAGGATGTGCAGCTCGGTCTTCGTCACGTCCCATCCATCTTCAATCGCCTGCGCTTCGACGGCGGGGAACTTCGTGCCGTTCCCGGACGGATTGCAGAGTTTGCGGATTGCATCGATACGGCGCGACTCGGCGGCGACGCTGCGGCGCATCTGCATGATCGCGTCATCGTCGGCGTCGTCCGAGGGTTCGGCGGCGGATGCGGCGAGAGTGGTCGGGGTGGTGGCCGGCGGCTGCGACGTCTTCGGCAGCGTGTTCTCGTTCGTGTCCGGATTCTCCGGTGTGTCCGGCGTGGCGGAATCGGAGGCGTCTGCGACGGGCGTGGGGGTGTCTGTGACATCGTCCATGGATGGAGACTCCTTGGGGGTGGATTGCTGGTTATGGGTTGCGGCGACGCGGGCGCTGGTGCTGGCGTCAGCGCCGCTGTCGACGAACGAGATTTCCTTGAGGACGGCCCGACGCACCACGTGCAGCGGACCGGTGAACGATCGGCCGTTGACGGTCACGCTCTGACCATTGGGAACGAACTCGGCGTCGATCACCGCCGCGCCGATGCTCGCCTGCCATGGGAATCCGTTGACGCCCGACTTGGCTACGTCGCGCGCCCACGAGGTGTCGCGACTGATCAGCCCCTCGGCAATCACCTTGCCGCCCTCGACGACCACGCGCTGCGTGTGGCCGACGCCCTGGCGGTGGTTGTGATCGAGACGCACCGGGATGTCTTGGCGTCCGACGTCCAGCCCCTCGATATCGACCACGACCGGGTGCGGAAACCCGGCGATCCGCATCACGCCGCCGGTGTAGGCGACCATGTGAAACCGCGGCATCTTGCGATCACCGGTTTCACCGGCGGCTTCGACGCTCAGCGGGCAGACGAAGGCCAGGTATTCAGGCTGCTTTGGCTTGTTCGACATCCGTGTCGGACTCCGGGTTGGTGTTGGATGAGCGGGGTGGTACGTCCGTCGCTTCAAGACCGAGCTGGCGCATCAACTGCCGTTCCTTGGCGCGTTGGTGTAGCTCGACCTCCCAATCCTTGCCCGCGCGTGCATACTCGGCGGCGAGCGTGGTGGTGTTGCTGGTCAGACGTGTGGCTTGGGCGTTGGCTTCCTTGGCCGGATCGACGTGCTCGTTGCCGTCGAAGAACCACTGGCGCGGAAGCGCCGCATCAACGTCGCGCAGGAAATCGAACTCATCGAGCAGCCGCGCTTCGTCGAGCCACGCGTCGAAGATGCGATCGAGCACGGCCTCGGATAGGTGCGCCTGCTCGACGCGGATCGATTTGAAATACACCTGGTGGTCGAGGCGACCCGACGCGTAGTTGTAGCCCGAGGAGTTGCCGGCGGCGACGTTGAACGGCAGGTTCAAACAGCGTGCGATCTCGTTGAGAATCTCACGCTTGAACTCGCCGTAACTCGTGGTCGGCTGCTGCGCTTCGACCTGACCCAGCCGCCAGCCGTCGGGCAGCACGGTCGCCATGCGCTTCTCGAGTTCGACCACGTCCATGGGCTCGAGCGCCTGGGCCTCGCCGTTGGCCGGTGAGTCGGTGAACAGGACCGCCGCGAAATCCGCCGCCGTCTCCGCCGCGGCGATCACCGCCAGCGTGTAGCGACGCAGTTGCGCGAACAGCGGCAGCGCCGGCGTGATCTCCGGCACGCCGCGGTGCTGGCCCGGCCGATCGGCGCGGTACCAGTGGATCACCGCGTCAGCGGGTACGACGTCGAACTGGTTGTGCCAATTGATCAGGCTCGCGGGATCGCCTGGGTGGTGACGCAGGATCGTGTACGACTGCGGGTTGCCGAAACCGTCGAGGCTTACGCCATCAACATCGTTGGGTTTTGTCAAAAACGCGGTCAGCGGCGAGGCCACGCGATCGGCCTCGATCAACATCACGTCGAGCATCACGGGCGAATCGAGCCGAGGGTTGAGCGTGAGGACGGCGAAAGCCTCGCCGTCGGCGGACTTGGCCATCCGCATGGCGCGGAGTTTTTCGGGGAGTTTGACGGTCTTGGCCCACGCGGCGAACGCCGCCTCGACGCGGCGGTTCGTGTCGATGCTGTTGGTCAGCAGTTGAAGGCGGGGGCCGGTGCCGATGCAGTCGTTGGCGATCGTCAGCACGACGCCCTTGGCGTAGGAGTTGTTGGTGACCTCGTATCGGGATCGCTCGCGCAGCTTGCGGCGGACATCCGGCGTGGCGGCACTGTCGGCGGACAGCGAGTCGGCCATGGCCCAGTGCCGGGCGTTCTCGGCCGTGGTCTGCGCCGCGTCGTATCGCGCCCGGAGGCGGACCTCGCGCCCGCCGACGTGAGCCGGGAGGGACCGTGCCCCGGTGCGGGTCTTCCTTGACCTGCTGCGAAACGGCCACATCAGACGGTCCCTCCCGGCGAGATCTTGGCCAGCTTCACGCCGAGTCCCTTCGCGCGGCTGGCCTTCTTCGATTCGAGGTACTTGTCCGCGGCGATCTGGTCCTGCAGGCTGTGCTGCTCGACGGACCCCGAGTCTCCCGAGGCCTTCTTCGGGCCCGCAGCGTTGTCCGCGATCGCGTTGTCGAGTTCTTCGCTCATGTCGATGTCCAAACGTGATGTCCCTCCCTTTGTTACCTATGCCATCGCGGAGGCCGCGCACCGGAAAATGGCCCACCGTGGTGATAATGCCTCGACTTTTTTCAAATGACTTGGTGCGCGAGCAGCAAAGGGGCGAGCCCGCAGCTACGTTCGATTCCTCTGAAGCTCCGACAGCTTCACCCGTTGCCGTGAGTTCCGTTCGGTATGGTTCGTCACAGCCAGCGCCGCACCTTGGATTGATGCCGCCACCGCGCATCCCACCAGGCAGTCAAGCCAGTGGTTGTCCGGTCGCGTCGCGCGAAGCTTCCACTCATCAACGATCCGGTCGCGCGCCATCGTCTTGATCCGGTACTCGGCCGTGAGGTGATCGGCCAGCAGGCGATGCGGCTTGGCGTCATGACCGTACAGCGACAAGCAGCCCGGGTCACCCATCGCCACCGCGAGACGCGCGTGCACGAACGTCTTCCAGTAGTTCGTATCCACGAGCACGTGGCGCACCTGGCGCTTGCCGACCGTGTTGGGAATGCGCCAGTGCAGCCCGACGCGGTCGCCGCGCTTGCGTTTGTACTCGCTGAACGGCACGCTCGATGCACCGACGTACTTGCCGTGGCTCGGAAGCAACACGCCGGCGAACGAACTTTGCCGACAGAACTGGTACACCACGTCGGTGCTCTGCCCCCAGTTGGCGTCGATCAGGCACCGGTCGATACGCATCTCGGCGCCGTCCTCGCGGCGGTACGCTTGCGCGAGCTTCTCGCCGGTGAGTTTTTCGAGCGCCGCGTAGATCTGGCCTTCGAGCCCCGCGCCCGGAACCGAACGCGCAATCGTGGATCGCACGTCGCGCAGCGTGAAGTACGGGCGTTTCTGTGGCGGCCAGGCTCCGTAGTCCACCACGTAGCCCGTGAAATCCTCCTCCCACCCGCACAGCATCCAGAACAACACCTTCTGCTGGACGTCGATAAACATCGTCAGATGGTTACAGGTAAGCGGAATCCCAATCCGGGGGTATCCGTTGAGCTTCGCGGCGATCTGCTCGGCGGTGAGCATCTCCTCGCCGATCTCTTCAACGATCGGCTCGTTCTGATACTCGGCGAAGAACGCGGCCTCGTCGCGCAGCCGCAGGTTCATCGCGTGCTGGATCGCTGACAACTCGTCGTCGTTGTGGCGCTGCGGCCAGGCGACCAGGGCGCCGGCATCCATGGCCTGCCGATGGTCGCGGTAGAAGTCCGTGGCCAACGACCCGTCTCCGTCGTTGCGCAACGAGTCGGCGCGGATTTCTGCGTATTTCGCCCATAGCTTTTCAGCGGACGGGAACGCGTAAACCATCTTGGTCCGCTCGCCCTGCCACTCGGGGTGCTTGTCGCGGTCGAGGATGTTGTCGGCCATGTCGCCGGGGCGGATCACCGTGCACGCCATCAGGCCGGCGATCTTCATTCCCGGCCCGGCCATGCCCAGCACGTCGCCGGCGAGGATCGCCTCGCGGCGCTGGCTCTGCGACGGCGACCACGCCGACTCGGTCGTCTGCGGGTCGTCGACCATCACCAGCTGCGGGCGCACGACCCGGCCGTCGGCGCGGGCGTAGTTCTGCCCGCGGATGTCGCTGCCCTTCATGCCGCTGCACGAGATCACCACGCCGGACGCTTTGCTGCCGGCGATGGTCGGCAGCACGATGCGATCCGACACCCACTCGATGCGTGTCGGCTCGCCGTCGTGCTTTTGTCCTTTCTGACGGTTGGTGATGCGCTCGAGGCATCGGATCGGATAGGTCACCTCGGGGAAGTCCGCGTGCAGCAGTGGGTTGGTCTCGAGCCAGACCTTGATGTTCTCCAGCAGGTCGCGGGCGCGATCGGCGCTGGCGGCGATCAGGCAGACGAACGGCGCGGCGCCGGTCAGCGCCGCCCACAGCACGGCCGTTTGGCACAGCACGGTCTTGCCCGAGCCGCGCGGCATCGCCATGGCGAATAGCCCGCCGCTACGCACGGCGCGCTCGATCTTCTCCATGACGCGCAGGTGATCGTCCGACCACCGCAGGTAAAACACGTCGGGGAAGTACGTCTCGCAGAAACCCCGAAACGAGTCCTCGCATTGCGCTCGGCGCGCGGGGTCGATGATCTCGGGGATCTGTCCGATGTCCTGCGCCGCGCGCACAGCCTCGGCGTTGCGCTCGGCCTGGCGGCGCTTGACCTCGTCGTAGCTGGCGGGTTGTTTCCGGGGGTTTGGCTTGTGGTATTCCAGCGTCAGCCACGCCGCGTAGCGGAACAGGTCGACCGTCTTGGCGTCGCCGATCGTGTAGCCGGCGCGATTGCGGTGGCGGCGCAACTGGCGCTCGTTGATCACTTCGCCCTGACCAAGCGAATTGAGCAGCCGCGTCAGCACGGCGGGCTTGAGGCGGCGCGGGTTATTCGCTGCCATGGCTCGCCTCCCGCACCAGGTACGCGACGTATTCGAGCAGGTTGATCGTGCCGTCCCCCCGGAGTAGCCCGCCGGCATCGGCTACGGCGCGGACCTGCTCCTCGGTGACGCGCCGCCCGTACGCCGACGCCAGCGCCTTGGCGGCGTCTTCCACCGAGATGGCGGTGATCTTCAGCGATTTGGCGGTGTCATCTCTTGGGTTCATCGGGGTTTACGACGCCCTTTAAAAATGATGCAAATTCTTTGCCCACAATGGGTTAATGGCCTTGATGTTTCCGCCGAATCATGGCTCAATGTGCATGTAACGCCAGCAGCCACAAGGAGCTACGCCATGCGAACGATCCGAATCGAACTCGAAGGAAGCGCCGGGCACGTCGCCATCGAACGCACCCCCGGATGCGGCGGCGACAGCACCATCCGCATCGACAGCATCCTCCGCGAGCCAAAGAAGGAGCAGGCGTGGAAGACCTGGCAGCTGCCCGCCAGCATCAGCGACGACGAGCTGTTCAAGGTCGCGGAAGAGGTCCAGCACCGCTGCGACGGGTGCCGCGGCACCAATAGCATGGTCCACGATTACTTCACGCAGATGCAGCGATTCCAGGACTGAAACCCCAACCTCAAGGAGCACGCCATGACCACCAACCCCAAGGGACACGACGAGTCGGAACTCTTCGAGCACATCCGCGAGCAGTTCAGCCCAGAGGCCATCGCCGCGATCGCCGCCTGGCTCCAGCCCGCCAGCACGAACAACCCCGCCGTCGACCGGCAGATTCAATGGTTCATCGACCAGCTGATCGAGATGCTCGGGACCGACCAATACAACGCGCTGTGCGAAGAGTTGGGACTGTGAGCCCGGCTCGTTCTCTTTCCACCACTCCCTTTTCATAGGAGCAGCATCATGGCAACGAAGAAGACGACGAAGAAGACCTCCACCAAGAAGGCCGCGACACGCGCGAACATGCGCGCGGTGCACCCCCGGAGCAAGGCCGATCAGGAGAACGCACGCCTCGCCGAGCAGCGCGCCAACAGCCCCGACGGCATGACCGCCTCCGAACGCGCGATGGCGACCAGCGCCAAGCCCGCAAAGAAGGCGACGACGAAGAAGGCGCCCGCGAAGAAGGCCTCCGGGGCCAAGGCGAAGACGAAGATGAGCGGCCTCGACGCGGTCGCCAAAGTCCTCGGCGAGACCGGCGAGCCGATGAACACCAAAGCGATGGTCGACAGCGCCATCGCCAAGGGCTACTGGAAGACCGGCGGCAAGACCCCGGCGGCCACGATCTACGCCGCGATCCTGCGCGAGATCAACACCAAGGGCGCCGACGCGCGTTTCAAGAAGGTCGCCCGCGGCAAGTTTGTTCTCTCTGCTGCGGGAACTTCCGGGCGGGAGGGCTGATCGTTGGACCCCATCCTCCACCAGATGCTCTCGAACCTCCACCGCCTCCGAGGCGAACTCGCCGACGAGCTGCGCGAGATGAGCAACGACCGCTTCACCGCGATCATGACCGCCTGCGCCGCCGGCAACTTCGACGGCCTGCCGTGGGCCGACCGCGTCCTGGTCGGCATGCTCGCGATGAGCGAAGCGTTCGACCTGCTCGGCGATAGCATCGACGCGTAGCATCATGCCACCTCCATCCCTTTCGCCCCGGCCGAGTCGGCCGGGGTTTTGTCGTCAGCGGCCGGATCGAACAGCGTCGGGTCGCCGTCCGCCGACTTGCCCTGCGACCCGCATTCGAGCAACCCAAGGGCCCGCATTTCGCCCAGCGCTTCGGCATCGCTCATCTCGCACACCCGCTGGATCAGCGGCCAGCGCGGCGAGAAGACCGCGCCCCACGCGTCGAGGTACGTGACGCGGCGCTTCGACGTGTGATCACTCCGCGACATCGCCCACCTCCGTCTCCGCCCCCGCGATCCGCTCGGCCTTGCGCCCGGTAAACTGCTCGTAGCGGGCGACGATCACGTCGCAGTACGCTTGGTCGATCTCCATCAGAAACGCGCGCCGGTCCGTCTGCTCGCATCCGATCAGCGTCGAGCCGCTGCCGCCGAACAGGTCCAGCACGTTCTCGCCCGGCTTCGACGAATACTGGATGGCGCGCACGGCCAATTCGACGGGCTTCTCGGTCAGGTGCACCATGCTCTGAGGGTTGACCTTCTTGACGTGCCACAGGTCCGTGGCGTTGTTCGGTCCGTAGTAGTGATGCCCGGCGCCTTCGCGCCAGCCGTAGAACGCGATCTCGAATGCGCCCATGAAGTCTTTGCGCGTCAGCACCGGGTGCTGCTTGTCCCACACGATCCCCTGGCTGAAATACAGACCCGCCTTCTTAAGCGGGCCGGGGTAGTTGCCGAGGTTCGCGTAGCCGCCCCAGATGTAGAACGAGCCGCCGGGCTTGAGCACGCGCGCCGCGTTGCCAAACCACGCCGCCAGCAACTTGTCGAACGCCTCGTCGGTGACGAAGTCGTTGGCCAGCGGTCGGTCCTTGGCGCGCATCTTCGTGTGCGTCGCCTTCTTCTCGCCCTGGCGCGCCACGTCGAACGACTGGTGGTGTGTGCGCTTCTCTGCTTTCGGGAACGAACTGTTGCCGGCGGCGATGGCGTTGTTGCTGCGCGGCTCGACGCGGACATTATACGGGGGGTCCATATTCACCAGGTCGATCGCCGCGCCATCCAGCAGCCGGTCGAGGTCGCCCGCCGACGAGCTGTCGCCGCACATGAGTCGGTGATCGCCGAGCACCCAGATGTCGCCGGGTTGCGTGATCGGATCATCGGGGGGCTGCGGCACCTCGTCGGCGTCGGTCAGCCCCTCGGTCACGCCGGTCGCCGCGCTGAGCAGTTTGGCCAACTCCTCGTCATCGAAGGCGAGCACATCCATGTCGAAGCCCTCCTCGCGCAGGTCGGCCAACTCGATCGGCAGGATCTCCAGGTCCCACTCGGCCAACTCGCCGGTCTTGTTGTCGGCGATGCGGTACGCGCGGATTTGCGCCGGCGTCAGGTCGGTGGCCACGTGGACGGGCACCTTGGTTAGCCCGAGTTTCTTCGCCGCCTTCCAGCGCGTGTGGCCGACGATGATCACGCCGCCCGAGTCGACGACGATCGGCTGGCGGAAGCCGAATTCCTGTAGGGACGCGGCGACGGCGTCCACCGCCTGATCGTTGATGCGCGGGTTGCGATCGTACGGGCGGATGTCATCGATCTTGCGAAGCTCAACGTCGTAGGTCTTGGTCGTCATGAATGCACCTCCGTGTGCGTTAGGGTTTTCAAATCAGCGGCTTAGAAAAAACCGGACAACCGAAAGTAACTGTGTCTAATAACGCGACTCGTTCCCGTGCCATCAGAAAGATTCGGCCCGGGAAGGAACCATTCGATCGGCGGGAAGTGCCACCTTTGCGACTTTCACGATCTGCCCCGTCGTTCGCCCGTGTTCGCCAGCGGCGGCGATCGCCTTGGACGTCGCGCCGCGCGCTACGACGCGACACGGGCGAACGTAGGCGAAACGGTGGCGACGATATCGGCCTTAGTTCATTTGCTCGTACACCTGCCGCTGCCGAAACGTCAGTGGCGTTGTGTGCCGGTTGTGGTCGCGAATCGCCGCCATCGCCGCGTTGGCCGCGTCCCAACGCTCCGCTTGATCACGAAGCGCCACGACGGCTGCGTCGTCCTCGGCGCGCGCCGCGATGTATTGCGCACCGATCACCGGCTGGTCTTTGAGGTACTTGCGATGCTTTCGCTCCAGCGACCGGCGGGCGTCGTGCAGCGCCTGCTCCAACTGCTCGTACAGACCGTGGGCCTTGCCCGCCGCGTAATTCTCGATCCGCCGCAGCAGGATCGCCCGGGCTTCCAGCAGTTTTCGCATCGCCACCAGCGCGTCCCACGACTCGGTGGTCAGACGCTGGGATTCACCGAGCACGTGCGTGGCGTTTCGCTCGAACCAGTTGTCGGCGGTGGCGAATGCATCACGTTCTTTGGCGAGGCGCGCGAACCGTTCCGTCAATGCAGCGGCCGCCGCGTTGTGCGCGGCGATCGCCTCGACGAGTTGCTCGTCGGCTTCGACGGCGGCGGCGTCGATCGGCGTCAGGTCGAACCGTTGCAGCATCGCGGCGTCGGCTTCATTCTGTGTGATCCAGTCCATGGACGTGTCTCCTGGCGGGCGGGTGTGGTGTCGATTCCCGGCGGCCCGCATTCCGGGAGTCGGTCCGATGCCGCGTCGGCACCGTCTTGGTGATCGATTCAGTTCTGATCGCGCCTCATGTTCACGCGCTGTCGCGCCATACCATGCGCCCCGTGGGCCGCGTGCGTCCTCCGCACGCGCCCACGGGGGGTATGGGGGGTGCGCGCGCATACACATAAGTCCTTAATTCTCGTTGCCGGAATCCAGTTCGTGCGCGCCTGTTTTCGTGCGCGCATGAACTGAAGAATCACTCCGAGCGTCGCCACTTTCCTGGGGCGCGGCGGCGAACTTGACCTTGCGCCGCGCTCCGAACTTCCAGCGGTGAGCCAGGCCCGCGTCCTCGGCGGCGCTGAGCAGCGAGGCGCTAAGCCGCCGCGACAGCCCCGCGCCGGTCGATGCCAGCAGGATCGTCTCGCGGTCGGCCGGCTCATGGTTGACGAAGGCCTCGGCGAACCGCTGCGGCGTCCACTGCGGCTCGGACGCGCCCTTGTCTGCGTTCTTGCGCCGCCGCGCGCCGCGCAGGTCGGCCGGGTCCAGGTCGGCGGCGACGGAGAACACCGGGAAGCCCCACCGCAGGCACCGCGGTTCGATCGGCGGCCACGACCGCACGGCCGCGTCCAGCACCACCGCTTCGTCCTCCTTGTGCGGGCGCAGCACCAGGTGCGCGTCGGCGGCGCGGCTCTGGCTGCCGGCCCCTGCGCCCACGTCGGTCACCGACTTGTCCCACTGCCCGCCCTTGGTGGTGTGGTGGATCAGCACGAACGCCGATCCGAGGCGCTGGGCGTAGCGGTCGATGGCGTTGTAGATGTTGGCCATCGCGCCGTTGTCGTTTTCGTCGGTCCCCGGTGGCAGGAAGCGGTACAGCGCGTCGAGGATGATCACGCTGAACCGATTCGCCTCGACCCGTCCGAAGTACGGGCTCAGCGACAGGATGTCGGTCAGGCGGCCGCGCAGGTTATCGACGAACACCCGCCCGCCGAACTCGCCCAGCGGCACGCCCCTGGCCTCGGCGACGCGCGGCACGCGGTGGGCTGTGGTCGCGCCGTGCAGTTCGTTGTCGAGGATCAGCACGTCGCCTCCGCGACAGGCGTAGCCCAGCCACGGCCGGCCGGTCGCCACCGACAGCGCCAGGTCCGTGACCAGCCAGCTCTTGCCCATCTTCGGGCTGGCGATCACGTTCATCGTCTCGCCCTCACGCAGCAGGCCCTCGATGATCGGCCGCTTCATCCTCGGGTGGTCGAGCACGAGGTCCGAGACGCTTCGGTAGCTCGGATGGATCGTCGCGACGATCGGGTCGGGCGCTGCGGGCGTCTCGGGCAGCGGGCCGCCCAGCGCTGCGAACTGCCGGTCGGTTAGAGACTCGGCGGGGCGCGGCGGCGGGCGGCGGCATCCCAACTCAAACGGCGCGCGGGCCCATTGGTCAACGGCCTCGATCCATCGCCGCAGCACGAACGCGGCGAACAGCTCCCACGACTCGATCTCGAGCTCCTCCCACGCCTGCTCGACGTAGACCATCGCGTGGTGGATGCCGCGCAGGCGCGACGCCTCGGGGCGGTGGCCCAGGCGGTAGGCGATCTGGTCGCTGTCCATCCGCTGGCGCTTGGCCGGGTCGGTCACGCCGAAGTAGTCCGCCGAGGGGATCCACACCTCGGCGCGCTCGGCGGCCCGAAGGCGCGCCTGCCACGCGGCCTCGATCGCCTCGGCGTCCACGCCCGTCCACCGCCGCTCGATCTGCCGGGCCGTCTCGACGAACGCGTCGGCGAACGCCCGCTCGGCCTCGAGCCCCTCGCCCCGGTCGCCGCTGATCGCCCCGCAGTACGCCCCGTCGCCGTAGTCGCGCGCGTAGCGCTGGCCGAGGTAGTCAACGTAGAGCGCGTCGTCGAGGTACGTGTCGATCGCCACCATGTGCAGAGTCCTTTCTGTTGGGGGCGCGCAGGGGCGCGCAGGGGCGCGCGGGGTGTTCAGTTGTCACGCGTCGCCGAAAGCGCCGGGTGGGCCAGCGCCCAGTCCCGCCACGCCTCGACCCGCCGACGCAGCCCGTCGAGGTCGTCGGCTTCAGCCTCCCACGCCTCGCCGCGGAAAAAGCCGCCGACGCTGTAGACGGCCATGGTTTCGGCGTCGCCCTCGACGACCAGCACCGTCGCCGGGCACAGACGCGTGAGGCGCTCGAACAGGACGCGCTGGCCGGTGCTCAATCGCTGGTGGTCCTTCCACTCGATCAGCAGCAGGTTGCCGCACACCTCGACGATCGCATCGACGTCGCTGAAGGCGATCCGCCCGGGAAGGCAGTCGGCCAGCAGCTCGATCTTCGGCCGCTTGATGGCGTTGAAGCACCCGCGCTTGGCGCAGTCCCAGCGCATCGGGTTGAAGCCCTTATCGCACGACACGGCACACGCCCCCCAACTCGCCGAAGGCCTCGACGAACACCGCCGCGTTGTCGCCGAGGTAGATCACCGCCTGGCCCTGCAGCGGGGCCGACCGCTTGGACGGGTGCCAGAAGCGCACCCGTCCCGCCGGCAGGCACACCGCTGACGCGACGCTCAGCAGCGTCTGGAACCATCGCGTCTCGGTGGCGTTGTTGACCAGCACCACCGCCTGGCTCACGTGGCGCGACCGGTAGTGGCCGGCCAGCGCCTCGCAGAACCGCTGGATGTGCGGCTGGGCGTACGGCGGGTTCATCCACACCCGCCCGGACCACGGCCTGTCGAGCCCGTTGTCTTTCTCCGTGTAGAAGCGGGCGGCGTTGACCACCTCGTTCGCCTCGGCGCTGGACGCGGGGTCCAGGTCGATGCCGCCCATGACTTTCACGGCGCGCTCGATGTACGCCTTGGGCGTGTACCACTCGTTGTCGCCGGAGTTGTGCGCGACGTGGGGCTGCTTGAGGCGCTTGTACTCGGCGTGGATCGACGTGTCGCCGCGGCGGAGCTTGGCCTTGGTGTCCTCGTCGGCGTTGATCGCGAGGTATTTCACGCGGTCGATCGTGTTGTGAGACACGCCGGCCCGCTTGGCGATTCTCGCCCTTGTCTTTCGGATCTCAGGCTCCGCGCCGCCTAAACCCTGTGCAGAATTCTGCACAGGGTTCTTCTTCCTGCCGCGACCGCCCGCCGAGCCGTCTTTCGACTTGCCCGCCAGCATCCGCTTCCTTGCCATCGCCTCTGCGGCGGCCATCTCGGAAAGCGTCAGCGCCAGCTCCGCCCGCTGGTACGGCGTGAGGTTTCGCCGGCCGAACTGGTGCTCGATGATCCAACTCTTCGCCGCGTCGCGGCCGGGCAGGTCCAGCGCGCGTACCGCGTAATCGATGCCGTAGCGGTCGCAGACCGCCTTGCGGTTGTGCCCGTCCAGCAGCACGCCGCGCTGCCGCCAGACGACCAGCGGGTCCAGGCACCCGTCGGCCAGCAGGTTCGCCTCCAGCGACGCCAGTTCCTCGTCGGTCAACGGCGGGATCAGCGACCGCAGGTCCTGATCGATCACGATGTCGCACGTCGTTTCGGTCACAGCAGCCTCCTTGCGATGAATCGATCTATCAAGCCGTCTCGCGGCGAGGGGGTTGATCCCGTCGCTTCGCCGGGCGCGGCCTCGCTACTGGTTACTTACCCGGCGCGACGCCGAAGTGTCGGAAGCGGCGTCCGCTCCGCCAGACACTACATCTGCAGCCGGGGCGATTTTTTCGCGCGCGGCCGAAAAATTCGTTACGGCTATTGGCTACCTATGCCGCGCAGCGCGCCGCTGCGCGTTTTTTCGGCCCTCCGGATCACAATCTTGCCGCGACCCCTACAGGGTGGTTGCCCGCTCGCGGACAAAATCGGCCACCGATTTCTCAACTTTTTTCGTCGCCACGGACGCGAGACGCCCGTTGAGACACGCTAAGCCTGTGTGGGCAGGGGTTAACACGCCGAAGGCAGGCGAAGGCCGCGGCGAAGTGTTTTCCGCACGCCGCGGTCGCCGCGTAGCCCTCCACTATTGTCTTTTTGCAGCAGCAGCCGGATTGTTGCGTGGGGCGATTCGATTATTCGCGATCGCGGCGTCGCGATACCCACGTCGGCGGGGAGTTCGCGGGGCGTCTTGGGACGCCCGCGTACTCCCCCGTAGGGGGAGGGTGTGAGCAGTTCCGCCTATATTTCCGCGGCGGAATGCTGTAACCGACGAGCATTCGTTGTGTTGCGCGATTAGGTGCCGCGGAAATGGGGCGCAGTTTTGGGCGCGTCCAATGGTTTGTCCCACGGAAATGCAGTTCCGTTTTATAAGGATGCTTTGCTTCATCGCTTACGCCTTCCGATCGCGGAACTGGTTCCGCCCATTTCCGGAAATCATTTCCGGCGAGCTCCGCGCCATTTCCGCCGTAAGTCCAGTGTTTTGATTTCCGATCATGCGCACGTAGCGGCTCGACGATCCATCGCGATCTTCTCAGTCTCTGTAGTGCTAATTGCCGCAAGTCCCCAAAACCGCGCGGTGCCACCGAAAATCACGTGACGATCATGTGATCGTCTTTGGCACCGGTGCCACGTCATGTGATGGTCACATGACGATCACGTGATCTTTGAGAATCACATGCATCGCCAGATACGTGTCACCGGCGCAATGGCCGGTGCGTGAGGATCAGGTGGTGGCCGCCGTGCGGACTCGTCCAGCGATCGTTCAGGTTCCGAACGTTCCGTCCGCGACGAGAACACCCCGCCCGGTGGCCGAGCGGGGTGCATAAGTAGGGTGTCGCGCCTGCGCGGATTATTTCGCGAGGACGAACTGCCCGCGCCCAGCCTTCTTGAACCGCGCGTCCTTGCCCTTGGTGGTGATCTCGCGTGTGATCGCCGCGTAGATCGTCGCCGCCGGCGTCTTGCCGCCGGTCTTCCAGTACCCCTTGGCGATGGCGCTGTCGACCATCGCCTTGCAGTTCATCGGCTCGCCGGTCTCTCCGAGCACCTTCGCGACCGCGTCGAGGCCGCTCATCTTGGTCTTCGCCTTCGCCTTGCCCCCGGAGGCTTTCTTCTTCGGCGTCGCGTTCTTTGCCGGCTTCGCGCTGCTCGCCATCGCGCGTTCCGATGCGGTCATGCCGTCGGGCGACTTGGCGCGCTGCTCGGCGAGGCGCGCGTTCTCCTGGTCGGCTTTGATCCGGGGTTGCGCCGCACGCATGTTCGCGCGTGTCGCCGCCTTCTTGCTGGTGGTCTTCTTTGTGGCCTTCTTCGTCGTGGTCTTCTTCGCCATGTCGGTTCTCCTGATCTGGCGCTCAATGGAAAACCCCCGGCGACCTTCGCCGAGGGCAGGATTGGTGCCGGGAAGTCAATTCCGGGGCTTCCGGGGCGTGAGCATCCGC
>WGMA01000023.1 GCA_016125285.1 Phycisphaera sp.
CTTCTGGCAGGCCGGCGGCGGATTCGACAACAACCTGTGGAACGACAAGCCGATCCTCGACGCGATCCAATACATCCACAACAACCCCGTGCGTCGCGGAATGGTCGACCGGGCGATCGACTGGCCGTGGAGCAGCGCCCAACTGGTGGGAAACGCGCGAGGAGGGCCACCTGCGGATCGACGAGTTGGAACTGTAGAGACGAACGTGTGATACTGATCAGGAAAGCACGACGCGTCCGATGGTGCACGGTCTACGGACCGTGGCACACCCGTTTGCGATCATCCCGTAGGGCCGACCCGGGCACCCGGCCTACCTCCGCGGCGTCTTGGCCCGCATGCCGTCCATGCACGTGAGCCAGTTGGAGAAGTTGCTGCCGGAGCGATGGGAACATCACACGACATCCTCATAGGCCGATTTCATCCGGGCTCAATTTGCCATTGAAAAGCGGGCCGTTGCCAAGGATAAAGAACAACACCCGGTTTTTCGTGTGACCTCTTTTCTGCTCAAGCCACTGGTTGGCGACAACCTGCTCAAACACGTCGACTGCCAATATGAACGACGGAGGGTCCGCCCTTTTCAATAAATGTGCGTCGTGCCAAATTATGGCGATCAGCGGCTTATCAAAATCTATCAGCCCACCGGAAAGTGAATCCGCAAACCCATCCCAGTTGGGATGTGGTCCCATTGGCGGGTCGGATGGCAAAGCACGCGCTTCCTGAAGGAAGGATTCGCGAGACTCGGTGCTGGGCAGGGCGATGACATACCACCCAGCTTCATGGAGCCGTTGTTCCAACCTTACTTGGTGTTGGTTGGACATCAGGATGAGGCTATTGGGATTCATTTGCTCAATCATGGTACTTTGGGTCCCCGAATGGTAACGAACGGTGGATTGCCGGCCGTCCCGTAGTGCGTCCACGTATAGTAAACCTCGCCAGTTTGGTTATCGACAACAATTCGCCGCACTCCACCCCCTGCTGTTCCCGCCGGAGGTGCCACACGATATTCGGTGTAGGGAGAGGAGGCATACGACCCACCTGGCAGGTCGCCAGCCCAGTTCTCAAACGGGATACGCCACCTTCTCGCGGTTGGGCCAGACGGAACCGTGCCAGCATCAATGTGCTGAAGAGTCCGCAATAACGCCGCTTCTTCCTCGGCGGGCAGGCTGCCCGGAACAATCTTCGCGGGACCAACTCGCGGCGGCAGTACGGTGGGGTTCGCGGAACTGACACCTCGCGGCGGCAGTACGGTGGGGTTCGCGGAACTGACACCAATGGCCCGTGGCGCCAGCCCCGGGATGTGAGTGTGCGCGTGGCGAGCCTTGTAAGGGCGAAAGAGGACTGGGATCCTGCCGCCCCTTCGGGGCTCGACTGAAGCTAAGGCGTGTATTGGTGCCGGGCGCGTGACTCCAGGGCTTGCGCCCTTCGCTATTGTCTGCCGCCGCTCCGCGGCTTGCGGCGGGGTGCCTCGGCGTCGCGGTCGTCGCGCCTCGATCGTTGTCGGGGCGGGCCCCGACTCCGGCTATCCGCGTGTGCAGTAATCCGCCGGGTTGTCCGTTAGGTATCTGGCGTGGCGGTCCGTGTGGTCACGGCGGGCTATCGTCACGCTGCCGAAAGGAATAATCATGCCATCGAAAGAGTCTTCGCAATCGGGCGGGTTGTCGCGTCGGACGTTTATCGCGGGGGCGCCTTGCGTGGCGGCGGGGGCGCTGCTGGCGGGGGGCGGTCGGGCGCAGGCGGCGTCGGCATCCACTACCGGCGCGGCGGGCGGGAGCGCGTCGCGGCAGGCGATGGGGACGCGGGCAGGCGAGGCGAGCGACACGACGGCGAAGGTGTGGGTGCGGCTGACGCGCGGCGATCAGCGGAACGGCGACGGCGAGGAGCCGATCGGCCGGGCGAACTGGCACAAGGCGAAGGCGTACGCCGACGCGGAGGTCGACGCGTTCAAGGGCGCGTGCCCCGGCGCGGCGGGGAAGGTCCGTCTGCGGTACGGGCTGAAGGATGACCTCAGCGACGCGGTGGCGACCGAGTGGGTCGGCGTCGACGAGGCGGGCGACTTTACGCATCAGTTCGACCTGACGGGGCTGAAGCCCGGGTCACGCTACTACTACGAGAGTCAGACGGCCGACGCGGACGGCACGGCGCACGCGCCGCGGCGCGGGCGGTTCGACACCGCCCCGGCGGCGGACACGCCGAGCGATCTGACGTTCTGCGTGATGACGTGCCAGATGTATCACGACCGGGATCACGCGGACGGTCATCCGATCTACCCGTCGATGGGCCGACTCGATCCGCGGTTCACGTGCCTGACCGGCGACCTGGTGTACTACGACAACGAGGCGCCGAGCGCGGTGACGCCGCGGCTGGCGCGGTACCACTGGGAGCGGATGTTCAGCCTGCCGCGGCTCGTCGATTTCGTCAGCGGGTTCGGCACGTACTGGCTGAAGGACGACCACGACACGCTGAGCAACGACAGCTGGCCCGGCACGGAGATGGGCAAGCTCACCTTCGCGGAGGGTCAGCAGATCTTCCGTCAGCAGGCGCCGATGACGCACGGTGAGTCGTACCGCACGTTCCGCTGGGGGCGCGATCTGCAGGTGTGGCTGGCGGAGGGACGCGACGATCGCGCGCCGAACAAGCTGCCCGACGGGCCGGAGAAAACGATCTGGGGCGCGAAGCAGAAGGAATGGTTTTATCACACGGTGTCGCAGAGCAACGCGACGTGGAAGGTGCTGGTCAGCCCGACGCCGATGGTCGGCCCGGACCGCAAGAACAAGAACGACAACCTCGCCAACGAGCGTTACCAGTACGAGGGCGACGAGCTGCGCCACTGGATCGCGCAGCACGCGCCGGACAACCTGTTCGTGATCTGCGGCGACCGGCACTGGCAGTACCACTCGGTGCATCCGGAGACGGGGCTCAACGAGTTTTCGGTGGGGCCCGCGTCGAACTCGCACGCGGGGGGCACGCCGGGCTACGACCCGAAGATCCACCGCTTCCACCGCGTCGAGGGCGGGTTCCTGTCGGTCGTGCTGAAGCCGAGCGGCCCGCGCGCGTCGATCGAGTTCCGCATGCACGATGTGGACGGCAAGGTGGTCTACGCGTTCGATCCGACGCGGAAGGCGTGACGCGCGGGCGTGACGCAGGACGCGTGCGGGCGCGGCGTGTCAGTCGTCGGCGATGCGGCGGGTGAGGAGTTGGCGGACCTTGGGCGTCTGGATGTCGCGCAGCAGCCGGATGGCTCGGGGGCGATCGCTCGGGACCAGCGGTTCGAGGGCGTACCACGTCATCAGGGCGAGGTTGGGGTCGTCGCGGTCGTCGTGCGTAAGCAGGGCGGCGACGATGTCCCACCGCCGGGCGGGCGGGATGCGTTGCAGTGACGAGGCGATGTGCATGCGCACGAACGGGTTGTCGTCGAGCGCCATGCGTTCGACGCGTTGCATCATCTTCGACGACGCGTCGCCGTCCTCGAACGCGAGGCGGATGGCCCATGCGCGGAGGTGCTCGTCGGGTTCGGTCGTGAGTTCGGCGAGGATCTGTTCGTCGACGCCGCCGGTGACGTGCAGCGCCCACAGGGCGCGGAGTCGTCGGGTCGTGTCGGGGTTGTGGCGGAGCATGTCGGTCAGCGCGTCGCGGGCGTCGGGGGTGAGGGCGCCGGCGTGGGCGCGTTCCTGCAGCGTCAGGCGCGCCTCGCGCACCCACCAGTCGTTGGCGCGGAGCTGCAGCGCGACGAGTTCGCGGTCGGTCATGGTCGATAGGTCGAAGGGTTCAGGGTGCGCGACGGGTGGGTGGACGATCTTGTAGATGCGGCCGGTGTCGTGCGCGCTGCCGGCGTGGCACGGCCCGGCCTCGGACCAGTCGATGATGAAGACGCCGCCGTCGGGCCCGTACTTCATGTCGACGCCGCGGTACCAGGGGTCGGGCTGTCTGGCGAAGGTGTCGCCGTGCGAGGCGACGTAGCCGGACTTCGATCGCGTGATCACGTCGCGGTTGATCAGGCGTCCGTGCAGGTTGAGCAGGTAGACGTGGTTTCGGAAGGCGTCGGGCCAGTTGTCGCCGAGGTAGATCATCGCGCCGGTGTGCGCGTGCCCGCCGTCGGCGGCGGTGTGTTTGTCGGTGGTGTAGTGCCTGTGATCGGCGCAGGACGTCATGTACTCGTAGACGTAGGGGTTGGCGTCGTCGCCGTACCAGCGTTGGAGGCAGAAGCCGGGCAGGACGTACCAGAGGTAATCGGTCACGGAGTTGGTGACGAACATCTGTCCGTGATCGTCGAAGTCGAATCCCCAGGGGTTGGTCATGCCGCGTGCGATGACTTCGAATCGGCGTGTGACGGGGTGATAGCGCCAGACGCCGACGTTGCAGAAGGTGCGTGTTGCGTCGGGGTCGCCGGGCCGACCGACGAGCGATTCGCAGAAGATGCCCTGCTCGCCGTAGAGCCAGCCGTCGGGTCCCCAGGTCAGGCCGTGGAAGAGGTGGTGGTCTTTCGGGGTCCACCCGTCGAGGAGCGTGACGGGCGGGCCGTCGGGCTGGTCGTCGGCGTCGGCGTCGGGGACGAACAGCAGTTTGGGCGCCGCGCAAAGCCACACGCCGCCGAAGCCGACGGCGATGCCGGTCAGGTTGGAGACGTTATCGAGGAACACCTTGCGTGTATCGAACACGCCGTCGCCGTCGGTGTCCTCGAAGATCAGCACGCGGTCGGTGTGGGCGTCGCGTTCCCAGATGCCGTACGAGTGGCACTCGGCGACCCACAGCCTGCCGCGGTGATCGAACGCGAGGGCGATGGGCTGGGTCACGTCGGGCTCGGAGGCGAAGGCCGTGGCGACGAAGCCCTCGGGCAGGCTCATCTCCGACGCCGCACGCGACGCGGACATCAGCGGCGGCGGGGGTGGCGGCGGTGGTGTGGGGTGGGGTATCGGGTCGGGCGGACGAAACGCGATCGACGACGCGGCGTTTCGCAGGTCCGACCACCGCCCGGCGTTGCCGCTCAGCCAGACCCACGTCGAACACACGATCACCGCGCCCAGCGTCAACCCGAGCACGGTCACGCGTGTCCGCTTCGTGCGATCGGGCGGGCCTGACCGGTTCATGCCGACAGCTTAGCACAACGCCCCGACGCGACCGCGCGTCGTCGGTCGTTTCTCGGACATGCCAGTTCAGCGGTGGATTCTGTCGTCATTGACACAGCGGATTCGGTTAGGGTGGGGGTGGGCGTGGTCAAGTGAACTCAGCGAGGATGATGATCGATGGACCATATTGAATACATCGTCGGCGGCGTGATCGCCGTCGTGGTGATCGCGATCGTGGCTTACTACGCGGCGCGGATGCTGAAGGGAGCGGTGCGGCTCGACCTCGGCGATCGCACGGCGTTCCGGTCGAACGAGCCGATCGAGGGCCGGGTCAGCCTTGAGCTCAAGAAGGCGTCGCGCGGCCTGCTGAAGGTGGCGGTCGTCGGCGAACGCGAGGTCCGCCAGAGGCGGTCGAACAGCAACGACACGACGAGCTGGCAGGAGTTCTACCGCAGCGACCAGGTGCTCGAAGATCGGCGGGACTTCCCGGCGGGCTTTACGCGGCACTACGACATCGATCTGGTCGCGCCGACGGCGTCGACGGTCGGCGGCGGCGTGGGAGAGGCGGTGAGCGACATGATCGACTCGTCGTCGATCCCCGATGGATTCAAGAAGATCGCCCGCGCCGCGGTGTCGACGGCGAGCCGATCGTACGGCAGGACGCGCTGGAAGGTGGAGGTCCGCTTCGACGCGACGGGCGTGGATCTCTACACGTCGCGGAAGATCGGGCTGACGCTGACGGACTAGGGAACGTCGCGGGTCTTACTCGCTGCCGCCTTGCTTCCACGCGGCGAGGTACTGGCGGTCGGCTTCGCACAGGCGGTCCTCGTCGACGCGCACCGGCCCGCCGGCGCGACGGTTCAGCAGCACCTTGCCGTCCTTGAACTCCACCACGCGGGCCTCGAACTTCAGGCCCTTGACCGACGTCCACTGCCGGTACTCGCTGGCGGGCGACTCGGCCGCGCCGCCACCGCCGGGCGCGGCGGCGTCGGGTTTCGACGCCACGGCCTGCGTCTGCGCGCCGAGCAGCTCGACCATCGCCTTGCCCATCTCCTCGCCGACGTTCATGTACGTCTCGGCGTTGCCGTTGTAGTGAGCGTTCGACGAGCCGCCGAGGCAGACCGGCTTCGTGTAGACCGTCGCGACGTTGCCCTTGAACTGCGGGTACTTGCCGGAGCGTCCGTCGACCGCCATCTGCGCCTCGAGGATCTTGCCCTCGGTGCCGCCCGCGCCCTTGGCGGTCTGCCCGAGCGTGGCGCAGACGAACTTGGCGTTGGGCGCGTCGAAGTCCTTGCGGAGCGATTCGATGAACGCGACGAGGTTCTGCTCGTACCGCGCGGCGAGCCCGGCGTCGTAGCGGTCCTTGTCGCCCTGCCAGAAGAAGAAGCCGGCCACCTCGTAGCCCTTGGCGCCGGGGTAGTACTTGTCCAGCTCCGACAGCACCTTCTTCGCGTTGGCGATGTCGCCGTCGTACTGCGTGCCGGCGTACCAGCCGCCGCTCTTGTCCGGCTGCGTGCCCTTCTCCCAGCGCATCGGCGATTCCTTGTAACCGGCGTAGACCCACGTCTTGCCCTTGTCCTGGAACTCGAAGCCCTTGCTGCCCGGCGGCAGCAGGTCCCAGCCCAGGCTGCGATTGCCGATGCAGCTCTTGAGGATCATCACGGGCGCGTCGACGGCTTCGCCGACGTAGGCGCCGATGCCGTACTCCGGGCCGATCGTGCCGCCCTTGATCGTCATCCATTCGTTGTTGAACTGCTTCATCGCGCCCGTGCCGCTGCCCATCACGCGGACGTAGCGGACGTCCTTGCGCTCGGTCCAGTTCCCGGCGTCGTCGACGAGGTACGGGTACTTGCCGTTCTTCACCGCGTTCTTCAGCGAGCCCTCGTCCTTGCCCTTGTTGGCGTCGACGTGGCCCATGCCGACCATGTTCGACTGCCCCAGCAGGATGTACACCTGCACGGGCTTGGACATGTCGGCGGGCTTGCCGTCGGGGTCGGGCAGGTCGGCGGCGACGGCGACGGCGGCGAACGCGGACACGAGGGCCGCGGCGACCAGAGCGGCGGCGTGGATCGATCGGGTACGGCGGTGCGGGTGCGTGTTCATCGTTGGCTGATCTCTCGGTGAGATTCGGGGTGGGTGTGTGCTTACGGGCACTGTAGGCATCGAAGGCGGCGAATTCGGGCAAAGTTTTGGCGGATTCGGTTTGCATCGCGCCATGGTCGGACGCCCCTTCGCGGCGCGGGTGGTATAGACTGAGCGGGTACGGATCACCGCAAACGGGCACGACTCCTGATGACACACCCCACCGATCGTTTTTCGTGTACGCGCGCCGGTTCTCGGCTGCGCACCTTCATGTGGATCGCCGTCCTCGCCGCGTCGGCGTCGACGGCCCTCGGCGCGGACGCGCCCGCCGACGGCGTCGCCGCGATCAAAGCGCTGCCGATCGATCACGGGCAGATCACCTTCGCCGAGCACTCCGACGCGCCGACGACGACGCTGCCGGGCGGACATGAGATGAAGAACCTGCCGCCGCGCACGATGGTCAGGCTCGTGCTGCATCCCGCGGAGGGATCGAACATCAACGTCGAGGTCTGGCTGCCCGACGCGGCGAAGTGGAACGGCAAGTTCATCGGCCTCGGCAACGGCGGGGCGGCGGGGCACATCAACCCCGCGTGGTTCGTCGGCTACGTCCAGGGCGGATACGCCGTGGCGACCACCGACATGGGCACCGCGCCCAACGCGATGTCCGGCGTCGGCAACAAAGAAGTATGGAAAGACTTCGGCTACCGCGCCACGCACCTCATGACCGTCGTCGGCAAGCAGGTCACCCGCGCGTGCTTCGGCAGGGACCCCGAGCTGTCGTACTTCAACGGCGGGTCCACCGGTGGGCAGCAGGCGCTGCAGGAGGCGCAACGCTACCCCGAGGACTACGACGGCATCATCGCCAACATCCCCGCGCACTGCCGCACGCCGCTGCACGCGTATTTCCTGTGGAACGACCAGATCCTCCGCCGCACGCCCTTCACGCGCGAGCAGCAGGACAACGTGATCCGCGCGGGCACGGAGTACATGGCCTCACGCGAGATCCCGCAGACCGCGGGCAAGCTCGTGTCCGACCCGCGCTGCACCAGCCAGGACATCGAGGCGGTGATCGCGCTCGCCCGCGCGAAGGACCCGACGCTGACCGACGCCCACGCCGAGGCGCTGCGTAAACTCTTCGACGGCCCGCGACACGCCGTCACCGGCGAGCGCATCTTCTGCGGCATCCCGTTCGGCGCGTCGTTCGACATCGCCCACGGCCACCTCTACCTGTTCAACTGGGTGTTCGGCGCGGACAAGGACCTGATGACGATCGATTGGGGCAAGGACATCGACACGTACACCGCCGCGCTCGCCCCGTACCTCAACGCCGAGAACGCCGACCTGAGTAAGTTCAACGCGCGCGGCGGCAAGCTGATCATGATCTCCGGCTCCGCCGACTCGTGCGTGCCGTACACCGCGTCGCTCGACTACTACGAACGCGTCACCGAGCAGTGCGGCTCGCTCGACAAGGCCCGGTCGTTCATCCGCCTCTACATCGTCCCCGGCATGAGCCACGGCCCAGGCCCCGGCATCAACCGCCTGCCCAACATGCTCGGCCTCGTCATGCACTGGCGCGAAACCGGCGAAGCCCCCGACCGCATCCAGGCCCAACGCGTCACCAACGGCAAGACCGAGATCGACATCCCGCTGTTCCCGTACCCCGCCAAGACGGGCTACACCGAGGCGAAGGGCTTCGAACGCATCGACGGGCCGAGGCGCGGCGTGGATCGCATCGCCGAAAGGTTCCGGCCGAAGGCGGCGGAGTGAGGTTGTTGTCAGCATTTACATGGCCACAGACGAAGCAGGAGCCGAAGTGGCCACGGCGGTCGGTCGAGCCAACGTACGTGTCCCGTGTTATTGTTGATAACAAAGTGATGTCGTCCGCCAAACGCGGGGAACGGTGGTCCGATCACGACGTACCAATCGCCCACGGCACTCGTTAGGTCCGAATCCTGGCGAGCGTGCGAATCCTCTGTGATGACGTCGGCGCTTTCAGCCGGTCCGTACGAAATGCTGTGCACGCGAAGCACGTGTTGAGCCGCGGCGATCGCTTCGTCTCGATTCATATCGATGCATTATATTGGCCCAGACGGCCCGGGATGCGTCGCATCCGCGGCTTTTGGGGTCACGCGCAAGGCAGCAGTAAAGCGTTCCGCAGACCATTGACTTTTCTCAGATCCCGATCGGATAATATCCCCCGCAGTTCCATTCGGGCTGCAGGAGTGAAATATGGGCGGCCGCTGCTTTTGGTCGTGCATCTGGACCATCGGACTATTCCTTGTGCTTGGCTGCGGCGAATCGCCTTCGGGTGAGTCGACGGCTGTGGCTGCGGACACGCCGGCGGCTGGCGGCGCGGCGAACGCCGCGCTGGTCAAGCTCTCGAAGTACGACAAGGCGCAGTACTGCGACGTGGCTGTGGGCGCGGACGGCGTGCTGCACGTCGTGTTCACCGAGCGGGCGGACTACGGCAAGCCGGCGTATCTGTATTACCGCACGAGCGCCGACGGCGGGGCGACGTGGTCGGAGGCGAAGAACCTCAGCGACGACGAGAGCGGCAACGACGCGGGGTACGCGCGGGTGATCTTCGACGGCGCCGGGCGGCTGTACGCCGTGTGGAAGTACATCCCGCAGGGCGCGCTGCTGGACGGGCCGGGCGGTGAGGCGAACGGTCGCATCGTCTACCGGGCGCTGGTCGGCGGCGCGTGGTCCAAGCGTGTGGAGATCGGCGACAAGAAGCTGCCCAGCTTTTCGTGGTTCGTGGCGACCGACGCCGGCGGCGCGGTGCACCTGGTGTGGAGCCAGGTCGCGCGGGACGTCACGGCGGTCAGCTACTTTCACTACACCCACGCGAACCTGATCCGCGAGGCGGTGCTGGACGGCGCGGCGCTCGGGGCGAGCAAGGACCTGATCGCGCCCAAGCCGCTGGCGACGCCGGCGGACGAGGCGGCGGCTCGGGCCGCGGGCAAGCCGATCCCGTACGAGGACACCGTGCCGAAGCGCGACGGGCTGATCAACCTCCGCGGGTATGTCGACAAGGACGGCGCGGTGAAGTTCGTCGCCGAGGAGCAGGAGATGACGTCGGCCCCGCCGGACCAACGGCACGGCAAGCTGCTGGTGTTGTGGGACGGGCAGAAGCTCAGCCGCGTGTACGAGTACGAGATGTACAAGACGTACAACATCTTCAACAACCCGCCGCGCCTGCTGGTCGACGCGAAGGGCAAGACGCACCTGATCCGCGCCCCCGAGGAGGGCAAGGCGGAGGTGGCGTCGGTGCGCGACTACACGCTGGAGGACGGCGAGCTGGGCGACAAGGTCGACGCCGTCGCGGTCAAGACCGGCAAGGGCACGCTGCTCAACTGGCAGGCGCACCAGCTGCCCGGCGGGAAGATGGCGATCACCGCGGCGATGTCGGAGAAGGGCGGCTACAGCCCCGACGACGTGGAGATGTACCTCACCACCTCCGACGGCGACGGCGTGTGGACGCCGCCGGTGTCGCTGACGAACAACGCGGCCCGCAAGAACGGGTCGTACAAGGAAACCGTCGGCGGCGCCGGCGCGGGCACCGTCAACAGCTACAGCCCGCGCTTCGCCGCGGTCGCGATGGGCAAGGACGGCAAGCCCGTGGTGGTGATGGTCAACAGCGAGGACACGATCATCGGTCTGACCAGCGTCGGCACGACGGCCTCCGGCCGGGCGGTGGTGTCCACGGGCACCGGCCGCGTCGACGCACCGGCGGTGTTCTTCGTGAAGATGTAACGGCGGGTCGCTGTGGCAAAGGAGCGACTCGACGTGCCACAGTCGCAGTGCGCCGTGAGAGGAGAATGCTGTAGCATGCTTCGCATTGCCACAGGCACCCGCTCCCGCGTTGGTCGAACGCCGTCGCAGGGCTACAATAGTGTGATTCGGGGGACGACCCGAATGGAGGCCGACGGTGACTTATCACGGACACATCGAGAACGGCAAGGTCGTACTGGACGAGGCCGTGGACCTGCCCGATGGGGCGAAGGTCGAGGTGGTGCCCGTGGAGCGGAGATCGGCGGCGACGGACGCGTCAGAGGGCGAGACGCTGTACGACCGCCTTAAGCACGTAATCGGCAAGGCCGAGGGTCTGCCGTCCGACTACGCCCGGAATCACGATCACTACATCCACGGTGCTCCGAAGCTGGAAGACCGGTGATGGAGGTCTTCGCCGACGCTTCGTACTTCATCGCACTCTTGAACCGCCGGGATGAGGCGCACGTCCGGGCGCTCGATTTCTCCAAGCAACCAGGTTTGCGTTTCGTCACGACGGAGTGGGTGTTCGCCGAGTGCGCCGACGGGTTCTCCGCGCGGCCCGAGTTGCGAGCGGTCGTGGCGGAAGTGATCCGTGACACCTACGAGAATCCGGCAGCCCGTGTCATTCCCGCCACGCACGAATCGTTCCGCGATGGTTTCGACCTGTTCCGCGCCCGGGCGGACAAGGCGTGGTCGCTGACCGACTGCATATCGTTCGCCGTGATGCGTGGCGAGGGGCTCACCGAGGCGTTGACGACAGATCGGCATTTCACGCAGGCGGGATTCCGGACGTTGCTGACGGACGACGCGTCTTGACCGGTCACCCGGGCGTCGTACACTGAACAGTGGTGGGGCGTTTCGGGCGACGCTCGACGGAGTTCCGTGACCATATCCAACCCTGAGGAGGCACAGGCCATGTCAACCGCAACCATTGCGCCGCCGGCGGTGTCGCAGACGAAGAACCTGATCAACGGCAAGTGGGTCGACGCCGCGAGCGGCGAGACGTTCGAGACGTACAACCCGGCGACGGGCGAGGTGATCGCCAACGTCGCGAAGGGCGGCAAGGCCGACGTCGACGCGGCGGTGAAGGCGGCGCAGAAGGCGTTCGCGTCGTGGTCGGTCACGTCGAACCGTCAGCGCGGCCGCCTGCTGCACAAGCTCGCGGACCTCGTCGAGGAGAACGCCGCGGAACTGGCGGGCCTCGAGGTGCTCAACAACGGCAAGCCGATCGCGGAGGTGATGGCGGCGGACATCCCGCTGGTCGTCAGCACGTACCGCTACTACGCGGAGTGGGCGGACAAGATCTACGGCGAGACGATCCCGGTCGATGTGCCGGGCTTCTTCTGCTACACGAAGAAGGAGCCGGTGGGCGTGGCGGGGCAGATCATCCCGTGGAACTTCCCGCTGCTGATGCAGGCGTGGAAGTGGGCGCCGTGCCTGGCCGCGGGCTGCGTGTCGATCCTCAAGCCGGCGGAGCAGACGCCGCTGTCGGCGCTGCGTGTCGGCGAGCTGGCGATGGAGGCGGGCATCCCGGCCGGGGTGGTGCAGATCGTCAACGGCTTCGGTGAGACCGGCGCGGCGCTCGTCGAGCACCCCGGCGTCGACAAGATCGCGTTCACCGGTCACTACGAGACCGCGCAGCACATCATGGCCGGCGCGGCCAAGACGCTGAAGCGCGTCACGTTCGAGCTCGGCGGCAAGAGCCCCAACGTCGTGTTCGCCGACGCGGACCTCGACCAGGCCGTCGCCGGTGCGATGACCGGCATCTTCTTCAATCAGGGCGAGGTGTGCTGCGCGGGCAGCCGGCTGCTCATCGAGGCGTCGGTGCACGACGAGTTCGTCGCGAAGTTCAAGGCCGCGGCCGAGTCGCACACGGTCGGCGATCCGTTCGACCCCAACACGCGGCAGGGCGCGCAGATCAGCCAGGAGCAGTTCGACAAGATCCTCAGCTACATCGACATCGGCAAGAAGGAAGCGACGTGCGTGACCGGCGGCGAGCGCAGCGGCGACAAGGGCTGGTTCGTGAAGCCGACGATCTTCACCGGCGTGAACAACGACATGCGGATCGCGCAGGAAGAGATCTTCGGGCCGGTCGTTTCCGTCATCCCGTTCAAGGACTTCGACGACGCGGCGAAGCAGGCGAACCAGACGATCTACGGTCTGGCGTCGGCGGTGTGGACGCGTGACATCGGCAAGGCGCACGCGCTGGCCGACAAGATCCGCGCCGGCACGGTGTGGGTGAACTGCTACAACACGTTCGACGCCGCGGCGCCGTTCGGCGGGTACAAGTTTTCCGGCCAGGGCCGCGAGTGCGGCCGCGACGGCCTGAACAACTACACCGAGACCAAGACCGTGTGGGTGAACACGGCGTACTGATCGGACATAGCCACGGGCTTGCCCGGGGTGATCGAACGTCACGCGAATCGTGTTCGTTGAAGTTCAGCCCGCACGGTTTCCCCCGGCAAGCCGGGGGCTATATGACTCACGAACCCCCGTCGACGATTCGGCGGGGGTTTTTCGTGCGCCGTGCGGCGCGACGCGGCGCCGCGTTCAGGCCATCTCGAGCCCGCGGAACGTGCCGGTGGCGGTGGCGAACGTGTCTTCCTCAACGCCGTGGCGCTGCAGCAGGCTGACGTAGAGATTGGGCAGCGGGTAGTTGTTCTTCGTGTCGAAGGCGAGGTGCTGGCCGTGCTTGAACCCGCCGCCGGCGAACAGGACGGGCATGTTGGTGTTGCGGTGGCTGGAGGCGTTGCCGAGGTTGCTGGTGAGCATGACGGCGGAGCGATCGAGCAGCGACACGCCGCGTTCCTCGGTGGTCATGAGGCTGCGCAGGAAGTCGCCCCACGCCCTGACGATCTCGATCTCGACGAGCGCGAGCTGGCGGAGCTTCTCTTCGTCGAGGCCGTGGTGGCTGAGGTTGTGGTAGCCCTGCTCGACGCCGGGCAGGGGCACGACGCCGCCGCTGCCGCCGAGGTGGTACGTGACGTAGCGCGTCGAGTCGGTCTGCAGCGCCAGGCGGATCATGTCCTGCATGAGCTTCTGCCGGCCGATGAAGTCGTTGGGGTTGCCGATGTCGACGGGCCTGGTTGCGTCGACGTGCGGCTTGGGTCGGTTGGCCCACGCCTCGGACTCGGCGAGACGCTGCTCGAGGTCGCGCACGGAGGTGAAGTAGCCGTCGAGCCGGTCGCGGTCGCCGGCGCCCAGCTCACCCATCAGACGCTTGGCGTCGGCGCTGACGAGGTCGAGCACGCTGCGGCCCTGTCGGGCGCGGTACGCCTGGCGCTTGCGCTCGGCGGGCGCGTCGTCGACGAACAGGTGCTGGAACAGGCGTGACGGCGAGTCCTCCGCGGGGATCATCGCGCCGTTTTCGGTGTACGACGGGCTGTTGCCGCCGCTGCTGGCCAGCACGAGCGACGGGAACCGCGTGTCGCCGCCGCACCGCCGGGCGAGGTACTGATCGATCGAGACGGTGTTCTTGCCGCGTCCGCTGCCGGCCTCGGGGTTGGCGCTGAGGATGCTCGCCTCGGCGCGGTGTCCGCCGGTCACGCCGGGGTGCGACGAGCCGGAGATCACGGTGAAGCGATCGCGGATGTCCATGAGCGCTTCGAGGTACGGGCTGGGCTTGTAGTCGCGACCGGGCTCGGCGGGATTGAGATTCTCCGACAGCAGGCCCAGGCCGAGCGACATGGCGACGAAGCGTCGCGGCGCCTCGGCGTCCTTGCCCGCCCCGCGCGCCGCCGAGGCCGCGAGCCACGGCAGCGCCAGCGTCACACCCGCGCCGCGGAGGATCGTGCGACGTGTCAGGCGGTCGCGGCCGTAGATGCTCGATGTGGACTGTCCCATGCGTAACTCCTTCGCGACGTCTATTTCTGCAGGAACGTTCGGCTGGTGACCACCTGTTCAACGATCGAAGCCAGGCCGAAATTGCCGCCCCGTGTCGCCTGCACGATCTGATGGATGACCGGCCGATCCGCGAAGCCGATCGGCGCGCCGGTGCCGTAGGTCATCAGCTGCTCGGCGACGTTGCGGGCGAGCGTCTGCGGCTCGGCGACAACCAGGGCGCGGTACGCCTCGAGGTCCTTGAACTTCCGGCCGTCGGCCAGCGTGTACGACGGGTCGACCTTCGCGCCCTTCTTGCCGTAGCGGTCGCGCCACAGGCCGGCCGGGTCGAAGTTCTCCAGCGCGAAGCCGGGCGGGTCGATGTTCTTGTGACACGCGGCGCAGGTCTCGATCGACCGGTGCTTGGCGAGCTGGTCGCGGATCGACTTGGCGCCGCGGATGTCGGGCTCGATGGCCGGGACGTTCGGCGGCGGGGGCGGCACCTCGTTGCCGAGCAGCCGCTCGTTGATCCACTTGCCGCGGAGCACCGGCGAGGTCGTCGTGCCGTTGGCGGTGACCTTCAGCACGGCGCCCTGCCCGAGCAGCCCGCCGCGGTGCGAGCTGGCCGGGAGCTTGACGCGTCGCAGCTCGTCGCCATCGACGCCGTCGATGTGGTAGTAGCGGGCGAGCCGACTGTTGAGGAACGTGAAGTCGGAGTCGACGAGGTTGGTGACGCCGAGGTTCTGGTCGAGCATGGCCTGCAGGTACGCGTGGGTCTCGTCGAGCATGCCGTGCTTGACCACGTCGTCGAACGTGGGGTAGAGCCGGCGGTCGGGCGTGGTGAAATCGATCTGGTTGAGGTCGAGCCACTCGGCGGCGAAGTCTTCGAGGAACGCCTTGCCGCGCGGGTCGCGGAGCATGCGACGCGTCTCGGCGAGCAGCGTGTCGGGGTTGGTCAGCTTGCCGCTGGCCGCCAGGTCCGTCAGCTTCTTGTCGGGCGGCGCGTTCCACAGGAAGTAGCTCAGGCGTGTGGCGACCGCGTACGCGTCGAGCTTGCCGGGCGTCTCGTAAAAGTAAAGGAACCGCGGCGAGCAGAGGACCGCACGGTAGCCCACGCGCAACGCCTCGATCAGCGGCTCGCCGGCGCTCAGCGCCTCCTCGGCGATCGCGACGTAAGGATCGACCGCCGCCTTGTCGACCGGTCGACGGAACGCACGCTCGGCGAACCGCTCGATCAAGCGGCGCAGGTCCTTCTTCGGCGCCGACGAGGCGAGTTCGGCGCGTCGCCAGTTCTTCTGGGTTTTGACCTGCAGGTCGTCGAAGAGCATCGCGCGGATCTGCTCGTTGGTCGGGCCGTGGTGGATCCGCTGGAGCTTGATGCTCTGCATCGCCACGCCGGGCACGTTCTGCGGGCCGCCCTCGCCGACGCCGACCTGCCCGCCGTCGAACCTCGCCTTGCGCAGCGTCGTGTCGCCGGGGCGCACCTCGAACATGTCGCCGCGTTCCAGCCACGCCTCGAAGGTAAATGCGCGGACGTCGTCGGTGGCCTCGAAGCTCCCGGCCCAGTTCATCAGCGGGGCGCTGGACACCGCCGGGCCGGTCTGCACCGTGCACCACACGCCACCGTTCTTGGGGCTCTTCAACGCCTTGGCGCGGACGGTAATCTGATACCAGCCGCGCTCGCGTGCCGTCGTCGCCGGGACGCGTCCGTAGAAGATCAGACCGGACGACCAGATCACGCCGAACCCGTCGATGACCTCCGGCTCGCGACACCGCCGGTTGGGGTTCGACCGCGACAGGCCCGCGGCGTCGAACTCCTTCGTGAACTCGTCGGGCTCGCTCACGGCCCGGCGGATCGCCTCGTCCAGCGCCAGGTCCACCACGTCCATGTGACGCTCGAGCTGGTAGCGCGACATCGGCTGCCCGTCGGCCACGGTCGAGAAACGCTCGGCGGGCTGCTCGTCGGGGAACTCCTTGGCCAGCGGGATGTCGATGCCCAGCAGGTCGTGCAGCGAACGCTCGAGCTGGAGGTTCGTGAGGCGTCGGGCTTCCACGCGGCCGGTCTTGTTGTAGCGGTCGAGCTCGACGCCGCGGATCCAGTCGCCGGCCGACTTGATGAACGCGACCTTCTCGTCCTTGTCGAGGTCGGCGTCCTTCGGCGGGGGCATCTCGCCGGCCGCCACGCGGTCGAACACGCGGACCCAGTGCTTCTTGGTGTCGTCCGACGCCAGGTTGCGCGGCAGCTTCGACAGGTCGAGCCCCGCCTCGGATTTCGACCCGCGGTGGCAGTCGTAGCAGTTACGCTTGAAGAACGTGCCGATCTCCGCGGTCGGCGACGTTGGCGGCGCGGCGTGCGCCATCGCCGCGGCGAGCATGACCGTCGCGACGGCCAGCCGGCGCAGCCCGTATCGCCCCGATGAGAACTCAACACGCGTGTTGGACGGACTGAAACTCAAAGCCGCATCCTGCCTGTCTTAGCGGCAACCTGCGCTCGCAGGTTCTGACGAATCCGCACCATCACATCGAGCGCCGGATGTTGCCAGTGTAGGCGGGGCGACGCGGCAAGGCGCGTCAACGACTCATCGAAATTGCGAGCTGATGTGGGCGCCTCAGTCGCTCATGTCGTCGAGGAACGACGCCGCGTCGTCGCCGCCGGGCCCCGGAGATTGCGCCGGAGCGCCGCTGCCGCCGGAGCGCCGTGCGGGTGGGCGTGCGGCGCCGCGCCGGGCGGGGGCGCGCCTGTTCTTGTTGCCGCCGGAAGACATCTGCACGAAGCCGACGATGACGAGCACGATGCCCACGACGACGATCCCCAGCGAACTGTTCGTGCCGCGTAGCGCGAGCTTGCCGGCGAGTCCGCCGATGATGAACACCACGCCGATGATCAGATTCCACATGCCCGCAACCCCTGAATTGAAACCCTCGGAAGCCTTCGGATCGACGAGCGCCGATCAACACCGAACACCCCCGCATTCCTCCCGATTCCCCACGCGTCTATTATATCCGATGGCGCCGCCGCGCGACGCGTCCGCCACATTGGCGTGTCGTTCGGCCGTCGCGCACGGATCGGCATAGCGGACGCTAAGGTTTTCCGTTCAGCTGAACACGGCGAATCGCCGACGCGTATTGAAGTTAACCGGGTTTGGGCGCGGGTGGGAAAGATTCCGACACCGGCATCGGGTTTGCCCGACATGTCGTGTGAAACCAACTCTGTCCGCGAAGAATCCGATATGATGTAGGGTAGAAACTTGGGGACGGACCCCCGCTGAACCAACCGGAGTGAAGAAATGTTCGAAAGATTCACAGACCGTGCCCGCAAGGTGATGGCCCTGGCCAACCAGGAGGCGCAGCGGTTCAATCACGAGTACATCGGCACCGAGCACATCCTGCTGGGCCTCGTCAAAGAGGGCAGCGGCGTCGGCGCCAACGTGCTCAAGAACCTCGACGTCGACCTCCGCAAGGTCCGACTCGAGGTCGAGAAGCTCGTGAAGTCCGGCCCCGACATGGTCACGATGGGCAAGCTCCCGCAGACCCCGCGGGCGAAGAAGGTCATCGAGTACGCCATCGAGGAGGCCCGCAACCTCAACCACAATTACGTCGGCACCGAGCACCTGCTGCTCGGGTTGCTGCGTGAGCACGACGGCGTGGCCGCGCAGGTGCTGATGAACCTCGGCCTGAAGCTCGAAGAGGTGCGCGAGGAGGTGCTCAACCTGCTCGGCGCCGGCGCGGGCAACGACGTGGCCGCCGACGAGGAAGAGGCCGTGGGCGGCGCGCCCGGCGAGGCGCGCAAGGGCAAGAGCAAGACCCCGGCCCTCGACAGCTTCGGCCGCGACCTGACGGAGATGGCCCGCAACAGCGAGCTGGACCCGGTGATCGGCCGCAAGAACGAGATCGAACGCGTGGTGCAGATCCTCTGCCGCCGCACGAAGAACAACCCCGTGCTCATCGGCGAGGCGGGCGTCGGCAAGACCGCGATCGTCGAGGGCCTGGCCCAGATGATCATCGGCGGCGATGTTCCCGAGATCCTCCACGAGCGCCGCATCGTCGTGCTCGACCTGGCGATGATGGTCGCCGGCACGAAGTACCGAGGCCAGTTCGAGGAGCGCATCAAGGCCGTGATGAACGAGGTGCGGCGCGCCAAGAACGTCATCCTGTTCATCGACGAGCTGCACACGCTGGTCGGCGCCGGCGGCGCGGAGGGCGCGATCGACGCGTCCAACGTGCTGAAGCCCGCGTTGAGTCGCGGCGAGATCCAGTGCATCGGCGCCACGACCATGGACGAGTACCGCAAGTACATCGAGAAGGACGGCGCGCTGGAGCGCCGCTTCCAGACGATCATGGTCAACCCGCCGAGCAAGGAGCAGACGGTCGAGATCCTCAAGGGTTTGCGCGACCGCTACGAGGCGCACCACCGCGTGCAGATCACCGACGAGGCGCTGATGCGCGCCGTCGAGCTGTCCACGCGTTACATCACCGGCCGCGTCCAGCCGGACAAGTCGATCGACGTGATCGACGAGTCGGGCGCGCGTGTCCGGCTCAAGAGCATGAGCAAACCGCCGGATCTCACGGAGATCGAGGAGCAGATCGAGCGGCTGAGCATGGACAAGGACGAGGCCGTCCGCGCCGCCGACTACGAGCGCGCCGCGCAGCTGCGTGATCAGCAGCAGGCGTTGCGCAAGAAGAAGGAAGACATCCAGAAGGAATGGCGCCAGCGCGTCAGCGAGGTCGACGGCGTCGTCGACGAGGAAGTCATCGCGGAGGTCGTCAGCAAGATGACCGGCGTGCCGCTGACGAAGATGGAGAAAGAAGAGACCGAGCGCCTGCTCAAGCTCGAGAGCGAGCTGCACAAGCGTGTCGTGTCGCAGGAAGACGCCATCAAGGCCGTGGCGAAGGCGATCCGCCGCGCCCGGTCCGGCCTGAAGGACCCCAAACGCCCGATGGGCTCGTTCATCTTCGTCGGTCCGTCCGGCGTGGGTAAGACGCTGCTGTCGAAGGCGCTGGCCGAGTTCATGTTCGCCGACGAGGACGCGTTGATCCACATCGACATGTCCGAGTACATGGAGAAGCACAACGTGTCGCGCCTGATCGGCGCGCCTCCCGGGTACGTCGGGTACGAGGAGGGCGGTCAGCTCACCGAGAAGATCCGCCGTCGCCCGTACGCGGTCGTCCTGCTCGACGAGATCGAGAAGGCGCACCCCGACGTGTTCAACACGCTGCTGCAGGTGATGGAGGAAGGCCGGCTGACCGACTCGTTCGGTCGCCACGTCGACTTCCGCAACGTCATCCTGATCATGACGTCCAACATCGGCGCGGAGCTGATCAAGGGCGGCGGCGGCGGCTTCGGCTTCCGCAAGCAGGACGACAACGCCAACTACGAGTCGATGAAGGAACTGCTCAACAAGGAGATCGAGCGGTTCTTCCGGCCGGAGTTCATCAACCGTCTCGACGACGTGATCGTGTTCCGCCCGCTCAACCGCGACGACCTCGAGCAGATCGTGGACTACGAGCTGCGAAAGGTGCACCAGCGGCTGGCCGAGCAGGAGCTGTCGATGGAGCTGGACGAGTCGGCGAAGGTGTTCCTGATGGAGAAGGGCTACAACCCCGACTTCGGCGCCCGTCCGCTGCGTCGCGCAATCGAGCAGTACGTCGAGGACGCGATGTCCGAGGCGATCCTCCGCGGTGAGTTTACGGAGAAGAAGCTCATCAAGGTCTCCCACGTGGCCGGTGAGAATCACCTGTCGATCGAGGCGGCCGACGCCCCGGCGCCGACCAAGTCCGAGTCGAAGGCCAAGGACACCGACGAGCCGGCCCCGAGCACGACCTGACCGGGTGGTCGGACAACCCGTGTGACACACTCCACCCGTCGGGCAGCCGCCCGGCGGGTTTTTCATGAGCGTCGCGACGCCTGTGGTGGCGATGTGCGGGTTTGGGGTACAATGGTCGCATCGTTTCGGGAGATCCGGTAGAGGACGCGTCATCATTTCGCATCAATTGTCTCGAAAGGAACGTCATGGGGATCACCATCTACAGCCCGTTCAGCGGTCGCGAGGTCAAGATCCGCGACAACGACCTGGGCAAAGCGGTTAAGGACGAAGAGGGTCGCCTGTTCTACGTGCTGGAGCGGCCGGACGGCAGCGGCTACTACGCGGCGCCGACCCGTGCCGGCGGCGAGAAGGACATCGCCAGCTACGACCGCATGCTCGAGAAGCAGAACCGCGCCAAGACGGGCTCCGGCTCCGCCCAGGCCGCTGCTTACGTCAGCAACGTCGGCAAGAAGAAGAAGGGCGGTCTGGTCAAGCTCATCATCATTCTGGCGATCATCGGCGGGCTGGTCTGGGCGTACATGAACGGCATGATCCCGGGCCTCGGCGGCGGCGATAAGGGCGGCGACAAGGGCGGCGAGACGCCCGCGCCCAGCGGCATGATTCTTCACACGCCGGCTGAACTCGCCTGATTATCGGGACGTAGAATATAAAGAGGCTGGAGAAAACACTTACGATTCGAGGTGACAGGTTATGACGCTTGGCAGACTCATCATTGTGATGATCGTTCTCGGCGCGGGGTACTGGGTCTGGATGAACTCGTCCGAGGAAGAGAAGGCCGTGGTCACTCGGGCGGTCGACACGCCGGACATGGACCCGCTGACCAAAGCCAACACGCACTTCGGTCTGGGTCAGTACGCCCAGGCCCTGCCGCTGTACGAGAAGGTGCTCCAGGACAGCCCCCAGCACACGGACAAGGAGCACATCATGTACAACCTGGCGATGTGCTACGAGAAGGTCCGCGAGTTCGGCAAGGCGGCCGACCACTACATGGCGTACATCAAGGCGTACCCGAAGGGCAAGTTCATCGACGAAGCCAAGGAGAAGTACGATCGAAATAACGGGCTGCGGTAAATCCGCCGCCCTTTCGGTCCGATCGCTGACTCGTGCCGGTTGTCCATGTCCTGGGCGACCGGCTTTTTTTTTGGGCGGGCATTTATCGCAGGGGGGCTAAAGGTCTGCCGGGAGGTGTCGATAGAGTCAGTGAACCCGAATGGGGCCGGACCATATCCCGGCCAGCGACAAGCTCAAGGGGATTGACCGTGAACGACTACCTGACATTACCGCCCGACCGTGCCCGCAAGCTCCGCCGCGTGATCCGCGTCCTGGACGACCCGACGCCGACGCGCGACCGGCGGGACGAGCGACGCGAGCACGAGCGTATACCGTTCGAGTTTCCGCTGCTGGTGACGTGGACCGACGCCGAGGGCCAGCCGCACGCCGCCAAGGCGCGGGGCCTGAACGTCTGCTACGGCGGCATCAGCATGACGATCAAGGACACGCTGGAGCGTCGGCAGCTTGTGACCGTCTTCATCCCGGAGCCGGAAGGCCCGGCGCGGCGGATGACCGCACGCGTGGTGTTCTGTCGCCCGGTGGCGAACATCCACGAGGCGGGCCTGCAGTTCGTCCGCCAGACCGTCAAGGAACACCGCAACAGCGGCACGGGTGAGTTTCGCGCCGTAACGATCGGCGCGTGAGTGGTGCGAGACGCGGACCGGGCACGGCCGCGGATCGCTTTCGCATCGGAACCGTCCATGTCTGCGTAGGACATGGGCGGTTTTCTTTTTGGGCGGGTGGGTGAGCGGGACGGCGTTCGCGACGGCGGCTACTTGGCGGTGATCAGCTCGTGACGCATGCCGAACGCGGCGTCGAGATCGGCGGGGGGCATGTCGGCGGACATCTGCGGGTTCTTCTTGTACCGCACCGCGGCGACGATCGCGCCGCTCTCGACCGCGGCCTGGACGGCGGGATTGCTCTGGAGGTCGAACACCGCCAGCGCCGGATGGCCCGCGGCCTGGAAGAACCGCATCTTCGCCACGTCATCGGGCACGCCGACGAGGCTGACGATCAGGTCGCCCTCGCCCGACTGCTCGTCGAGCAGCTGGTCCATGTAGTCGGCGTTGTACCACGACGAGATCGGCGGCACGTCCTCGGCCACCGCGTCGCCGGGATTGGCGTTCAGGTAGTCCTGCGGAACGACGGGATTGACGGTGGCGACGATCTCGATCTTGTCGCCGAAGCCGCGCTTCAGACCGTCAAGCAGGGCGGCCTGTTCGTCGGGTTGCGGCACGAACTGGAAGGGCATGATGACCACGGCGCGGGTGCCGGCGGACTTCTCGGCGAGGTAACTGGCGAGCTTCTGCGCGCTGACGCGCACGTGCACCATCTCGCGGTCGGTGATCTCCTGGCGGACGTCGTCGGCGCTCTCGCCGCTGAACAGGCCGAGGCCGAGGCACGCGACGATGATGGCGCCGGTGCAGGCCATGATCACGGGCCGGGCCCACGGCACGTTCTCGCGGTGCTTGACGTAGCCGAACACCAGGCCGCCGATCAGCAGGAGAATGACGAGGTAAAACATAGGCGTGTTCCCGGCCGACAGGCTCAGCTGCCGTACTTGTCCTTGAGCTTGTCGGTCTGGTCCTTGAAGTCTTCGGTCTTCTTCTTGTAGTTCGGGTCGTCGCCGCCCTCGTTGTTCCACCAGCGGTCGTTGCGCTGCTCGATCCACCACTCGGTGTGGTTGGGCGTGCGGCCGTCGAACCACTCGCACGAGCCGTCGAGCCGGGCGGCGTTGTAGCCCCAGTTGTGGCGGATGTACGCGCCCTCGTCGAACGTCGACCGCAGCGGCCACTCGAGCTTGCCGTTGGCGCGCGTCGTGCCGCCCAGCGTCTCGGGGCGGGCGGCGCTCTTGTAGTTGGACTCGGCGTAGTAGATCACGCGGGGCGTGCGGATGTCGGTGACCTGCCGGGCGCTCATGCTCGGGTAGTACTTGGCCTGCGACGCCTTGCTGTCGTCGAGCCGGCCGTAGTTGTTGATCCCGAAGTCGAGGATCTGGCCGTTGTACGCCTGGGCGTTCTTGATGTCGGCCTTGACCGACGGGCAGCGGAAGTGGTTGATGTTCTCGTACCACTTGCCGTCGACGAGGCCGTCGCCGTCGGTGTCGCCCGCGCCCGGCACGAGGTACGGGATGATCGCGTCGGAGTACGACTGATCGGTGCTGCTGCCGCCCACGGAGGTGAAGGTGATGCGCGGCAGCAGGTGGCGGTTTTCGTTGGCGTACTGCTTGGAGGCGATGTGGATCTGGCGGAGCCGGGCGAGGCAGACGGTCATGCGGCCCTGCTCCTCGGCCTGCGAGAGCACGGGCAGCAGGATGGTCACGAGCACCACGATGATCGCCACCACGACCAGCATCTCGATGAGGCTGAAGCCGCGCGGGCGTGAGTCACGGTGACGATTCATGGTGTGCCGTTGCATGTCGTGTTCCTCGTGTCGGTCAGTAGTTTTTCTCGACAAAGAACTTGCGGATCCACCACTTCTCAAAGGCGGGCGCCTCGCCGGGCAACCAGGCGACGGAGCTGTCGAGGTGCGCGACGTTGTAGCCCAGGCGGTGCCGCACGGCCGCACCTTCGTTGATCGAGTTGTTGAGCGGCCAGACGAAGTTGCCCGCGCTGCGCGTGCCGCCGCCGATGTCTTCCGGGCCGTTGGTCGAGTCCGCGTCGGAAAAGACGATGGCGTCGCTGTTGGCGACCTCGTTGGTCTGCCTGGCGTTGATCGTCGGCCAGTACCGGTCCGTGACGCTCTGTTGCGAGTCGTTCTTCCTGCCGTAGTTGTTCATCCCGTAGTGCAGCACCTGGTTGTTCCGCGCTGTGGTGGCGAACACCTGCTCGGCGGGGCAGATGAAGAAGTCCTTCTCCTGGTAGTACTTGGCATTGATCTTGCCGTTGTGGTTGTCGTCGCCGACGTTGCTGTCGAGATACGGGAAGATCAAGTCGGAGTAGGACTGGTTCCAGCTGGAGCCGCCGTTGGTGTCCCAGTACATGCGCGGCAGGGTGCGCTCGTTGGCGGCGGCGTACATGAGCGAGGCCTTCATGATCTCGCGGATCTTGGCCATGCAGACGACCTTGATGCCGTCGGCGCGCGCGGCGCCGAGCGAGGGCAGGAGGATGCCGATCAACGCCGCGATGATCGCGACCACGACCAGCAGCTCGATCAGCGTGAAGCCGTGGAATCGTCGCGGATGGGGCGTGTGGCGCGTGGACATGTTCGGTCGCTCCCGGGAAATCAGCGGAAGATCAGCCAGGCCTCGTTCATGGCGACGGTGCCGCCGGGGTGCCACCCGGCCGCGCCGCCGAGCTGCACCATGTTGTACCCGTCGAGGTGCCGCCGCCAGGCGTACCGCTCGAAGCTGTAGCGGATCGGCCACTCCCACGTGCCGCGCGAGATGCCGCCGATGTCTTCGGGGCTCGACCCGGCGTCGGCGTCCGCGAAGTACACGACGGTGGAGTTCTTCACCGACGTGATGCGGATCGCGCTCATCGTGTCGAAGAACTTGTCGGTGTCGCTGTTGCCGCGGCCGTAGTGGTTCATCCCGAAGTCGAGGATCTGGCCGTTCGTCGACCCGATCGTCGGCAGCAGCTCGACGGTGGGGCAGCGGTAGAAATTGGTCGTCTTGTAGAACGACGAGTCCATGATCCCGTCGTTGGCGGTGTCGATGCCCGTGTTGGCCTTGTCGGTGACGTTGGCGTAGAGGTACGGGAACAGCTCGTCGCTGTAGGAGATCTTGCCGTGCTTGAGGCGCACGCCGATCATCTTGTTGTCGGTGGCGTAGGTCATGGCCGCGATGTGGATCTGATGCAGTCGCGACTGACAGACGACGCGTTCGCCGGCCATCTGCGCCTGGTCGTACATCGGCATGACCAATGAAACGATCAGCACGATGATCGACACCACGACGATCAACTCCACAAGCGTAAACCCTCGGTGCGTCCGCATGGATCGCCTCCGGTTAGCTCCGTGGTCCTCGGATTTCAGTTCTGCACAGTCAACGCATCATCGTGCCTTATGATGCGCCAGTTCAAAGAATGTGCCGTGCCCAACATTTGTAATCTAACCGTAGCAGCCGGCTTTGGCAACCGATTTCGCGGCGAATCGCGCGGTTTGTGGGCAACGCCGTACCACGATTGACGCCAAGCATTTATGTCGCGTCGCCCGGCGTCAGCCGCACCACCGACCGCGGCTTCAGCGGGTACGCCGCGAGCAGCGCACGCAGGTCGTCCACTGTAATCGCCCGCACACGCTGCAGTTCCGTCTCCAGCGGCTGGTACTCGCCCATGTACAGCCACTGCCCGCCCAGCGCCATCATCCGCCCGGCCGGCTTCTCGCTCCGCAGCATCATGTCCATCGCGATCTTCGACACCGCCCGCTCGACCTCTCCCGCCTCCAACTCGTCCGCGGCGTTGTCCAGCACCTCGTGCATGATCGATTCGACCTGCTCACCCTTCGCCGCGTCGCAGCTGGCGTAAAACATGAACGTGCCGGTCTTGTCGAAGCCGTAGTGCGACAGCTCCGCCTCGTCGGCCAGGCCCGGGTCGATCAGCTTCCAGTACAGCCGGCTGCCCTCCGAGTCGCCCAGCACGTGCGCCAGCACCGCCGCGGCGTAGCGCGAGTCGTCCTGCGTGCTCGGCCCGGGGCACAGCCCGACCATGTAGTGCATCTTCACGTTGTCGCGCGTGATCGTCGCGTCGCCCGCCTCCGCCTTCGGGGCCGTGTAGTCCCGCGTCACCCGGCTCGGCTTCCACGCCTTCGTCGCCTCGGCGATCTGCGCCACGCACTTGTCGAAGTCGATGTTGCCGCTGAGCGACGCGACCATGTTGTCCGGGCTGTACCGCTGCTCGAAGTACGCCATCATCTGATCGCGCTTCAACGCCGCGATCGACTCATTCGTGCCCAGCACGCGGTAGTTCAGCGGGTGCGACCCGAAGTAACGCTCCATCGCGTCCTCGTAGGCGACCCAGAACGGCCGATCGGCGTACATGCCGATCTCCTCGAGGATGACGTTCTTCTCCATGTTGAAGTCGTCGTCACGCAGCGTCGGCCGCAGCAGGTCGGTCCACAGGTCGATCGCCCGCTCCATGTACTCCGGCAGCACGTGCGCGTAGTAGTTCGTCACCTCCTGTGAGGTCGACGCGTTGTAGTTGGCGCCGATCTCGTCGAACTCGCGGTTGACGTCCGCCGCGGTCCGCCGCTCGGTGCCCTTGAACATCATGTGCTCGAGGAAGTGGCTGACGCCCATCACGTCGCCGGTCTCGTCGCGCGAGCCGGCCTTGACGAAGAAGCCCACCGCCGACGTGTGCGCGTCGGGGTTGACCTCCGCGATGATGTCGAGGCCGTGGTCGAGGGTGACGTGTTTGAATTCAACTGCCATGGTTCATCCTTACGTCGGACCGCGTCGAAGCGATCCCTGTGACGTTTAGCGACGCCCCGCAGGGGCGTGTTCCACTCACCCCGCCAGCCGCCGCGCGATGTACGTGCGGATCAGCGGGATCTTCGTCTTGCCCAGCAGCATCGCCGCCTTCGTCTTGTCGCCGCCGACGATCGGCTCAATGCCGTACCAGTACATCAGCGGCAGGTTGTGATCGTCCGCGTCCTCCGCGTGCCCGACCAGGCCGACCGCGATATCCATGCGCTTGTCGACCGGGATGCGCTGCATCGCCGAGGCGATCCCCAGCCGCACGAGCTGCGATTTGTCGTTCTTCGCCATGTCGCCGAACGCCGCGATCGCCGCGTCGGACGCCTCGCCGTCGTCGACGATCAGACGCACGGCCCAGTGCCGCACGTGTTCCGACGCGTCGCCGAGCAGCTTGACGAGCGCCGCGTCGTCGAGCCCGCCGGTCGCGTACAGCGTCCACATCGCCCGCAGCCGGTGCGTCGCGTCACTGTCGCCGAGCATGCCGCGCAGCGGCGCGTGGGCCGCGCTCATGTCCGCGCCCGCCACCGCACGCTCCTGCAGCACGCGTCGCGCCGTCCGCGCGTACCACTCGTTCTTGTGCGTGTGCAGCTTGACCAGCTCCGCGTCGGACATCTTCGCCAGGTCCATCCCCGCCGGCACGTCGCTGGGCTTGCCGTAGGTGATCTTGAAAATGCGGCCGCTGAACCGGTGCACCGAGTCGGTGTCGTGGCACTCGCCGATGTCAGACCAGTCGGCGATGTACACGCCGCCGTCCGGACCGTAGATCAGCGAGATGCCCTTGAACCACACGTCGTCGGTGATCATGAAGTCGGCGCCGTGGTGACCGACGTAACCGCTGCCGACGTGCTCGAGCACGTCCATGTTCACGCGGTGGCCGTGGATGTTGTTCATGAAGATCTTGCCGCGGTACGCCTCGGGCCAGTTGTCGCCGAGGTAGATCATCGCCCCGGCGTGCGAGTGTCCGCCGCCGAGCTTCTCCTGCCCGGTCCGCGAGTCGCTCCACTTCGCCGCCTGCCAGTGCAGGTGATCGGCGCACTGGTCGATCAGGCCGTAGGTATTCGGCGTGTAGTCGCTGCCGTACATCCGCTTGTAGTGCGCGCCGGGGATGAGGTGCCACAGGTGGCCGATCACGCAGTTGGTGAAGAACGCCTGGCCGTACGCGTCGAAGTCCAGTCCCCACGGATTCGTCGTGCCGGTGCAGACGATCTCGAACACCTTGCGCGTCGGGTGATACCGCCAGATGCCGCCGTTGAACTTCGTGCGCTGGTTCTCCGGCGTGCCCGGCGCGCCGACGAGCGAGTCGCCCTGGATGCCCTGGCGTCCCCACAGCCAGCCGTCCGGCCCCCACGTCAGCCCGTTGACCACGCAGTGGCCGATCTTGCCGTTGTTCCACCCGTCGAGCACGACGACCGGCTCGCCGTCGGGCTTGTCGTCGCCGTCCTTGTCGGGGATGAACAGCAGCTTCGGCGTCGCGGTGACCCACACGCCGCCCATCCCCGGCAGCACGCTCGTGACGTACTGCACGTCGTCGGTGAACACCGTGCGCTTGTCGAACTTCCCGTCGTGGTCGGTGTCCTCGAAGATGAGGATGCGGTCTTTGATCGGCTGATTCCACGGCCCGTGCGACGACTCGTAGCTGTAGCACTCGGCGACCCACAACCGGCCGCGCGCGTCGAAGCTGATCGAGATCGGCTGCGCGACGAACGGCTCGGCGGCGAACAGCGTCGCGTGGAACCCGTCGGGCACGTGCATCAGCTTTAACGCCTCGTCCGGCGCCAGCGGCTGATCGGGCGATTTCTCGGTGTTCTTGGCGTTGGCCGGGTACGACGGCGTGTCGTCGGCGCGGGCGCTCGGCAGAGGCGCGAGCACCACAAAGGAAACGGCAAATTGCAAAATGATCATTGCAGATCGCAAATTGTGCCGGCGACTTATGTGGTGGAGTTGTTCGGTGCGTTTAATGTCCAATTTGAAATTTGCAATGCCCAATTTGCAATTTCCTTTCGGTGTTCATGACGCGGGAGACGTTAACGCGGTCGGCCCGATCGTCAGCGTGGTCGGATCGGTCAGACGGTGCGCGGCGACGAAGTCGTTGAGCTTGTCGAGCGTGACGGCCTCGACGTCGGCGGCGCGCTGCTCGAGCGTGCGCGGGGCGTCGACGGCGAACTGGTCGCCGGCGATGGCCGACGCGCGGGCGGCGGTGGATTCGCCCTGCATCACCAGCCGCGCCTTGAGGCCGACGACGGCGCGCTCGAACTCGTCGGCCTCAACACCGTCGCCGAGCTTCGTCAGCACGTCGGACATCACCTCGAGCGTCTCGGCGGCGCGCTGCGCGGTCGTCCCGGCGTAGGCGTAGACGGTGCCGTGGTCGCGCGCCGCGGCGTACGTCGCGTACACCGAGTAGCACAGCCCGCGTTCCTCGCGCACCTGCGTGAACAGCCGCCCGGACATGCCGCCGCTGAGCACCGCGATGCCGAGCCGCTGCGTCATGCTGTCGGCGTGCGGCTCGGGCAGCGCGTCGTACGCCAGCCCGATGTGCACCTGCTGCGTGTCCTGATCGCGATGCTCGTAGCCGCGCGGCCCGGGCTGCTCGACGATCGCCGTCGGCGCGTCGCCCGACCAGTCGCCCAGCAGCTCGCCGATGCGCTCGATCGCGTGATCGACATCGACCTTGCCCGCGATGCCGAGGATCGCGCCGCGCGGGACGAACCGCTTGGCGTAGTAGTCGCGGACGTCGTCGGCGGTCATCGCTTCGAGGTGTTCGATCTCGCCCATCACCGATCGGCCGCGCGGCTCGCCGAGGTGGCGACGCTTCAGCTCGATCATCACGCGGCGCTGCGGCTCGTCATCCAGCGACTCGATGGCCTGCACGGCCAGCGTCCGCGACGGGCCGAACGTGTCGTCGGCGAGCATCGGCCGACGGATCATGTCCAGCAGCAGCGGCATCGCCTCGTCGAGCTGGTCGCCGAGCATGGTCGCGCCGAGGCGCAGGTGGGTCGACGTGATCTCGCTGGAGCGGTGGAGGCCGAGGCGGTCGAGCGCGTCGCAGTGAGCCTTGGCGTCGAGCTCGCCGGCGCCGCGGAAGATCATCTCGCCGAGCACCTCGCCGACGCCCAGGCGATCGGCCGGCTCGTACATCGCCCCGGCGGGCAGCAGCAGCGACATCGCGAGGCTGCCGACGCCGGCCATCGGCTCGATGAGCAGGGTCAGTCCGTTGTCGTACGTATGGGTGTGGATATCTGTCATGCGGGGCGTGATTGTAGCAGCGCCGCGGCGGTTCGGGGGCTGCGGCGTAGCGGGCCTGCGGCAAAGCGAATCGCCGCGCCGGCCGGCTTGTGCGGCGTGCATCAGCCGCCTATCGTGTGCATCGGGCGCGTCTCGATTCCGGTATTCACTAAGGAGACCCTTTATGCCCGACACCCCTCGTCAGGATCGTCACGACGGCTTGTCTCGTCGCCGCATGCTCGGCAATACCGGGCTCACCGTCGCCTCCGCCGCCGCCGCGCTCGGCGCGGGGATCGACGTCGCCTCCGCCGCCGCCCGCAAGGGCGTGGTCAACGACCGCATCCGCCAGTCCATCGTCTACTGGTGCTTCAACATGTTCGGCGGCAAGTGGTCCGCCACGAAGCAGGCCCAGATCGCCATCACACTCGGCTGTCGCTCCATCGAGCTCATCGCGCCCGAGGACTGGCCGATCCTCCAGAAGTACGGCCTGGTCTGCGCGATCGCGCCCAACGGCATGCCCGGCGCCCCGTTCGTCAAGGGACTCAACAACAAGAAGTATCACGACGAGGTGATCACGCGCACCAAGGACGTGATCGACAAGTGCGAGCAGGCCGCGTTCCCCAGCGTCATCGCGTTCAACGGCTACAAGTGGAACGACGCCGAGGACCCCAACAGCGGCGAGATCCCGCGTGACGTGGGCGCGAAGAACGTCGTCGAGGGCCTCAAGGAACTCGCCCGCTACGCCGAGCCGAAGGGCGTGTCGGTGCACATCGAGATGCTCAATACGCGCGACCACACGCACCCGATGAAGGGTCACCCCGGCTACCAGGGCGACGACATCGACTACGTCGCCGACATCGTCCGCGCGGTCGGCTCGCCGAACGTCAAGATCCTGTTCGACATCTACCACGTGCAGATCATGAACGGCGACGTCATCCGCCGCATCGGCCAGTACGCGGACCTCATCGGCCACGTGCACACCGCCGGCAACCCCGGCCGCGGCGAGCTGCACCTCGACCAGGAGATCAACTACGCCGCGTGCATGAAGGCGCTGGTCGCGGCGAAGTACAAGGGATTCGTCGGCCAGGAGTTCATCCCGACCGAGGACCCGATGGACGGACTGACCAAGGCCGTGAACATCTGCGACGTATAAGGAACCCCATGGACAAGACCACGCCATCGAACGTCACCCGTCGCGGCATCATGGGCGCGGCCGCCGCGCTCGGCGTCGCCGCGTTCACACGCAGCGCCACCGTCGCCGAGGCCGCGGCCCTCAAGGGCAACATCAACCACTCGATCTGCCGCTGGTGCTTCACCAGCTTCGGCTCGAAGTGGTCGCTCGACGAGCTGTGCGTCATCGCCAAACAGCTCGGCTGCCGCTCCGTCGAGCTGCTCGGCGCGAAGGACTACCCGACGCTCGCCGAGCACGGCCTGACCTGCGCCATGTCCAGCGGGCACAGTTTCAAGGTCGGCCCCAACCACAAGGCCCACTGGGACGAGTGCCGCCAGAAGCTCATCGACGGCATCGACGCCGCCGCGGAGTTCGGCAGCCCCAACGTCATCACGTTCACCGGCTACACGAAGGGCAAGGACGGCTCCGACGTCTCGCCCGAAGACGGCGCGGCCAACTGCGTCGAGTTCTACAAGTCCGTCATCGGACACGCCGAGGAAAAAGGCGTGAACCTCTGCATCGAGCACCTCAACAGCCGCGACACCACGCACCCGATGAAGGGCCACCCCGGCTACCAGGGCGACCACGTCGACTACTGCGTCGACATCATCAAGCGCGTCGGCTCGCCGCGGATGAAGCTGCTGTTCGACATCTACCACGTGCAGATCATGGACGGTGACCTCATCCGCCGCATCCATCAGATCGGCGAGTACATCGGACACATCCACACCGCCGGTAACCCCGGTCGCGGCGAGCTCGATATGGATCAGGAGATCGAGTACGCCCCGGTGATGAAGGCGCTGGTCGACATCGGCTACACCGGCTTCGTCGGCCACGAGTTCATCCCCACACGCGACGCGCTCGGCGGATTGAAAGAGGCGATCGCGGTGTGCGATGTGTGATATTGCCGCGGGTTTACCCGGGGGAAACCGTTCGAACAAACAAATCGTTGCGGCGTCGAAGGATTACCCCGGGCAAACCCGGGGCTATATCACTTCCGCAACGCCTCGATCATCGCCGCCCACGCGGCGCTGAGTCCGTGGTCGCGGCAGCCTTCGAGAATCACGTCGATGTACCGATCGGACGGCTGAAACGGCGCGCCGTCCTCGTAGTTGGCGATGTACGTCATCACCTCGATCACGCGCCCGTCGCGCAGTTCGACGCGGACCCGGCCGCGCGTGTAGTGGCCCTCGTCGATGCCTTCGTATTCGTCGAGCGTCGCGAGGCACGCGTCGGTCAGTTCGTACACCGCGCCCTCGACGTGGTGGGCGTCGCTCGGTTCGAGTCCCGCGACGCCGCCTTGCCACGAGGTGTATCGTCGTGGGAACACGAGGCGATGGCCGCGCAGGATCGCGCCGCCGACGGCGCGTGACGCGGGACATCGCCGCGCCATCTGAGCGAGCGACAGGTTGGAGCCGTAGGCGAAATACAGCGTGCGTTCGGTCATGGCGCGGCGCTCGTCGGGGGTGACCACAGCGCCAGATCGTAGATGAAGAAGACGATGGTCGACAGCAGGATCAGCAGGCCGACCCACAGCACCACGGCGGTGCGTGTGGCCTTGCGGGCGACGTCGGCCTCGTACCACGTGCGCGGGCGCATGCCCTGCGCGAGGAACGTGCCGACGCCGGCCAGGTTGATGCAGATCACGTTGACGGTCACCAGCAGCCCCGCGCCGATCGCCGCGTCCCAGTGGCCCGTGCCGATCATCATGCCGCACACGACGGTCGGCGGCATCAGCGCCACGGCGACCATCACGCCGACCACCACGTCGCCCGTGCCCATCGTGAACGCCAGCGTGCCCGCCGCGCCCGCCGCGAGACCGACCACCACGTCCGCCAGCGACACGTTCGTGCGTTCGGCGATCGCCGGGATCAGCGGGCTGGGCTTGAGCGCGAGGCCCGCGAGCGTCGACATGATCAGCGTCATCGTCACGCCGCAGAAGTTCGCCATCAGCGCCCGCCGCCCGAGCTTCAGGTCGCCCAGCGTCGTGGCCAGCGCGAGCGCGACGTTCGGCCCGAGCAGCGGCGCGATCACCATCGCCCCGATGATCACCGCCGTGTTGTCACGCAGCAGACCCACCGCCGCGACGATCGCCGACAACGCCACCATCGCCAGCCACACACGCGACACCTTCGCCGCGCCCGTCACGTCGTTGAACAACTCCTCGCGGCTGATCCGCTCGCTGGTTTCCTTCGGCTTGTCCGTGCTCGCCGGCTCGTCGTCCTCGTCGTCCGGACGCGGCAGCGTCGCCTCCACCGACAGCACCACCACGCGGAACGTCGTGGCGTGCCCGAACCGCTCGGTCAGGTCGTCCATCAGCGACTCGCTGTGCTCCGCCGACGTCAGCACGTTCGCCTGGAAGCGGTTCTCCGCCAGCGCCTCGTCCCACCGACCGAACGTCGTGTGTTTGTCCAGCAGTTCGGCCAGCGAGCCGCGCCGGTCGTCGTCGATCACGATCTGTAGCAGTCGCAGGTTCATCGCGTGCCCTACACGATAGCGAATTGAAGCCCGGTCGCGACGTCAGGGCACGATCGTATAGACCGGCGCCCGCAGCGTCATTTCCTTGCCGTCGCGAAGCACCACCACCGTCACGCTGTCACGCGTGCGCATCAGCTCGTGGAACTTCTCGTACGACAGCTGCTCCGTGGCGATCCCCTCGATCGAACGCACGTCGTCCGTCTGACGCAGCGGCGGGTCGGTGATGCCCAATGCCTCCATGATCGTCCGCATGCCCGTGTTGCCGAGCTGATGGATGGTCTCGGCGTCGTCGATGCCGGGGAAGATCGTGCGCACCGGCGGGATCCGGATCGGCTCGTCGCCCGGCGTGTGCCGCTCGAAGCGCACGGCCCCGGCGGACTGATCGATCGTGACCACGAAGTGCGACAGGATCTCGCCGCCGAGGATCGGCAGCTGCTCGGGGAACATCGGCGTGAGCGTGCCGGGCGCCGAGACGATGTGGATCGGCCGGCTGTCGACCGACGCGATGGGCCGCTCGATCTTCGTGCCCGCGACGTCGACGGTGACGTCGAGTCGTCCGAGCAGCTCGGGCACGGGCCCGTTGGGCGTCTGCACCGCGCCGTTGACGAACGGGCCGTACTTGAACGGCAACTGCTTGCCGAACTCCGACGTGAGATGGATGCCGCGCGTGGTGCCGGTGTCGAGCATAACCTCGACGGTGCGTCCGCCGGCGTCGATCGGCACGGCGATGTGCTGGCCGACGATCGACCGCGACGGCAGCGTGTCGACGCCGCCGGGCGTGAGCTGATTCGGCGGCAGCACGCGGACCCGCTTCGCCGGGTAGTCGAGCACGAGCGTGGTGTCGCGGAACACGCGCAGGCCGACGAGGCCGTCGACGTGCCGGTACGGCCCGCCGAGCACGCCGTGCACCGCCATCGCCTTGGCGTCCATCCCGCGGAACTCGACGTCGCCGATCTTCAGCGAGTCGATGCGCACGAAGCGCGACTCGGAGATGCCGCCGCCGGACTTCGAGTACGTCTTCTCCGAGAACCGCCCGGCCCCGAGCCGCAGCTTCTGCGCGATCGACGTGTCGATCGCCACCGTCGCGATGCCCGTGTCGAGGATCATGCGGTACGGGCCCGTGCCGTTGATCATCACCTCGATCACCGGCGTCATCGCCTGCACGTCCATCGGCACGCTCGTCGCCCGCGCCATCTTCACGTCGCTCGGCCGACCCTGCGGCACGGACGAACCGCAGCCGACGAGCAGCGCGACGGCGACGCAGCACGCGCACCGCACAGCGCGTGTCATCGCGCTGTCACGCGGTGTGGTGTTCGTAAGACTCATCTGTGTTCCCCAGATTGGCGTTGCGCGTCAGGGCCGCGTTACGTCAGCCCCAGCACGTCCTTCATCGTGTACCGCCCGGCGGGCTTGCCGCTGAGCCACTTCGCGGCGCGCAGCGCGCCGCGGGCGAAGGTGTCGCGTGTCGTGGCGATGTGCGTCAGCTCGAGGCGCTCGCCCAGGCCGCTGAAATACGCGGTGTGCTCGCCGACGGTGTCGCCCATGCGCAGCGTCTGCATGGTGATCTTGCCGCGGTCGCGGACGACGTCGTCGCCGTGTCGCGTGTAGACGATCTCGGTGCCGGGGTTCTTGCCGGTCGCCTTGCAGATCGAGTCCGCGATGGCCAGCGCCGTGCCGGACGGCGCGTCCTTCTTGTAGCGGTGGTGCGCCTCGAGGATCTCGATGTCGTAGTCGTCGCCGAGCTGCTTCGCGGTCTGCGCCACGAGGTTGAGCAGCAGGTTGACGCCGAGCGACATGTTGGGCGCCTGCACGATCGCGATGGACTTCGCGGCCTCGTCGATGGCCTTGTGGTCCGCGTCGGTCAGGCCCGTGGTGCCGATGACGTAGGCCGTCTTGTGCCGCACGCACGCCGGCAGCAGCGCCCGCGTTGCGGCGGGCGTGGTGAAATCGATCAGCACGTCGGCGTCGCCCTTGAACACGTCGCCGATGGTCACGCCGCTGTTGTCCGCCGCGGTCTTGCCGATCGCCGCGTGCTCCGGCCGCTCGAACGCCGCGCTGAGCGTCAGCCCGTCCATCTCACCGGCCAGTGCGCACAGACGCTGGCCCATCCGCCCGGCTGCGCCGGCGATGGCGACTCGCGTCACGTTTGTCGTGGTTTGCTCGGTCATGCGGGGCATTGTAACGGCGTCGCGCAGCGATGCACGGTCGGCGTCGCCGCGGTCAGATCATCCATGAGATGCAATCCATGATGAATCCGATCGCTTCCACCCAGCCCGAGCCGCGGTCTTTGCTGCGCGGATTGCACACGCAGGCGATCGCCCAGAGCGTTAACAGGATCGCGATGACGCCGATCAGGAACATTCTTGTCACCTCGGCCGCATCGTACCGACGGCGCGATGTGCAGCGGTGGCAATCGCGGCGCGCGGTGTGGCGTATCCGACATCGGCCCGGCGCTACCAGCGCTACCGGCGCCACGCCGCGACCACGATCGACGCCAGCAGCAGGATCAGTCCGAGCTGCCCGAGATAGCGCGCACGCAGGAAGCCGCGGCGGCTCGCGTCCGGCATGTCCACGCTCGCCAGGCGTCGCCGCACCATCACGTCCTTGGCCACGAAGTACGCCGCGAGCAGCGCCAGGCCGCCCGCCGCCGACCACCGCCCGTAGTCCGGCGCGGCCTGCGGCAGCGCGATCACGACCGCGACGATCGCGATCACCGGCGCCATCGCGTACTTCCGCATGCCCGAAAACGCTTCGATCAGCGCCAGCTTCTGCGCATCGTCCAGCGTGCGGAACGCGCGTTCGTTCAGCACGCGGCTCCACAACGCGCAGCACAAGAACAACACGAAGCCGATCTCGAGTTCCAGCATGGGTCGGAGTTCCGTCAGAACAGCTCGGGGATCGGCTGGCCGTACGGCAGCAGCGGCATCGGTCGGCCGGTCAGGTCGTCGAACGTGCGGTCGTAGTTGATGCCGAGGTGTTGATAGACGCTGGCCCACAGGTCGTTGGGCGTCATCGGCCGATCCTTGGGATGCTCGCCGAGCGCGTCGGTCGAGCCGATGACCTGCCCGGTGCGCATGCCGCCGCCGGACACCAGCACGCTCATCGAACTCGGCCAGTGGTCGCGGCCCGGCTGCGTGACGCCGGTCTGTGTGCCCGTGCTGTACGAGATCCGCGGCGTGCGCCCGAACTCGCCGGTGACCACCAGCATCACCTTCTTGTCGAGCCCGCGCTGGTAGAGGTCTTCGATGAGGGCCGTGATCGCCTGGTCGTAGTACGGCAGGCGGAACAGCGCGTCCTCGAACAGGTGACAGTTCACCGCGTGCGAGTCCCAGTTGTAGCACGCGTACTTCGGCAGGCCGGTGGTCGGCGCGGGGTTCTCGAGCACGACGGTGACGAAGGTGCACCCGGCCTCGATGAGTCGGCGACCCATCAGCGCCCGCTGCCCGTAGGCGTGATGCCCGTAGCGGCTGCGGATGTTCTCCGGCTCCTGCGACAGGTCGAACGCGTCGCGCGCCCGCTTGCTGGTCAGCAGGTCGAACGCCCGCTGGTTGAACTCGTCCATCGCGTCCATCGTCTGCGCCTGCTGGCCGAGGTGACGCATCTGGTCCATGCCGCGCAGCAGCGCGAGGCGGTCCTCCATGCGGCCGGCCATGCCCTCGTTGAGGTCGAGGTTGCGGACGGAGAACTTGTCGCTCGACGGATCGCCGCCGACCATGAACGGCGTGAACATCGGCCCGAGGTACGCGGCGCCGAGACTGAACACGTCGACGCCGTCGCGGCCGCGGTCCGTCAGAGCGACCACGTTGGGCAGGCCGATGTTCCGGTTCGCCTGGCACTTGGACACGATGCACGGCACGGCGGGCGCGTCGTTGACGAAGCCGGTCGGCTGCGCCGGATCGCGCCCGGTGAGGAACCGCTTGTGCCCGCCGCCGTGGTCGGCAAAGTCGTGGTGGAACGAGCGGATGAGCGTGTACTTGTCGGCCATCTTCGCGTGCAGCGGCAGGTGCTCGCACACCTCGATGCCGCGCACGTTGGTCTTGATCGGCTGGAAGTGCCCGCGGTACTCGGCCGGGGCGTCCGGCTTCATGTCATACGTTTCCATGTGCGGCGGCCCGCCCGGCAGCCACACCAGCAGCACCGCCGTGTCGTCCTTGCCGGGATTCGACACGCCCGCCGCCTGGGCCGACGCCCGCAGCCGCAGCAGGTCGCTCAAACACAACCCGCCCGCGCCTAGCGCGCCGACCTTCAACATGCTCCGTCGCGAGATGTCACGTGGTGTGCCCATGCGTAATCATCCACTTCCGGTAAGACTCTGCGATTATACCCTTCATATCGGCCGACGTCCCGATTTATCTGTCATCGTATTCCAGCCGCTTACCCATACTCGTCACGTCGTCGACCGCGAAGCCGATGGCGTTGTAAAACGCGATGGCGTCGGTGTTACCGGTGCGGACCTGGAGGTTGATCTTCGGACACCCCGCGGCCCGCAGCAGGCGTTCGGCCTCGGTCATCAGCGCCCGGCCGTATCCGTTGCCGCGGTGGTCGGGGTCGACGCCGAGGTAGTTGATCCAGCCGCGGTGCCCGTCGTAGCCCGCCATCACCGAGCCGACGAGCGTGCCGGGGTCAGTTCCGGAGTTGCCGTCGATCTCGCCGACGAGGAACCACGCCGCCTGCACCGCCTGCTTGCGAGCGATGTCCTTCCGTGGATCGTTCCACGGCCGGGTCAGCCCGCAGCGCTCCCACAGCGCCACGACCGCGTCTTCGTCGCGGGATTGGTACGGGCGGATGTTCATCGCGTCATCCTCCTCCGGCGGGGGGCTTGCCGCAACGTTTTTCGGGGGGAGGGGGGTGTCATTTGTCATTTTCCATTTTCCATTTGTCATTTTCCATTTCAGAGGGGGGGGAGGGGGTACGCGCGGGGCTTCTGGGGACCCTACGGCGCGGGTTATGCATCGGGATGGTCGGTGTATATCCATGTAATTTAGCATTTTGCGCAACAAATAACGCCGTCGGCGAGTGCTGGGCCGATTGCGCGGGTTCTCCCGGGATATTGTCGGTTGATTATACGCGAAACGGGGCCAGATATCCAATCAAATCACTAACAAATGTGTCTTAATTCAGGCCCAGTCGCGCGAGCTGGCGGTCATGCGCGCGGCTGAGCAGGGTCAGCGAGGTCAGGGCGCCGACGAGGCAGAGGAACATGTCCCACTGGGTGTCCCACACGTCGCCCTGGGTGGCGAGGTAGGCGGTGGCGTCGGAGCCGTAGATCAGGGCGGCCCACCACTCGATCATCTCGAAGAAGGCGCTGAACGCGAGGCAGAACGCGGCGGAGGTGCTGAACAGCCAGCCGCCCGATCGCAGTGGCGAGGTCCGCAGGAGCAGTTCGCGGGCGAAGATGGCGGGGACGAAGCCCTGGGCGAGGTGGCCGAGGCGGTCGTAGTGGTTGCGGGACAGGTCGAGCCAGTCCGCGAACCAGCGGCCCAACGGGACCTGCGCGTAGGTGTAATGCCCGCCGATGATGAGGATCACGGCGTGGGCGAACATGAGGCGGTAGACCAGCGGGGTCATTGGAAAAGCCCGCCGCGTGAGGACCAGCAGCGGCAGGGCGACGACGACCCATGACACCTCGAGGCACCACGTCAGCCAGTCCGCGGGCCCGATCGCCGCGGAGGCGACGAGCAGGACGACGGTCAGGGCAAATAACGCACGCAGTTCGGTGCGGTGGGGGAGCATGGAAACACAATAGCTGCAAATGGCCAATGACCAAATCCCAATGGCCACATTCGTGCCGAGCGCTATAGTTTGACTATTCGATTCAAGTTGTGGCAACCGGTAACTAGCCCACACTTGCAATCACAGTGCCGTCATCTGAGTCATTGTGCCAGGTGACAAATGGTGGCGGCGTATGGTGAGTTCGAAAGTATTCCAGCGCCTGTTCGATGGTCGAAATCGGCAGTGCCCACGCACGGGGATACTCATCATGCTGCCCGTTGGAGAGATGGTATTCAATCATGGCTTCGGGGTTGCCGTCGTAGTTTGGGTTCCGCGAACTGAAGCCAGCGTCGCCATTCTCTCGCAGATACATCAGCCAGCCAACATCACCGTTGATCAAGGCGCACATAGACTGACCATCGGGCGACTCAACCCAGATTTCACGAAACCGATGGTTCGGATCGTTCATGTGGTCGTACCCTGATTCCATTGCCCCACACGCCGGGCGACGCATCCGGGCTGTTGCGGCTCAGAACGGCACCGCATCGTTGGGGCGGATGCGGTAGGTTTCAGCGTCGATTGCTGTGTCGATGATGACCGACGTGCGGAACTCCTCGCCGTCGATTGAAATCGCTACAATCGCGGGGCCTGCGGGCACAGGTTGCGGGGTTTGCGTCATGATGAATGTCGGCCCGACGTTGCACAGCATGATCCGCTGATCACCGATTTCGAGCCATTGCTTGACCACCGCCGAGAACGCGCGTCCGCCGAATGCAGTGGCTTGAGACATGAATATGCTCCCTGATCATCCTGACGGGGCCGACCCGCAAGAGGTCGCCAAACGCTTCCTTGCCGACTCCTGCGAACTCGAATCGGTGCTTGGTTCGGGTACTGATGGTATCGTCTACTCCACATCCCGTCCATCAGCAATAAAGGTGTTTTCGGCGCCCAGACGGTACCAGAATGAGCTAGCAGCGTACCTTCGGCTTGAGGAGTTCAAGGTCACTAAGATATGCGGGCATAACGTGCCGGTGCTGCTGGGGAATGACGATGCACTCCTGGTCATCGAGATGTCGCGTGTGGTAGTGCCTTACGTGCTGGACTTCGGGAAATCCGATGTGGATTACTGCCTGGACTTCACCGACGAGGAACTCGAATCGCGTCTGGAGGAACAGGCGGGCGAGTTTGGCGAGGATTGGTCCGGGGCGTTGGATATCTATTACAAGCTGCGTTTCTACGGCATCTACTATCACGACCTGAGTCCCCGCAACATCGCGTTTCTGCGTGACGAGGCTATGTGATCGGTGCCGCCTCGCCGACTCTGGCACACCCGGGCGATTTTGCTACGATACGGGCCCCGCCCGGTGGGATCATTTACGGGCGGGTCATCATCGAGGTAGGTAGTCCAATGCCAACGATCAAGATCGGCGACAAGCTCTGCGATTTCGAAGGCCACAAGACCATCTTGCAGGTCGCGCTCGAAAACGACATCGAGATCCCGCACTACTGCTATCACCCGGGACTGACGATCGTGGCGTCGTGCCGCATCTGTCTCGCGGAGGTCGCCCAGCCGCACCCCAAGACCGGCGAGCTGCAGCGGATACCGAAGCTGGTGCCGACGTGTCAGCATCCCGCGGTGGACGGCTCGGAGGTCTATCTGACCAGCCCGGCGACGATCGCCAACCGCAAGGCGGTGATGGAGTACCTGCTGATCAATCACCCGCTGGACTGCCCGGTGTGCGACCAGGCGGGCGAGTGTCACCTGCAGGACTACTCGTACCTGCACGGCCGGGCGTACAGCCGGTTCGAAGAGACGAAGGTCAAGCAGCCTAAGAAGGACATCGGTCCGCACGTGCTGCTGTATTCCGACCGCTGCATCATGTGCGACCGCTGCGTGCGGTTCACGAAGGAGATCGCGGGCACGGGCGAGCTGGGTCGCATGAACCGCGGCAACCGCACGGAGATCGACACGTTCCCCGGCACGGCGCTGGACAACGAGCTGTCGGGCAACGTGGTGGACATCTGCCCGGTGGGCGCGCTGCTGGATAAGGATTTTCTGTTCGAGCAGCGTGTGTGGTTCCTGAAGTCGACGCCGAGCATTGATGGCATCACCGCGTCGGGCGACAACATCTGGCTCGACCACAACGAGGGCCGGATCTGGCGGATCAAGCCGCGCCAGAACGACGAAGTGAACCAGTGGTGGACGAGCGACGAGATCCGCTACGGCTGGAAGTTCGTGCACGATCCGCGGCGGCTGACCAGCGCGTCGTGGAAGCAGGTGCACAGCCAGGTCGACTGCGACTGGCACACGGCGTACGGCGAGGTCATGGAAGGCGTCAAGCAGATGGAGGAGCAGGGCAAGCGGCTGGCGGTGATGCTGTCGCCGATGCTGGCCTGCGAAGAGGCGTACCTGCTGGCCAAGACGGTGCGGATGCTGGACCCCGAGGCGGTGCTGGCGATCGGCCCGGTGCCGCGCGAGGGCGAGGACAAGACGTTCAAGGGCGGGTACACGGTCTACGCCGAGAAGGCGCCGAACGCGCGCGGCGTGCGTCGCGTGCTCGAGCAGCTGGCCGGTCCCGACCCGGTGCTGGACTACGAGCAGTTCATCGCGGAGCTGAAGGTCGACGACCAGAACATCGGCGCGGTGGTGGTGACGGGCAACTATCCCTCGGCGTGGGCGACGACGAAGCTGCTCAAGGCGCTGGCGGATCGCAAGACGCTGCTGATCGACACGCTGCCGAACGTGCTGAGCGGCCAGGCGGACGTGGTGCTGCCGACGACGACGTGGGTCGAGAAGAGCGGCACGTTCGAGAACATCCACGGCCGGCTGCAGGTCTTCGAGCAGGCGATCGCGCCGATCGAGTTCGCCCGCAGCGAGGGCCAGATCGCGCTGGACCTGCTGGCGGCGGCCGGGCTTGGCGACCCGCAGCGTTACGACGCGGCGAAGGTCCGCGAGGAGCTCGGCGGCGTGTTCACCACGGACGTGCACGTTGCGGCCAAACACGACGCCCGCAAGCCGCAGATGCAGTACGTCGAGCTTTAACGCCGCGGCGCGGCGTGCTTCAGGTTTCAAGTTTCAGGTCTCAAGCGGTGTCGTCGCTTTTGCGCGACGGGCTTGTCGCTTGAGACCCGGGACCTGAAGCTTGAGACAACGATGGCCTACCACGACGAAGACAGTTTGCAGGACGACGACCTCGACGACGCGATCGACGACGAGGAGGTCGAGGCGTACACGCTGCCCTGTCCGCATTGCGGCGAGGAGGTGTGGGCGGACGCGGACGTGTGCCCGCACTGCCGGAGCTTCATCAGCGACGCGGACTTCGAGCGGGCGGAACACGACGGCGATCAGCTGCGGGGCTGGTCGGTGCTGATCATCATCGTGATGGTGATCCTGATGCTGGCGTTGATGATGCTGCGGTAGGGGGCGAGCGGTCGCTGCGCTCCTGATGCTTGATGCTGGATGGCTCGCTGCGCTCGCGATGCTGGATCGGTGCGGGTATACGATGGGCGCATCCAGCATCCAGCATCCAGCATCCAGCATCCAGCATCCAGCATCCAGCATCGCGAGCACAGCGAGCCTTCTAGAAGGTGCGGCGTTTGGTGGGTTCGCCGAAGATGGTTTCGCCGTCGACTTCGATGAATGTGGCGCGGACGTGGGTGCGGTCCTCGACGCGCAGGTGGACGACGAACGGGCGTGTGGGGCTGATGCCGAAGCCGTTGGGGATCTCGAGGAACCCGGTGATCTGCCAGGTGATGTTGCCCATCTGGGAGACCTCGTAGGCGTCGGTGGAGAACGCGGGGAACTTCGGGGGGCTGACGGAAACGATCTTTTCCCCGATGGCGTCGCAGGCGTGCTGGACGAGCTGCCGCTGCGAGGGCGGGACGACGGTCGCGGCGACCATGACGCGCTCGCGGGTCGGCGTGTCGCCCACGGCGGCGGCGGGGCGGCTGACCACGCGCGCCGGCGCGGGCGCGGCCGGGGAGTACGTCACGTAGACGACCACCGGCAACGCGATCGCGATCAGCAACGGTATCCCGAAGCTCACCGATCGCGTCAGCGCGGATTTCTGTGGCGTCTTGGCCATGATTCGATGTCGTTCAACTTCACGTGCGTACGCAAGATGTGCCCTAAACCGCGAGTAGTTTAGCGACGAGCGGTCCGGCGCACAATGGGTCGCTGCGATGCGCTCGCGATGCTGGATGGGTCGCTGCGATCCTGATGCTTGATGCTTGATGCTGGATGGCTCGCTGCGCTCGCGATGCTGGATCGGTGCGGGCTTACGATGGGCGCATCCAGCATCCAGCATCCAGCATCCAGCGTCCGCGGTCACAGCAGTTCGAGCACCTTCTCGGGCGGGCGGCCGAGCCGGGCGCGTTTGCCCTTCACGACGATGGGGCGTTCGATGAGGATGGGGTGGGCGACCATGGCGTCGATCAGCGCGTCGGGGTCGTCGGCCTTGTCGGCGAGGCGGAGTTCGGCGAAGGCGGCTTCCTTGCGTCGGATGATGTCCATGGGGGCGAGGCCGAGCTTGGTCAGCAGGTCGCGCAGCGTGTCGGCGTCGGGCGGGGCGTCGAGGTATCTGACGATGTCGGGCTCGACGCCCTGTTCGCGCAGCAGGTCGAGGGTCTGGCGGCTCTTGGTGCAGCGCGGGTTGTGGTAGATGGTGACGTTGGATCGGGTCACGGGGTTGGCTCCTGAGCGGTGAGCGGATGAGTATATCGAGCGGTTGCGGTTGTGCTACAATGCCGGACCATGTCGCGATCGCCGCCGGCGCAACGGGGTCGCACATGACGGATGCATTTCCAGTTGTTTTGGCGCCGGGTGAGAGTCGATGTCAGAGCAAATCTCGGAACAGACCAAACCGTCCGACCTGATGCGTTGGGGGCCGATCGTGTTGCTGATCGTGCTGGCGGGCGCGGTGTACCTGCACGGGCTGAACAACGAATTCGTGTTCGACGACCGGTCGACGGTGGTGGACAACGAGCACATCCGCACGCTTTGGCCGCTGAGCGTGCCGATGGACGCGCCGGAGCAGAGCCCGCTGGTGGATCGTCCGGTGTCGAGCGTGTCGCTGGCGGCGAACTACGCGCTGACGGGCGGCGCGGCGTGGGGGTTCCGTCTGGGCAACCTGATCCTGCACACGCTGACGGCGCTGCTGCTGTTCGGCGTGCTGCGTCGGACGTTCACGATGGCGTCGATGCGCGACCGGTTCGGTGGTTCGGCGACGGGGCTGGCGACGGCGGTCGCGGCGCTGTGGGTCGTGCACCCGCTGAACACCGAGGCGGTGGTGTACGTCGCGCAGCGTACGGAGCTGATGATGGCGTTCTGCTTCATGCTGACGCTCTACAGCGCGATCCGCTGGTGGACCGAGGCGGACAAGAGCCAGGCGGGCGGCTGGCTGGGCGCGGCGGTGCTGGCGTGCGCGCTGGGCATGGGCAGCAAGGAGACGATGGCGGTGGCGCCGCTGGTGGTGCTGCTGTACGACCGCACGTTCGTCAGCGGGTCGTTCCGCGAGACGGTCGCCCGTCACGGGGCGCTGTACGCGTGCCTGTTCGCGACGTGGATCATCCTGGCGTTCCTGCTGATGACCGGCGCGTCGCGCGACCAGTCGGTCGGGTTCAATCTGGGGATGTCGTCGTGGGACTACCTGCGGATCCAGGCGGGCGTGCTCGTGCGTTACCTGCAGCTGGTGTTCGTGCCGTACCCGCTGCTGCTGCACTACCACTGGCCGGTGCCGACGAGCGTGACGGGGTGGCTGCCGCAGGGCGTGGCGATCCTGGCCTTGGTGGGCGTGACGCTGTGGGCGATGGTGCGGCGGCCGCGGTGGGGCGTGGTCGGCGCGTGGTTCTTCCTGCTGCTGGGCCCGTCGTCGAGCATCGCGCCAATCGTCACGGAGGTCGCGGCGGAGCGTCGGATGTACCTGCCGCTGATGGCGGTGATCACCGCGCTGGTGGTGGGCGCGTACCTGCTGCTGGGCCGGCGCGGCGCACCGGTCGCGGCGCCCGCGGAGGCCGACACGGACACCGACACCGACACGGACCCCGGGGCGGAGACGGACGCGGCGGTGGTCGCATCACCCGCCGCCGCGGCGCTCGGCGGCATGATGCGTCTGGGCGTCGGGCTCACGGCGGTGCTGGTCGCGGCGCTGCTGGTCACGTCGTTCGTCCGCGTCGGCACGTGGCGGACGCAGGAGTCGATCTGGCTGGACACGATCGCCAAGGAGCCGGCCGACGCGATCGCGTTGAACAACCTGGGCGCGGTCTACCTGGAAGCGAACCCGCCGCGCGTCAAGGACGCGGTGGGGGCGATGAAGCGGGCGATGGAGCTCGACCGCTCCGAGCGTGAGGCGTTGGGCGCGGACAACGTGCCGCTGTACATGAAGCGGGTGCACACGCTGCCGCTGCTGGGCCTGGGCGTGGTGGCGCGCAACCTGGGCGACATGGCCAGCGCCGAGGCGTACTTCCGGCAGGGGCTGAAGATCAATCCGCAGGACGCCAAGCTGTACGTTCACCTCGGCCGGGTGTACCAGTTCCGCGGCCAGTCGCAGCAGGCCAAGGCGCTGTTCCGCAAATCGATTGAGCTCGACGACCGCGCGTCGACGCGGTTCAACCTCGCGGTGGTGCACGAGGCGTTGAAGGAATACGCCGACGCCGAGCGCGAGTACAAACGTGCGATCGAGCTGGGGGATCTGTCGGCGGCGCACGACCGCTTGGGGCTGCTGTACTTCCGCCAGGGTCGGCTGGCCGACGCGGAGCTGCAGTACCAGCAGGCGATCGCCACGGAGCCGGAGAGCGTGTCGGCGCACATGCACATGGGCGAGCTGCGCATCGCGCGACGGCAGTCGATGGAGGCGATGGCGGAGTACATGATCGTGCTGAAGCTGGAGCCGGAGAACGCCGAGGCGCACTTCCGCGCGGCGCTGGCGTTCGTGGAGCTCGGCGAGATGCAGCGGGCGCTGGTGCACATGCAGAACGCGGTGAAGTACGACCCGAAGGACCCGGTGAAGTGGGTCAGCGCGGGCAACCTGATGATGAAGGTCGGTCGCCCCGACGGCGCGGTCGTGGCGTACGGCGAGGCGCTGAAGCTTCAGCCCGGCGTGGCGACGACGCACGACTCGCTGGGGCAGGCGCTGGCGGCGACCGGTAAGCTCGACGCGGCGATCGAACAGTTCAACAAGGCGATCGAGCTGGACAAGACGTCCGCGGCGTTCCACGACAACCTCGGCGTCGCGCTGGCGCGGCAGAAGAAGTTCGAGCCCGCCGCCGCGGCGTTCCGTCAGGCCATAGCGCTGGACCCGAAGTACGAGCTGGCGACCAAGCACCTCGACGCCGTGCTCAAGGACCTCGCCAAGCCCGCCGTCGATCCCAAGGCGCCCACCGTCGACCCCTCGAAGCCCGCGCCGCCGAAGCCGAGCGGCGACGCTCCGACGCCCGATCCCGCAACGCCCAAGGCCGCCACGCCGACGCCCGACGCACCCGCGCCGGCCCCAGGTAAGTAACGCAGCCGACGTTTTCGCCTCAGGTTGCGATCCGCATGCAACTCGCTATCCTGCATCCTTTCGACCCCAGTCGGGTCGACTGCACCCCCTTACAGACGGTAACGAACGGAGGATTTTGATATGACGAAGTGGAGTAAGATCGGCGTGATGGCCCTGATGGTGGGCCTGATCATCTGCGGCTGCGGCCAGAGCCAGGCCCAGTCCGGCGGCACGAAGGCCGTCGTGATCGATCTGGACAAGGTCGCCAAGGAGAAGCAGTACGACAAGCTGATCGCCATGCAGATCAACGCCGCCAACCGCGAGCTGCTCAAGCGTCGCGCCTCGATCGCGCAGGAGCTTCAGCACCGCCTCAACGCCGAGAAGGCCCTGATCGGCCCGAACGCCAACTCCGAGCAGTTGGCCGAGCTTCAGCGTCGCATCCAGGCCGCCAACCGCGCCATGAGCGAGATCAACGCGAAGGTGAACCAGGTCGCCGCGCAGGTCCGCGCCAAGCTGATCGTCGACTTCCGTGACAAGGTCAAGCCGCTGGCCGAGAAGGCCGCCAAGAAGCACGGCGCCACCATCGTGCTGGTCAACGGCGCCGACGTGCTCTGGTTCGAGGACGCGCTGGACATCTCCATGGAGGTCGCCGCTGAGCTCGAGGCCGCCAAGCTCCCCGAGGAGCCCAAGGACGACGCCGCCACCGAGGGCGACGCCAAGAAGGACGCCACTCCGGCTCCGGCCCCGGCTCCGGCCAAGAAGTAATCGCCGCGAGGCGACTTCAGACCCGAGATTGATCACCCCCGGCCGATTCGGTCGGGGGTTTTTCATGCGCCGCCGCGACCGTCTCGGCCGCAACGAACGTCCGCTCCGACGGCACGTACGCGAAGGCGGCTTCGCACGTCGGGCAGATCGCGTGGACCCAACGCACGTGGCGCAGCCGCGCCGTCAGCTCGTTGCCGTGCAACGCCCCGAGATGCTCGCGCCAGGCCTTGTCTGCCAGATCGAGCCCCGGCTTGCCCACGACGTTGCCGCACGACGTGCACTGGAACTCGGCCGCGACCCGCTTGAGCCGCCACCGCCGCTGCGCCCGAACCATCAGCACCACCGGGATGCCGAGCGGCACCACAGCCATAAACGTCACGACGAGCGGCGCAACAACGACGGGCGAGAGTCTGCGGAGGCGTTTCATAGATCGTGCCACACCGTGGTATGTCCCCTTGCATCCACCACCGAATCTTAACACAAAAAAGCCCCGACCTTCCGATCGGGGCTCTTTATCTGCCGGAATGTTGCGAACGTGCTTACGCCAGTTCCCTGACCTTCGCGATGATGCTGTCGGGGTCGAGGCCCTGGTAGGGCATGTGCTCCCACAGGCCGCCGTTGCCGACCTTGTTCACGCCGATGTGGTCGTACTTCGGCGCCAGGCCCGCCTTGAGCAGCCACGTGCCGTAGCGGACGCCGAGGCCGGTCTTGACGTTCTGCGATTCGACGACGAGCACGAAACCGGTCTTGCCGACCTTCTTGACCATGTCGGTGTCGATGACGTTGAGCGTGGGCTTGTTAATCAGGCCGACGTCGATGCCGTCCGCCTTCAGGCGTTCCACGGCGTCGAGCGAGCGGTAGAGCATCTCGCCGTAGCTGACGATGTACCCGGCCGTGCCCTCGCGGATGACCTCATCCTTCGTCGCGTCGAACTTGTAGCCGTCGCCGTAGACGCGCTTGCCGTCGGTGTCGAGGATGAACGGCGTGGCGGACCGCTGGGTGAACACGAAGCGGACGCCCTTGTCGTTGAAGGTCGACGTGACGATGGCTCGCATCTGGTCTTCGTCGGCGGGGTAGTACAGGCGGGTGGTCGCCGCGTCGTACTCACCGATACCGCCGTCGGCGAAGAAGTGGTTGATGCCGAAGTGGCACGTGTTGTCCGCCATGTCGTCGCAGCCGGAGTGGCTGAAGTGGCAGATCAGGTTCGACTCGTTGAGGCGGGCCATCGTGATCTCGGAGATGCACATCTCGAGGAAGGCGCCGAAGGTGCCCATGATGCCGACCTTGTCGTGGTAGTAGCCGAAGCCCGCGGCGGCGGACAGGTTGCCGCGCTCCATGATGCCGCTGGAGATGTACACCTCGGGGTGCTTGGCGTGGATGTGGTGCAGGCCGCACGAGCCTTCGAGGTCGGAGTCGATCACGACCACGCGCTCCTTGCGCTCGGCCTCGGGCATCTTGTCGAGGATCTCGTTGATGACCTTGCCGAAGCTGTCGCGGTTCTTGCCGGACTCTTTCGACGAGCCGAGGTACTCGAAGCTCTTCTTCTCGGGCTTGATCGCCTGCAGCGCCTCGATGACGTCGGGGCGGCCCTTCGCCTCGAAATACTTGATGGCGGAGGAGACCTTGATCACGTCGTGGCCGTGGTTCGAGCCCTCGATGTCGGGCACCTTGGGCGCCATCTTGCGCTTGTTGATCAGGGCGACGGGGCCGTCGGCGTTGAACGCGCGTGCCATGCGGCCGTACAGGTCGTCCAGATCCTCGCCGTCGCCGCGGCAGATCGGCAGTCCGTGGCCCTCGAGCGTCCTGCCCACGTCGTAGCCCGGCAGGTACTGGCTGGGGTAACCGGCGATCGTCACGTCGTTGTCGTCGATGATGAGCTTGACGTTGAGCTTCTGCGCCACGGCCAGTCGCGCGGCCTCGGCGTCGTCGCCCTCCATCTGCGAGCCGTCGGAGCCGAACATCACCACCGCCTTGCCGGGATTCGCCAGCGCCACGCCGTTGACGTACGGCCACATGTGACCGAGGCGGCCGGACGAGAACTTCACGCCCGGCGTGAAGTCACGCTCGGGGTGGCCCGGCAGCTTGCTGTCGTACTCGCGGTAGTGCGTGAGCCGCTCCGGCTCGAGGTCGCCGTTGAGGGCGCTCATCAGGTACTGGATCGCGACGCGGTGACCGGCCTCGTCCCAGTAGATCGGCACGACCTTGTCGGTGCCGCGCATGAACGCGTCGGCGATCAGCACCTCGGGCACGATGTCGTACGGCCCGCCGGTGTGCCCGCCGAGCCCGCGCGCCGCGGCGCACGCCGTGAAAAAGATGATCGCGTCGCGGCACAGGTCGATGTTCGCCTGCAGGTCGGCGCGCTGCTCGTCGGTCAGCTTGTCGTTGGCGGGGTCCAGCCCGATCGGCTTGAACGCGGATAGGTCAATGGGAAAGCTTGCGGTGGCAGTGCTCATCTTCTGGGTTCCTGCTCTTAAAGAGGGATTATCGGTCTGCGCCCCAAGGCGGCCATTATGCGGAAGCCGGGCGATTCAGGCAAGGTAAAGATTGTGTGGGCGTACGGTCCGCTGTTGCGGACCAATCCCGTGTGCGTAGGTGTTGGAAAGACGACCCGCAATAGCGGGTCCTACTGGGCCTGCGCGTCGCGGCGGTAGTCGCCCGGCGTCACGCCCGTCTCGCGCTTGAACACCACGGACATGTACTCGTCGTGCTTATACCCGGCCAGCTCGGCGATGCGGCTGAGCGGCAGGTCCGTCGTCGTCAGCAGGTCCTTCACCCGCTTGACCTGCACGTTGCGAATCTCGGCGCGCGGCGAGCGGCCGAGGTTGTCACGCATCTTCCGCTCCAGCACGCTGCGCGACACGCACAGGTGGTCCAGCACGTCCTCGACGCTCACCCCGTCGCACGCCCGCTCGCGGATGAATCGCACCGCCCGGGCCGTCAGCCCGTCCTCGATCGCCAGCACGTCGGTCGACTGACGCGTGATCACCCCCATTGGCTCGATCGGCGGCGGGGGCTCGGCGGCCTCGCCACGCATCAGCCGATCCAGCAGCGCCGCGGCCTCGTAGCCCACGCGGTGCGCGTTGGGCACGACGCTCGACAGCGGCGGCGAGCACAGCCCGCACAGCAGGTCGTCGTTGTCACACCCGACCACCGCCAGCGCCTCGGGCACCGCGATATCGAGCTGCCCGCACGCGTCGAGCACGTGCCGCCCCCGCATGTCGTTGCACGCCATCACCCCCGCGGGCTTCGGCAGCGAATCGACCCAGCGGACCATCGTCTGCTGCTCGGCCTCCCACGCCTTCGACGACGAGCGCGACCACGTCGTCTCCTGCACGGCGCATTCGTGACCCGCCTCGGTCAGCGCGGCGACGAACCCGTCACGCCGCTCGCACGACCAGCGGTGATCGGCGAACCCGCAGAACCCGAAGCGTCGGAACCCGCGCTCGATGAGGTGCTGGGCCGCGACGCGCCCGATCGCGCGGTCGTCGGACTGGACCTTCGGCACGCCCTCGAACGATTCGTGGATGTCGTTGAGATCGACGATCGGCACGCCGGTCTCCTTGAGCGCCTCGAGCAGCTTGGGCGAGGTCGTGCGGCAGATGATGCCGTCGCCTTGCCACCGCTTGAGCCATCCCGGCGGGCTGGCGAACAGGTCGCGCTGGTCGAGGAAGCAGGACCACGGCCGATTCGTCCGCATGTAGTCGGTGATGCCCATCAGGACGCGGCGACCGTAGATGATCGACGTCTCGACAAGCAGGGCGACCTGGGGCTGATCGGACACGCGGGGCTCCGTGGCTGGGCGGGCGGGCGGAGGTGAGGCCCGCCGCAAAAACACAACGCGGCGTCTGATACGACCACCGCCGACGTGATGATAGGCTGGATTTTAAGCGGTATACGCGAATTTATCACGCCGAAAAACAGCTCAATCGCCAGACGTGGAAACTCATTGTTCGGCGTCCGTCCTTCGACATAATTCAACGTGGGCACACCTGGCGGACCCGCATCCCGGGATCGCCGCACTCCACGACGGCAGGGGCACGGCCATGACGCATCAGAAAAAACGGGGCTTCACGCTGGTTGAGATACTCGTCGTCCTGACGATCATCATGATCCTGATGGCGATCATGCTGCCGTCGATGGCCCGGGTGAGGGAGGTCACGCGGTACACGATCTGTCAGTCGAACCTGCGGCAGCAGGGCATGGGCCTGATCAGCTACGCGATCGAGACCAAGTACTACCCCGGCTGTCACGGCCGAACCGAGAAGGGCACGATCGTCGGGGCGTGGGTCACGCGGACCCGCACCTGGGGCGGCCTCGAGCGCGGCGTGTACTACTGCCCGACGCAGCCCGAGGGGTTCGAGTGGCAGGAAAAGTTCGGCACGGGCAACGCCTACGCCACCGAGAAGGACGTCAAGGACTGGGGCTACGAGAAGGGCGAGTTCCTGCTCAACGTCAACACCGTCCCGTTCAGCTACGGATACAACGACTGGGGCGCGTACAACGTGCAGACCAACCCGCACCGCGGCCTCGGCGGCGACCTCAACTTCGGCTTCGCCATGGGCGAGTACCGGTTTTCGCTCGTCGTCTCTCCCGCGAACATGATCGCCATCGGCGACAACGTCTCGACCGGCAAGTGGGACTTCAACATGGACCCCAAGCAGTGGTGGGAGTATCCCGCGAAGGCGCACTTCGGTGGACCCAACCTCGTCATGGCCGACGGGCACGTCGAGTGGCAGAAGCAGGAAGACGTGATCCTCTCGGCGTACAGCCCCAACCTCTGGACCGAACGCGACAAAGAGATCGCGCGGATGTGGAACAACAACCACGACTGGAAATAGACCGATGACCCGCAACACGATCATCGCCGCCGCCGCCGTCCTGTTTGGTGTCGGCGCGCTCTACGCCTACGTCGCGCCCGCGCCCGTCAACTCCGACGCGCCCGACGGCACGTGGTGGATCTGCCCCAACGGGCACGAGGTCAACTTCTCCGTCGAGCAGATCGGCGCCTGGCACAAGGACCACTACGGCGAGCCGATGCACTGCCCGGAATGCGACAGCGATCGCCTCATCCAGGCCGCGCGCACGCCCGACGGTCGGCTCGTGCCGCTGCGGCGCGACACGAAGGGCGATCCGGGCCACCCGCACTCCGGCCCCGACCCGCGTGTGTTCGCTACGCCCGATCCGTAATCCGGTTGTGAGTGGATTGCCCGGTCACGCCTTGACCCCGCCGAACGCCGCGAAGCACGCGTGCTTGTGCAGCAGGTCCACCTGAGAAAATCCCACGTCGCGCAGCAGGTCGAGCTGTTCGAGCACCGGCCGCGGCGTGTCCTCCATCGCGATATAGCCGAACACGCGCTCGCGGTACGCCGCGCCGCCCGACGCCTCGAGGTATTCGCCGTACAGCCGACGCGACACCCGCTCGACGCCCGGCGTGCTGTCGCAGATCAGGTCGCTGATCCACACCGACCCGCCCGGCCGCAGCCAGCGGAAAAGCTTCGCGAACACGGCCCGCCACTCGACGTCCGTGCGCAGGTGATGCAGCACCGACCCGGCGACGATCACGTCGACGGATTCGTCGTCCAAGTTGACGTCGCGCACGTCGCCCTGCACCGCGCGCACCACGCCGACGTTCACCGCGTCGTCCGCGAGACGTTCGACGGCGCGGTCGAGCATCGGGCGGGACAGATCGACGAGCGTCACGTCGAGCCCGGGCAGGCGTTGCAGCATTCTCAAGGTGAAGTTGCCCGCGCCGCAGCCGATGTCGAGCATCGCGCGGGCGTTCGGCGTCGTTTCCGCCGCGGCTTCGACGACGAGGCGCAACAGCAGCGGCGCGTCCATCGCCGCCGCCTGCCCGGTGTCGAGATTGGAAAAGCGGTCCACCTCCGCGTCGAAGCGATCGCGGATCTCGTCGACGGTGGACTTGCGGGTTGGTTCGGTCGGCTCGGCCATCACATCGGGATCGGGTCGAAGTCGACGGCGTTGTTGTGCACGCTGGCGAGGAACGCCTCGATCTTCAGGTCCGGCGCGAGCTTGTGGAGGTGCTCGGCGGCGCGGTGCACGTCGTCCAGTTGACGCTGCTTGGCCTCCTTGGGCGGCAGGCGCAGCAGCTGGGCGTAGTGGGCGCAGCCGAGGTGCTGGATGAGCACCATGCGGTTGATGTCGTGCACGTCGAGCAGGAAGCCGATCTGCTTGTCGGCGGCGCGGTGCTCGGTGAAGGTCTTCGAGTTGGTCGCCAGCACGGCCGGGCCGCCGGGGATCGCCAGGCGGTCGTAGCGGTCCAGCTTCAGCACGTTGTACAGAAAGTCGTCGAACTGCTCGCCGAAACGGCCGTCGCTGCAGTACACGGCCGCGGCCTTGATGCGCTGCTCGACATAGGGCACGGAGCTGTGGAACAGGTGTGTCTCTCGCGTATCGGGCATCACGTCTCCTGGGTTGCTGGGGTGTCGTGGGCGCGGACCGAGCGCCCGTTTCATGCACAGATGCCACAGGTCAGCGGGGGGTTACGGACTTTTTTACGCCGTGGCGATCGGCTCCGCGGCGCACTCCAGCAGGTGGTACTCGAACGCGTCGATCAGGGCCTGCCACGACGCCTCGACGATGTTCTCGCTGACGCCGATCGTGCTGAAGTACTTGTCGGCCCCGTTGGGGTTGTCCACGGCGAAGTCGATCACGACGCGCACCTTCGCGGCGGTCTCGTCCGCGGCGTTGACCACGCGTACCTTGAAGTCGCGCAGGTGCACGTCCATGATCTGCGGGTAGTGGTCCTTGAGGCACTTACGCAGCGCGCCGTCCAACGCGTTGACCGGGCCGTCGCCCTCGGCCACGCGGTGCTCCATCAGGTCACCGACCTTGCACTTGACCGTCGCCTCCGTGGTCGGCTCGTCGCCGTTGTTCTTGAGGATCACGCAGCGGTAGTGGTCGAGCACCCAGAAGTCACGCCGCCGACCGAGCTCGCCGTACAGCAGCAGCTCGAACGACGCGTTGGCCGCCTCGAACTGGTAGCCCATGTTTTCCAGGTCCTGCACGCGGTTGAGCACGCGGCGCTGCAGGTCCTTGTCGGCCTCGACGTCGAACTTCTTGCCCAGCGTCGCGGTCATGTTGCTCACGCCGCTCAGCTCGCTGACGAGGATGCGACGCGTGTTGCCGACCGAGTCCGGCGGGACGTGCTCGTAGCTGTGCGCCACGCGATTCACCGCGTGCACGTGCATGCCGCCCTTGTGCGCGAACGCGCCCGTGCCGACGTACGGCTGGTTGGACAGCAGGTTCAGGTTCGCCAGCTCGTACACGAAGCGGGCGGTCTCGGTGAGGCGCTGCAGGCCGTCGTCGCTGCCGAGGCAGTCGGCGCCGAGCTTGAGCTTGAGATTGGCGATGACGGTGGTCAGGTCGACGTTGCCGCAGCGTTCGCCGATGCCGTTGATCGTGCCCTGCGCCTGCACCGCGCCGTGCTGCAGCGCGGTCAGCGTGTTGGCCGTGGCGAGCCCGCCGTCGTTGTGCACGTGGATGCCGAGCTTCACGTCGCCCAACTCGTTGAGCACGTCGTCGACGACGTCCGCGACCCAGCGCGGCAGCGACCCGCCGTTGGTGTCGCACAGCACGAAGCGCGTCGCCCCACCCGCCTGCGCCGCGCGCAGCGTCGCCAAGGCGTAGTCGCGGTTCGCCTTGAAGCCGTCGAAGAAGTGCTCGGCGTCGTAGAACACCTGCTCGACGTGCTCGGCCCCGGCGCAGAACCGCACCGAGTCCTCGATCATCGCCAGGTTCTCTTCGCGGCTCACACGCAGCACCTCGTCGACGTGCAGGTCCCACGTCTTGCCGACGATCGTGATGATCGGCGACTTCGACCCGACCAGCGCCTGCATGCCCACGTCGTCCTTCGCCTCGATGCCCTTGCGGCGGGTCATGCCGAACGCCACGACCTTCGCGTGCCGCAGCTCGAGGTCGCGCACCTGCTCGAAGTACGCCACGTCCTTGGGGTTGGACAGCGGGTAGCCGCCCTCGATGAAGTCCACGCCCAGCGCGTCGAGGTGCTTGGTGATCTTCAGCTTGTCGATCAGCGAGAAGCTGATGCCCTCGCCCTGCGTGCCGTCACGGAGGGTGGTGTCGTAGATCTCGACGTACTTCGGCAGCTTGTCTTCGGACATCGTGTGTTCCTCGTGGGACTCGGGCCCCCCGCGGGGGCGTGCGTAACGTATCTTTCGGTGATTCGGGCCGTGTCGGGTAACAAAAAAACCCTGCCAACCGGCAGGGTTCGTCGTTCATACAGGATGACCGCGTCGCCTACCGGTTGGTGTCGGAGCTAATAATCATGGCGATCGCGATGTCGATGCGGTTGCTCATAGCCGATCTACTATAGCGACGCCGGTTTGCCCGGGCAAGGTTTTTCGACTCGATCCGCAGGGGCTCCGCCCCTGCGCGACCCCGCAAGCCCACCCCTGCGAGCGGAGCGAGACGGGGTGGGATCACGCGTCGAGGTCGATCATTTTCTCGCCGCAGACCGAGCAGTTCCCTTCTTCGGCCCCGTATCGCGGATTCTGTCTGACGAGGTCCTTACCGAGTTTGCTGTCAGGGTCGATCCAGACGAAGGGCTCGCCGCAATGCGGGCAGCAGGGACCGATTTTCTTGCCGAACCAGAGTATCGCCCAACCCGTCAGGGCCGTCGCGATTACGAACAGCACCGCAAAGAGCGTCAGGCCGAGCCACTGTTGCGGTGTATCGCGAACGGGATCGACCACGAAGTGGATCGCCGAGAAGATACTGCCGACCCACGCGAAAATGATGAAGATGATCATCAGCCCCATGCGGGCGCCGCGACGTTTCACCTTCGACAGCTTCAATAGCTGCGGCTCGTTAGTCGCGCCCGGTTCAGTTCCCTCGGATTGCATGACCGCATTGTAAGGGATGCCCGCAAGATTACCCCGGACAAGCCCGGGGCTATATGATCTCGGCCATGAGTGATTCGCTCGAAATCCACACCTTCCCGCTCGGCGACTGGCAGACGAACTGCTACGTCGTACACCCCGCGGGCTCGACCGACTGCTGGATCGTCGACGCCGGGTACGAGCCCGAGGTGATGATCGACGCGATCCAGCGCGCGGGGCTGAATCCCGTGAAGCTGATGCTGACGCACGCGCATCTGGATCACATCGGCGGCATCCCGCAGGTGAAGGCGGCGTGGCCCGACCTGCCGATTGTCATCCACGAGGCGGAGCGCGAGTTCCTCAACGATCCGATGCTGAACCTGTCGATCGCGCTGGGCATCGAGCTGCGTGTCGGCGAGGCGGACGAGTTGCTCAAGGGCGGCGAGACGGTGGAGCTGGCGGGCGTGCCGTTCGAGGTGCGCCACACGCCAGGCCATTCACCGGGCGGCTTGACGTTCTATCAGCCCGACGCGGGCGTCGCGCTCGTCGGCGACACGCTGTTCAACGGCTCGATCGGTCGATACGACTTCCCCACCTCGCACGGCCCGACGCTGTTCGCCTCGATCCGCGAGCAGCTGTTCACCCTCCCCGACGACACACGCGTGTTCCCCGGCCACGGCCCCGACACGACCATCGGGCACGAACGACGCACGAATCCGTTTTTCTAAGTGGGATTTCGGAACGCGGATCTCGGAACGAATCCAACGCGCTACTTCCGCGTTCCGCGTTCCCTGATCCAAGTTCCCAGCTACGTTTCTTCCGGCTCGATTGTCACCGTCAGCCCCTTGCTGGCGAACTGGTCGCGGTACAGCTCGGCCCGCTCCTGGTGAGTCGACAGCAGGTACGCCACGCCCTTCTGGTGCGCCTCGAACATACGCTGCACGGCCAGGTCGCGCTGCAGCGGCGTCAGCTCGATGATCGTGCGGACCACGAACATCATGTCGTTGACGTCGTCGTTGTGCAGCAGCACCTTCCACGGCGGCATCTGCTTCGGCTCCGGCGGGGCCTCGGCGGTGTCGGTCGACGTACCGCTGTCACGTTCCTCGTCGGGGGTTTTCGGGTCGTCCTCGGCCATCGGGCTCCTCCGCAGTCGATCGCGGTACCCCACATCATAGCCCATCGCCGCGTGTGTCAAGCCCGGCGCCCGACAGCGTATCGGGGCACGCGGCGCCTCGCGATTCCTATTGAATCGTGCATTTGCAGCGGTTATAAGTAGGAATCGAGGATATTCCAACGCGACGCCGAGCATTTCCGGAAGGCGTCGCCGCGGGGAGAGGCAGTTGGCAACAAGGGACTAGTCGGTTGAGCGGTTGTCTTGCGCTCAGCCGGGGTGGAGGCATGTCATGGCACGTCATCGTGGATTTACGCTCGTCGAATTGCTGGTGGTCGTCGCGATCATCGCGTTGCTGATTTCGATCCTGCTGCCGTCGATGGTGCACGCACGCGAGTCGGCCAAGCGGACGGTGTGCGCGTCGAACCTGCACCAGATCTCCGTGGCGGCGACGATGTACACCAACGAGAACCAGGGCGTGTACTTCATCTGCCGCGGCCGACAGGTGCAGAACGCTTTCAACCCCGGCAACATGAAGGTGCACCGCAACCGGCCCAACGACGCGAAGGTCGACTGGATCCGTGCGATGTCCACTGTCAGCCTCGTCATCGACCAGGGCGAGGGCTACAAGGGCGGCTGGCTGCCGTCGCCGATCTGGGACTGCCCGTCGCGCGACTTCAAGAGCCAGTGGGAGCCGGCGTTCCCGCAGATGATCATTGGTTACCAGTACTTCGGCGGCATCGAGAAGTGGGACAACCCTTTCGCCGGGACGATCACGGCGCGGAGCCCCGTCGAGCTGCACAACTCTAAGCCGGGCTGGGTGCTCGCGGCGGACGCGACGGGCAAGATGGCCGGATCATGGGGCGGCGACCGCGAGTCGGCGTACGGCGGCATGCCTTCGCACAAGGACCTGGCCGGGGGCTACTTCCCCGCGGGCGGCAACCAGGTGACGGTCGACGGCGCCGCGGAGTGGGTCGACTTCAAGGACCAGATCTTCATCCACTCGTGGGGCGGCTGGAACCGCATCTACCTGTTCCAGCAGAAGGACCTGGGCGGCTGGACCCCGCCGGAGGGCGCGTACGGCCCGGCGTTCAAGTGATCCTCGGCGTGGCCCGCGCATGAAAAACGCCGCGTGTCGCCACGCGGCGCTTCGCAACCCTCAAGCGATCTCCCGAGCGACGGCTCGCGTCAGTCGGGCTTGTGCTTCATCTGATCCTTGGCCTTGATCATGTCTTCGACCGAGACGCGTGTGGCGTTTTCGTTTTCGCGTTTGATCGCGTCGTAGACTTCCTTGCGGTGGACGGGCACGGTGTTCGGCGCGTTGATGCCGAGCCGGACCTTGTCGCCGCGGATGTCGACGACGGTGATCTCGATGTCGTCGCCGATCATGATGGTTTCGTCGCGTTGACGAGAGAGGACTAACATAGCGGGCTCCTTCGGTGGTCGGTGGCCTGACGCAGCAGTATCAGACCAGCGCGGCCTCCTTGCGTGTGGGCGCCTTGGCGTCGAGGTGGATCAGGACGTGTTTGGCGCTGTAGCGGGCCTCGGCGAGCACGAGCTGCCGGCCCACGCGTCGCTGCGGATCGATCACGATCGGGCCTTTGAGATTGCCCGTCAGCGTGTTGTGGTGTTTGTTGACGATCACGAGGGTCTGGGCCTCGGCGGCGGAGGTCAGGCCCAGGTCGTTGAGCTGCTCGCGGCGGAGCGGCGGACGGTACGCCGGCAGGAACAACGCCGGGTCGGTCACGACGAACGCCAGCCGCGCATCTTCGGTCGATTGAAGCCAGAAAAAGAATCCATCGCTATCGGACTCTATCAGGGCGTAACGCTCGTGATTGGCGTAGCCCAGCAACCCGCCGCTGAGCGTGATCAGACGCTGCGGGTCGACCTCGATGGGTCCGAATCTCGACGAATCGATCTTCATATCCACGCCTTTCAAGGCGGCCAATCCATCCTGGATGACCCCGTCGCTCATGGGCGGGGTGTGACATCCGTGTCACCGGCTCGGCCGCGCAGCCGGCGTCGTCACAGAATCACTCGGCTAATTCGTGGTGAACTCTGCAAAGTCCGGCCTCCGAGCCGCGATACGCCGAATCACCCGACGCGCAGGAATTGCCGACGCCGCGCAATCGTTGCGCCACGCCGTCCGTCGGCCGTGAGCGGTTCGCTCGTCAAACCTGTCTGTCAGACGCCCGCATCGGTCCCACCGCGGGCGTGTCGTGCGAAGTTGAGTCCGTGCGGCATGATAGCGCCGCCGGACGACAGGGCGCGGGCATGTGCGTCAGAGCTTGCCCGTTTGCTCGCCCTTGTTGGCGTACGTCGAGCCGTTGTGATCGCGGAACTGGGCCTGGAGGCGGAACTCGGCGTTGGCCCCGCCGTACTCGAGCACGTACTTGCCGCCGCGTGTGCGGATCGCCTTGCTGAATCCGGCGAAGCCCTTGGCGTACGGCCCGAGCGTCACCAGCCCGCGCTTCTGCTCGCCCGAGCCCTTGTCCTCGATCACCCACAGCGTGGCGCGGAACTGCGACGACGCGCCCGTCGCCGACACCTTCAGCGCCACGCGCACCCAGCCGTCCTCCACGGCGAACTCGATCTTCCCGGCGACCGGGATGCCGTCGTCGCCTTCCTCGTCGGCCCGAGCGAAACGCGAAAGGGTGAAACCCGCGAGGCTCGCGGCGCATCCAGACAACAGATCACGGCGTGTGATGTTTTGCATTGTGTGTGCCCGTCGCGGCGAGAAACTGATCAACCCGCAACAAACCGAGCGCCGCGACCGTACATGATACCGCCTGTCGACCGCGGCGCGTATCCCCTACAATGCCCCGCCCGATGACCGCCGACCCGGAGCCCGATGTGTCCTTCGCCCCCGTCAATGAGATCCTCGACGAGCTGAAAGCCGGCCGGATGGTCGTGCTGGTGGACGACGAGACGCGCGAGAACGAGGGCGACCTGATCGTCGCCGCCGAGCACATCACGCCCGAGATCGTCAACTTCATGGTCACCCACGCCCGCGGCGTGCTGTGCGTCGCGATGGACCCCGCCGACTGCGACCGCCTCGCGCTGCCGCCGCAGGCCAACGTCAACACCGCCAGCCTCGGCACCGCCTTCACCGTCACCGTCGACGCCCACCAGCGCTACGGCGTGACCACCGGCGTGTCGGCCTCCGACCGTTCGACCACCATCAAACTGCTCGCCGATCCCAAAACGCAGCCCGCCGACCTGCTCCGCCCCGGGCACATCAATCCGCTGCGCTGCCGCACCGGCGGCGTGCTGGTCCGCACGGGGCAGACCGAGGGCTCGGTCGACCTGTGCAAGCTCGCGGGCCTGCGACCCGCGGCGGTGATCATCGAGATCATGAACGACGACGGCTCGATGGCGCGCCGCCCCGAACTCGAAGCGCTCTGCGCCGAGCACAACCTCAAGATGTGCACGATCGCCGACGTCGTCGCCCACCGCCTCGAGCGCGAGAAGCTGGTCGAGCGCGTGGCCGAGGCGCCGTTCGAGACGCCGGAGGGCGAGTGGACGCTGGTGGCGTTTCGCAGCCTCGTCGATCCGCTGCCGCACGTGGCGCTGTGCCTCGGGCGTGTCGGGCGCGAGGTGATCAACGATCCGGTGCTCGTCCGCGTGCACGCCCAGAACCTGCTCGGCGACGTGTTCACCGACCTGCGTCAGCCTACGGCGTCGACGCTCCGCAAGTCGATGCAGATGGTGCAGGCCGCCGGGGAAGGCGCGGTGGTCTACATCCGCCAGGACGCGATGGGCGCGGGCCTGCTGCAGCGACTCGAAACCCTGCACGGGGCGAACGTCGACGACGCCGTCGCGGACGGCTTTCTCGAACAGCTCCGCTCCGACTCCCGCACGAACATCGGCGTCGGCTCGCAGATCCTCCACGACCTGGGCCTGCGTCAGCTCCGCCTGCTCACCAACCACCCGCAGGACTACCACGCCCTGGCGGGTTTCGGTCTGAGCATCGTGGAGAATGTGGCGATCCCGGAGTGAGTGAATCGTTGCACTACTGAATTAAATTGTTGAAGGGGCTCTGCCGCCGCCTCAGTCCTGCATGTCTTCATGCCCGCCGCGGGAGACGGCGTCGATGGGCGGCGTGCTGTGCCACTCGCGCATCTGCTTGAGCAGGGGCATCGGGGTGGGCGGTCCGTAGGCGGGCGGCCAGGGCGGGCCGTAGGGCGTGTCGTTGTTGTCGTAGCCGCTGTCGTAGCCGTAGCTGTACGGCGCGGACTTGTAGTCGTAGGCGGGGGTGGGTGCTGGGTCGGGATCGAGCCAGCCGTAGCGGGGGCGCGTGCGGTCGACCATGTTTTTGCCGACCTGTTCGCCGACTTCCAGCGCCTGGACGAGCAGGTCGCGGAAGAAGCCGCGGCGGCCGGACGAGTCGAGCTTCTCTTTGCGTTTGCGCTTCTTGGCCATGTCTTGGCCTCCCGTGTGGCGATGCGTTATTGTATGCGCAACCGGCGGGCGACCCAACACGCCGCCGCGAAAGGCCCGACATGCACACCACACGCCGTTCGATCCTCGCCACGCTCACCGCCGCGACCGCCGTCACGCTGCTGCTCGGCGCCGCCGGCTGCTCGACGCACTTTCCTTACGGACGCAGCATCGACCGCCACAACTTCGAGTCGACGCCGCTGCTGCCGGTGACGCTGACGCTGGTGGACTCGGTGACGCACGAGACGCTATGGTCGCTGGACGTGCCGGTGGGCAAGATGGCCGTGGTTGACCTCGAGCACAAGCACGACAACACCGCCCAGCAGACCGCCGCCGAGCCGGCGTACAAGATGCGTTGGGCGGTGCTCGACACGGGCACGACGTTCGCCGACCTGCCCAACACGCTCGAGTTGCCGGGCAACCCGGTGCTATTGAAGATGACCCACCGCGCGCCCGAGTCGGTCGCGAAGAAGGGCGCGTGAGCCACAAGCCGCTCGCGGCTCACTCACATCACCATCGGCCAGATCCACAGCACCAGCGGCAGCACCACCACGCAGAAGATCACCATGTTCCACAGCCACAGCGCGCTGGCGAGGCGGGCGTCGAGGTGGAACAGGTTCGAGACCATCACGGTGTTCAGCGCGGTGGGGCAGAACGCCTCGAGGATGATCACGTGTCGCGGCAGGTCGGTGGGGTGGAGGCCGACCGCCACGAGCAGCGCCATCAGCCCGACGGCGAGCAGCGGGTGCAGGACGAACTGCACGCCCGCCAGCACGGCGTTGAAGCGCAGCGTGTTGAGCGTGTCGCCGAATCGGAACCGCATGCCGACACCCGCGTTGGCGCCCGCCGCGGCGACGAAGAACAGCACGTCGATGAGGCGCCAGTCGTTGATCTGCGTGGGGACGGGCACGTCGGTGAGATTCAGCACGAGCCCGACGACGCCGAGGTAGAGCGGCATGGCGCGGACGGTGAGGAACGAGCCGATCATCAGCTTGGCGATGGAGGACGAGTCCTCGGGGCCGTAGTGTCGCGCGACGGGGTAGAAGATCAGCACCATGAAGATCTGCATGGCGGTGACGTAGGCGATGCCGTAGGCCATGGCGGTTTCGCTGGGGCTGAGCATGACGTAGCAGAGGTAGGCGCCGAGAGTGAAGCCGTGGTTGGACAGCGCGGCGGCGAGGGTGAGCACGCCGCGCTGGTCGCGCGAGGTCTTCATGAGGCGGACGATCAGCGCCATGAACGCCGCGGGGAGGATCATGAGCAGCGGCTGCGCCAGCATGAGCGTCACGAGGTCGCGTGTCTCCGTCGCGTTGCGCAGCGGCAGCGTCCAGAACGCGTAGAGCGTCACCGGCGACCAGAGCCAGATCACGGTGTGCAGGTGCACCGCGCGGCTGAACTTCTCGACGTCGGGGCGCTTGCGCCGCCACGCGTATCCCGCGGCGAACGTCGCCAGCGAGAACGCCACGAAGATCAGGAATTTGACGGTGTTGGGGTCCATTCGGGTCCGCGAGTATAGAGGTTTCGTCGCTGTAAGGTGCCGCTCGATGCTCGCACGTTACGGATTGCGAACGGATCCGGGATCGAATTTTCTAATGTGACGCGGCGAGGCGGCTTGGTGCTTTCATACGCGCGGGATTCCTTATACGCTGCTCACGTCGCGGTGATAAACACGGCGACGCCACCACGGAGATTTATCATGAGCGGGCAATCCCTCTGGCAACGTTACCAAGATCACCTGTGCGTCTGTCCGTCGATCGGCCTGACGCTGGACATCAGCCGCATCGGCTTCGGCGACGGGTTCTTCGGCGGCATGTCGGGCGCGATGGGTAAGGCGTACGAGGAGATGGACGCGCTGGAGTCCGGCGCGATCGCCAACCCCGACGAGCAGCGCATGGTCGGCCACTACTGGCTGCGCAACGCGTCGCTGGCGCCGTCCGACGACATCCGTGGTGAGATCGTCGACACGCTCGGCCGCATCAAGCTGTTCGCGAAAGACATCCACAGCGGCGCGATCACCGCGCCCGGCGGCGGGCGGTTCACCGACATCCTCGTCATCGGCATCGGCGGCTCGGCGCTCGGGCCGCAGTTCGTCGCCGACGCGCTCGGCGATCCCGACACCGACAAGATGACGCCGCACTTCTTCGACAACACCGACCCCGACGGCATCGACCGCACGTTGCGCGCGATCGGCGATCGGCTCAAGTCGACGCTGGCGATCGTGATCTCCAAGTCCGGCGGCACGCCCGAGACGCGCAACGGCATGCTGCTGGCGCAGGCGGCGTACGACGCGGCGGGGCTCAACTTCGCGCAGTACGCCGTGGCGGTGACCGGCGTCGACAGCAAGCTCGACAAGGTCGCCGAGGCGCAGGGCTGGCTGCTGCGGCTGCCGATGTGGGACTGGGTCGGCGGACGCACGAGCGAGCTGGCGGCGGTCGGCCTGCTGCCGGCGGCGCTGCAGGGCCTCGACGTCGACGCGATGCTCCACGGCGCCGCGGCGTGCGACGCGATCACACGCAAGCACGACACCGCCGCCAACCCCGCGGCGCTGCTGGCGCTGATGTGGCATCACGTGACCAACGGTCGCGGCGAGAAGGACATGGTCGTCCTGCCGTACAAGGACCGCCTGCTGCTGTTCAGCCGGTACCTCCAGCAGCTCGTGATGGAGTCGCTGGGCAAGGAGAAGGACCTCGCGGGCAACGTCGTGCACCAGGGGATCGCGGTCTACGGCAACAAGGGCTCGACCGATCAGCACGCGTACGTGCAGCAGCTGCGCGAGGGCGTGAACAACTTCTTCGCCGTGTTCATCCGCGTGATGGAGGACGGCGGGCGGATGGCGGGCGAGACGGAGGTTGAGAGCGGCGTGACGCCGGGCGACTACCTCGACGGGTTCTGGCAGGGCACGCGGCGGGCGCTGTTCGAGAACGGGCGTGGGTCGATCACGCTGACGGTGCCGCGCGTGGACGGGTTCCACGTCGGCGTGCTGATCGCGCTGTTCGAGCGGGCCGTGGGTTTTTACGCGTCGCTGGTGGGGATCAACGCGTATCACCAGCCGGGCGTCGAGGCGGGCAAGAAGGCGGCCGCGGCGGTGCTGGACCTGCAGGCGAAAGTGGTGGCGCAGCTGATGAAATCGGGGGTGCAGACCGTCGAGCAGATCGCCGAGGCGATCGGCGCCGCGGACGACGTCGAGACGGTCTACCACGTGCTGGAGCACATGGTGGCCAACGGTCGCGCCAACGCGGCCCGCGGCGACGGCCAGTTCGACGCCACCTACGCCGTGTGACCCCCGCGCCGACCGGTTGACGGATGTACCACACGCCGGTCTGTTCGGATACGATATGACCTGCCGCAGGGGGCTGCGGGTGACGGCGAACGAAACGATCTCCACACGAAAGAGGGGCCAGTCATGCTGGACAAGCTGCAGGAAAAGATGCCGATCAAGGAGCTTCAGCCGGGCGAGGTGCTGCTGGAGCAGGACCAGAACACGGGCAAGGTGTACATCCTGATCGACGGCACGGTCGAGATCCTGCGCGACGGCGTGCAGATCACGACGGTGGACCAGCCGGGCGCGCCGTTCGGTGAGATCTCCGCGTTGATCAACACCCCGCACACCGCGACGGTCAAGGCCCTGACGCCGGTGATGGCGATCGAGGTCGACGACTTCCGCCCGCAGACCGCCGAGTACCCCGAGCTGCCGCTGTACCTGGCCGAGACGCTGGCCAACCGGCTCATCGAGACCAACAAGTGCCTGGCCGAGCTGCACAAGACGTTCGACGACCTGATCAACGCCGACGACGGTGACGAGGCCAAGAAGGCGTCGATGCGGCACGCGGTCACCGAGGCGTGGACGGCGTTCGGCGACTTCATGCGGACGCAGGTCGCGGACTTCTAACGCCCCGACGGCCGACACGACAACCTGGTTCGGAGCGGGGCGTGGGCGCGTCCCGTTTCGCTGGCGATAGGCCGCTATCGCGGCTATCCTGATGCGGTTGTTATCGCTGGGGCCGGCAATTCAAATCTATCCATTCGGAGACGCTGACATGCTTGAAGACCTCATTCAGAAGATGACCGAATCCAAGACCGAGTTCGAGCCCGGCGAGGTGCTGCTCAACGAGGGCGAAAAGTCCGGTCGTCTGTACATCCTGCTGTCCGGTGAGGTCGAGATCGTGCAGGACGGCGTGCAGATCACGACCGTCGACACCGTCGGCGCTCCGCTCGGCGAGATGGCGTTCCTGCTGCACGGCCCGCACCTGGCGACCGTCAAGGCGCTGACGGACGTGCACACGCTTGTCGTCGACGACCCGCAGGCCCTGACCGAAGAAAACCCCGACGCGCTGCTCTACATCGCCCGCACGCTCGCCGAGCGTCTGGCCGCGACCTCCGAGATCGTCGTCGAGCTGCACAAGCACTACTTCGACGTCCTCGCCGAGCACGTCGAGCCCGAGAAACACGACGACGTGACCTCCAAGGTCAAGCACCTGTGGGAGCGGTTCGGCTCGATCATGCGGACGAAGATCGCGGACTTCTGATCGGGTCCGCGGCCCGGAGATGAACCCCCCAAAGCCGAGGGACGGCCGTCCCCCGGCTTTCTTTTTGTCTGGAGCCCCGGGCGATTGAACGTCCGCGGCGCCCGGCGCGTATGGACGGGTGGAGCACGCGGTTGGCTCCGCATTTCATCCGTAGTAGAGTGACGCCATGTCGCAAGCGCTCGACGCCATCCGTCAAAATCTTCGATCCGTCATCCGGGGCAAGGATGAGCGTCTGGACCTGCTGCTCGCGGCCATGCTCGCGCAGGGTCACGTGCTGATCGAGGACCTGCCGGGCCTGGGCAAGACGACGATCGCCAAGGCGCTGGCGCGGTCGATCGACGCCGAGTTCCGCCGCGTGCAGTTCACGCCGGACCTCCTGCCGACGGACGTGCTGGGCGGGTCGGTGTACAACGCGACGAAGGGCACGTTCTCGTTCCACAAGGGTCCGGTGTTCACGAACATCTTCCTGGCCGACGAGATCAACCGCGCCTCGCCGCGGACGCAGTCGTCGCTGCTGGAGTGCATGGCCGAGCGCCAGGTGACGATCGAGGGCGTGCGGCACCAGCTGCCCGAGCTGTTCATGGTGATCGCGACGCAGAACCCCATCGAGTTCCACGGCACGTACCCGCTGCCCGAGGCGCAGCTCGACCGCTTCCTGATCCTCATGAAGCTCGACTACGCCGACGCGACCACCGAGAAGCAGGTGCTGTACGACCAGGCGATCGTCCACCCGCTCGAGGGCCTGGCGTCGGTGACCGACACCGAGGCGATCAACGGCCTGCAGACGCAGGTACGCAACATCCACGTGGCTGACGAGATCGGCGAGTACATCGTCGACCTGACCCGCGGCACGCGTGAGCACGACCAGGTGCAGATGGGCGCCAGCCCGCGCGGCGCGCTGGGCCTGTTCCGACTCGGCCAGGCGTTCGCCCTCATGGCCGGCCGCGACCACGTCCGCCCCGACGACATCCAGAAGGCCGCGGTCCCCGTGCTCGCCCACCGCGTCATCCTCGACACAAAAGCGCGATACGGCGGCGTCGAGAAGGCTACAATTGTCGAAGAAGTGATGGACCGGGTGGCGGTGCCGACCTGATTTCGGATTGTGGATTTCGGATTGCGGATTTGTTCAAGTCGGAACGCGGATCGCGGAAGTGGGAACGGGGTGCGATCGACACGATCGGGGTCGGGGAGAAGTCAGGTCTGGACGACGGGGGCGATTGAAGCGCCATGGAATACCGAGCGATCTGTCCGAGTTGTCATCAGCGGTTGCCGCGCTGGCGATCCAGCTTCGCGTCGTGGAGGATTCCCTGTGGAGCGTGCGGCGCGACGTTGCGTCTGCACACGCCGTGGTACTGGACGTTCGCCCACATGACGACGCTTCTGCTGACGATGTTCGTCGTCACCGGATACTTTGTCTGGGACGAACGATGGTCGCTCCTTGTCGCGTCCTTGGGTGGGTCCGCCTTCCTGTTGGTCATCCACGCCGGTATGAGTTTTGTTGATCCTTATCTGGCAACCATGACAAAGCTTGAGCCCCCGCTGGCGCCTCAGGCTACACTAGGAACACCCGGCAATACCGCAATGAGCACGACCTCGAACCGACACTCCGCGACGACTCCGCAACGCGCTGCGAGTACGCCTGTGGTGCGATCGCGCTGTCCGAAGTGCAAGACGAAGCTGTTTCCGTGGAAGGTGACGTTCGTGTCCGGGCGGGAGCAGCGGTGTAGGAGTTGCCGGACGCTGCTGACGGCGCGGCTTGACGGTGTCGGGGCGATGCTGCTGTGCGCGGTGTTGTGTTTCGTCGTCGCGGCGTACGCGGTGCTCGGCGGGGCGACGCTCAACTACGTCGTGCTGACCGGCGTGCTGATCGTGGCGGTCTGGCCGACGATGTTCATCTTTACCGAGGGGCGCGAGGCGGCGGAGGTCGCGGTGAGCCAGTCGACGGCGTTCGGCCGGGGGCTCGGGCGCGTGTGGTACAAGTGGAAGAAGACGTGGCCGGCGTACCAGGGCGGGCGCGGCGTGAGCGGGTTCCTGCTGGGGATGTGGCGTGAGCGGCTGACGCGGCCGGGGCGGTACGTCGTGACCGGTGCGATCGCCACGGGCATCGCCGGGTCGTTCCCCGACAAGATGGTCGGCTCGCTGGCGTTCAGCTTCTTCACGGTGATGGTGCTGCTGGCGATGTTCATCTCGATCCTGTTCCGCCCGAAGGCGACGGTGGTGCGTCGCGCGCCGGAGCGCGCGATGGCGGGCACGGCGGTGCCGCTGACGATCCGCGTGACGAACCCGACGGCGTGGCCGATGCACGACGTGGGGGCGTACGAGTTCCGCCTGCCGCAGCAGATCGCGATGGACGAGGAGCCGCGTTACGTGTCGGTGCTCGAGCCGGGCCAGACGCAGGTGTTCGAGTACGAGATGATGGCCAAGCGGCGGGGCAGCTACGTGATGGACGGGCCGACGGCGGTGTCGACGTTCCCGTTCGGGCTGACGCAGAGCAAGGCGTTCCATCCGGACCAGCAGCGGCTGGTGGTGTACCCGGCGTTCGAGCCGCTGGTGCACATGGACATCCCGGTGGGCTGGTCGTATCAGCCGGGCGGCGTGGCGCTGGCCAGTCACGTGGGCGAGTCGATGGAGTTCATCGGCACGCGTGAGTACCAGCCGGGCGACCGCATCCGCGACCTGCACCCCAAGAGCTGGGCGCGTCTGGGGGCGCCGGTGGTGCGGCAGTACGAGCAGGAGTTCCACACGCGTGTGGCGCTGCTGGTCGACACGTACACGCCTTACAAGGTGGAGACGCTGGTCAAGGATCGCGTGAAGCTCGTCACGCCGCGGCACGCACGCGGCGCGTCGCAGCTGTGGCACACGGACGTGGTGTTCGGCCCGGGCGGGCGCGACGAGGTGTGCCTCGACGCGAACCTGTCGCTGGCCGCGGCGATCGCCGACTACCTCGCCCGCAAGGAGTACGTCGTCGACCTGTTCGCCGCCGGGCCGCAGCTCTACCACTTCCAGGCGGGGCGTTCGCTGGCGTACCTGGACAACATCCTCGACATCCTCGCGTGCCTGGAGGTCAGCGGGGTGGACCCGTTCGACCTGATCGGCGCGGAGTTCAGCCAGCAGATCCGCCAGACGTCGACGCTGATCGCGCTGATGATGGTGTGGGACGACAAGCGTGCGGGGATGATGAACACGATCCGCGAGGCGGGCGTGCGGGTGAAGGCGATCCTCGTGTCGGACGATCCGTCGCAGCGTGACGCGGCGGAGTCGGCGGGCGTGCAGACGCTGACGGTGTCGGAGGTTCAGCAGGGCGTGGAGGCGCTGTGACGGAGCTGAAGGACGACAGCAAGAGCATCTGGCCGCTGACGGCGATGTGCGTCATCGCGACGGTGGCGCTGGGCATCAGCGCCAAGGCGGTCGTCGCGCCGTCGATCATCTGCCTGCTGCTGGTCAGCTATCTGTGGCTCGGCGGGCCGCGCATGCCCAAGCCGCGCATGTTCCTGGCGCTGCTGCTGATGGTGCCGTACGCGCTGTGGCTGCGCGATCACCCGCAGCTGCAGCAGAGCAGCATCGGCGTGCCGACCGGGTTCCTGTTCGTGGTGGGGCTGTACATGATGAGCCTCGCGGCGCACCACATGCTGGCGCTGGAGAACGGCGGGAGCATGGACTACGCGCTGAGCTGCGCGGTGATGGGGATGGGCATGGCGGGCACGGCGAAGCTGGCCGACTCGCCGCGCGGCGTCGACGGCAACCCGGTCTACCTGCCGCTGCTGCTGGCGTTCCTGCCGCTGATGCTGCTGCACCTGCGGCGCGAGCAGATCCGTCGGCAGGCGCACGGCTGGTCGCGGCGGTCGTGGCTGGTGTACACCGCGGCGTTCGGCGCGCTGCTCGTCGGCACGTTCGCCGTGGACTACTTCGGCGTGCGTCGCATCCCGGAGCTCAACGCGTACCTGATCCAGCGGATGGCCGAGGCGGGCCGCGCGGCGGGGATGCGCGGGACGATCGGCGGGCCGGCCGGGTCGAGCACGCGCCTCGGCGACTGGATCCCGCAGGACGGCACGCGCGACAACGAGATCGCGCTCGTGGCGTTTTCCGAGGACGAGCCCGCGGAGTACCTGCGCGGCAGCTCGTACGTGTACTACCACGACAGCACGTGGGAGACGCGGATCGACACGACGCCGAAGCAGCCGGAGACCGAAGAGTTCCAGGGCCGCCGCGTGTTCATGCTGCGTGACGGGCGCACCAACATCCTCGACACGACGATCTACGCGGAGAGCGCGTACACCAATGCGTACTTCCTGCCGATGGACGTGCACAAGATCGCGACGTTTGCGCGGCGGGTGCAGGTCGGCGAGACGGGCACGGTGCGCCCCGACGGGCGCGGCGCCGCCGGAGGGTACGGCTACTTCCGCAGCACCTCGCGACAGCCGGCGCCGGAGGGCATCGTCGCGGAGGTGCAGAAGCAGGTGCCCGACGAGCTGCGCGACAAGCTGCGTGCGATCGGCGACCGCATCATGGGCCGCGGGCGGACGAACCGCGAGAAGATCGACCTGCTGCGCAATCACTTCACGCAGCACTACCACTACAAGCTCGGCATCCGGCTGCACACCGACAAGGACCCGGTGATCGAGTTCCTCGAGGACCACGACGCGGGGCACTGCGAATACTTCGCCGCGAGCACGGCGCTGCTGCTGCGGGCCCAGGGCATCCCGTGCCGGTACGTCACGGGGTTCGTGATGCGCGAGCGCGGCATGGGCGGCATGTGGATCGCGCGCCGCCGCAACGCGCACGCGTGGGTCGAGGCGTACCTGCCCGACGAGGGCTGGGTGATCGTCGAGTCGACCCCGGCGTCGGCGCAGCCGGCCGTCGCGTCGCGCACGCGGCGTGAGCAGCTCAGCGAGTGGTTCGACGCCCAGTGGATGCGCATCTCGCGCGTCGGCGAGTACGGCGGCGTCAAGGCGCTGCTGATCATGTTCTGGGAGTGGCTGCTGAGCCTGCCGCAGAAGCTGCCGATGTGGATCTGGCTGATCCTCATCACGATCGGCATGGCGTGGATCTTCCGCGACACCATCCGGCGGTGGATCACGCCGCCCAGGCAACGCGACCTGACCGACGAGGCGCGCGAGATCCAGTCCATGCTCATCGCCGCCGAGAAACTGCTCAAGCGGCACGCCCTGATCCGCCCGCCCGGCCAGACCGTCGCGACCTTCCTCCACCGCGTCCGCGAGGCGTCACAACTGCCCGACCCCGTTCGCGACGAAGCGCTCGGTCTGCTGACCACCTACGAGGCCCGGCGGTTTGCGCCGCTGCACCGCGACCCCGCGGCCGACGAATCCAACCCGCCCGCCGCGATGCCCGCCGGCGCGTAACATCGGCACGTCAACGCCCTTTGCGGGCCCGCCGCACGGGTTTTTGACGCCGCCCGGCACGCCCCGTGGTATGATGATCCCCAGCTCAAACAACCCCCGGCGGGTGTGGGTGCAATTACCCCAATTGCACTAACTTCTTCAATCCCAAACCGAACGCGTGCCACGAACCGATAGAATGAAGTGAGTTGGTTGAGTGAGGGTGAATGATGTTCAGGCGGGTCCTGAACATCGCCAACGAGGGGCACGGAGCAACCGTATTTTGCCGGACGCCACCCCGGAAAAGCCGACACCCGAAACGGACGACAGCGGATCGACCGCCGCGAAGGGTCCCGCGCCGGCCCCGAAACGCAAGCGGTCGTTGCGTCGTCGCATGTACGTGTGGCTGGGCTACACGTTCGTGCTGGTGACGCTGGCGCTGGCTGGTCTGCATCGTTACTTCAGCCAGCCTTACCGCGTGGCGCAGCTCGCCGAGGGCATCCTCGAGAAGTACACCGGCGGTGACGCCGAGGTGGTCGCCGGGTCGTTCACCATGGACGGCGTGGTGCGGCTGTCGGGCGTGCGGCTGCGTGTGCCGGATCACGAAGGCACGCCGTCGGACCTGTTCACGGCCCAGACGGTGGTGATCGAGCTGGACCCGGTCGCGGTGCTGACCGGTGACTTCACGCCGCTGAGCATCACGCTCGACGAGCCGGTGCTGTCGGTGGTGGAGAACGAGGACAACCACTTCAACTTCGAGAAGCTCAACCCGCCGCTCGACACCGGCAAGCCGGGCGGCATGACGCGCCTGCCGCGCTTCACGATGCGCGACGCGTGGCTCATCCGCGGCGAGGTCACCGACGGTCAGTATCACTTCCTCAACCGCATGCACATCGAGGGCGACCTGACGCCGGACCAGTCACGCGGCAACACGTACCGCATGGCGATCCGCGAGCTGTCGGGCTCCGACACGCTGATCAGCCCGTCGGGCGAGAAGGTCGATCCGCTGGAGATCACCGGCACGCTGGACATGGCGCGGATGGCGGTGGACGGGAAGATGGAGCGGCTGGCGCTGAACGGGCCGCACGCGAGCCTGCTGCCGCGTGTGATCCGCAAGTGGTGGGAGCGGCTGGATCCGTCGGGCGCGATCGCGAGCGTGACGTTCCACCACGCCGGGGGGCGCGAGCCGTCCGCGGAGGTCAAGCTCGACGACGTGGAGCTGACGCTGGCGTACCTGTCGGACCAGGGCGAGTACCGCACGCGGATGACGGGCGTGACCGGTTCGTTCCGGTTCAACTTCGACGGCATCCACCCGGACCTCGTGGGGCGGATCGAGGGGCTGAAGTACCACGTCAGCGGCACGATCAAGGGCTACAACGCCGACGCGCCGTTCGATCTGTCGCTGCAGACCGCGCCGTTCCGGATCCCCGAGGAGCCGAAGTACATGGTCGCGCTGCCGATCGGCGTGCAGGACGTGTTCAAGATGCTCAACCCGGTGGGCTGGCTCGAGGTGTCGATGTCGCTGCGGCGGAACCTGCCCGGCGGCAAGATCGAGCCGAGCGGCACCGCGACCGTGCTGACCGGGCGGCAGCTCTACGGCCGGCTCGTCGAGGAGGACCCCGACGCCGCGGCGAAGTACACGCCCAACAGCCCCGAGCTGGTCAGCCGCGGGTTCTATCACAAGTTCACCTACCCGTTCACCAACGCGCACGGGCTGGTGACGTTCGACAGCGAAGGGGTGTACGTCAAGGCGCTGACGGGCGACACGCCCAACGGCGGGTCGGCGACGATCACCGGTTCGGTCGTGCCGCCGTCGCCCGACGCGGCGATCGACATCACCGTCGCCGCGGTCAACATCCCGTTCGACGACGTGCTGTTCAACGCCCTGGAGGAAGAGGAACGCCGCGGCATCAGCCAGTTCTTCTACGAGCCGGGCTACCGCCGTCTGCATCAGCTCGGCCACTACATCACGCACGCCGAGCACGCCGAACTCGAGGCCGAGCGCAACGACCTGGCGATGCAGATCAGCAAGACCAGCGACCTGGACGTCACGAAGCTGGCGGGCCTGCGCGGTCGGCTCGGCCAGGTCGAGCAGAAGATGAAGCTGCCGGTGTTCGAGCTAGGCGGCAAGGGCAACGCGATGGTGTCGGTGACGCGGCCGGCGGGCGAAAAGAAGTTCCGCATCGACGTGGCGATCGACATCCACGACGCCGACGTCGTCGTCGAGTACTTCCCGTACCCCGTGCGCCTCCGCAAGGGCCGCCTCGTGCTGACGCGCGAGAAGTTCACTTTCGACGCGATGCAGTTCGACGGTCTGCACGGCGGACGCGGCGCGCTGAGCGGCTGGGTCGATCATCACCACGGCGAAGACACGCCCATCGAGCCGCACCTCATGCTCACCTACGCCGAGGGCCCGGTCGACAAGCTGCTGTTCGACACGCTCGGCCCGCCCGCCGACGACTGGATCGCCGACCTCCACCCCGTCGGCAACATCAGCCTCGCCGGCAAGATCTTCCGCGAGCCCGACAAGGACATCGACATCGACGTGGACGTCGACGTGACCGGCCTGAGCATCACGCCTGGCGGCGGCGCCTTCACCATCTCCGACGTCAAGGGCATGCTCAACCTGCACCGCGGCTCGGTCGCGTTCGACAACCTCACCGGCCGACGCGGCGACTCGCGCATCAACCTCACCGGACGCGTCGACTACAAGGACAGCGACAAGACCACGCTCACGCTCAACGCCAAGGCGTACGACCTGGACTTCCGCGACCCCGTGCTCGACCTCGTTTCCTCCGCCGTCGACAGCGAGGACGGCGTGCGCAAGTTCTGGGCGGCGCACGAGCCGGTCGGCAAGTTCGACGCGATCGTCGACTACAAGACCGTCAAGGGGCAGCCGCGTCAGTACAAGCTCGACCTCCGGCCCGACGCGCTGAGCTTCATCTACGAAGGCGCGCGCATCAGCCTCGCCGACACGACCGGCTCCATCGTCCTGCAGCCCAACCTCGTGACGCTCGACAAGTTCGGCGGCAAGTTCGCCGCGGGCACGATGCGTGTGAACGGCCCGGTGACCCTCGACCCGCTCGAGGCGCACGTCGCCGTCACCGCCACCGGCACGCAGATCGACGCCGACGCGCGGCACATCCTGCCCAAGTCGCTGGTCAACGTCATCGACGCGATGGGATTCACCGCCGGGTACGACGTCGACATGCCCACCTTCGTCTGGCGGCCGGACGCGACCGAGGGCGTGCGCACCGAGGCGAAGGCGACCGTGAAGCTGACCGACGCGGCGTGCAAGGTCGGCCTGCCCGTCACGCAGCTCAACGGCACGCTGACGTTGCAGTCGACGACGACGGTGGGCGCCGACTGGCCGCGCCTCAAGCTCGACCTCGACGCCGAGTCGCTCATGGCGTCCGGTCGGCGTGTCGAAGACGTGAAGATGCGCCTGCTGAACATCGACGGGTCGGACGATCGGCTGATCATCCCGAACCTGCAGGGCCGCGTCGCCGGCGGACGCATCGGCGGCATCGGCGCCGTCGAGCTCGACTCCGGCGAGTACCAGGTCCAGCTCGAGCTCGTCGACGCCGAGCTCACCCGCCTGACGACGCCCGCCGACCCCGACCACTCGCTGGCCGAACGGCCGGCCAACGCGCCGGTCCCGGCCCCGGCCAAGCCCGACGCCGTGGCGCTGACGGGCGACGTGTCGGCCTCCTTCGACATCACCGGCTCGTGGAAGCGCGACAACGCCCCGATCCTCGGTCGCGGCGACCTGATCGTCCGAAACGCCAACCTCAACGGCGTGCCGCTCGCCATGGGCCTGCTCAAGGTCACCCACCTCGCGCTGCCCACACGCGACCGCTTCGAACGCGCCATGCTCAGCTTCTTCCTCCGCAAGGACGGCGTGCACTTCGAGAACATCGCCCTCATGGCCAAGCAGATGACCATCTCCGGCCGCGGCTCGATGAACGCCGACGGTAAGCTCGACCTCACGCTCACCACGTCCAACCCCAACCGCCTCCAACTCGGCCCGCTGTCCGACATCATCGACGGCGTCCGCAACGAGCTGGCCACGATCCGTATCACCGGCACGCTCGACAACCCCGATACGAAGGTCCAGCAGTTTGACGGCGTCCGCAAGGCGTGGATCGACATCTTCGGCGGCAACGCGAAGACCGACAAGAAGTGACGCGCACGCCGCGTCGCGCTGTTGGTAGAATCCCGTATCGGCCCATCACCCGCCCAATCCGACGACGACCGCTTCATGCGCCTGGCGCTGGACGCGTGCGTGCGCGGCGTCGAGGCGGGCAACTCGCCGTTCGGCGCGTGCATCGTGCGTGGCGGCGACGTGCTGGCGTGTGAGCACAACCGCGTGTGGCAGGCGCCCGACGCCACGGCGCACGCGGAGGTCAACGCGATCCGCGCCGCTTGCGCCGCGCTGGGCGACGTCCACCTCGAGGGCGCGACGATCTACTCGACGACCGAGCCCTGCCCGATGTGCTTCACGGCGATCCACTGGGCGCGCATCACCCGGATCGTCTACGCCGCGGACATCGCCGACGCCGAGCGGTTCGGGTTCAACGAACTGCCGGTGTCGAACGCCACGCTCAAGCAACTCGGTGGGCTGAGCGTCGAGATCGTGAAGGATTTCATGAAGCCCGACGCCGTGGCGCTGTTCGAGCGGTGGGCGCAGCGTGCGGGACACCGCCCGTATTAGAGCATCTTGCATCAATCAGTTTCATATCCACATGACCGCATGTAGTTGGCGCACTCGGTCGGATCGACCGTTTGCAGCACCTCGACCAACGCCTGGCCGATCGCGTCGAATGCCCGGGCGGCGACCCGACGCAGCC
>WGMA01000070.1 GCA_016125285.1 Phycisphaera sp.
GCTGGGCTATCAGCCCCCGGCGCCCGAGGCGATTCAGCCGTGGCCGCCGGGTTCCAGGGCTGCGCCCTTCCACCCGCCAGCCACGGCTGCGGGCGTGCAACAACTAACATAGAATGTGGACCCATTCATGGGGGCAGGTCACATCAACATCGTCGATGCGGATCCGTGCATTCAGTCAGACTCCGGTCGCGTCGGTGAGATATGGATAGCAGGAACATCGGTCGGACAAGGATACTGGCGTGACCACGACGCAACCCATCATTCTTTCAACGCACGCTTATTCGACACCCACGATGGTCCGTTTCTTCGCACCGGCGACTTAGGCTTCATTTTCGAAGGCCAACTTTACGTTACAGGTCGGCAAGATGATCTGCTCATTTCACACGGCCTCAACTACCATCCGCAGGACGTCGAGGCAGTCGGACGCAAGAGTCACCCGCTGCTGAATGCGGGCTTTGGCGCGGCGTTCTCCGTTGACGATGACGGAACGCAGGCCTTCGTGCTCGTGCATGAAGCGACACACACCGGCGATTCGGATTTCGGACCGGTGATCAGGGCGATCCGCGAAGCGGTTCTTGAGGAACTGGGGCTGCCATTGCACGCCATCGTTCTCATACGGCGCGGCATGATTCCCAAGACGTCGAGCGGGAAAGTGCAACGACGCCGCTGTCGCGACATGTACATCAATAATCGACTGAATGCGCTCGCGCGCTATCAGAATGCCTCAGGCGGAGTCACTGACGGCTACGGTGTGACGAGTAAGCGCACGCCACCGTCCTCACAGGACAAACACCTCAATGTTCTCGCCGCGGTCTGCCAACACGCGCTCGTTCTAAGCGGCACCGCATTATCCGATGTCACGCCCGACACGCCGCTCGCTGCACTGGGGCTGGATTCTCTCCAGCGCATGGAACTCGCCGCAGCGCTCGAGAAGACCTTCGCCTGTCGCCTGCCAGACGCGGACTTCAACCCCGCCCACACGCTCGGGGGTCTCGCCCTCAGCGTACATCAACACCTGACCAGTCATTCACCTTCCGACGCAAGCGTCGATCAGATCCCGCCGCATGCTTGCAACGTGGCCGACTTCCCTGAATACACCGAACTCAAGAGATACGAACGGATGTTGTATACGGTAGCCGGCTCTAATCCCTATTTCCGCATTGATGAGGGCGGATCGGCCAACGGCAGCATCACACGCATCGACGGTCACGACCTGATCAACTTCTGCAATTATGACTACATTGGGATGGCGCACGACCCGCGGGTTGGCGATGCCGCCAAAGCCGCGATCGATCATTACGGCACCGGCGCCGGAGCGAGCCGACTGGTCTCAGGCGAGAAACAGGTGCATCGCGATCTCGAGCATGCGATCGCTGAGTTTCTGGGTACGCAGGCGGCGCTTGTCTTCGTCTCAGGCCACGCCACCAATGTCTCCACCATCGGCCACCTCTTCGGACACGAAGACCTCATCGTCCACGATGCGCTAGCTCACAACTCGATCGTTCAGGGCGCTCAACTGTCCGGCGCGACACGCCGGACCTTTGCGCACAACGAGTTTCGCGCCATGGATGAGATGCTTTCGCAAATCCGCCACCGCTACCGCCGGGTGCTCATCGCCATCGAAGGCGTCTACAGCATGGATGGCGATATTCCCGATCTGCCACATTTCATCGAGCTGAAGAAGAAGCACAACGCGTTGCTGCTCGTCGATGAAGCCCATTCACTGGGGACCGTGGGCGAGACCGGACGCGGCATCGGCGAGCTCTGCAATGTCGATCGGCGCGACGTCGATCTCTGGATGGGCACGCTTTCCAAGGCGCTCGCCAGTTGTGGTGGCTATATCGCGGGGTCTAACGAACTGATCGAATACCTCGCCTATACAACCCCCGGGTTCGTTTACAGCGTCGGCATCCCCCCTTCCAATGCGGCCGCAGCGCTTGCCGCCATTACCCTACTTCATTCGCAGCCCCAACGCGTCGCCAAGCTCCACGCACTGTCCTCGCTGTTCCTGAGGTTGGCCAAGGAGTCTCACCTCGACACCGGGTTACCCGCCAGGTCTTCGGCTCCGGTGGTGATCGTGGCGGTATACATGGTGGCGGGGGCAAGATTGCTCGAAGGCATGAATGTCGCGGTGTTGCCGACGTAGGTCACCATGCCCACCACTGGCGTCATGCCCGGACCGGTCAAAGAGAACGTCGCGTCGGTGATGGTCATCGGGTCCATCGACTCGCTGAAGGTCGCGGCGACCTTCTTATTCAGCGCGACGCCCATGGCGTTGTTGGCCGGGCTGGTTGAACTCACCGTCGGCGCGGTGGCATCAGCACTGTTGCCGGTCATAAAGGTCCAGACGTAGCTGCTGGCCATGGGATTGCCTGCAGCGTCATGAACACCGGTGGTGATCGTGGCCGTGTACACGGTATCGACAGCGAGATCGATCGAGGGCGTGAAGGTCGCGGTCGTGCCGACATAAGAAACCGTGCCCGCCACAGATGTCATGCCCGGGCCGGTCAACATGAAGTTGTCCGTGGTGATGGTCGACATGTCCATCGACTCGCTGAAGGTCGCGGCGATCTTCTTGTTCAACGCGACATTGGCGGCGTTATTGGCCGGGTCGGTACTCGTCACGGTCGGCGCCGTGTTGTCGGCGGTCATGAAGGTCCACACAAAATTGCTGGCCAGGGGATTGCCTGCAACGTCACGAACACCCGTGGTGACCGTGGCGGTAAACAGCGTGTTGCGGGCAAGGTGGTTCGCAGGCGTAAAGATTGCGGTGTTGCTCAGTGCGTCATAACTCAGGCTGCCCGCAAGTGCGCCGCCGCCCGGACCGGCCAGCGTGAAATTGGCGGCGGTGATGGTCAGCGGATCCATCATCTCACTGAACGTAGCAGCGACCGTCGTGTCCTGCTCGACATTCGTAGCGCTATTGACCGGGACGGTAATCGTGACGGTCGGCGCGGTGGTGTCGGCCGTCATGAAGGTCCAGACGTAGTCGCCGGCCAGGGGATTGCCTGCCAGATCGCGCGCTCCGGTGGTGATCGTCCCGGTATACAGGGTCTCAGGAGCGAGATTGCTCGACGGCGTGAACGTCGCCGTGTTGTCGAGGTAGGTTACCATGCCCGTCACTGACGTCATGCCGGGGCCGGTCAGAAGGAACGTCGCAGCGTTGATGGTCGACATGTCCATCAACTCGCTGAAGGTCGCCGCGACCGGCGCGCTCGCCGCGACACCCATAGCGCCATTGACCGGGTTAGTGGAAGTCACGGTCGGCGCGATGGTCTCAGCAGGCCCTTCGGTGGACTGAAAATGCTTGATCCGTCGCCCACTGGTAAGAGACGAACTCGATCCATTATCGAGCAGCGTGTCATAGTCATTGCCGCCGTCGAAGCGTACTCGATGGTTTAATATGGCGTTATTGCCGGGCTGGCCAAACTGTCCGATCTGGAGGGTGTCATCACCTCCACCCAACGCGATACTCAGCGGCCCGTCGAACACGGTAGGCGGCCCCACAGGGTCGCCTTGTACATCGATCTCAACAACATCATTACCCTCGTTGGTGCTTATCTTCACACCCCTGTGGAAGTACGAGTCGTCGATCGTCAGGAGGTCGGCTCCATCACCACTAAGGATCTTGGCGCCGCCACGGACATCCACTGAACTCAGCACAATATTCTGGCTGCTCGTGCTTGGCAGGATGACAAGTGACCTGCGAATGATTGTATTTGTGAGCGTTGTGCTTGTCGTATCAGAATCTGAAGCATTATTCACCAAAAGGTTGTACCGAACATTCACGTTATTAAGCATGAAGTCATTCGCGCCGTCCATGTCCGCGATCCAAACATTTCCTGCAACGACGAGGTCGTTCATCGTCACGGTATCGTCCCCGCCACCCGGCAGGATATAGACGCTGCGTGTGACACCGCTGAGGACGATTGGCTCGGACTGGCCGTTGATGTCGGTGCTGCTCACGCCCGAAATACGCACCTGGTCGGCGTCCAAACCGATTTGGTCCAGCACAATAGCGTTCGCCGCGGCGTCACCCTGAATGATCAGGTTTCCTTTCGCCACGGAAGCAAGAACGGAACCGGACATCAATACCCGGGGCTCGAGCGCTTCAAATAGCGGTGCGGAAGCCTCCTGAACCACCCGATGTCGCTTCAGACCGTGCCCTGAAATGAAACGCTGTCCAAGGTAACGCAGTGCATTGTTCAGTGTCCGCTTGGTGCGGACGACAATTGACGTGATAAGCAAGGGGAACTCCTACGGGACAAGGGGGCAAGGATCGTGTGAAATCAGATTCGAGGTACGCTGAACAATCAAAAAAAAAGCCGACGCGTGCTAACACCTGAGTGTTTGCACGCGTCGGCTCGCTCCGAAACTGGCCTCCCGCAAAACCGCGTTGCCGTTCCTTTAGCTATCCGACACCAGAATCGAGCTGTCGTCTCTCGCTCTGCTGCTTGAACTAACGGTAGCAGCAAAGGCAAACAAGTCAAGACAATTCTGAAGCGAGCTACGGACGACGATCTCTTATGGCAGGCGACCTGCTCAAGCAATTGCCGTTGCATAGGCGTGATTTGAAGTGCCTGGCTGCTTGCATCAGGTTCGCCGAGACATCGACTTCTGCGGAGAACCTCATGAAGAAGGTAGCGGCCTACGATGCATTGACACTGCACGGGCGCGGCACACGACCCTGTACGGATGTCGTGGAAAGACACAGCTATGGTAGAAATTCCCGAAGGCTCAGCTGCATGAGAATAACGTCAGGAAGGGAACGAAACCGCCCCGTGGCACATCATCTCACCGGGCGTCTTCAAATATCCGCGGCAGGGCTCGAACCCGCAACCTTCGGCTCCGGAGACCTAGTGGTACGGTGTCTGAAACACCGTCGCGAGCCCCAGCGGAATCATCACCTAAATCATCAACTCAACTCCTTTCACAACCCGAACAGCGACACCCACCACCGCTGTAATCGTGTTGTTTACAGAGAGATAACGGTAGCCGCCGCGTGCAAATTAAGGTGATGATTTACGGAGATAGCCAAAATCATAAGCTGTTTTATTTCAACCACTTATGATGATAAAAGTGGAGCCGGGGGGAATCGAACCCCCGTCCCGTAACAGTCGACATGACGCCTCTACACGCTTATTCGTTGTTTTAATCTCGACGCCGCGGCGGCCAGCGACAGCCTACGCGTCGTCCAGTCCCAGTAGATTTAGCCCGCCGGTGTAGGGACACCGCCTTTGGGCGATCCGCACTTCTTTGCACCCCGCGCCGCGCTGCGGCGACTTGACGCGGGATGTGGCTGCGTTATTAGGCAGCCAGGCGAACCGGCGCGAAGCCGATTCGACCAGCGACGTTGTCGTTGGCATTTATGGTTTTTGCACGTGGTTTAACGAGGTTCGCGCACCTCGGCGTGCCACGCCATGCCTGCTCTGTCCGGTCGAAACCGATCGGCCCCAATTGTCAAAGATCAACCAGCAATCTTAGTACGTCCCTCATTGTACGTCCGTTCGGCGTCGCTGTCGCGGTTGCTGGATGCTGGATGCTGGATGCTGGATGCTGGATGCGGCCATCGTAGGCTAACGCCGATCCAGCATCGGGAGCGCAGCGACCCATCTAGCATCCAGCATCGCGAGCATCAGCGAGCCATCCAGCATCGCCCGCCCCGCGGGCTTGCGGTATCCTTAAACCCATGGACGACAACCTCCGCATCGCCGTCATCCTCCCCGCCGCGGGACAGAGCAAACGCTTCGGTGACAAGCCCAAGCTCGAGCAGCCCCTCGCCGGGCGCGCCGTGCTGGTCCGCTCCGTCGAACTGTTCAGCGGCCGCCCCGAGGTCAAGCAGATCATCGTCGCCGTCGACCCCGACAACGTCGACACCTTCAAGTTCCGCTGGGGCGATCAGCTCGGATTCTTCAACGTCAAGATCGTCGCCGGCGGCAGGATCGAACGCTGGGAAACCGTGAAGAACGCGCTGGACGTCGTCGACGACGACATCACGCACGTCGCCGTGCACGACGCGGCCCGCCCCGTCGCCGACGCCGCGATGATCGACCGCGTGTTCACCGCCGCCGCCACTCACCCCGCCGTCGTCCCCGCCGTGCGCGTCTCCGCGACGGTCAAGCGTGTCGACGCCAAGCCCGCCGCGTCCACCACCGCCGAGGTCGACCCGCTCGACGCGATCCTCGGCGCCGCCGGGAAGCAGACCGTCGAGGCGTACCCCGTCCTCGAAACCGTCCCCCGCGGCAACCTCTGGCTCGCTCAGACGCCGCAGCTCGTCGCCGTCGACCTGCTGAAGCGCGCCTACGCCGCGGTCGCCGCTGGCAAGATCGACACCGCTTCGATCACCGACGACGTCGGCCTCGTCGAAGCGCTCGGCGAACCCGTCGTCGCCGTCGAGGGCGATCCGCTCAACGTCAAGATCACCGTCCCCGACGACCTCAAATTCGCCGAGGCCGTGCTGAACCTCCGCTCCGGCAAGACGTCTAAGGATCTGCTGGGCCCCAAGCGCAAACACCCGACCTGGGCCCAGAGCAGCGACGACGAGTGACGCCGCGCCACCGCGCGTCCCCCACGTCTCGCACCCGTAAAGCCCGGGGCAGGCCTGCCCCGGGCCCACTCGCCCCGCGCCACCCGGAGCCCCACGTGATCCGCCACGCGCTGCTCACCACCGGCCTCCTGCTCATCCTCACCGCCGCGTATCTCGGCTGGGGCGTCCACGCCGCATCAGGCGGCAAACATACATCACCCCCCGCACGCACCGTCTATTGGGTCGAATCGGTACTCGGATCGAGAATCCCCGATCCAATCCCCGGCCCCGGGAACTACGGTCTTTGGCATGTCGGGCATTGGATGGAAACCGATCGGATGGCGCGATGGACAACCGGCTGCGCTGCTCTGGCCATCCCGGCGTCGCCCTCCTCGGCGCGGCCACCATCCGCCGTATCCCGCGGGGCACGGCGACAAACGCAGCCGCGCTGATGCTCATCGCGTTCACGATCGCGGGTTGCTCCACAACCTGGCGTGACGAATCGCTCTTCACCCTTTACGCCGACACACCGCCCGGTCCGCCACAGATGCTGGACTTCGATTTCATCGTGCCGTGCGCCGATGGCCTGCTCGAGGCCGTGCCGCGCGTGCCACCCGAACAACTGCGTCACCTTGGCCGTCGCGCTGCGCTCGCTGACCGACGGCTCGATCGATTCGTTCTCCTGCATGACGAACCCGCGGCACAGTTCTACTTCTGTTGTTGGCCGCCGTTCCCCTACCCGCGCGAAGAGGTCATGCGTGACCACTACGGCATCGTTATCCGTAAGGCGATCTCTACCGACTTCGCCGCCGGCTACAACTCCGAATCCAAACGCTTCATCGAGCAACGCTACGGCCCCGACATCTGGAAACACATCCGTCGTGACACGCACGAACTCTTCCTTGAACGCCTCGAAGACCTCCCCGTCGACTTCCACCCCCGACGCGTCGCGATGGTCGTCGACGCGTCAGCGCAGATGACACCCTTCTGGTCGTCGGTCGCCAAGGAATTCGAAAAAACAATCCACGAAGAAGAGATTCACCAGACACTCACGCTGACGATCGCACGCGGCGAGAACGTCGAACGTGTGATCGATCTGCCCTACCGCTACATGACGCCGCACCGCAAGCAGCGGGCGATCTCCGGTGTGTGTGACCCACACCTGGCGCCGAGCGGCACCCCCGACCTGCGGCCCGCGATCGAAGTCGCACTGCAACAGAAACCCGAGATACTGTACATCCTCACCCACGATCCGGTCGCACATGACGATCAGCCCGGCGCCGCCGACCGCACAATCGACTTCATCCGCCAGCACATCCCGCCGGACGCAAAAACACCGAAAATCGTCTTGCTCCTGTGGGGCGACAGCGACGACACCAATGCCCGCAAGATCGTCGACGCGTTCGGCGGCCTGATCAAACACGCCGACAAATAGTGGCAACACCTCAACGATTGTCTGGCCCCGGGGTCGCGCAGGGGCGGAGCCCCTGCGGATCGAGTTGATCAACCACACCCCAACGTCGATCATTGAAGGATGAGCAACACACGCTTCGACGTCATCGTCATCGGCGTCGGCACGATGGGCAGCGCCGCGTGCTGGCGGCTGGCGCATCGCGGCGTGCGTGTGCTCGGCATCGATCGCTACGACGTACCCCACACCCACGGCGCTCACCACGGCGGCTCGCGCGTCGTGCGCAAAGCCTACTTCGAGCACCCCGACTACGTGCCCCTGCTGCACGAAGCCTACCGCGGCTGGGACGAACTCGAACGCGACAGTGGGCGCACGCTGCTGCACCGCACCGGCGGGCTCTACATGGGTCGGCCCGACAGCGAAGCGATCGCCGGGTCGCTCGAGGCGATGCACACCCATGACCTCGATCACGAGGAGCTGACGCGCGAGCAGGTGCACGAGCGCTACCCGATGTTCCGGCTGCCGGAGGACTTCGTCGGGCTGATCGAGCCGGTGACGGGGTTCGTCGAACCGGAGGGCGCGGTCGCGGCGATGTCGGAACTCGCCAGACAGAGCGGCGCGGAGCTGCGTTACGGCGAGCCGGTCACGACGTGGAGCGCGACATCCACCGGCGTCACCGTGCAGACGCAGCGCGACACGTATCACGCCGACCGGTTGATCGTCAGCGCGGGCGCGTGGTCGAGCGTGATCGGCAACGCGTGCGGCAAACTCGGCGTCGATCTCGTTGTCACCCGCCAGGTGTTCGGCTGGGTCACGCCCCGCCGCCCCGAGCTGTTCGCGATCGGCACGCTGCCCGTCTGGCTCATCGAGACCGGCCGCGGCGGCCAGCACTACGGCATGCCCATGCTGCCCGGGCAGACCAGCCTCAAGATCGCGTTGCACCATCCCGGCACGCCGACCGACCCCGACCGCGTCGACCGCACCACGCACCCCGACGACGAGGCGACGTTCCGCTACGTGCTCCGCGATCACATCCCCGACGCCGACGGCCCGATGGTCGACATGAAAACCTGCCTCTACACCAACAGCCCCGATAGCCACTTCGTCATCGACCGCCATCCCGACCCCGCGGCGCACGACCGCGTCATCATCGCGTGCGGGTTCAGCGGCCACGGCTTCAAGTTCGCCCCCGCCGTCGGCCGCGCGCTGGCCGACCTCGCCGCCGACAACCGCACCGATCTGCCGATCGACTTCCTCGGCGTGTCGCGCTTCAAGTGACGCGACGCGAAAAATCAGGGAATCTCCCGCGGATACCGCGATCGCAACACTTAAAATGGAGGTAGACAGTGGCGAAAGGAGCTTGCCATGATCTGCCCCAAATGCAACGCCCAGATGGAAACCGTGACCTACGACGGGCTCGAGGTTCAGCGCTGCACGAGTTGCCAGGGCCTGTGGTTCGACGTGCTCGAGAAGGAGCGCCTCGCGGCGATGGAGGGCTCGGAGGCGATCGACACCGGCGACCCGAAGGTCGGCAGGTTCACGCACGACATCGAGGCGACGAAGTGCCCGCGCTGCGACGGGAAGATGATCCGCATGGTCGACCCGGCACAGCACCACATCTGGTTCGACTCGTGCTACTCGTGCGGCGGCGTGTTCTTCGACGCCGGGGAGTTCACCGACTACAAGCACCACGACTGGATCGGTCGCCTCAAGGACCTGTTCACGCCGGAGCAGCGCGAAGAGGAAGAACCGCCGCACCCCGAATCGTGATCACACGTCACTTCTTCTGCACACCGCCGCCCGACCGCTCGATCTTCTCTTCGATCGCCTTGTCGACCTTGCCGTAGCGGATGTCGCCCTGCATCTTGAACAGCGCCTTGTCGAGGTGGTCCAAGCCGGCGAGCTTGTCCTTGGCGGTGTTGTACCGCGCGGTGCGTCCGCCGGCGGTCAGCTCGACCTCGTAGACCTTGTCGCCCTTCGGGAACAGGTCGCCCTTGCCGTCGAGCAGGCCGTAGCGGTCGATGATCTGCCACAGGTAGCGCAGCTGATCGTCCTTGAGCCTGCCGACGTCCTCCGCCTGACGCAGGTTCGCGTCGCGTCCCCCGGCGTACTGCAGCGTGCCGTTGCGCTCGACGATGTAGTACACGTAGCGCTGCTCGCCGGGCGTCGAGACGAACAGCGAGATCTTCAGCGGCTGCGGGTAGCCGGCGTCGGCCTCACGCACCTGCTCGCCGGTCGCGCAGCCGCACACGAGCAGCGCGAGCGTGACGAGCGTGCATGTCGCGGCGAGGTTGAGAATCATCCGTCGTGTCATGTTCGTTGCGCCTCCTGCCCAGGGTACCGTTCGGATTCTACCGCAGAGAACGCGGCGAGCGCAGCGAGGCGGTGAAGGTGTTGGCAAAGTCCCTTCACGATGACGGGTCGTGCGCGAAGGCGCGTCCCGGCAACGTCGCCACCGCCGACGGCCGGCGCCACGCGCTTGGGCACGTCATCGGACGCTCGGAACGGCCCGCAACCGGGCAAACCTGATCCGCACGACGCGGCAACTGCTGGTTGGGACCGGAGCGGGTGTTAGAATCGACCATCGAACGCCCGGCGGCACCGCCGGGCGGAGGCCTATGGGGACTGACGATGCACATGAGAGTCATCCTGGCGTGTCTGGGTGCAGCGCTGTTCCTGATCATCGGTCCGGCGCGACTGAGCGCCGCGGATCGCGTTTCGCCCAACGTGTTGTTCATCGCGGTGGACGACCTGCGCTGCGACCTGAACTGCTACGGTGTGAAATACGTGCACTCGCCGCACATCGACCGGTTCGCGTCTTCAGCGGTGACGTTCACGCGCGCCTACGTGCAGGTCGCGGTATGCAACCCCTCGCGCGTGAGCGTGATGACGGGGCTGCGGCCGGACACGACGAAGGTGTGGGACCTGGCGACGGAGTTCCGCACGACGGCTCCGAACGCCGTGACGATCCCGCAGCACTTCCGCGCGCACGGGTACTACGCGGTGTCGTTCGGCAAGGTGTTCCACAACCCCTGGCCGGACAACGTGTCGTGGAGCGAGCCGCACCGCTGGCCAGAAGGCGCGGAGCTGTGGTCGCGTGAGGCGAAGCAGCGTCTCTCGGCGTTCCGCGAGAAGATGCGTGCCGATGGCAGGCCCCAGGCGGCGATCGACCGCGTGCGCGCGGCGGCGACTGAGATCATCGACATCCCCGACAATCGGCACATCGACGGCGCGATCGCGGACCAGGCGATCGAGGCGATGGCGCGGCTCGTGAAGCGCGACGAACCGTTCTTCCTGGCGGTAGGCTTCATGCGCCCGCACCTGCCGTTCGTCGTGCCGCGCAAGTACTGGGAGCTGTACGACCGCAACGCCTTGCCCCTGGCGTCCAACCCCTACTTCCCGAAGGACATGCCGGGCGTGGCGTTCGGCGATCGCTCCCGCGGCGGGCTGTACGAGTTGACCGACTACATGGACTACGTCGATGCGCCGTCGCCGTTCGACGCGCCGCTGTCCGAAGCGCAGCAGCGCGCGTTGCGTCACGGGTACTACGCGTCGGTGTCGTTCACCGACGCGCAGGTCGGTCGCGTCCTCGACGAACTCGACCGGCTGAAGCTGACGGACAGCACGGTGGTGGTGCTGTGGAGCGATCACGGCTGGAAGCTCGGCGAGCACAACGGGTGGTGCAAGCAGACGAACTTCGAGGTCGACACGCGTGCGCCGCTCATCATCCGCCAGCCACACGCGGCGTTGAACGGCAAGCCGTGCGACGCCATCGTTGAGTTCGTCGACATCTACCCGACGCTGTGCGAACTGGCGGGCCTGCCGATCCCCGCGGCGCTCGAAGGCAAGAGCCTCGCGCCCCTGCTGCGGGGCGCGCCCGCGCCGAAAGACAGCGTCGCATTCAGCCAGTTCGAGCGCGTGCATGAGAAGAAGCAATACATGGGTTACGCGATGCGGACGGATCGGTATCGCTATGTCGAATGGCTCGATCGCTCGACCTGCGCGGTGGCGTTCCGTGAGCTGTACGACCACCGATCTGATCCCGACGAGAACGTAAACATCGCCGTCGCGCCGGAGAACGCGCCGCTGCTGGAATCGCTCAGCGCTCACATGTGGAAGGCGTTGCCGCGTCCCCTGCCGTGAATCAGACGCTGGCGTCCGCGTCGCGCTGCTGGGCGAGTGTCGTGACCGGCTGGCCGAGGCGCGGCTTGTGGCGGCCGAGGTAGATCAGCGTCAGCGTGACGACGATCGCCACCGCGAGGCCGAGCTGAACGCTGTGCAGACGCTCGATCTCGCCGTCGCCGATGTTGATCTTGTCGGCGTTGGCGCGGATGCGTCCGACGACGCCGCTGACCCACAGGTGCAGCGCGGGCACGCTCACGACGGCGATCGCGACCTTCAGCTTCACCCACCGCATCCGCCACAACACGCCGCCGTGCATCCGCGACAGGACGATGCCGCAGACGACCGCCAGCAGCAGGCCGGGCACCGCGGCGAACAGGAAGATCGCCCGCAGCGTGTCGGCCATCTGCGTCCACTGATCCGCCGTCCGCGGCTCGACCGCGAGCGTGATCGCCAGCGCCGCCGTCAGACCGCCGAAGTACGCCGCGACGCCGATCACCTTCGCGATCAGCCAGTACGGCCGCGCCCCGCGACCGCCCTTGCGTCCGTGTACGTTCGTAACTGCCATGCCGCGTAGTGTAGCAGCCGCTTGCGGCTTGGCAGCGACGGATACCCGACGCTGGATGCCGGATGCTGGACGCTGGATGCTGGATGCTGGATGCTGGATGCTGGATGCTGGATGCTGGATGCGATCAGCGTACACGTCGCCCCTATCCAGCATCGCGAGCGCAGCGAGCCATCCAGCAACCAGCATCGGGAGCAAAGCGACCCTGCCGCTTGTCCCGTCAACGCCCGGCACTTAACCTGTGCTCTTTTCGCTCCCGATCATCCGACGGAGATGCCATGGCGACCAGCCTCAACTGGCTCAACAGTTACCTCGACCGACCGACCGACCGCGACGAGGCCGAGCAGGTGCTCACCGACGTGGGTTTCCCATTCGACGGCGCCGAGGAACTCCATATCGTCTGCAACTCCCCCGGCAGATCGACGGAGGTACACGACTGGCAGCTCGACGTCGAGGTCACGTCGAACCGGCCCGACTGCCTCTGCCACACCGGCCTCGCCCGCGAGTTGGCCGCACGCACCGGTCGCGCGTTCACCGCGCCGTCGCTCGACCTGCCCGCCGCCGTCGGCCCGGCCGTCGACACGCTGACCCGTGTCACCATCGACCCCGCCGCCGCCGACGCCTGCACGCTGTACACCGCACGCGTGATCCGCGGCGTGACCATCAAGCCGTCGCCCGACTGGCTCATGCAGCGCATCACCGCGATCGGTCTCCGCCCGGTTAACAACGTCGTCGACATCACCAACTTCGTCCTGCACGAGATGGGCCAGCCGCTGCACGCGTTCGACATGAACCTGCTGGCGGAGAAGCGCATCGTCGTCCGCCGCGCGACCGCCGGCGAAGCGTTCACCGCGATCGACGGCACGAAGCACAAGCTGCGTAGCGACATGCTCGTCATCGCCGACGCCGCGAAGCCCGTCGCCATCGCCGGGATCATGGGTGGCATGGACAGCGAAGTGGGCGACGCGACGACCGACATCCTGCTCGAGTCCGCGTGGTTCGAGCCGCTGAACATCCGCACGACCAGCCGGGCGCTGAAGCTGTCGAGCGACTCGTCGCACCGCTTCGAGCGCGGCGTCGATCCGCACGGCATCGAGCGCGCCAGCCGGCGCGCCGCGGCGTTGATCGTCGAACTGGCCGGCGGTGAGTTGGCCGAGGGCGTGGTCGTCGCGGGATCGACTCCGCCGGCGACGAACCTCGTGTCGATGCGCCCCGACCGCTGCCGCAAGCTGATCGGCATCGACATGCCCGTCGAGCACATGGTCGAACACCTGGCCGCGCTGGGGCTTGCGCCCGACTGGGAGCCCGAGGCCGACGAGATCACGTGCACCATCCCGTCGCACCGCGCCGCGGACCTGCGCCGCGAGGTCGACCTGATCGAAGAGATCGCCCGGCTGCACGGCTACGACCACGTCGGCTTCGAGCCGAAGATGCGCATCACCGCACGTCGCCCGCAGCCGCAGGTGTTGGCCCGGCTGGAGGTTGGGCGGACGCTCGTCGCGCACGGGTATCACGAGACGATCACGTTCAGCTTCCTGTCGCCGGCGCACGCCGCGCCGTTCGACGCGGGGTGGCAGCTCGCGCGCGTCGACGAAGAAAAGAAGAAGGCCGAGCCCGCGCTGCGGCCGAGCCTGCTGCCGAGCCTGCTGGCGTGTCGCAAGTCGAACCAGGACGCGGGCAACCACAACGTGCGACTGTTCGAGGTGGCGCAGGTGTTCGGCAAGACCGACGCCGGGTTCGTCGACACGACACGCCTCGCGCTGCTGGCCGACTGTCCGGCGGGCGGCGCTGACGCGAAGTCGCATGCGCTGCGCGACCTCCGCGGGACGCTCACCGAGTTGCTCGAGTCGATGGGGCTCGCCGGGAGCGTCACGTTCACCGCGGTGGACAACCCCCCGGCGTGGGCCGACGCCGCGGCGCGCATGGTCACGACCACGGAGGCCGGCGACACCGTGGTCGGAACGTACGGCGTGGCCAGCGCTTCGGTGCTCAAGCTGTTCGACCTGCAGACGCCGGTCGTCCTCGCCGAACTCGACTACGCCGCACTAACCGCCGCATACCCGCCGGTCGCCCGCGTGTCGGAGCTGCCGAAGTTCCCCGCGATCGAGCGTGACCTGTCGATCGTCGTCGACGAGGCCACGCCGTGGTCGGCCATCGAGGCGATCGTCGCCGACGTGTCGCCGCAGCGGATGGAGACGCTGGAGTACGTCACGACGTACCGCGGCAAGCCGATCGCCAAGGGCCGCAAGTCGGTGACGCTGCGGATGACGTTCCGCGATCCCGAGCGTACGCTCCAGCACGACGAGGTCACCGCCCGCGTCGACCCCGTCGTCGCCCGCTTCGTGTCGGACCTCAACGCCGAGTTGCGGGCGAACTGACGCAAAAGCTCAGCCTCTTTTTTGCGCCGCCCGCGCCCACCGCGGCGACGACTCCGCGAAATCGCCGAGACGCGTGATATCAGGCACTTACGTCGTCACGGCGGGATATGTGTCGATGTAAGTCGTTATTTTGCGTGAAAAACACGGGGCGCAGACGGGGCGCCAATGGGGCGCGCATGGGACATTTGAGGGCGCGAACGGGTCAAAAACGCACGATTGACGTGCCTCAACGGGACGCAAAACAGGCGAAAAAGCCACTCGTTTCTGACGGATTTGCTCAGTCGATTTTGGCGCGCCGCGGCGTCAGTTGAACGCCGCCCACCGCCCCGCGACTTTCGGGTATTCGCGTTCGGCATGGGCCACGGCCGCGTCGTAGTTTTTGCACCACGTGTCGCGCACGCGGTCCCAGTTGGCGGTGCAGTACAGCAGGTAGACGCCGTTGGCTTCGCCGAGGCGGCAGATCGCCAGGCGCGTGGCCGGGCCGGTCATCCCGCCGGCGTACTGCTCCGCGGCGCCCGCCGTCTCCGCGGCGGCGTCGATCGTCACCCAGGCGACGACGCGGTAGTGGCCGATGTGTGCGGGGCAGGTGGGCATGACTCTCACCATACCGAGGCGCGTGGGCGACTGGCAATGTGAGAATCGCAGCACCGGCGGGCAAACCGCCAGTGGCGCAAGGGTGCGGACAGCATCCGATCTGCATGACGCTGAAAGCTTGTTGCGCCCTTACAGGGCTCGCCGCGCGGGGTGACTCACAACCCAGGGCGTTGCCCTGGGCTACGTTGTTTGACGCGTTCGGCGTCATGAAACCCGGACGCACAAAGTCCTGCTCTGATAAAACAACTCGGTCGCAACGTCGCCTGCATGCGTCGTTACTTCGCGCCCAGGCAGATCAGTTCGCCGCGCACGGTCGTGATGAACAGCTTGCCGTTCGCCGCGGCCATGCCGTCCCGGGCCGGGCCCGCGGGCAGGTCGAGGTCGCCGGTGATCTTGCCGGTCTGGCTGTCGGCGAGGACGAGCTTGCCGCCCTTGAGACCCTCGAAGGCTTCGATGTTGTCGTCGGGCATGCCGGCCAGGACGATCGTGTTGCCGGCGCGGAGGATGGCGCGGGGGTGCAGCGGGGCCTTGGTGGTCCAGGTCGGGCCGACGGTCTTGACGCCTTCGCCGCCGACCTTGCGGAAGTCGGGCATCTCGGCGACCTCGGTGCTCAGCGGGACGCTGGGCGTGGAGTAGAGCACATAGCTGTTGCCCTCGAGCTTGACGGGCCAGGCGGCGGTGTCGTCGTAGCACATGATCACGCCGTGGGGCACCATGAGGCGGTAGCCGCCCCACTTGCCTTCCTTGGGCTTGGCGACGCTCAGGCCGTTGACGATCCACGAGTAGGCGACGGGGGTGCGGCTGAAGTCGCCGCTGCCGAGGACCCAGTGCGAGCGGTGGCTCTCGTTGTCGTCGAGGAGTTGCGACGTGGAGAACAGGTGTCGGCCGCGCTGCTCGACCGGCTCGCACTTCGCGTCGAAACGCAGGTGTCGCAGGTAGACGGACTGACCGTCGCCGACCATCACGTCGCTGGTCGCGCCGTCCATCGAAAACGCGTCGGCGAGGTCGGGTTCCTTGAAGGTCTTTTCGTCGACGGCGTTCTGCACGATCGGGCGCGGCTTGCCGGCGAAGTCGGGGATCGCCACCGCCGGTGCGTTCTCGATCTGGTGGCGGTTCAGCACCTTGCCGGTCGCGGGATCGATCGCGTAGAGGGTGATGCCGCCGTCGAGATACGACGAGCGCCCGGCGGTGGCGTAGGCCACGCCGTTCTGCACGAGGATGCTGCCGTGCACGGGCCAGACCGATTCGATCTGGTCATACGCGACGGCTCGCAGGTCGTCGGGCGCGGCGCGGAATCGCCACGCCAGCGCGCCGTCCGCCAATCGCAGCGCGTAGATCGAGCCGTCGGCCGAACCGAACAGCGCGACGCCGTTGTGCACGGTGGGCGGCGAGTCGATGCGTCCGCCGGCGGTGAACGACCACGCGACCTGGCCGGACTGCGCGTCGACGGCCACGACGCGGTGGGCGTCGATCTCGGCGACGAGCACCTTGCCATCGGCGACGACGGGTGCGGTCAGCGGGCCGCTGAGCTTCGCTTCCCACGCGCGGTCGAGATCCTGCGGCAGTGTCGCGGTCGTACATCCGCTGCGCGTCGCGTCGTGGCGGTAGGTGGGCCAGTCCTGCGGCCCTGCCTTCGCGGCGTCGGTCTTGCCGTAGGCCGGCCCGGTCTCCAGCGCCGCGCCGCCGGGCGCGGGCTTCGATGCGGCGGTCGCCTCGGGCGCCAGCGCCCAGAAGCCGTTGAGCTTGGCCTCCATGTAACAGCCGCACGCGTGCGAGGGCGCGTAGATCAGTCCGTTGGAGGGCATGATGCCGTACTGGCACACGCCTCGGATCCAGTTGTTGCGTGAGTTCTGGCTGCCGTGGAGGTCGAAGAACTCGATGCCGCGCTTGCCGGACATCAGCCAGTTATCGGTGGCCTTGTTGCGGTAGCAGCGGTGGTGGTGGCCGGCGGTCCACACGTCGGACAGCTGCGCGGTGGTCTTCTTGACGTCGCCGGATTTCGGGTCGCGTCCGTCCTTGAAGTCGGGGCCGAGCCAGACGAGTCCGCCGGCGACGAGCACGTCGGGCGGCGACTGGAAACCCTTGTCGCTGGGCGCGTTCCAGGCGACGTGGCCGTTCGCGGCGTCGAGGCCGAACAGCTTGTTGCCGGTGGCGAGCAGCACCATGCCGTCGCGGACGACGAGCGTGGCGACGGACCAGCCGCTGGGGCGAGCCGTCGGATCACCGCCGGCCGGCTCCTTTTTCTTCTGCTTCTTGCTGTCGTTGTCCGTATCGCTGTCGCTGTCGTCGCTGTTGTCGGCCTTGCCGGCCGCGGCCTTGTCCAGCGTGGTCTGCCAGCGCGTCTTGCCGGTTTTGGGGTCGAGGCACACGGCGTCGAAGTCGGACTGGAAGTACACGCCGTTGGCGTCGACGGCTGCGGTGAGGGGCATGACGGCCGCGCCGTCGTTGTCGGGCCAGGCCCAGCGCTGCTTGCCGGTGGCGACCTCGACGGCGACGACGCGCTTGCGGTAGCGCGGCAGCGGTCCCCCGCCGCGGCGCGCCTCTTCGTTGGCCTGCTCGGCGGAGACCGCGCCGCAGACGACGTACAGCACGCCGTCGCGTTCGAGGATCTCTTCGGCGTGCTGCGTGGCGTCGTAGGTGCGGACGACCTCGCCGGTCGCCGCGTCGAGCGCGCTGACGGGCGCGTCGACGCCGAGCGGGACGAACACGCGGTCGCCGTCGGTGACGAGCGTGCGCTGCGTCTGCACGGGGCCGGAGCGGAAGCGGCGATTGACGTCGGCCCAGGTGGGGATCTGGTGCTCCCAGAGCGGCACGCCGTTGAACGCGCCGCGCGCCGCGACGTACCAGCGCGGCGGGATGCTCATCGACGACGCCGGCGCCTCGTCGTAGATGTAGAACAGCCGGCCCTTGGCGGTGACGACGGAGCTGATGCTCGCGAGCTTGTGGTGATTGCGGAGCCAGGCCGGGCCGGCCTGCCACTGCATGCGGCGCGGCGGGCCGACCTCGTCGTCCTGCGACACGGCGTTGCCCGTCGCGTCGTGCAGGAAGTGCGTCCATTCGTCGATGTCGTCGGGGCGCGGCTTGACGAGCTTCGTCCAGCCGCCGCCGCTTTGGAGGTACGCCACGCCGCCGGGTCGCAGCACGCGCGTCACCTCATCTTTGGTGACCGCCTTCGCGTCGTCGACGACGACGAGGTCGACAAGGTTGTCGATGTAGGGGAGTCGGCCGGCGACAAGTCGGTCGACGGTGACCTTGCCGTAGAGGCCGGCGTCGCGGACACGCGTGCGGGCGGCGTCGACGTGGGCGGGGTCGGCGTCGAGGCCCTGGACGACGAAGCCCGGGCGGGCGCCCAGCTCGGTGATCAGCGCGCCGTCGGCGCAGCCGACGTGCACCGCCAGGCCGCCCGTGGCGCCGGTGGCGTCGAGAACGTCCTTCGCCGTGATCGCGTTGGCATGGGAGACCGTCAGGCCGGTCACGACCAGGAGACACGCCACAACCGCAGAGCTCTTCATAGCACCTCTAATCAAACGTGCCTCGATGGTTCGGACAGTATAGGCGCAACGCCGCGGTGTCGGCGTTTATTTCAGCGGCGCGTGTACAATGAGCGTGTTGCCGCTGGGGGATGCAAAGGAGCGTTGGCCATGGGCGTGTCACAGATTACGCCGCGGGAGCTGGCGGCGAAGGATTCTTTCGAGCTGATCGACGTGCGCCCGCCGGTGGAGTTCAGGCGGCGGCACGCGGCGCCGGCGCGGAGCGTCCCGGCCCACACGCTCGACGACTTCATCCGCGACCGGCAGGGGTCGACCGACGAGCCGCTCTACGTGATCTGCGAAAAGGGCGTGGCGTCGTCACGAGCCTGCGAGAAGCTCGACGCGGCGGGGTTCACGAACATCATCAACGTCGTGGGCGGCACCCGCGCGTGGGAAGAGGCGCGGTTGCCGGTGATCCGTCACGCCAAGGCGTTCAGCCTCGAGCGACAGGTCCGCACGGTCGCCAGCGTGATGATCCTGACCGGTTCGGCGCTGGCGTACTGGGTGAACATCAACTGGCTCGCCCTGCCGGCGTTCGTCGGCGTGGGCCTGCTGATGTCCGGCCTGTTCGACTTCTGCGGGATGGGCATGCTGCTGGCGAAGATGCCGTGGAATAAGTGACATCGCCCCGGGTTGACCCGGGGAAACGTTACGCGACTCACCTGTCTATCGAGTTTGAAGGGTTACCCCCGGCGAGCCGGGGGCTATAGGGCGGTCACGCCATGATCTTCTCGTACGCCTCGCCCTCGTTGATGTCGATGCGTTCGGGGCGGCCCTTGTAGCGGTAGATAAGCTGCGTGTGGTCGACGCCGAGGATGCGCATGACGGTGGCGTGCAGGTCGTGGACGTGGAGGCGGTCTTCGATGGCGTGCAGGCCGAGCTCGTCGGTGGCGCCGATGGCCTGTCCGCCCCGGACGCCGCCGCCGGCCATGACCATGGTGAAGCCGGTGGGGTTGTGGTCGCGTCCGCTGCCCTTCTCGGACATCGGCGTGCGTCCGAACTCACCGCCCCACACGACGAGCGTCGACTCGAGCAGCCCGCGCTGCTTGAGGTCGGTGAGCAGCGCGCCGATGGGCTGGTCGGACTCGGCGAAGCGGTCGCCGTGGTTCTTCTCGATGCCGGAGTGGGCGTCCCACTTCGACCCGGCGCCGTGGTAGACCTGCACGAAGCGCACGCCGCGTTCGACGAGGCGACGGGCGAGCAGGCAGTTGCGGCCCATCGACTCGGTGACGGGGTTGTTCAGGCCGTACATTTCTTTCGTCGCGGACGACTCGCGTGCGAGGTCGACGGCTTCGGGCGCGGCGGCCTGCATGCGGAAGGCGAGCTCGTAGGAGCGGATGCGTGCGTCGAGCTCGGACTCCTGCTGCCGCGTGAGCATGTGACGCTCGTTGAGGGCGTGGAGGAAGTCGAGCTTGCCGCGCTGCTGGGCGGCGTTGATGCCCTTGGGCGTGTTGAGGTTGGAGATCGGCTCTTCGCCGACCTTCAGCGGCGTGCCCTGGTAGAGCGAGGGCATGAAGCCGGACGACCAGTTGCGCGGGCCGTTGGTGATGGTGTCCTTGCGGTCCTGCATGACGACGAAGGCGGGCAGGTTCTGGTTCTCGGTGCCCAGGCCGTAGGTGACCCACGCGCCGAGCGACGGTCGGCCGGCCTGCGGGGCGCCGGTGTTCATCTGGCAGACGCCGGTCGAGTGGTTGATGCCGTTGGCCCAGCAGGAACGGATGACGGCGAGGTCGTCGGCGTGCTGAGCGATGTTGGGCAGCCAGTCGCTGATGACCAGGCCGGACTCGCCGTAGTGCGACCATTTGCGCTTCGACGCGAGGATGGGCGACGACTGCTCACCCATCGCGGTGACGAGGTTCTTGCGCATCGACGGCGGGACGGGCTGGCCGGCGAGTTCGTTGACCTTCGGCTTGTAGTCGAACGAGTCGAGGTGGCTGGGCCCGCCCTCCATGAACAGGAAGATGACGGACTTGGCGCGGGCCGCGAGGTGCGGCAGCTTCGGCGCGAGCGGGTCGTCGGGGTCGATAGCCGCGGAGGCGGCCGACGCGGCGGGCGCGGCGAACAGCGGGTTGTTGGCCAGCAGCGAGCTCAGCGCGATCGCGCCGAACCCCGCCCCGCCGCGCAGCAGCGCGTTGCGACGCGAGACCAGGTCCATTTCGGATTGCGGATTGCGGATTGCGGATTGGGCTCCGCGTGTGGGGGCGGCTTGCGAGTCTGTTCGTGTGTTTCGCTTCATGATTCACGTCCTCACTGTGTGATCTGCGAGTGTCAGCTCAATCCGAAATCCGAAATCGCATCAGTCGACGTAGATGAACTCGTTGGAGTTCATCAGCGCGTGGCAGAAGTCGATCAACGCGGCGCGCCGTGCGCTGGTGTTGGCGTTGTGGCTGTCGTCGGCCCTGACCACGTGCGTGGCCAGGTTGTTGTGTCGCGTGGACGAGTCGACCAGGAAACCGGGCGAGTCCTCGAACGTCCAGTGACCCACGACGCGCCCCTCGGCCTCGCCGCCGTTGATCAGCAGGTCCTTGGCGTCGAGCGCGCCGGTCGAGAGGCGGACCTCGTCGATCAGGCCGTCCCAGAAGTGCCGGGCCTTGGCGTGGTCGCGTGCGCCGATGAGCAGGTCGTAGTCGTTGGCGTGTCCGCCGAGGATGTCGTGCTCGATGGTGGCGGTCTGCAGCGGCGCCTCGGGCGTCGACAGGTCCTTGAGGTAGAACGTCACGACGCGGTTGTTGTTCTCGGTGACGTTGACCGACGCCGCGGCGTAGTACGGCGTGTTGAGCTTCGGGCGGAGGTTCGAGGCGATCACGCGGTACTTCACCCCCGCGTCGGCGGTGTCGCCGATGAGCTGGATGATCAGGTTGCGCGGCTCGTAGGCCGACTTCGTCGACGTGACGCCGAACGCCCACCCGCGGTTGCCGGTGTTGTTGTCCCACTTCGAGGCGATCGTGCGGACCGTCGCGTCGGGGTAGAGCGACTCGAGCATGAAGTACGCCTCGATGGTGAAGTCGTCGGTCGGCATCGAGTCGTTGTCCGGCACGCCGATACGCGTGTTGTTCGCTTCCTTGATCAGCGCGGCCACGGAGTTGCGACGCGGGAACGTCGCGGCGAGCTTGTTGGTGTTGTCGGCCTTGTCGGCGGCGGGCTTCGCGGCCGGCTTCGGCTCGGCGGCGGCCTTGCCGAGGGCGCGCTGCTCCTGCACCTTGAGGAAGTGGATCGCGGTGATGCGCTCCGACTCGCTGGGGGCCCGGCCGAACATCAGCTGATACGCCGCGTCGATCCGGGCGTCGTCGCCGTCGACGTGGTCGAGCTTCGCGGCGAGCGAGCGGGCGCGGCTCAGCACCCAGTCGCCGTTGACCATCAGCAGCGCCTGCGTCGACGTGGTCGTCACGTTCCGCTGCGCCGACGACGTCATGCAGTCGGGGAAGTCGAAGGCGTCGAGCATCGAGTCGCGGTGGTTACGCAGGACCTTCACGTAGATGCTGCGGCGGCCTCGCGTGCCGTCCACGCCCGGCCCGCCGAACGCCAGGTCGAGGTCGCCGGACACCGCGAGTATCGCGTCGCGGACCTGCTCGGCGTCGAGCCGGCGGATGTTCTGCCGCCACAGCAGGTCGTTCTTGGGGTCCTTCATCGCCGCGACCTCGGAGGGCGCGACGTCCGCGGCCTGGCAGTACGTCGACGACAGCATGATCAGCCGGTGCAGCCGCTTGATCGACCAGCCGTGCTCGACGAACCACGTGGCGAGGTAGTCCAGCAGCTGCGGGTGCGTGGGCGGCGTGCCGAGTCGACCGAAGTCGGACGGCGTGGCGACGATGCCCGTGCCGAGGTGATGCTGCCAGATGCGGTTGACGATGACGCGCGTGGTCAGCTGGTTGTCGGGCTGCGTCAGCCAGTTCGCCAGCGCCAGGCGGCGACCGCTCGACTCCGGCAGCGCCTTCGGTGCGGTGATCTTCGCCGGATCGGGGTCGAGGATGCTCAGGAAGCCGGGCTCGATGGAGCGGTGCGTGCGGTCGTCGGGGATGGTGGTCGGCGCGATCGGCAGCATCGCGTCACGCACGGTGCGCACCTCCGGCAGGTCGGCGGGCTTGAGGCTCTCGAACTGCTTGAGCTGCTGCTTGAGCTCGTTGAGCTTCTTCGAGTCGTCGCCCTTGATGTACTTGCTGAGGTTCGCCCACTCGTACTCGACCTGCCAGAACACCAGGTCGTGGATCTGCTGGTCGTAGTTCGTCCGCTCGGCGACGGGCTTGTTGTAGATGTCCTGCACGTCCGGCGGGAACATCACCACGGCCTTCTGCTCGGCCTTGCCCTTCGCGACGCTCTCGATGGCGTCGATCTGCTTGCGGATCTCGCCGGTCTTCTCCTCCCACTCGGACATCCGCGATCGGTACTTCGCCAGCTCGATGGGGTTCGCGAGCGGGATGTCGTCGCGGAACCGCAGCGGCGCGAAGAACGCCTTGAGGCGGAAGTAGTCCTTCTGGAGGATCGGGTCGTACTTGTGGTCGTGACACTTGGCGCACCCGAAGCCGAGCGCGAGGAACGCGTCGGCGGTCACGTCGGTGATGTCCTGCAGCAGCACGTCGCGCTGCGTGCGGGCGTCACGCTGGTTGTACTCGTAGATGCCGTGACGCATGTAGCTGACGGCCACGAGGTTCTGCGGGTCGGTCGGGTCGATCTCGTCGCCGGCGATCTGCTCGCGGACGAATTCGTTGTACGGCTTGTCGGCGTTGAACGCGTTGATGACGTAGTCGCGGTAGCGCCACGCGGTCGGGCGGTAGTGGTCGGCCTTGTAGCCGTCCGACTCGGCGTAACGCACGAGGTCGAGCCAGTGCCGCGCCCACTTCTCGCCGTACTGCGGCGAGGCGAGCAGGCGATCGACGAGGTGTTCGTACGCCTTGGGGTCCGTGTCGTTGACGAACGCGTCGACCTCGTCGGGTGTCGGCGGCAGGCCGATCAGATCGAAGTACACGCGGCGGATCAGCGTGCGGCGGTCGGCGCGCGGCGCGGGCTTGAGGCCCTCGGCGGCGAGGCGCTCGAACACGAAGCCGTCGATCGCGTTCGTCGACCACCCGCCGTCGTTCACCTTCGGCGCCTCGGGGTGCTTGAGCGGCTGGAAGAACCAGTACGCGCGGTCGTCGTCGTCGAACTTGTCGCCGGGGCGCAGCTTCGTCGGATCGACGCCCGGCCACGGCGCGCCGAGCTTCACCCACTCGGTCAGCGTCGCGACCTCGTCGGCGGTCAGCTGCTTCTTCGGCGGCATCTGCAGGTCGGGGTCGCTGTAGCCGATCGCGGTGATCATCAGCGACTTGTCGGGGTTGCCGCGCTCGATCGCCGGGCCGGACTTGCCGCCGTTGACCAGCCCCGCGAGCGAGTCGACGCGGAGGTCGGCCTTGTGCTTCTTCTCGCCGTGGCACTCGAAGCACCTGTTCGACAGCAGCGGGCGGACCTTGGTCTCGAAGAACCTGATCTGGATCGGATCGATCGCGGGGTCCTCGGCGTACAGCGTCGTGCCGAGCGTCGTCGCCGCGATGATCATGACGGCGGCCAGGCCGCCCCACCGCTTCCACATCGTCGTGTTCTGCATAGCTTCTCGCATCATCAACCATCCATTTTACGGCTGTCGTTCCGTGACCGAAGCGCTAAATCAGTAGGTCGTGATCGGCCACCAGTAGGTGTTGCCGACCGACTCCTTGATGATCGGTTCGAGCTCGACGAACGGGACCCACGCGGCGCTGCCGTCGACGCGTCCGTTGCTCATGCCCCTGGGCTCGTCGAGTGTCTGCGCCACGTCGTGTCCGAGCCACGCCCCGGCGACCCAGCCCGACGTGGTCGTCGCCTTCTTGTGCGTCAGGCAGCCCCACAGCGGCAGGTGCCCCTGCGCGACGCTGTACTTGCGGTAGATCGGCTCCTTGACCTTCCACGCGTTGAGCCGCGACCCGGCGAACCCGCCCGAGGGCTGGTTCCAGAAGTCGTACGTGACGTACATCTTGGCATAGTTCGGCGCGACCTGCGGGCCGCGCACCTTATTGAGGATCGTCGGGCAGAACATGATGTCGTCGCGCTTGGGGATGTACGCCTCGACGAACGTGACGTTCAGGTCGTAGTTCGGCGGGACGGCCATGCGGTGCGGCCAGTCCGTGCCGGTGCGGTGCATCATGAAGCCGTTGAAGTCGCCGGCGTAGGTGATCGTCGCGACGTTGATCTGGCGGACCTGGCTGAGGCAGACGGCCTGCTGCTGGAGGTAGGTCGCGCGGTCCAGCGCCGGCAGCGAGATCGCCAGCAGCAGCAGCATGACGCTGACGACCACGAGCAGCTCGATGAGCGTGAAGGCGCGGGGTCGGGCGTTGCGATTTCGGGGGGTGGGGTACTTCATGGGGGTCACTTCAGTTCGTCCGGGATCAGCGTGATCCCCTTCTCTTTCGCGGCGGCCGCGACCTCGGGGTAGCACACCGGACAGCGTCCGTCGCCGTCGATGTGCAGGATGTGGTGCGTGCCGCATACGGGGCAGGCGGGAGCCGGATATGCCCAGCCCTCGTTGCACTTGATGCAGATCGCGATGGAGTCCGACGGCGCGTCCTCGGGCACGCGCCAGTTCGCGGCCTTGTTGGCGTTGAGCTCGCTGATGTCGTACACGGCGTGGCACTTGTTGCACCAGTACGGATAGCTGACGGTGGGCGTGGCGCGTCCGCCGGTGGTCAGCGACACGATCAGGCCGATGACGCCGAACGCGAAGAGGCCGACGGCGAGCATGCCCTTGGGGGTCTTGAGGATGTCGATGGAGAATTCGTTCATGGCTTGGCCTGTGCGGGCGCCAGCGCCGCGGCGGGCGGGACCCATCCGCCCAGGTCCTTCTGGGCGATGTAGTACATGCGTGTGTAGTCGCCCGCCCAGCTGTGGGCGTAGACCATTTCCTTGTCGAAGGCGTGCCACTCGACCGACCCGTCGACCATGACCTGGTTGCCGCCGCTGGGCCACTCGTTGCCGTTGCACTGGCGGTGCGACGGCATGTCCTTGTGCGCGGTGACGCGTCCGCCGCCCCACGTGCCGTCGACGCGGCCGGTCGTGTCCGCCGCCATCACCCAGCTCGCCATCGACGAGCGCATGTTCACGGGGCTGCGGCCTGGCATCTTGGTGACCCACGGGTTCTTCCAGTACTCGATGCCGCCGAGCCAGCGGTAGCCGATGACCAGCTGCCTGGCCGACGGCTCCCACCCGCCGTAGTCCGAGTCGCGCTCGGGGTCGAAGTCACGCGAGGGGCAGTACAGGGCCTTCGACGCCCGCCACTGCATGCGCGAGATGCCCGTGCCCATGTTGCCGCAGTCGACCTTCGGGCCCTGCGTGAGGTTCATCTGCTTCAGCGCGTCGATCCAGTCGACGAGCTTGTCGTCGGTGTGGGCGTCCTGTCCGGAGTTGTAGCCCTTGGGCTGAAACACGACGGCGCTGCGTCGGCCCTTGCACGCGATGTAGTCGCCGTTGTTGGACGTGGCGTACATCGTCTGCGCCTGGCCGATCGTGCGGAGGTTCGCGCCGCACGCGGTGATCCGCGCACGCTCCTTCGCCGGGCACAACGCCGGCAGCAGGATCGCGATCAGGATCGTGATGATCGCGACAACCACCAGCAGCTCGATGATCGTGAACCCGCGGCCCGCGCCGCGACGGGATGGGTGTTGGATGGCGTGCCCTGACATCCGTTGTCTCCACGAGCGCGGGTCTACCGCGACTCGAGTTCGATGACCGGATCGCCGAAGACGATCTGGTCGTTGTAGTAGCCGTTCGATGAATCGGTCGCCGCGAGGGTGAGGAAGCGGTTGCGATCCGTCAGCTCGACGTCGACCTCGAAGGTGCCGTTGCCGCTGTTGATCCGCGCGCGCGAAAAACGCAGCTCGCCGTCGACGAACACCCACACGTCCGCGGCCTGCGGCGAGTTCTTGCCGCTGCCGGGGCCCTGGATGTTGCCGGTCGTTGCGTGGAAGCGCACGAGGCGCATGCCCTGGTGCTGCGCGCGCAGGGCGTTGAGGTCGAAGGTGATGCCGGCGTTGGCGTGCAGCGCCAGCAGGCCGCGCTGCTCGGGGTTGTAACGCGTCGCCGGGCCCGCCTCGCGGATCCAGTTCCGCTTGTCTTCGGGCAGCGACTTGAGATCGACCGGTTTCGAGCCCACGTCGAGCCGCGGGCGGTGCGTCCAGATCGGGCTGACGAACTTGCGGTCGGTCGTCGGGAAGCCATCGAACGTGTCGCCCGCGGAGTTCAGCTGCACCGCGCCGTCCGCGCCGTTCGGCACGAACACGCCGTCGATCTGCGGGCTCCAGCGCACCGGCTTGTAGCCCGGCGTGCCGACGAGGCCGAAGTTGTGATACCACTTGTCGGTCTTCTCGGCGTTGTGCGGCTCGACGCCGCGGACGTTCGCCTCGCCCTCACCGTCGCCCCACGCGACGATGTCGAGCAGGTCGATCGCCCGCGCCTGCCCCTCGGCGACCGGTCGGCGGTTGAACCGCACGCGCTCGATCGCGGTCATCTCGTAGATGCCCGTCGCCGGATCGAACCGCAGCGCCTGACGCTCGGTCAGCCGCACCGGCTCCTTGATCGGCCGCAGCGCCAGCGCCGAGTCGTCGGTCGCATCGGGCGTGTCGAAGCGGGCCTCGATCTCGCCCTGCACGACGTGCAGCTCGACCTTGCCGTCGTCGCGCACGTTCATGCCGAACTGCGTGCCGAGGTCGACGACCTTCAGGCCGGGCCCCTGCACGGTGAACCCGTGGGCGCGCGGCGGGACCCACGCGAGGATCTTGCCGCGTGTGAGCCGGGCGTTGCCCTCGCTGAGCAGCTCGAAGTCCGCCGGGCCGATCACGTCGACGACCGCGCCGCCGTTGAACATCAGCTGCGCGGTGCCGGCGCCGAGGTGGATCGCGCCGCGGGACATCTGCGTGCCGATCTCCGGCCGGGACTGCTCGCCGCCGCGCCACTCGGCGCTGGACAGGTCGGTGACGATCGCCACCGACGCGCCGGCTCGTTCCTGCACGGCGACCGGCTCGGCGTTGTGATCGTCACGGAACATCGCCGACAGCAGCGTCATGGTGACCGCCGCGGTGATCGCCGCAGCCGCCGCGACCGCCGCGTAGCTCAGCCACGACCGCCGCGCCGCGCGGACGTCCGCCAGGCGGATCGGCCGCGCGATCGGCAGCGTGTCGTCCGCCGAACCCGTGGTACCAGACCCGGCGCCCGTGCCCAGAGCGCCCGGGTCCAGTACCGCGTGCTCGACGTGCAGCTCGGTCTCGAGCAGCGCGTCGGTCATCATGTAACGCACGTACCGCTGACGCGCCGCCGCGTCGTGCTTCAGCAACGCCGCCAGCTCGGCCGACTGCGCGTCGTCGAGGCGACCGTCCGTGCACTCGGCCATCAGCTCGGCCAAGCGGTCGTTGCGGGGTGCGTCGGGTTGTTCGTGCGGTGTGTTCATGTCCGTTGCGGCGGTGGCTTACGCCTGCCCCTCCGCGGTAAGTCGCTGTTCGATGCACTCGCCCAGCGTCGTGCGGATGCGGTAGAGCGTCTGCTTGACGGAGCCGACCGGGCGACCCAGCCGCTCGGCGATCGCGTTGACCGAGTCGCCGAACGCGTAGCGGCGGTCGAGCATCTCGCGGTGCGTGGTGTTCAGCTGGTCCATGCAGACCTGCAACGCCGACCGCGACTCGGCCAGCATGCCCGTCTGACGCTCGGCCTCCGACGCCAGATCGCCGACCAGCTCGTCGTCGAACACCAGCTTCTCGCGGCCGATCTTCTGCCGCTGCGCCAGCGCCTGGTAGTACGCCACGCGACACGCCCACGCGCCGAAGTTGGTGCCGGGCTCGAAATCCTCCGCCTTGCGCCACAGCACGAGGTTGGTCTCCTGCAGCACGTCCTCCGCCATCGCGCGATTCGGCAGCAGCAGCCGGATGTAACCCCTCAGCCTCGGCTGGAAGTTGATCAGTTGCTGGACGAACTGGTCGTTGGCGTTGAAACCTTCCATCGGATCACGCGGGCCGCGCCCGCCTCCATGGCTTTCGCTTACTAGGCAATAACGCTCAGGCGTCGTTGGTCAACACGGCATAAAAAATCGGCCGGGGTCGAACCGCCGGCCGATCAGATTCTAGGTCGCTGTATCGCATAAGGTTAGGGCTGCGCCAAGGCGGCGTCCGGCGGCACCCAGCCCTTGAGGTCCCGCTGCCAGAAGTACGCGATACGGCTGCCGTTCGTCGTCCAGCTATGGATGTAGATCATGCGGTCGAACGGCACCCACTCCACCGAGCCGTCGACGTACAGCTGGTTGTGTCCCACCGGCGTCCAGTCGCGGTTGTGATGCGACGGCATGCCCTGGTACGCGGTGCTTCGACCGGCGCCCCACTCGCCGTCGATCTTGAGCGTCGTGTCCGCCGCGAGCACCCAGTCGGGCTTGGCGCTGTTGACGTTGACCGGGCTGGCCGACGGACGCGTGCCGAAGTAGCGGTTGTACCAGGTCTCGATGCCGCCGAAATACTGGTAGCCGATGATCATCGAGGGCCAGCCCTCCCACTGCGTCTCGTAATCGCGCGACGGGCAGTCCCACACCTTCGACGGCGGATAGTGCCACTTGCCCGGGATGACCTCTTCCTTGTTGGGCCCCATCAAGCCCATCTTGGCCCACTGCGCGACCCAGTCGACCTCCGCGTCGTCGGGGTGATTGCGATGGCTCAGGCCGCGCTCGGGGATGGTGAACGCCACCTGCACGGCGCGACCGACACAGATGATGTAGTCGCCGCGGCCTTCGGTAGTGTACGCGGTCGACGCGATGCCGATCTGGTGCAGGTTCGCCCCGCACACCGTCCGGCGGGCGCTCTCACGCGCCTGCGTCAGCGACGGCAGCAGGATCGCGATCAGCAGCGCGATGATCGACACCACCACCAGCAGCTCGATCAGCGTAAACCCGCTCCGCGAGGCCTTAGTGTCCGTTGTGTTCATCACTGCGTCGGGTCCCATCGATCGTATTCGTTGAGCTGTTCCTCGTCCGACACCCCGGCGGTCAGCGCCTCGGCGTGGCCGTCGTAATGCAGCACGTTGCACAGGCCGCGCTCGAGCGTCTGATCCGTGATGTGACGCCACGCGATCGACCAGTTCCCCGCCGGCGGCACCCAGTCCTCGCCGGTGTACACATACCACTTGCGCCGACCCCACGTCGGGTCCGCCCACATCGAGTCCATCATGTACATCTTGTCGTGCGGCCGCTTCACGTCAACGCCGCGGATGCCGCGGACGATGCTGTACTTGTTCTCCGGCGACGTCGCGTTGACATGACCGGTCCAGCTCGGCAGCCCGATCGGGTTCATGCCGTACGTCGTGCCGATGCGGTACAGGCCGTTCTCGAAGTCGGGCGTCGGCACGCCGTACTTGTTGTTCTTGTCGGCCGCGCCGCCGGGGTGATCGAGCGTCCACTTCGCGTCGGGGCAGATCAGGTCGCGCGGCGCGACGTACACCTGCCAGCCGTCCGGCGGGTTGATGTTCATCGTCCGCTGGAAGTGCCTGTTCTCGTACCACACGCGGTAGCCGGGCTTGTGCGGGATCGATTGCGGCACGTAGTAGCCGCGGAACTCGCTGGCGTAAACCGCCGACGCGATGCCCATGTGGTGCTGGATCGCCTGGCAGACCACCATGCGGGAACTCGCCCGGGCTTTGTTCAGCGACGGCAGCAGGATCGCGATGAGCAGCGCGATGATCGACACGACCACCAGCAACTCGATGAGTGTGAACGCCTTCTTTCGCGACATGGGCCGGTCTCCAGCGAGCGATTCGATGCCGTCAGAACTGCAGGAGCGACACGAACGCACCGCCCGCTACATAGAGATAACCCGGCAGCGGAATTGGTCAACAACGCGAAGAAAAAAAGCTGGATGCTGGATGCGCCCATCGAACAACCCGCGCCGATCCAGCATCGCGAGCGCCAGCGAGCCATCCAGCAACCAGAATCGGCGAGCGCCACTCGCCTTAAAGCTCGATCTTCGTGCCCAGCACCTTCAGGAACTGCGCCAGCCACGCCGGGTGCGCGGGCCACGCGGGCGCGGTCACGAGATTGCCGTCCGTCGTTGCGTCGTCGATGGCGATCGCCTTGTAGGTGCCGCCCCCGGCGTCGACCTCCGGGCCCACCGCCGGGTACGCCGTGGCCGACTTGCCCTTCAGCGCCCCCGCCGTGGCCAGCAGTTGCATCGCGTGGCAGATCGCGGCGATCGGCTTGCCGTTGTCGGCGAAGTGACGCACGATCTTGAGCACGCGCTCGTCGAGCCGCAGGTACTCCGGCGCGCGCCCGCCGGGGATCACCAGCGCGTCGTACTTCGTAGCGTCCACATCCGCGAACGCGGTGTTGAGCGTGAAGTTGTGGCCCGGCTTCTCGCTGTAGGTCTGCGCCCCGTCGAAGTCGTGCACCGCCGTGCGCACCTGGTCGCCGGCCTTCTTGTCCGGACACACCGCGTGCACCGTGTGCCCCACCATCAGCAGCGCCTGGAACGGCACCATCACCTCGTAGTCCTCGACGTAGTCGCCCACCAGCATCAGGATCTTCTTCGCAGCCATGTCGTACCTCCCGTTATTCCTCGTTCTTGCGCCCCAGCATGATGTAGATACCGAAGAACACCGCCGCGGCGACGCCGACCACCACCGCGATTCCGATGACGCTGAAGCCTACGCTCATGACGTTCCTCCGCGTGGGTTACCAGTTGATCTTGCCGATGCGTTCCACGGCTTCCTGCAGCCGCGCGACGTCGACGGTCAGCGCGGCGCGGAAGTAGCCCTCGCAGTGCGGAGCGAACCCGCCGCCGGGCACGATCACCGTGTCCGCCTGATCGAGCACCTTCGCCGCGAACTCCATCGACGTGTAGCCCTTGGGCACCTTGCCCCACACGAAGAAGCTCGCGTTGGGCTTCGGCGTATCGATGCCGATCGCCGTCAGCCCGTCGCACAGCGCGTCGCGCCGCTGGCGATAGGTCTCGGTCATCGCCAGCACGTCGGGGTGCTGATAGTGGTCGATCGCCTCCTTGCCCGCCCACTGGATCGCGTTGAACTGGCCGGAGTCGCAGTTGCCCTTGACCTGCGCCAGCGCGCCGACGACGTCGGCGTTGCCCGCCACGAAGCCGAGGCGCCAGCCGGTCATGTTGAACGTCTTGGACAGCGAGTGCAGCTCGACGCAGCAGTCCAGCGCGCCGTCGACCTCCAGCAGCGAGTGCGGCGGCTCGTCGAAGTACGTCTCGCTGTACGCCAGGTCCGACGCGATGATCACGTCGTGCGCCTTGGCCCACGCGACGAGCTTCTCGTAGTAGCTCAGCGGCGCGGTCGCGGCCGTGGGGTTGTTCGGGTAGTTGATCCACATCAGCTTCGCCTGCGCCGCGACGTCCGACGGGATCGCGTCGAGGTCCGGCAGCCAGCCGTTCGCCTCCGTGAGGTCGAGCACGAACGGCCGCCCGCCCGCGAAGATCGCGCCGCTGTAGTACACCGGGTAGCCGGGCTTCGGCACGAGCACGATGTCGTCGGGATTCACCACCGCCAGCGGCAGGTGCGCCACGGCGTCCTTCGAGCCGATCGTCGTGAGGATCTGGTTGTCCGAGTCGAGCTCGACACCGAACCGCGCCTTGAAGAACGCCGCGGCCGACTTCTTGAACGCCGGCACGCCCTCGTCGAACGGATAGCGGTGGTTCTTCGGGTCGTAGATCGCCTCGGCCATCTTGTCGATGATGAACTTCGGCGTCGGCCGGTCGGGGTCGCCCACGCCCAGGTTGATCACGTCCGCGCCGCTGGCGATCTTCGCACGCTTCTTCTTGTCGATCTCGATGAACAGGTAAGGCGGCAGCGCCTTGAGCCGGTCGGACTTCTCGAAAGCCATCACAAAACCTCGAACTTTCACAAGGGGAATTCGGATTGCAGGCCGAGGATTGTAACGTTTTGCCCCGCGGATCGCGACGGGCGTCGGCCCGCGCCCGCGTCCCCCGCCGCGCTACTGCGCCGCCGTCCGCAGCAGCGGGATCATCGGCAGAAACATCGCGAACGGGTACACCAGCGCGAACAGCACGAGCGGCGCCGCCAGGACGTAGTTGACGATCATCCGCGCCATCATGCTGTCGATGACGAACTCCTTGAGGATCGCGAACGAGAACGTCAGCCCGAACACGATCGTGTAGGTCATCGACGAGACCGACAGGATCGCGTCGGTGAGGCCGGGCAACTCCGTCTCGAAGCCCGCAAAGACCTCCGCCAAGCGCGGCGTCAGCGTTGGCACAATCAGCGTCAGCCCCGCCGCGAAGAGGCACACCACCACCGTGAGCATGCGGTTCCACGCCTTGTCGTAGCCGCGCTGCTCGGCCTCCTCGAGCGCGGCGTTGAGCCCCTCGTTCGGCTTGTCGAAGAATTCGTGCGGATCGTCCAACCGTTGCCCCCTGCAAGACAGGCCCGCCGCGTCCCCGCGCGGCGGCCACATTGTAACCCGCTGGCGTCGGGGATCGCTATCCCGATCGGGTCATCGCGACACAGACTGGACCAGCTTGATCATCGGCAGAAACATCGAGAACGCGTAGAGGATCGCGAACAGGATCAGCGGCACGCCCAGCGCGTAGTTGATCGCCTTTCGGATGCGAAGCGACTCGATGGTGTACTCCTTGACGATCGCCAGCGTCAGCGCCAGGCCGAACACCATGACGTACATCATCGGCGGGACGATAATGATCAGATTGGTCGAGGTCGGAAGCTCCGTGTCGAAGTCCGCAAAGACCTCCGCCATGTGCGGCGTGAAGAACGGCACGACGAGCATAAGCCCCGACGCGACAAGGCAAACCACCACCGTCATCATCCGGTTCCACGCCAGTTGAAAGCCGAGCAGCTGCAGATCCTGCATCATCTCTTCGTCGAGCGGATCGTCTGAATCCTCGTCCATCCGTCGCCCTCCGCCAGTTGGAGCCGACGCAGCGTCGAAGCACACCAAGCCGTCAGTTCGCCACGATGTTCACCATCCGGCCCGGCACGACGATCGTCTTGCGGACGGTCTTGCCGTCGATCTGCTTCTGCACCTCGGCGTCGGCGAGGACCGCCTGCTCGATCGCGTCCTTGTCGGCGTCCGACGCGACCTTGATCCGCGCGCGGACCTTGCCGTTGATCTGCACCGGCAGCTCCACCTCGTCCTCGACGAGGTACTTCTGATCCACCGCCGGCCACGACTCGTACGCGATCGTTCCATCGTGCCCCATACGACGCCACAGCTCCTCGGCCAGGTGCGGCGCCATCGGCGCGAGCATCAGCACGAACGGCTCGGCGACGGCGCGCGGCAGCGTCGCGGCCTGCACCAGCGCGTTGTTCAGCTCGATCAGCGAAGCGATCGCCGTGTTGTACGACATGCGCTCCATGTCGTCGGTCACCTTCGCGATCGTCTTGTGCAGCGCCCGCAGCTGATCCTCGCTCGGCGCGTCGTCGTTGACCAGCAGGTCGCCCGTCTCGACGTTCACGAAGTTCCGCCAGACGCGCTTCACGAAGCGGCTGAGGCCGACGATGTCCTGCGTCTCCCACGGCTTGGACTGGTCCAGCGGGCCCATGTACATCTCGTAGAGCCGCAGCGTGTCGCACCCGTGCTGCTCGCACATCTCGTCGGGCGACACGGCGTTCTTGAGCGACTTGCCCATCTTGCCCAGCGAGCGCGTGACCTCGTCACCCTCGATGAAGTACTTGCCGTCGCGCGCCTCGACCTTCGTCGCGTCGCGGTAGATGCCGCGCTCGTCCTGGTAGCTGTACGCCTGGATGTAGCCCTGGTTGAACAGCTTGCCGAACGGCTCGGGCGTCGACACGTGGCCGAGGTCGAAGAGCACCTTGTGCCAGAACCGCGCGTACAGCAGGTGCAGCACGGCGTGTTCCGCGCCGCCGACGTACAGATCGACACCGCCCGCGTGCATCCCGCCGGACTTCTTCTCGCTGACCATCCAGTAGTCTTCGGCTGCCTGGCCGACGAAGCGGTCGTCGTTGCGGTTGTCGATGAATCGCAGGTAGTACCAGCACGACCCGGCCCACTGCGGCATCGTGTTCAACTCACGCTCGTACTTCACGCCGTCGATCTCGACGATGCGCCACTCGTCGCCGGACCGCGCCAGCGGCGGGCGCGGCGGCGCGTTCGGGTCGTCCGACGACGTCGGCGAAAAGTCGTCCATCGGCGGCAGTTCGACCGGCAGGTCGCCCGCGTCGACCGCGCGGATGCGGCCGGTGTGCTTTCCGTCGGCGTCCAGCTCGTGGAGGATCGGGAACGGCTCGCCCCAGTAACGCTGCCGGCTGAACAGCCAGTCGCGCAGCTTGTACTGCACCTTGAAGCTGCCCACGCCCTTCTCGTCGAGCCACGCGGTGATCTTTCGCTTCGCGTCCGGCGTGTGCAGGCCGTCGATGCTTATCTCGGAATTGGCGGAGTTAATCGATTCTCCAGCACCAGTGAACGCTACTGCGTACATGTCTGGATCACGACTGTAGAGGCCCCTGATCGAATGCAGCGACTTCTTCCACTGTTCATCACTCAATTCGGCATAACCGGGTTCCTTTTCGTATGTATTCTCGCGAAACCAATCATCCGACGGCATGACTACCGGCTTGATCGGAAGCCGAAATCGTTTCGCGAACTCCATATCGCGCTGATCGTGCGCCGGCACGGCCATGATCGCGCCGGTGCCGTAGCCCATCAGCACGTAGTCGGCGATCCAGATCGGGATCGCCTGCCCGTTGACGGGGTTGATCGCGGTCGCGCCGGTGAACACGCCGGTCTTGGTCTTCGTCTCGGCCATGCGGTCGACGTCGCTGCGCGCCTCGGCCTCGGCACGATAGGCGGCGATTGCGGATTTCGGATTTCGGATTTCGGATTTGGCCCCGCCCTTCCACGACTCGGGCGTGCCTTCCGGCCACTCGTCGGCGACAAGCTCATCCACCAGTGGGTGCTCGGGCGCGAGCACCATGTAGGTTGCGCCGAACAGCGTGTCCGGCCGTGTCGTGTAGACGCGGATTGTCTCCTGTGACATCCGAGATCCGAGATCCGAAATCCGAAATTCCACATGTGCGCCCTCGCTGCGGCCGATCCAGTAACGCTGCATCGACTTGATCGCCTCGGGCCAGGCGACCATCTCCAGATCGTCGGCCAGGCGGTCGGCGAACGTCGTGATGCGCAGCATCCACTGCCGCAGCGGCCGCTTGAACACCGGGTGATTGCCTCGCTCGGACCGGCCCTCGTTGGTGACCTCCTCGTTGGCCAGCACCGTGCCCAGCGCCGGGCACCAGTTCACCGGCACCTCCGCGAGATACGCCAGGCGGTACTCGGCGAGCAACGCCTCCTGCTGCGTGGCGTCCAGCTCGTGCCACTTGCGTGCGCCGATCGGCGCGCCGCCGATCGCGTCCAGCCCGCCCGACGCGCCGACGTCAACCAGTCCGCCGTCGATGCTGACGTCGATCTCACCGGAACGGAGTCGGGCGATCAGTTCGCTGATCGGCCGGGCGCGGTTGACTGACGGATCGAACCAGCTGTTGTAGAGCTGCAGGAAGATCCACTGCGTCCACTTGTAGTAGTCGACGTCGGTGGTGGAGATGCAGCGGTCCCAGTCGTAGCTCAGGCCGAGGCGGCGGAGCTGACGGGTCATGTTGTCGATGTTCTGCTCGGTGGTGACGCGCGGGTGCACGCCGTGCTCGACGGCGAACTGCTCGGCGGGCAGGCCGAACGCGTCGAAGCCCATCGGGTGCAGCACGTTGAACCCGCGCATGCGCTTGTAGCGTGCGACGATGTCGGTAGCGATGTAGCCGAGCGGGTGGCCGACGTGCAGGCCGACGCCGGACGGGTATGGGAACATGTCCAGCACGTAGTACTTGGGTTTCGACGCATCGAAGCCCGCGTCGCCGGGGTTGCCGACGCGGAAGGTCTGGTTGCTGGCCCAGTATTCCTGCCAGCGTGCCTCGATCTCGGTGTGGTCGTAGTTGCTCATAGTCGCGAGAGTATAGGTGATGCGGTGACGCGCCCCAAGGCGGCGCGGGATCTCGGTTTCGCAGGGGTGAGACGTTACTTGGCGGCGGCGGGTAGATTCATGCGGCCGACGCCGGCGTCGCTGCTCGAGCCGAGGTAGACGTGGCCGTTGTGCGGCGCGGCGGTGCTGATCGGGCCGTATGACGCCGACGCGTCGCGCAGGTGATGCAGCACGCGGCCGGCGGCGTCGAGCACGACGATCCGCCCCGGCGTGCGCGGCTGACGCTCGTCACCCGCGGCGTCGGGCACGAAGGGCGCGATCACGTAAGGCAGGCCGGGCATCGCGCTGATCGTCTCCAGCGCCGCGTTGCGATCCGTGTGGATCGCGAGCCAGACGTGCTGCTGCTCGTCGACGACGATGTTGTCGGGGTAGCCGGGCAGATCGTCGGCCCACACGCGGTGCGCGCCGGCGTCCGGGCCGGTCAGCTGCACGCGGGTGACCCGCCGGGCGAACGTTTCGCTGACCAGCGCCGCATCGCCGCCGTCGACCAGCGCCACGCCGTTGGCGAAGCACAGCCCGTCGGCCACAACGCGTGTCTCGCCGGTCGCCGGATCGTGGGTGAGCAGCCGGCCGGTGCGGTCGCCGGTAAGCGCGGCGACGGCGATCTGCGGCGCGGGGTAACGCGTCGACGGCTGCGTAAAGTAGATCCGCCCGTCGAACGCGACGGCCAGTCCGTTGACATACTGGCACGACTGCTCGCCGATCGTGTCGACCAGCACGCGCACGTCGCCGTCGGCCGACACGGCAAGCAGGCCGCGGTCGCGATCGGCGACGACGAGATGCAGCGTCGGGTGCAGCCGGACGCCGAGCGGGCGTCCGCCGGTGTTGGCGATCGTGTGCGTCGCGCCGTCGGGATCGATGCGGACGACGCGGCCGTCGAGCAGGCCGGTGTAGACACAGCCGTTGTCATCGAAGTCGAGGTTTTCTGGGCCGATCAGGTCGGCGCCGCCGATCGGCGCGGCGGACCAGTCCGACAGCGACGCGGTGTCGGGGGCGCAGCTCGCGGCGGTGAAGACCCACATCGGAAACATCAGCACGAGCACGACAACGCCGAGCACGACACGCGGCCACGAGCGCCGGCGGCGCGGCTCGCTGCCCTCCGCCGACATGGTCGTGTTGGCGTCGGTCGCAGCCGTCATGCGCGCGTCCAATTCAGTTGGTGGCTTTGCGCTTCGAAGCCAGGTCGGCCAGGTACTTCTTGGCCTCGCCAACCAGGTAGAAGCTGCCGGTGATGCAGATCAGGTCCTCGCGACCCACGGCGCGGGCGGCCAGCTGCAGCGCCTCGTCGAGGCTCTCGGCCGACTGCGCCATCTTGCCCGACACGTCGCGGAACTTCGTGAGCAGGTCCTTCGGCTCCGACGCACGCGGGTTGCCCTTCGCCTTGGTGAAGATCACCTTGTCCGCGCCGAGGTTCACCTGCTTGAGCATGCCGATCACGTCCTTGTCCTCGCCGCAGCCGAAGATCATCACCAGCGAGTCGTACGGCACGTGCGCGCCCATCGCGCGGATCAGCGACGTGATCGACGCGGCGTTGTGCGCGCCGTCGAGCATGATCCGCGGCTCTTTCCACGCCATCTCCATGCGGCCCGGGATCACCGTCGCCGCCAGGCCCTCGATCCACTGGTCCTCGGTCGCCTTGAAGCCCTTCTCACGCAGCTTGTCCAGCAGCGCCAGCGCCAGGCCGCAGTTCAGCGCCTGATGCTCGCCCTTCAGCGGCACGGGCAGGTGATCGTAGGTGTCGTTGGGCGTGGTGAGGCAGACACGCGTGTGCGGGCCGAGCTCGCGGTTCGCTTCGAAGCGGTAGCTGAACTCGATCTCCTTGCCGTTCTCCTCGAGCGGCGCGCCGATCTTTTCCGCGTGTTCACGGAAGACCTTCATCACCTCGGGCTCCTGCTCGACGGTGATCGCCGGCACACCCTTCTTCATGATGCCGGCCTTCTCGGCGGCGATCTGCGTGATCTTCTTGCCGAGAATGTTGGTGTGGTCGATGCTGATCTGCGTCAGGCCGACCACCTCGGGCTCCACGACGTTCGTCGCGTCGAGCCGCCCGCCCAGGCCGGTCTCGAGGATCGCCAGGTCCACGGCCTGATCCGCGAAGTAGCGCATCGCCACCGCGGTGATCACCTCGAAGAACGTCGGGTTGTTGGACCCGTTGTACTTGACCTTGGTCTGCACGCTCTTAAGCAGCTCGACAAAGTCGGCGTGCGGGATCATGTCGCCGTTGATCTGGATCCGCTCGCGGATGTCGATCAGGTGCGGCGAGGTGTACGTGCCGATGGCGTAGCCACAGTGCTGCAGCATGCTGGCGAGCATCGACACGGTCGAGCCCTTGCCCTTGGTGCCGGCGATGTGCACGAAGCGGACCTGCTCGTGCGGATTGCCAAGCGCCTTGAGCAGCTTGCGCATGCGGTCGAGGTTGAACGTGTCGGGGTTGTACTTGACCAGCCGCAGCCGCTCGAAGTCGGTGTGCTCGTTGAGCCACCGCATCGCCGACGAGTAGTTGCTGATCTCGCCGCTGCCGTTGCTGCTGCCGTTCGACTTGGACTTCGCACGCGACGACTTGGTCGTGGACTTGGACTTGCGGGTGGAAGACTTCGACTTGGTCGTCGCCTTCTTCTTCTTTCCGCTGGTCTTCCCGGCCGTGGTCGTTCGCTTTTTGGTTGAAGCCTTGCCCCGCTTGGGGGTGGCTTTACGCTTTCGGGTGGTACTGCTGGGCATAGTCCAGCCATTCTAGCAAGTCTTGAAAACCTGTCAAATTGATAGGCGCAACTACCGACAAACCAACGGGTTACGCAAAAGTCGGCGATGTGGACCTGACCCGAAGGCCGATTCGGGGCGGGTGGCTGTATCCGGCCACAGACGCTATACTTGTCCGCCTTGTACGCAGTGAAATGCCCTCCAATAGGGCCTAAAGCCGATAACCGGCCGGACAGAAAAATGAGCAAGACCATCCGCGGAAAAGCCTACGTCCTCGGCGATGACATCGACACCGATCAGATCATCCCCGCCGAGTACCTCTACTACTCGATGACCGAGCCCGACGAACGCAAGCAGTACGCTCGCTTCGCCAACTCCGGCGTCCCCGCCGGGCAGCGCGGTCTGCCGGACGGCAACATCCCCTTCGTCCGCGAAGGCGAGTTCACCAGCGACTACACCGTGATCGTCGGCGGGCGCAACTTCGGCTGCGGCTCGTCGCGCGAGCACGCCCCGTTCGCCCTCGCCGAGGCCGGCGCCAAGGCCGTGGTCGCCGAGTTCTACGCACGAATTTTCTTCCGAAACTGCGTGAATGGCGGGTTTTTGATCCCCTGCGAGACCACGCAGCGACTCGTCGAGGAAGTGACGACCGGCGACGACGTCGAGCTCGACGCCGACGCCTGCACGCTGACCAATCACACCACCGGCAAGACGTACGAGCTCAAGCCACTGGGCGACGTGAAGCCCATCATCGAGGCCGGCGGCGTATTCGCATATGCCAAGCAGGCCGGCATGCTCTGATCTACCCGTGATATCCCCGCAAAAACGAACAGCCCCGGCCTGATGGTCGGGGCTGTTTGCGTCAGTTTGGAACGACGGCGGTACGCGGGTAATTCTACCCGATCCTCGCCCGCAGCGAAACCGGTTTGTCGTTATCTAACACGGTGCTTTTCAGCTCGATCCATCCCGGCTGCCCCCCGACGGGGCTGATCTCGAACGCCTTACCGGTAACCGGGTCGGCGACCTTCGCCGCCGCGTCCGCCCCACCGTCGGCGTAAGCGATCGCCGCACGGAGCATGGCGCGCCGGATCACCGTCTTTGCCTCGACCGTCCGCACGCGTGTCGCCGTCGGCATCAGCGCCACGACGATCGCGTCGGCCGCGTGTCCGTCCGGGTCGGCCTTGACCTGCTTGCTGAGCTCGCCGAACTGCCGCTCAATCGCCGCCAGCCGCTTGATCGACTCGGCGTAAGGCAGCCGCATCGCCTCGATCTGCGTGTCGTACGCCGCGTCGAACCTCGCGATCGCCGCCTGCAGCGTTTTCGGGTCGGCCAACGCCTTCGCGAGGCCCTTCGTTTGAGCGGCGTCCCCGACGCCGAGCATGTCCAGCAGGTCCTTCACCGCGACATCCTTGGCTACGCGCTTGAACCACCCGCCGAAGACGGCCTTCTCACGCGTCATGCCTTCCGCGGTCGACGCGAGCGGCGGCAGCTTCGCGATCGCCTCGGCGAAACGGGCGTGCTGCTTGGTCGACATGACCTGCAGGTGCGCCGCGCCGGTGTCGACGGCGACCGCGTCCGTCGCGTAGCCGACGAGCACCTCGATGAGCAGGCCATGGTCTGCCATGTGATGGCCGAGGCAGAACGTCGCGACCAGGTCGTCGATCGCGCCGTCGGCATTGCCGTCGGCAAACCGCACGTTCGCACGCAGCGCCGCCAGCCGCGACAGCTCGCGCGACTTGCCCGCGTGCGGCAGCAGCATCGCGGGCCCGTCGCTGTCATTCAGGCCCCAGTCGCACGGACCGATCGCCGCCCCTTCGGCCATCAGCTTCAGCGAAAACTCGGCGCGATCGGCCAGTGCACGCTGCGTGTCGTCCACCGCAGCCGTCGGCGGCGCGACGACCGCCTTGTTGTCCGCGTCGCTCATCTGAGGCAGCATCGCGAACGCCTGCCAGTACTTCAGCGCCGCGTTGTGACCCAGGTCCGTCGGCTCGGCCGCGGTGGCGCCACGCGCCGTCGCGGCGATCATCGCCGCCATCATCCACACGATTGTTCGTTTGTATTTCATGACGAGGTATCCTTCATCAGGTCAGACAGGTTAAGGTCGCGCGTCGGGGGCATGAGCAGGCCGGCGTGCTTCTGCAGCAGCGCGTCGACCGCCTCGGGTGACTCCCGCATCGCGCGAAGATAGTTGCCCGCCGTGGGCAACGTCGGGTCCGTGAGTCGTATATCCGTGGTCGGGTTCGAGCCGGCAATGACGTGTACCGGCGGCGTGTCGATCTGAACCGGCGTGCCCGGCCGCGCCAACAGCCACACCATCGCCGCCAGCGTGAGCATCGCCGCCAGGCCCGCGACCGCTCGCCACGCCGCGAAGCCGTATATCGGCGGCGCGACATCCGCGTCGCACTCGCCCGCCTCCACCGCACGCCCGATCCGCTTGACGAGGTCCGCCGAGGGGCGCGTCGGACGCATCGCCGCGAGCTTCGCTTCGAATTCCTTATCGTGATCGATCATGACATCACCTCCGCGTCCGGCTCGGGATCGAGCGTGCGGCGCATCGCCGACAGCGCATATCGATAGCGGGACGCGACTGTATTCGGCGACGTGTCGAGCACACGCCCGATCGCCTCGAACGTCAGTCCGCCCCACACCTTCATCACCACGACCTCGCGCTGCTCATCGGACAGGCGCGACATCGCGGCCTCGATCGCCTCGTGATCCGCCGCGTCGTCCCCGCCGGATTCGAACAGCGGCCGCGTCTGCATCACCGCCCGCTCGCGCCCCCGCCGACGGGCGGCGCTGCGCAGCTGATCGAGCGCCGCGTGTCGCACCGCCGTGAACAGGTACGCCGCGGGATCGTCGGGTTGTGACGGGTTGCGGATCATCTTGACGAACGCCTCCTGCACGACGTCCTCCGCGTCGGCGAACGACGCGGACCACTGGCGGGCGAAGAGCACGAGCGCCGGCCCGTGCCGCTCGAAAAGGTCCCGCCATGTGCATGTGACATCGTTCATTCGTGGTCTCAATGACAGGACGTCACCCGAGCCCGCGTTCGTCTAACCCGGTACATAAAGATTTGACCGGAAAACCCCTGCCCGACGCCTCGCCACCCGGCAACCCGCTAAAGGCTGCGGGCTTCGTCGACCTCGTCGTCGTCGTCCGCACGCGTCTGATCCGCCGCCGCGGCCTCCGCGCCTTCCTCGGCGAACATCATCAGGTCGACCTCGCCGGCCGAACTCTCCCGCTCGATCGCCTCGAGCAGCCGCTGCAACTCATTGGCCGGGACGTGCGACCAGACAAACCCGCAGTCGGAACAGGCGAAGAAGGGTTCGGTGAGATTGACCGTCGTCCGCGCCACGACGTAGCGTGAGCCCGTCGGCTCGAACCGCGAACCGCGCCAGCCGTTGAAGCTCACGCAGTCACCGCCGATGGTGTTCGCACCTTTGCAACTCGGGCAGGTCTCGGACATCGGTTCCTTTCGACGGCTGAATCCGTCGTAATCTCTTCGATTCAAGCGGCTTGTCAAGCGTGCGCCGGCCGAAGAGGCCCCAATCGGTCGCCCGCCACTATACCGCCACCGGCGACTGCTTCGCCACGCGCCACGCCGGGCCGTCGCGATCCACACGCCGGTACAGCGTGTCGCGTTCGACCGGCGTGAACCCCGCCTCGACGATCGCCCGCCGCAGCGACGAGACCGTCGTCTCCTGATGCGTCGACGTCCCGCCGCGCACCTTCGTGATGTCGTACCACACGACCGTTCCATCGACATCATCGACCCCGTACTGAAGCGACAGCTGCGTCAATTCGAGCGTCTGCATGATCCAGAACGCCTTGACGTGCGCGAAGTTGTCGAGCATCAGCCGGCTGATCGCCAGCATCTTCAGGTCGTCGAGCCCCGTCGGCCCAGGCAGGTGCTTGAGCTCACTCTGCCCCGGGATGAACGGCAGCGGGATGATCGTCTGGAACCGCGCGGGCCAGCCGTTGTCGATCGCCCGGTCCTGCGCGTCACGCAGCATGATGAAGTGGTTGAGGCGATCCTCGATCGACTCGATGTGCCCGTAGAGCATCGTCGCGTTGGACATCATGCCGAGGCGGTGCGCCGTGTCGTGCACCTCGATCCACTTGTCCGAGCGGATCTTTCCCTTGAACGCCTCGTCGTGCACGCGGTCGTCGAACACCTCCGCCCCGCCGCCGGGCAGCGAGCCGAGGCCCGCGTCCTTCAGGTCGGACAGCACGCCCTCGATGTCGCGGCCGCGTTTGTCGATGCGCGCCAGGTGCACGATCTCGACCGCGGTGAACGCCTTGATGTGCAGCTGCGGGTACTCCTCGTGCAGCAGGCGCATCATGTCGGTGTAGTACTCGAACTTCAGCCACGGGTGCAGGCCGCCAACGATGTGGATCTCGGTCGCGCCCGCTTCCTTGGCGAGCCGGGCCTGCTTGCGGATCTCGTCTTCGCCGAACTCGTACGCACCGTCCTCGCCCTTCTTGCGGTAGAAGTCGCAGAACTTGCACGACAGGGCGCAGACGTTGGAGTAGTTGAAGTGCCGGTTGACGTTGTAATAGGCGACGTCGCCGTGCAGCCGGCGGCGGACGGTGTCGGCGAGCCGGCCGATCGTCCACACGTCGCGCGACGCGAACAGCGCCCGGCCGTCCTCGAGCGTCAGCCGCTCGCCGCCGTCCACCTTCGCCGCGATGTCACGGAGCTTCGGGTCCATGCGCATCATGGTAGCGGGAAATTCGGCGGGATACATCACGGAGCGTACTTAACGCTGCGATCACGTTAGAGCATCTTGCATCAATCAGTTTCATATCCACATGACCGCATGTAGTTGGCGCACTCGGTCGGATCGACCGTTTGCAGCACCTCGACCAACGCCTGGCCGATCGCGTCGAATGCCCGGGCGGCGACCCGACGCAGCC
>WGMA01000041.1 GCA_016125285.1 Phycisphaera sp.
GCGCGCGGATCGGCCCGTTCGTCCAGTTTCTAAACTGATGGGATTCGCCCGGTCGCCCGGCCGTAAGTCCTGCCTACCTGTGCCCTTCCCGCCGTTTCCCGCGCCTTCCCGCCCTGTCCCGTATTGATCGTGGGTTCATGATCGGTCGCGCGCACGGGATGGGAATCGGGCGTTGAGTTTTTGCGTCAGATCACCACGGCGGGAAGCATGCCGAGTTCGACGAGGCAGCGCCAGGTCATGTAGGCGAAGTAGAGCAGCAGGGCGACGGCGCCTTCCCAGCGGGAGACGGTGTGGCCGCCGGTGATCGCGAAGGGCAGCAGCAGCAGGGACAGCACGGTGACCATGATGAGGTCGGGCACGCCGCCGTTGGTGGGCACGTCGACGGGGTTGACGGTGGCGGTGACGCCCATGATGAACAGCAGGTTCCAGATGTTGGAGCCGACGACGTTGCCGACGGCGATGTCGGTGTGGCCGCGGAGGACAGCCATGACGCTGGTGACGAGTTCGGGCAGGCTGGTGCCGATGGCGACGACGGTCAGGCCGATGAGGGCTTCGTCGATGCCCGCGGCGGCGGCGATGCCGGTGGCGCCGTCGACGGTGAGCTTGCCGCCGAGCATGACGCCGACGAGGCCGCCGAGCAGGAACAGCGTCGCGGGGCCGGCCGAGAGGTTGCCGGTCTCCTCGATCTCCTCCTCCATGGCGCTGACCAGATCCGCGTCGCCGTCCGCGGCGGCCTGGGCTTCGGCGGCGGCCTGCGCCTCGGCCTTCGCGTGCGCGTCGGCGCGTGTCTGCTTGCGCTGACTCATCGCCTGCGCGAAGATGTACATCATGAACCCGCCGAACATCGCCAGCAGGATGAAGCCGTCGCTACGCGAGATGATGTCCTTCTCGCCGCCGACCTTCGTGTCGAGGCCCATCGCGACGACGGCGAACGTCGCGACGAGCATGAGCGGGATTTCGCGTGTGATGACCGAGCGCTGACACACCAGCGGGCGGATCAGCGCGGTGATGCCGACGATCAGGCCGATGTTCGCGATGTTCGAGCCGATGATGTTGCCGAAGCTGATGCCGCTCTGGTTCTTGTACGCGGCGACGATGTTGACCGCGAGCTCCGGCGCGCTGGTGCCGAACGCCACGACCGTCAGGCCGATCAGCAGCGTGCTGACGCCCACGGCCTTGGACAGCGACACCGCGCCGCGGACGAGGACCTCGCCGCCGCCCACCAGCAGCAGGATGCCCACGACCAGCCACAGCACATCGAGGATCACGTCCATGAAGGATTACGCCTCAGACTTTCAGTTCGACCGCCGCGCCGATCGCGTCGGCGTAGCGGGCGCGGATCGGGTCGACGACCTCGGCGATAAACGCGTCGACCTGCTGCGGGGCACGGCCGATGAAGTGCGACGGATTCAGCTCCGCGTGCAGGTCGATCCCCGCGAACATCGCTTCGCCGCCTAGCCGTTCGAGCAGGTCGTTGTCGGCCCCCTCGGACTTGACCTGCGCCGCGGCGTCCTGCGAGTGCTTGCGGATCACTTCGTGCGCCTCCTGCCGGTCGGCGCCGCGCCGCACCGCCGCCATCATCAGGTTCTCGCTGGCCATGAACGGCAGCTCCTTCGCGAGGTTCGCCGCGACGGTCTTCTCGTACACGACGATGCCGCGCGTCACGTTCACCATCAAATCTAGCACGCCGTCGATTGCCAGAAACGGCTCGGGCAGCGTGAGACGTCGCACGGATGAATCGTCGAGCGTGCGTTCCATCCACTGCTCGGCGGCGGTGACGAACGGCGTCTGCGTCAGGCCGATGACGAAGCGCGACAGCCCGCAGATGCGTTCGCAGCGCATCGGGTTGCGTTTGTACGCCATGGCCGACGAGCCGATCTGGTTCTTCTCGAACGGCTCTTCGAGTTCCTTGCGGTTGGCGAGCAGACGGATGTCGGTGGCGAACTTCGCGCACGCCGCGGCGACACCGGCCAGCGACGACGCGACGAGCCCGTCGACGATGCGCGGGTACGTCTGTCCGCTGACGGGCAGGCGCTTGTTCACGTCCCAGCCCATCTTCTCGGTGACGAGCCGGTCGAGCTGGTCGACCTTGTCGTGGTCGCCGTCGAACAGCGCGAGGAACGACGCCTGTGTGCCGGTGGTGCCCTTGACGCCGCGGAAGCGCAGCGTGCTGATGCGGTGCTCGACCTCTTCGAGTGCGATCGCCAGGTCCTGCGCCCACAGCGTGGCGCGTTTGCCGACGGTGGTCGGCTGGGCGGGCTGGTAGTGGGTGAACCCGAGCGTGGGCAGGGCGCGGTGCTCGGCGGCGAACGCGCCGAGCGCGTCGATGGCGTTGGCGATCTTCCCGGCCACGAGCCGCAGGGCGTCGCGGATCTGCAGCAGTTCGGTGTTGCAGTTGACGAACTGACTGGTGGCGCCGAGGTGGATGATCGGCCGGGCGGTCGGGGCGACGTCGCCGAGGGCGTGCACGTGCGCCATCACGTCGTGGCGGAGGCTGCGTTCGTACTGGGCGGCGTTGTCGTAGTCGATGTCGTCGAGGTGGGCGCGGAGCTCGTCGAGCTGGGCGGGGGTGATGGCCAGGCCGAGCTCGGCTTCGGACTCGGCCAGGGCGAGCCAGAGGCGGCGCCAGGTGGAGAACTTGCGGTGGGGGCTCCAGATGTCCTGCATCGCCGCGGAGGCGTTGCGTGTGGCGAGGGGAGACTCGTAGCGGTTTTTGCTATCCATGCGTGGGGTCCTAGAATCATTCGTGCGACCCGCGGCACGCTGCGCACACCTTCGGGTTCCGATCGGTCGGTGGTTCAACCCCGGCCCTGACAGTCGAAGTTGACCGGTCACTGCAAGACCGTCATAGTAACACTCACACGAGGGTTACGACAGCCCCGCGCGCCCCCGTGGCGCGTGCCCGGCCGACCACGACTCGCCAACACCACCGGGGCAAACTGGCCCATGAAGTCGGACGACACGAATCTAACCCCAGAGCGCGAGACGGAGCTGGTCGAAGCCGCACTCGCGGGCGATCGCAATGCGCTGGGGACGCTGCTGACGTGCTACCAGAAGCGTGTCTACCACCTGTGCCTCCGCATGGTGTCGAACCCCGACGACGCGGCGGATATCACGCAGGACGTGCTCGTCCGCGCGATCCAGCATCTCGGCGGTTTCCGACAGGGCAGCCGCTTCAGCACGTGGCTGTTCCGCATCGCCATGAACGCCGCGATCAGTCACCTCCGCCGCAGCCGCGTCCGCTCGGCCCTGAGCCTCGAAAGCACCTACGGCGGCGATGACACGGCCACCCCCCTCAAAGCAAAGATGGTTTCCGAACGGGAACCCGGACCCGCCGAGAGCGTCGAACAAGATGAGCAGGTGCAGCAGCTGATGCGGGCATTGGATGCCCTGGATACCCAGCTGCGGAGCGTCATCCTCCTAAGAGACTTGGAGGAAATGGATTATCAGCAGATCGCCGATGTGCTGAACGTCCCGCTGGGCACCGTGAAGAGTCGCTTGTTCCGGGCGCGATTGGCCCTGCGGCAGATTATGGAAGGCCGCATGGTGCTGAAATCGGAGGTTTCCGATGGTTGAAGGATATGACGAAACATTGCTTCTGGGCTACGTCGAAGGCGAGCTGAACGACGCCGAGCGACAGTACGTCCAGCGTTGGCTGAACAAGGACCCGCAACTCGCGGAGCTGTTGCAGCAGATGGTCGACGATCGCAACGGCGTGCGTGTGCTGCCGGTGCCGGCGATGCCGCAGCGCGTCGTCGACGAGGTCGATCGCGAGCTGAACCGCGTCGCGGCGATGGAGGCGATGGCGTCGGCCGCATCGGGCGGCGCCGCGAGCGACACGCCGGGCGAAAGCGCGGCGGAGCTCGATGGCGAGCCGGTCTACGTCATGCCCGGCTGGATGGGCGGCCTGGCTGTCGCGGCGAGCATCGTCATCCTGCTGACGCTGTTCCTCATCTCCATGCCCAACCCCAACAAGGCCAAGCCCGGCAGCCGCGACGTGGCGGACAACACACTCGTGACGGACCCCGGCGCGCTGGGCGGCGGGGCCGGTGGCCAGCCGGCGACGTCCGGCGGACCCGACTCCGCAGTCGCGCAGCGCAACCCGGACGGCACGCTGCCGTACGCCGACGACAACAGCCGCGACCAGCGCGTGACCACGCCCCCGGCGATCGCCGAAACCACGCCCAGCGTGACCGATCCCGCGAACACGGGCGTCGACTCGAAACAGACGCTGGCCGACGCGGCCGACGCGGCCCGGCGCAATCCGCCCAAGCCCGACACGGCCAACACGCCCGTTAAGCCGGCGACCACCACGGTCTACGCGGCCGACGCGCCCTCCGCCGAGCTCAAGCGACTGCTCGAGCAGGGCGGCACCAAGCTCACCAAGCCTGCGGCCGGTGACAACGGCGCACCGACAACACCGGACGAGCGCCGCACCGTGCAGGACATCGCCGCGATCGTCAAGTTCCTGCGTGACAACCCCGGCCGCTCCGGTGAGGTCGAGCTGCACATCGCCAGCCGCGACACGAAGCGCACGCTCCGCATGCTCAAGGACCTCTCGGCCGGCGATCAGCCCGTCGACGAGACCGCCAAGCCGCCGGTGACGTACCCGATGATGCTCGGCGTCGAGCAGCTCGACGCGGCGATCAACACGATCGCGACCGACGTTTTTCACGCCGATGTGTACTTCAAGGCCCGCCCGACGCTCGCCGCAGGCAGCGTCCCGCGCGACGCGTCCAAGCCCCGCGACACCGGCTACGCCCCGTGGCCCTCGCTCGCGCCCGACTACCAGGCGATCCTCCAGCAGCAGATCCCCTCGCGCGACAACCCGCTGAGCAACACGCAGCCGGTGATCAGCATCTCGGTCACCGTCGAAGCGCCGTAAGGGAAAATGACCAATGACCAAGCACCAATGACCAACAGCGCCAGCAGCGTGTTGGCACGGTATCGGTCTTCGGTCCAGGCAGTGGGGCACGTCGGTAGATCGATCGTGGCGTGCATGATTGCGGCGTTGTTCGTCGGGTGCGCGTCCGTTCAGCCGGATGTCGATTGCGCACGGTGCGAAGCGAGACTGCGCATCACACGTCTCTACTCCGAGTGGCGCCACGCAACAGTTGAAAACGAGACGCAGCGTCTTGGGCGTCTGTACGTAGCGGTTGATCGCGAACTCGAAGCAACTGACACAGGGGGACTCGAAGGTGAAGACCTCTACTGGCGGGGACGCATGATCCTCATCCGGGCCGAAGTGGAGCTTTACTCAGTAGGGTCGACACGGGCGTATCGCGGCCTTGAGCGATACGCCGAAGTCTACGGTCGCTTCCCCGACCTGATTGCGCAGCATGGCGCCTTGGTTGTGATGAGCCTGATACATGCGCATGCATATGACGCCGCGCGTGATCGGGTTGAGCGTCTGTTGAAGCGGAAGGACTTCGATTCATTCGACGCATTGATGCAGATCGTCACGTTCACCGAGCGCGAGCGGCGAGACTTACGGGTCCTACCCGGCGGCAGCAGCATCTCCGGTGAGATCGACCGATTTCTCGGGTATCTGCAGGATCGGCTCCGCGAATTGCGTTGAGGATGGTTTGTAGCCCGGTTGGGCATTGGTGCTTGGTCATTGGTCATTCTCGGCTCGCGTGTCCATGCGGGCCGCGTCGTTTATACTCCCCGTCATGAGTGTGAATCTGTTGGCTATCAGTGTGGGCAACACGCGGACGCAGGTCGGCGCGTTTATCGATGACAAGCTGGCGGGCATGCAGCACGTCGGCAACGACGCGCTGGAGACGCTGCCGGCGATCCTGCAGGAGCTCTGGCCGGGCGTGGAGCGCGGCGGTGACGCGGCGGTGTATCTCGCGTCGGTCAATCCCCGGGTGAGCGAGCGGGTCGGCGAGATCGTCATCGAGACGCTGCGCGTGCCGGTGGTGCGGATCGAGTCGGACGTGCCGGTGGCGATCGGGCGGCAGCTCGACCGCGAGGCGATCGTCGGCGAGGACCGGCTGCTGTGCGCCGCGGGCGCGTTCGATCGCGCCAAGGTCGCGTGTGCTGTGATCGACGCGGGCACGGCCGTGACGGTCGACTTCGTCGATGGCGCGGGCACCTTCCACGGCGGGGCGATCCTGCCCGGCGCTCAGCTCATGCTCGACGCGTTGCACGATCGCACGGCCCAGCTGCCGGAGGTGAAGTTCGATAAGCCCGACGACACGATCGGCCACAACACCGTGCAGGCGATGCGTACCGGCGCGTTCCACGGCGTGCGCGGCGCCGTGCGCGAGCTCGTCGAGAAATACGCCGAGACCTACCAGGCGTACCCCAAGGTGATCGCGACCGGCGGCGACGCCGAGACGCTGTTCAAGGACTACGACCTCGTCGAGGCGATCGTGCCCGAGCTGCTGCTGCTGGGCATCGCCGCGACGCACCGCCACCTGCTCGAATCCTCGGAGTAACGCATGGATGAGGCCACGCCGACGAAACTGAAGCAGGGCCTGATGACGATACGGGTCATCTGGTTCGGGCTGGTGATGGGCCTGACGTTCTTCGCGCTGATCATGGTCTTCGTGGTCAGCAGCCCCGAGCCGCCCGCGACGGGCGTCGCCGCGACGCGCGAGCCGACGGAGATCCTCGGCCTGGACCTGATGGTCTTCATGGCCATCGCGATGGTCGCGGTCGTGGCGCCGACGGGGCTGGTGGTGCGGACGGTGATCTTCAAACGCGCGGAGATCAACGGCGTCGTGCCGATTCAGCAGTACAACTCCGGGTGCATCATCGGGTGGGCATGCTGCGAGGGGCCAGCGTTTTTTTCGCTCGTCGCGGCGTTTCTGACGCACGACATGCTGCCGAACCTCTGGCCCGCGGCGATCGCGTATGTCGCGCTGCTGCTGCAGTTTCCCACGGGCAAACCGCTCTACCCCAAGCGCGATCAGTACGCGACGGGACCGATCCAAGAGAAGTGAGCGACGAACCTTCGCAATCCGAGCAGACCGCCAACGATCGCGTCGCGGCGATCAACGCGGCACTGCGTGCGTCGTGGGTCTTGTGGATGGGCATGACGCTGGCGCAGCTGGCGATGCTCGTGGTCGTCATCGTTGTGGGGTACAGCGACGTGGCGGTCGACGTGGACGAATCGATGCGCGCGGCGGCCGGTCCGCTGGCGTTGTTCGGCGGGGGGCTGCTGCTGATCGGCGTGCCGATCGCGCTGTGGGCGCGCGGCGAGGTGTTCAAACGCGGGTGGGTCGGCGAGGTGATTCGGCCGGGCGCGTTCCTGTTCGGCAACGTGATCGTCTGGGCGATGCTGGAGAGTGTGGGCCTGGCCGGATCGGTCGCGGCGCTGCTGGCGGGTCGGGCGCTGCCGCACGGGTTCGTGGCGGTGATCGCGTTCGCGCTGACGCTGTTCACCTGGCCGGGCGCGGGGCCGATGCGCCCGCGGCGTTTGTGAGTTGCGCGGGGCGAAGCCGTACAATCGCACGCATGTCGCAGGTCCGTTTCAACATCACCACCGCGATCACGCCGGGCGCGATCGCCATCGTGCAACTGCACGGCGCGGCGACGGCCGTCGGTGACCTCGTCGAGGCGCTGACGGGCGATCGTCCGACGGTGCGCTCGCGCCTGGTCGACATGGCGGGCATCGACGAGGGGCTGGTGGTCGGGCTGCGTGACGACTGGGTGCAGCTGATGCCGCACGGCGGGGTGCGCGTGGTGCAGCGGCTGGCGGAGAAGCTGCGCGAGCTGGGCGCGGTGGCGGAGCCGGACGCGTCGCCGCGCGACGTGTACCCCGAGGCGTCGAGCGACCTGGAGGCCGACATGCTCGCGACGCTGGCGCGTGCGGCGAGCCCCGCGGCGATCGATCGTCTGCTCGCGCAGCCGCGGTGTTGGGCCGACGCGCTCGCCGGTGACCTTGATGTCGACGCGGTGATGCGACACAGCAACGCGCTCGACCGCCTCGTCACGCCGCCGACCGTCGTGCTGGTGGGCATGGCGAACGTCGGCAAGAGCACGCTGAGCAACTGGGTGATGGGGCGTGCGTCGAGCATCACGGCGGATCTGCCGGGCACGACGCGCGACTGGGTCGCGGGGCTGGCGGAGCTGCCGACGCCGATCGGCGAGCTGGCCGTACGCTGGATCGACACGCCGGGCCTGCGCGGCGTCCATGAGGCGGACGCGATCGAGCAACGCGCGATCGACCTGGCTCGCCGTGTGATCACCGACGCCGACGTGCTGATCAGCGTGCGCGACCCCGCGACGTCTCACCCGGCGGCGCACGCGTTGCCGCGTCGGCCCGACGTTTACGTCATCAACAAGGCAGACCTGCTGTCCGCCGACGACGCCTCAGCCGCGGCGGTGCGCGACCCGGGCGTCGTCCGCGTGTCGGCGCTGCGTGGCGAGGGCGTCGACGAACTGGCGAGCGCGATCGTCGACGCGTTGGGGATCGACGTCGACGTGATCGACGCGCCCACGCCGTGGGCTTTCAGCGAGGCGCTGCGCGGGATGGTGCAGGCGCGCGACGTCGAGGCGTTGCGGCGATACGCGGGTGTGGCGTGAGGCGCACAAGAGACCCACGGGGCGGAACCCGTGGGCTTGGGTGTGAGTGCGAGGGTCATCGCGTGTTGACGCAACCGATCAGTTCGACGCCGGCGTCGCGCCCGCGGCGGGCTTGAGCAGCTTGCCCTTCGCGTGGATCTGGCGGCTCTTGAAGTGCATCGAGCCGTCGTAGATGTACAACGCGTTGATCGACGGGCCGAACGCGTCCTCGAAGACCTTCGGGTTCGGCATCATGCGGATGTCGATCACCTGCGCGACGCGTCCCGCGGCCTCGTCCGGCAGGAACGCCAGCATCTCGACGAGGCCCGACAGCACGCTCGCCACGTCGGTGAACCCGGTGTACACCGCGTCCGGCGGCAGACCCGCCAGCGCCTTCTTGAGGTCCGGGCGATCCCACAGCCCGCCGTTCGGTTCCTCCCAGCGGTCGATCACGCGGTTCATCAGTTCCGTCGAGCCGGTCGACATCAGCGCGTAGCCGCCCTTCATCGTGTAGCTCAGCGCCCCGCGGTTGCCGTCGCGCCCCATCTTGCGCGTGTTGATCGTCGTGCCGTTGTGCGTGACCGGCTCCCACTTGCCTTCCTGCCGCGGGTCGGCGTCGATCATGCCCATCAGCGCGTCCTCGAAGCCCGCGGGGTTCTCGACCTTGATCACCCACATGTCGTCCATCTTGTCGACGGACTCTTTGCGGCCGGGCTCGGGCGTCTGGAAGTCACGCATGTGCACGACGTGCGAGCCGAAGTTCGAGAGGATGTCCTGGTCGAGGTTGACGCCGCCCTTGGCGCCCGCGGTGGCGATCTGCTGGTTCATCATCGCCGCGGCGAGCGGGTTGGCCTCGCCGACGATGTTCTTGAGGCTCGACCAGCCGCGCGAGATGCCGAAGGTCGACGCCTCGGCCTGCGCCACGTCCGGCGGGATCCACGCCGGCAGTGTCACCGGCTTGTCGCCGAACGCGCCGACGATCAGCTCCATCAGCCCCTTGACCTCGTCGAAGTAGAACCCCGCGTCGAGGTCCGTGTAGTCCTCGTGGATGAACAGCCCGGCGTAAGCGCCGCGCGTGCGCTCCAACGCCAGCGCCTTGACCGTCGAGTGCAGCGTGGCCAGCGCGGGGCTGTCCTTGCCGGCCGAGAGCTGGATGCGCGACTCCAGCGTGTTGACCACCGTGTGCACGATCTGCTCGAGGTCGAGGTACATCGCCATGTCGGCCTTGGCGATGCGGACGCGCACGCCCTTGTAGTTCTTCGTGTCGTCGAGCGTCGGCTTGTCCTTCAGCGACTCGTCGCCGCGCACGCGGTCGATGGTCTCGGCGAGGCGCTCGACGGGGTCGGCGTAGACCATCCAGTTGTTGACCATCGCCCAGCCGAGCGTGTGCTTCAGGCCGTCTGTGCCGGTGCGGTCCATGAGGTGCATGGTGATGCCGCTGTGCTCTTCGGTGCGGGTCTCGAGCTTCACGTCGATCGGCGCGTCCTCGCGGGCGCGGTCGAGTCCCCACTTCATGATCTGCTCGACCTTGGCGCCGTCCGTGCCGACGTCCATGATCGCGACGAATCGCGGCCGACGCTTCTCGCGGATCGCACGCTGCGACAGGTTGGCGTCGGCGTCCTCCGGAGCGGGCGGACGCAGCAGGGCGATCGCCATCTGCCCCTTCGGCAGTTCGATCAGTTCCTCGGGCTTGAGGCCCAGCTCGCGGAACTGCGGGCTGTTGAACACCTCGGCCTCGAGCGTGCGTCGACCGGGCGCGGTGAATCGTTCGATCTGCGGATCGTCCCAGATCTGCGCCAGCGGGTGCTTCTTCCAGTTCTCACGCAGGGCCGGCACGTCGCGGCACATCACTACGAACAGCGTGTCCTCCGGCAGCAGACGCGTGATGGGGGTCCGCTTGGTTTCCTCGGCGTGAGCGGTCGAGGTGGTCGCGAGCGTGGCGAGGATCGCGGCGAAGGTCAGGCACGCGGCCCAGGCCACGCCGCCCCGGTGACGGTCGATTCGCATGTCCATCTCCTTGTCAGTCGGCCCCATACGGCGCGCACCCTGTGACCGCGACCGCCGGGACATCACCGTACTTACCACCGGCGGGGTCGGGTGGTTGCAGCGCCGCTCGCGTTTGGGGCTGCGGGTTGACACGGCACGGCTCGGGGCCTGAAACTAAGGGTCGCGTCCCGCGGTTCCGGAGGTTTGAATGGCAGATCGGCCGACCGAAGTGATCTGTTGCAGCAACTGCCAGGCACGCTTTCGTGTGCCCGTGGCGGACTATGCGCAGCGCGGCATGTGTAAGAAGTGCGGGGCGTCGATCGAGATACCCGCTACACCGGCGGCGCCACCCGCGGACCCGCCGCAGGGCGGTGTGGCGCAGGGCTACACGCCGCTCGATCTGTCGGCGGACCTCGCCTCCGACGCCAGCGCGTACGGCATGCCCGGCGACATGACCGCCGCGGCGCCGATGGCGTTGCCGCCGCTTCCGACGGCCGATTCGCACGATCAAACCGAACCCGCTGGTTTTGCGGATCCCGGCCGGCCTGCCGGACCGCCTCCGCTGCCGACGTCGGCGGGGGCTGCGTCGTCACCGATGTCGGCGTATACGCCACCGCCACCGCCGCCACCGCCCACGTCACCGACCGCGCCCAAGCCGGGCATCTTTGACATCGAGCCCACGCCGGACGAGCCGCGCACGCTGGCTACACCACCGCTACCAGCCAGCTCTCCGCCGCCTCTCGTCGACCCGCCCGCGCCGCCCGCGTCGGTAACGCCGCCGCGCGCCCGACCGATCGACGAGCGCCCTGCGGCTCGTAGCGAGACCCCCGCGCCCGCGCCACCCAGGCGACCCGTGTGGCTCATCGCCGGGTCGATCGCAGCGATCGTCGGCGTGTGCGTGGCCGTGTGGTTCGCGTTGAACCGCGAGCCGCAGCTCACGTTCAAGCCCCCACGGGGATCGGGCCGCGACACGCTGAGCGTCAACGGCGTGTCGTTCGTCGCGTTCAACAAGAGCACGCATCGCGCCGACCTCGAGATTAGCCAGACACGCCTGACCAAGCTGAACGACCCGCTGTTCGAGATCAAGGCCAAACCTTATCGCTGGGTGTTCGTCTGGCAGGGCACCGGTCCGGTGCACGCGTCCGAGCTTCGGCCGCCGGGCCAGATCGTGGACCCCCACCTGATGTGGGTGCGTCAGAGTCACGGCGAACACGTGAGTCGCGGCGAACGGCAGCCGGCCGGGGCGTGGCGGCACGTGGCGGTGGTCGCGGCGCGTGACCCCGACGTGCCGATCTACGTCGCCGTCGTGTCGCATCCGGTCGACGACGCGACCGAAGGCGACGCGGTGCTCTTTCTGCGCGACGCGATCCGATACCCCGACGCGGTCCAGAACGCGCGCCCGGTCATGGCGCTGATGCGGGCGTGCTATCCGCGTGTCGAGAAGGGCTGGGTCGACTACGTGCGACACGTGCTGTCACTCTCCGACGAGACGATCGCGGCACGCTATAGCTCCTATGTCGACAGCCGGCTGGAGAAACTCGTCGTTTCGCAGGCGCAGGCGATACGCACCGAAGCGGCGGCGACGCTTGCGCTCCTCAGCGATTTCAGCGACACCCAAGCGCTCTTCAAACTGCGCGAGGACGGGCTACAGCGCGACGAGGCGTGTGATCTGATCCACGCGGGCGTGATCGGCCGGCGGCTTGACGCGGACGTGGCGACGCGGCTGGAGAGCCTTGCGAAGTCGGAGCCGCGGCTGCGCATCGTGCTGTCCGAGGTGCACGCCTTTGCAACGTTGGAGATGTTGGCGCAGGGGCGCGACGATCTGCCCGACACGGACGTCCGCACGGCCAGATTCTGGTTCGACAGGCAGTGCCATGACGCGCCGTGGGTACGGCGCCTTGCCGATCGATTTGCGCAGACGCTTGCGACGTTGCCCAATGACTCGCCGTCGTTGCGTACCGCCGTGGAGGTCGTCGGCGCACGCGATTATCCGCGTGCTCTGGCGCAGGTCTTCACGCGGACTAAGGCGTTGAATGGCAAGCCGATGCCGGGGCCCGTCGCCGATGCGTGGGAGGCGATCTTGTCGCTCGACCGCGACGTCGACCGCGCAGGTGACGCGGATCTGCAAGCCGAACGCGGTAAAGAAATCGAGCGATGGAAGTCGACCCTGCTTGAGTTGTACAAACTCGAACTGCTCGGGGATGAGCGTTCCGGACCGGCGGAACGCCTGGGTGCGCAGTGGAAGTTGCAGCGCGATCTGATGCGGGCGTATGACGCGGCGCAACGCCAACGCAGTGCGGCGCAAGCGCGAGAGCGAGCCGCGAAGCTTGCCGCATCGCGCGCCGCATTGGAAGAGGCCAAGCGGCGCGACATCGAGAGGGCACGCAGCGCAACGACGTCACGCAAGGCCACTACGCCCACCGTCGATGCGCCGCCGACACTCGGTGACGAATGGCTGGACGGCTACAAGCGGCTGCTCGCCGCGATTGACGCGGGCGACACTCGGGGCTTTCGCCGCCTGCTCGCGAGTGCCGACTGTGCCCAGGATCTCAACGCGTCGGACCACACACACCCGCGTCTGCTTGCGTGCGCGATCACTCGCGGCAACATCGACATGGTCCGTACGCTGCTCGACTCGGGCGCGTCGGTCGAAGACTTGAGCGTCTGTCGCGCCGCGGCGATGGCGGTGAATCGCGGGGGCAGAGAACTCGTCGAGTTGCTGGTTCGCGCGGGTGTGCCCGCGTACCTGTCGCCGGACAACGCCGACGCGATGAAGACAAGCGACACGATGATCGGCCAGGCGCTGGTGAATGAGCGCTACGACATCGCCGAGTTCCTCCTTGGTCACATCGTCGACTTGCACTATGACCATGGCCGCCTGTTCAACGACATGGTCTGTCTGGCAGGCAAGCAAGGCAACGAAACACGCATCAAATGGCTGTTGGATCACGGCGCCGACATCGAACTTCCCCTGCGGTATACGCCGCTGGGAAATGCGATTCGGCAACCGTGCGGGCCCGGCGTGACGGCGCTGTTGAAGTTCGGAGCCCGGACCGATTCTGTGCACCCCAACGGGCTGAGCGCGCTGGAACTCGCCGTGATGACCGATTACTGGGTGCTGGTTCCCTACCTGATGCAGCACGGCGCCCGGTACGACGGCCAACCGATGCTGCCGGACCTGACGGCGCGGGACCCCGACGGCGATCCGTCGCATCTGGGACCGGACGCAGAGGGATTGCTCGGCATCGCCCGACTGGCTGTACGCTGCAACAGTCGGCAGGTGTTGAGTTGGGTTATCAAGCAAAGGATTGACTTGACGGTGAAACAGGGACCGCACCAGCGGACGCTGTTGCACTACGCCGCTCTGCCACCGATCGACGCGGTGCGGACCATGCCGGGACGTGAAAACCGTGGGCCGATTAAGATCGATTGAGGTGGCGCCGACAGCCCCACGGCCATTCGTCGAGCGAATATTGAACGGCTTCTGCAGTCGGGCCTTTCCAATAATCAGGCCGACGCGAATGGCGAGACTCCGGCGGACCTTGCTCGCAAGCTAGAACAGCCGCGCGAGATCGTCGAGGCGCTTTCGATCAAGCCGGACGGAAATTGACTCGTGTGTCGGCTGATGTCGGACGTCGACTAGACGCCGTCGTCGACCGAGTCGAAGATCAGCACGCGGTTCCAGCACTTCTCACACTCTTCGCGGAACTTGTCGTGGATGGGGTGCACCTGGTAAGCATCGTGACCGGCCTTGTCGTCGAAGGCGGCGATCAGCGTGTAGCTGTGCGAGCGTTCGATGATGGGGCGGTCGGTGTCGGCCGGGACGCCGAGGAAGCCCTTCTTGACCGTGGGGCAGGTCAGCAGCGAGCGTGCGCCGTCGAGGAACTGCCGCTTGTCGTCGTCGCTGAGGTCGGGTTTGAGCCAGAAGTGTACAGAATGAACAAACATGTCGAGGCTCCAGTTGTCTGAATATTGGCGAGGTTGGGCCACCTATTTACCATTTGCACCGGGGCTTGCCAAACGGCCCCGCCGACAATGAAGGGCTGCGAGAGGCAACATAAAACCCGGAATTGAATCCAAGGTTTGCGTCAAATGGATCGATTGGCCAGGCGGTCTGGCCGTACAGTAAGTGTCTACAAATGTGTGGTTTACAAAAAAATATCGCCATTGCCCTTGCAATCTGCTAACAGTTGGGCATAATAATTTCACCCCCGGAACGCGGCGGGTCGTCTGGAAATCTTCCTGCGGCCCGCCGCTGTTTTTATAGCCTTCCTACGATTCGTCTCGCACGCCGAAAAATGCTTGGGTTCGCGCATCGCAGTCGATATTATGGCTCTGGGCACAATCCTCTCCCAAACACGCTACCTCTGGAGCACAGGTAATCCACATGGCAAAGGGCGCACGACGTGCTGGCTTTACGCTGATCGAGCTGCTGGTGGTGGTTTCCATCATCGCGCTGCTGATCGCTATCCTGCTTCCCTCACTCAAGAACGCTCGCGAGTCCGCGAAGGCGACGGTGTGCCTCGCGCAGTTGCACGAGCTTGGTCACACGGTCCACATGTACGCCAACGAGTACAACGGCCGCATGTTTCCCTATTTCAAGAAGGGCGGCGTGAGTTCGGGCGGGCTGACCTACGCCAATTTCTGGATGACGCTGCTGGAGAAGTACCACGGCTACGAAGACGCGGTGCGTGTCTGTCCGTCGGCGCCGGTCAACCCGGAGGGGCGATGGAACTACACCACGGGCGCGCCGGACTCGACCTCGGTGTGGGGTTCCGTGAACGCGGCCTGGGGCAAGGAGACCGGAGCCGGTGGATTCCTGGGCAAGCACGTCGGCAGCTACACGTGGAACGCGTGGATGCACGGCGGTCGCAATTATGACATCAGCTTGTCGCCGTTGACCAACGGCATCGATGACCACCGTCACTGGAAGCAACTGAGCTCGATCAAGGCCGCGTACGAGGTGCCGATGTTCGCTGACGGCGTCTGGGTGGATACGTGGTTCCAGAACCGCTCGGGTTCGTGGAGCGCGGTGCCGCCGACACTTCAGGGATGGAACTCCGCGGCGGGCCGCGTGTGCATCGACCGACACAAGATGGCGATCAACATCGCCTTCGCCGACGGCGGCGGCCGGCGCGTGGACCTGCAGGACCTGTGGCGTCAGCGCTGGAACACCGAATCGGAGCCGATGGATCCGCCGACGCCTCTGCCGGCGGAGTAGCGCGACGCGTCGACGAATCCTGCGCCCCGGGTAGATAGCAATAAAATGCCCCGGGCCGCGGACTACTCGAGGCTAACTCACTCGACCGCAACCCGGGGGTCTCGGGGTCTCTTGGATGCGTATAAAAAACTCCGGCCGCGAACTACTCGGGGCACATACACCCGACCGCGGCGCGGGGTCTTGGGGTCAAAAACCTGAGCCGTAGATTACGGGGCGAACTCACCCACTACGGCCCAGGCGTCTCGGGGTCTCATTTTGCGGGATGACCGACTGGCCAAACGGCCAGCCGTGATCCTTCTCCACTCTCTGCGACACTCATCTCTCCCGCTGTACTCATTTCTCACCAGCGTGAACTTATGTTAGCAGCGCGTTTACTTGAGTACATGGGTTGAACTCCCCCATTTGATCTGTGGATATACGTAATCGGCGGTCGGGGCTGAAGGCGACCGACAGGCCGGGCGCACGCTGTTTGGACACGTGGGTCATCCCGGTTATTCTGGCCGACCCGTTGAACGTGTTTTGCCGCATTACCTCGAAGAATTCGCGTGATTTTATGCCCGAGCTTCAGCCGATCCGTGCCATCCGTTTTCCGACTGACTCCGCGAACCACGACATCAGTTCGCGCATCGCGCCGCCGTACGATGTGCTCGACGAAGGGCCCAAGCGCAAGCTGCTCGACGTCGACGCGCACAACATCGTGGCGATCGATCTGCCGGTCACGCCGCCGAAGACCGTCGGTCCCGACGCCGCGTACGCCGACGCCGGTGAGTTGTATCGTGCGTGGCGCGAGCAGAACGTGCTGGTGCAGGACGAGCGTCCCGCGGTGTACGCCTACGAGCAGGTCTACAACGTCGGCGACGAGAGCTACGCGCGGCGCGGGATGTTCGCGGCGTTGACCGTCGAGCAGTTCGGCAGGCCCGGCGGCGGTATCCATCGCCACGAGAAGACGATCAAGGCCGGTACCGACGATCGCTTCAAGCTGATGACCGCCACCGCGGCGCAGCTGTCGCCGATCTTCGGCGTGTACGACGACAAGGGCAACGCGGTCGCGGCCGTGCTCAACAAGCACTTCGACGCACGCGAGCCCGACTTCCACGGCGTGACCGCCAACGACCGCGTCGACCACCGCGTGTGGATCGTCGACGACCCCGCCGACGTCGACGCCGTCCGCGCCGCGATGGCGACCGCCGATGTGTTCATCGCCGACGGGCATCACCGCTACACCACCGCGTTGAACTACCACGAGGCGCACCCCGAGTCGGCCGCGGCCGCGGGATGCCTGTTCGTGCTCGTGCCGATTGACGATCCCGGCCTGCTCGTGCTGCCTACACATCGCGTGCTGTGCGGCGTCAGCGGCTTCGACATCGCGAAGCTGATCGAGATCATCAAGGCCGACGGACGGTTCACGATCCAGTTGACCGATCACGGCGCCGACGGCACACCGCAGATGGGCGACGATCTGCCGCGTTATGGTCACCACGCGTTCGGCGTGTACAACCCGACGACCGGCAAGACCTACGCCGTATCGACGCCCGCCGAGGACCCGCTCGCGGACCTGATGCCCGAGCGTCCCGCGGTGTGGCGCACGCTCGACGTGGCGGTGTTCCATCACCTGTTCGTCGACGAACTGCTCCGCCCGAACTTCGGCGGCGACGCGATCACGTACAAGTATCCGCACGAGCTGTCGGAGCTGGTGCGGCTGAGCCACGACGAGCCCGATCGCGTCGGCGTGATCATGCAGGCCACGCCGCTGCGCAGCGTCTGCGAGGTGTCGCTGGCCGGCGATGTCATGCCGCCGAAGTCGACGTTTTTCTTCCCCAAGCTCGCGACGGGATTGGTGATCAACCCGCTCGATTGACGCGGCCCTTGATCATTCGTCGATAGGTTGTCAGAATGTTCCGCCTCAGCCTATGATCGAGTGCTGGCTGATACTGCCGACGTAGCTCAGTTGGTTAGAGCGTGGGATTCATAAGCCTAAGGTCGCTGGTTCAAATCCAGCCGTCGGCATTGACGAGAACCCCTGTGAGAGCAGGGGTTTTTGTTTGCGCCGGGATCGCCTCCGGCGTACGCATGCGAGCGTGGGATCCATAAGCCTAAGGTCGCTGGTCTGACGCTCAGGCGCCGCCGTGTGAGCGGGTGACGTCGGCGATGGCGACGTTGAACCGGCCGACGATCTCGTGGAGCGTCTTGACCTGGTCGGCGGTCGCTTGGGTCCGCGCCGCGGCGCGGGTGATCTCGGTCAGCAGCCTGGCGACCTGGGCAGGGTCCTTGAGCGCGTCGCCGTTTGTCGAGAGTGACACCTGTTTGTCGACGAGCCAGGCACGCACAACCTCCACTGCGCTGTCGGATGAGCCGGCGCCCAGCGGCACGCTCAGCGCGTGCCCCCTGGGGGCGTCCGGCTTTGTCGCGGCGGGTGTGGCCGGCGCAGGCGCGGCGGGTTTCGGTGGGGCGGGCGGCGGAGGCGGTGAACCGGGCGGAGGCGAAGGCGTCTCGGCTTTTGCGGGCTCTTCGTCGACCTTGGCCGGCTCGCTCGGCGGCGGCGGCGCGGGCGTCGCGGGCTTCGGCGGCGCGGCGGCCTTGCGGGCCAGTTCCTCGGTCGCGGCCGCCTCACGCGCCGCTTCCTCCGCGGCGCGCCGCTGGGCGCGGATGTGCGCCTTGCGGAGTTCCACGAGCCGGTCGCGGATCTCGTTCATCTCCGCCTGTTCCTTGGCGATCTCCTCGTCGCGCTTCTTCACCGACGCGTCGATCTGCGCCGCCATCGTGTCGACGCGCAGTGTCAGCTTCTGAAAGATCTCGCGCGGCTCGCCCTCCATGGTCTTGGGGTCCATGCGGTCGAGCAGCTTCACCGCCCGGTCGAGCTTGCCACGGATGGCGGTCTCGATGGCCGCGGACAGCTGCAGCAGAATCGGGTCTTCGGTCGCGCTCACGATGCACCCCTTAGTCGACTGGACCGACACATCAGGTCGTCGGTGAACTCCTTATCGAATCATATCGAATGCGCAGACGCCTTCCAAGCGCGTCGAGCCGCTGTGGGGTCGGCGGGGCGGAACTATAATTGGACAGGCATGCAAGGACCGTCACCTCAACACCGCGGGCCCCGCAAACTGGTCGATCTTGTCGGCGAGATGGGGCTGCTACCCGAATCCCAAGCGGTCGAAATCATGCGGTCACTGGCGATCGGGGTTTACGACCTGCACTGCTCGGGCCGCACGCACCGCGCCATCAGCGTGCGATCGGTCGGCCTGGACGCCTCGGGGGAGGCCTCGCTCGGTATGCCGGCCCCGCCACGGGAGTTCGGCGGCGGCCTGCCGGACGCCGATTCCTGCCCGCCGGAGCTCGACGCCGAGCCGCCGCTGCTCATCCCGCTCGAAATCGACAAGGCTCGTCACGAACTCGCCGCGGCCCGGATCGACATGGACCCGCGCCGTGTCGACGTCTACCAGCTCGGCGCGTTGCTCTGCCACATCGTCAGCGGCCACACCGCATCGGTCTACCGTCGCAACCCCATGCTGCTGGCGAAGGTCTCGCTGCCCATCGTCGATGCTATCGACGGCGCGCTCGGCTACGAACCCGACAAACGCTTCGCACGCGTGCCCGATTTCGTCGCCGCGCTCGCGCCACCCAAGCCCGCGTCGACCGCGCCGGGTTCGTCGCAGGCGCCACCGCCGCCGCCGCCACCTGCTGCGTCGGTACCGTCTGAGCCCCTGGTTCTGGACGGTCTGTCGGAGCCGACCACGCCAGCCCAACCGACGGTGATTGAATCGCCAAGCGAAGCGGTCGCCCAGGACGCGCGGGGCGCGGGTCGTAGCAAGGCGCGGATCGTGTTTGCGGTGATCGCGGTGTTGCTCCTGCTCGGCGGCGCGCTCACGTGGTATGTGGTGGGGACCGGCGATGACGCCGAGCCGCCGTCAATCGCTGAGGCCGAGCCGCCCGATGTCGAGCCCGACGCGGACGCGCCCGATACCACGGCGCCGCCCGCGAGTCTGACGCCGCTGAAACAGGTCTTCGCGTTCGACAACGTCGAAGCCACGAAGCGGCAGTGGCAGATCAAGGGCGATGTCACCTACAAGGCCGACGGCGCACACGCCGCACGCGGGCCCGACAACTTCCTCCGCAGCGCGTTTACGATGACGGGCGACTTCACGGTCGAGATCGACGTCAGCTGGGACCAGGCGAAGTACTCGAACACCGGCCAGGTCTACATCAAAGCGTGCGGTGAACAGTTCAGCATCAACAACAAGTATTTCAAATTCCACTACAAGGGCACGCTGCGTCGCGCCGGTGACAAGCTGACGCTGACACGCGCCGGCGGCAAGCCGATCGAGCGAACGATCAAGCCGGAGAACCTCGACAAGTCTGCCGTGTTCTTCCTCCACTGGCGCAGCCGCAACTGTCACATCATTCGCGTTGCGGTCGATGCCGGGCATGCGTTCAATAAAGAATAGCGGGGCGCGCTGACGAGCGTGGTCACCACTTCAGCTTCTCGAGCACGCCCGTCGCGGCCATGCCCATCAGGCCCACGCCCAGCAGCGCCACGCCGAGCAGCAGCCGCCAGTCGGTGATCGACAGCTCCGCGCCGACGATCATCACCGCGCCCGCGATCGTGAGGAACCCCGAGCCGATCGTGCGGATGATCAGCCGCACGGCGCGCTCGCGTTCCCCGGAAACGGACGGATGCTCACGAACCTGCACGGCGCCGAGGTCGCCCTCGTTGAGACGGCGGAGCACGCGACGCAGGTCGTGCGGCGCCTGTCGCACGAGGCGGTCGATGTTGCGGGCCATGTCGACGGCGTCGGCCGCCATCTGCGACGCGGAGAACCGCTTGCGCGTGAGCCCCGGCAGCTCTTCGCCGAAGACCTCGAGGATGTTCAGTTCCGGGTCGAGCTGACGGATCACCGCTTCGAGCGTGATGAACGCACGGGCGAGCAGCAGCAGCGACCCGGGGTTGCGCACGCCGTGCCGACTGCCCAGGCGCAGCAGCGACTCGAGCGTCCGGCCGACCGACAGCTCCGAGACCGGCTGTTCGCGCAGGTCACGCAGGAAGATGGAGATCTCGTCGCGCACGGCCTGGCGATCCGCGCCGGGCCCGACGTAGCCGAGGTCGAGGTACGCCTCGGCGGCGGTGCGGCTGTCGCCCTGCACCGTGGCGCGCAGCAGGTCGATCATCGTCTCGCGCTCGGACGCGTCGACCTCGCCGACCATGCCGAAGTCGTAGAGGAACAGCATGCCCGCGTCGTTGACGAGGAAGTTGCCGGGGTGCGGGTCGGCGTGGAACATGCCCTCGCGGAAGACCTGTCGCAGGAACAGGTGCAGGACGCGTCGCGCCAGCGCGTTGGCCGCCTCGGGGTGCGCGTGCACGTAGTTGTTGAGCCGCTCACCGTGGGCGCGTTCGATGGTGATCACACGCGACGTGCTGTGCGTCTCGATCACCGCGGGGATCGTCAGTCGTTCGACGTCCTCGAGCACGCTGCGGAAGCGGCGGATGTTGTGCGCCTCCCGGCGGAAATCCAGCTCGCGCAGCAGCGTCATGTGGAACTCACGCACGATCGACGGCGCGTCGTACCCGCGCGCCGCGGGCACCAGCGCGTCGAGCGTCGCGGCGAGGAACGCCATGACCGCCAGGTCCTCGGCGATGCGTTGATCGAGCCCCGGGCGCTGCACCTTGATCACGACGTCGCGTCCGTCGGGCAGCACCGCGGCGTGCACCTGCGCGATGGTCGCCGCGGCGAGTGGCTCTTCGTCGAACGACCGGAACAGCCGCTTGATGTTGTCGCTCAGCTCCGACTCGATGGTGCTGCGGATGACCTGTGGGTCTTCGGGCGGCAGGCGGTCCTGGAGGTGTTCGAGCTCGGCGATGTACTCGCGCGGCAGCAGGTCGCCGCGTGTCGACAGCACCTGCCCGAACTTGAGGAACACCACGCCGAGCTCCTCGAACGCCTCGCGCAACTCGACGGGGGTCGGCCAGTGCTCCTCGCCGCGCAGCAGCCCCGCAAACCCGTGCTTCGCCAGCACGGTCAGCACGTTGCCGAACCGCACGGTCGAGTTGAGCCATTCTCGCGGCGCCGAGGCGAATCGCATGTGTAACCCCTGTGGTGTACGCTTCAAACATCAGTATAGCGGACGGGCGCGTTGGTCCGCTTTCGCCGAGACCTCAATCCACGGGACATCATGACGCATAGATTCTCCTGCCTCGCCGTCTTGCTCATCGCGACCACGTCGCTGCACGCCCAGAACTACGATCTCGACGCCGTGCCGAACGTGCCGGACGGGTTCAAGGTCAACATCTTTGCGAAGGAGCCGAACCTGCTGCACCCCGCGGCGATGTGCTTTGACAGCCAGGGGCGGATGTTCGTCGGCGGGGGCCCCCAGTTCCGCAAGCCGATGCCCGACACGCCGCCGGACTCGATCAAGATCGTGCTCGACACCGACGGCGACGGCGTGGCGGACAAGTTCAAGACGTTCGCGACGGGGTTCAACTGCATCCAGGCGCTGGCGTGGAAGGGCAACGATCTCTACGTCGCCAACTGCCCGGACCTCACGATCGTGCGCGACACCGACGGCGACGATGTCGCCGACGAGTACGAGCTCGTGTACACCGGCCTCGGACACCTGCGTCACGGACTGCACGGGTTCAACTTCGGGCCGGACGGCAAGCTGTACATGACGCAGGGCAACGCCGGGGCGCAGCCCAACGCGCCGATGGCGTTCCGCGAGCTGATGCACATCGAGTCCGATCTGCCCGACAACCAGCCGATCAACAGGGTCTACAAGCCCGGCGAGTACAAGCACAGCTACATCGACAAGTGGCCGACCACCGAGGGCGGCATGCTGCGGTGCGACCCGCACGGTCACAACCTCGAGATCTACTCACGCGGCAACCGCAACCCGTGGGACGCGGCGTTCGACGACGGGTTCAACTGGCTCGCGACCGACAACGACGACGGGCCGGAGTCCGACCGCATCATCTCGCCGTTCTGGGGTTCGCACTTCGGCAAACGCCACACGTGGAGCTACTCGTGGACCGGCGAGGACAACCCCTGCACCGTGCCGATGTCCGGCATCTTTCCGTCGGCGAACGGCTCGGGCGTCGGCGTCGTGTTCTACACCGCCGAGCAGTTCCCCGAGAAGTACCGCAATACGTTCCTCATCGGCGACTGGACACGCAAGGAGATCTACGCGTTCCGCCGCAGGTGGGACGGAGCGCTGCTGACCGGCGACCTGGAGATCATGGTCACCGCGGGCGGCACGAAGTCGCTGTTCCGTCCGACCGACATCGAGGTCGGCCCCGACGGCGCGCTCTACGTGCTCGGCTGGGGCGCACAGTACGGCTCGATCCAGGCGCCGTACCAGGGCGGCGACAAGAACGCGAAGTTGAACGAGGGGCGGGTGTTCCGCATCTGGTACGACAAGAACCCGCTGATCCCGCGCAGCAAGTGGCGCCCCGCGAAGCGCGACAAGCCTTACGCGCAGTGGACCGTCGACGAACTGATCGCGGACCTCGACAACCAGGTGCCGGTCTGGCGTGTCGATGCGCAGGACGAACTGGTACGGCGCGGCGACGACAAGGCGGCGCAGCAACAGCTCCTCGACGTGCTCGGCGACAAGCGGTACTCGTCGATGCAGCAGACCTGGGCGATGTGGACGTTGGGGCGGGGCGCGGCGTTGACGAAGCAGGCGAGTCAGGCGCTGGTCGGCTACGCGGCCGATCGCGAAGCGGACCTGAACCTGCGTATCCAGGCGATGCGCGTGTTGGCGCGTCAGAGTGGCGAGCCGTCGACGTTCGCGAAGCTGCTTGAGGATCCCGAGCCGCGTGTCCGCTTCGAGGCGGTGCAGGCGATGCGGCAGACGGACTCGGCGGGGCAGGTCGACGCCGTGCTTAACGCCGCGGTGAAGGAGACTGACCGGCTGTGCCGATACGCGCAGTTCCGCTGGCTCAGCGAGAAGATCGCACCCGAAAAGCTGCGGGAGCTGCTGCGCGACGAGCGTGCGGGTGTGCGATACGTCGCGATGCTTGCGCTGGCGGAGATCGACAAGCTCGACGGCGGCGACGCGCTGCTGCTGACGATCGACACCGACGAGGCGACGGCGAAGGTCGCGACGCTTTGGATGAGCAAGACGGGCAAGTCGCAGCTCTCGGCGATCGTGATGAACCCGTCGGGCGGCGAGTTCTTCGACCCGGTCGACGTGACGCTGTCGACGCCGATCGAGGGCGCGGTCGTGCGTTACACGACGGACGGCTCGACGCCGACCGCGCAGAGCCCCGCGGCGAAGAAGGGCGAGCCGTTTCGAGTGACGGACACGTCGGTCGTCACCGCGTCGCTGTTCCGCGACGGCAAGCCGCTCGGCGGGGCGCTGCGGGGCGAGTTCACGAAGGTCAGCGAGGCCGAGTGGAAGAGCCGGATGAACATCGCGGGGCTCAAGGCCGCGAGCGGCGCGCCGTACCGCCTCGTGACCGGCGGCGTGCACGAAGGTGAACTGGCGTACATCGACCGCTCTTACATCCTCAAGAAATTTCCGAGCGAGCTCGAAGGGAATGAGACCGCGTTCATCCGCACGGCGAACAACGACTCGGGCAAGAAGTCGAAGGGCGAGCAGATCGGCTTCGACGTGAACCGCGACGTGTGGGTCTACGTGGCGCACGACGCGCGGACGAAGGACAAGCCGGGCTGGATGAACGTCGGCAAGGACGGCGGGTTTGAGAAGGTGAAGGGCGATGTCGTCACGACCGACACGAAGTTCGGCGTGTACCGGAAGAAGTTTCCGGCGGGGCGCGTGACGCTCGGGGACAACGGCGCGGGCAAGTCGATGTACATGGTGTTCGTGACGAAGGCCGACGCCGCGCCGCGCAAGACGTACAACACGAAGGTCGCCGACGTGCTGCCGCTGCTGAAGACCGGCGACGCGACGCGCGGCAAGGCGGTGTTCAACAACGCGGCGGGCGTGAAATGCACGATCTGTCACCGGCTCGACGGGCACGGCGCCGCGGTCGGACCCGACCTGTCCGACATCGGCCTGCGGCACGCCAACGACGCGGAGTACATCGCCGAGTCCGTTGTCGACCCCAACGCGAAGCTGATCGAGGGATACCTGCAGGCGGTGGTCGTGACGAAGGGGGGCGACCAGTATTTCGGCATGATCCGCGAAGAATCCGCGAAGGTGCTGACGCTGTACCAGGCGGACGGCAAGCTCGTGACGGTGAACCAGAGCGACGTCGCGTCGCGCACGCTGCTGAACGTCTCGGCGATGCCGCCGGTGTTCGGCACGCTGCTGAGCCCGCGGGAGGTCGCGGACCTCGTGACGTACCTGCTGACGCAGAAGCACAAGCAGGCGCCGACGAGCGTGCCGCCGAAGGGCGACTGAGGTGGTCACTTCGCGGCGTCGGCGATCAGGGTGAACGCCTCGTTGCCCAGGTCGCGGCCGTGCAGTTCCTTCGCGTCGTTCCAACTGACGATCAGATCCAGCGACGGGAACACCGCGACGCCGCGCTTGCCGCCGTGGCCGAGGCAGCAGTACATGTCGGTTGGCGCGTCGGGCCACCACCGCCTGCCGTCGCGAGCCACACCGTTGAGCCACCACAGCCAGCTGTACGAGCCGTTGTGGTCGGTCTGGTTGTTGCCGCCGCCGATCGATCGCTGGCCGGGCAGCATCTCCGCCTCGCGACCGGCGGTGCGCGGGATCGACAACGGCAGCGGGCTGGTCACGGCCATCACGGCGTGCTCCTCGCTGATCACCTGCGTGTCGCCCCAGCGTCCCTTACGCAGGTAGAGCAGACCGAAGCGTGCGAAGTCTCGCGGGCTGATCGCGAGGCGGCCGGGGCGGTTCTTCGTGCCGAACGCCATCATCGTGGGGTTGTCCTCGCAGCCCAGCACGTCAGTCAGCATCGGATGCAGCACGATTGCGTCTACGTTCGTGTAGGTCGCGCCGTAGACGCGTGTGAACAGCAGGTCCCAGAACAACGCCATCTGCATGTCGGAATAGTCGAAGGCCTCGCCGGGCTTTTCATTGACGCCGTAGCACGAGACCTGATTCGCGAGGTGACGCCAGGTGATCTGGCGGTCCTTGTGGTCGAGGTCGGCGTTGAGGTCGGCGAGGCGCGGCTCGTACTTGACCACGGCCTCGTCGAGCGACGGGATACGGTTGGCCTCGAGCGCCGCGAACAGGAAGTGGCTGTAAACGGGCTTGCAGGCCGACGCGACGTCGGCGCGCTGCGCGGCGTCACCCCACGTGTAAACCAGGTAGCCGTGCCGGATCACGCAGCCGCGACCCTCTGCGAGCCTGGCGAAGGCGTCGAGTTTCGCAGCGTCGAGGCTGACGTCGGCGGGCTTCTTCGTCGTCCACGTCTTGCCCGGGTAGACCGGTGATGTGTTGGCATCGGCCCCGCGGGCGGCCGATGCGTTAAGCGCGATCGCGCACGCAAGCATCGTGGTCAGCGTGTGACGGTTCGCGAGGGAACGTGATGGGTGACGGCGTGTCATTTCGACGTGTCGGGTTTCGGCTGCGAGTCCTTTGCCGCGGCGCGTTCCGCCTGCCGATAGACGCGCGCCAGGTCGATTAGCAGCGGCTCGACGCGGCGGAGGTACTCGTCCTCGGCCATGCTGTCCTGTGCGTCGCGGAGCTTGACGACCTGCAACTCCAGCGCGTCGCGCTGTGCGCGGAGGTCGGCGGGCATGTGTCGCTCGAAGTCCGACGGCACCAGCGCCAGCAGGTGGGCGCGGTAGCCGTCGGGTTCGGCATCGGACGCGGCCTTCTTGACGGGGCGGACGCCGCGGTAAAACTCGGAGCGCGTGCCCAGGCCGTCGCCGTTGTCGTCGAGCAACGCGTGCTCCGTGGCGAGGCGTTTGTCGGCGTCGTAGAACTCGGCGACGCGCCGCGACGCGACGAGAAACGCCTCGAGCAACGACGTCTGGCCGTCCTTGTCGAGGTCGGCGTCCGGGTCACCGATGGCGTGGCTGATGTACTCGCCAAACCGGGCGTAGTTCTGTTCCGAGCCAGCCTTGGTCGCGGTGATGATTACGCGGCCCGGCGCGGACAGCGGCTTGAGGTACGGCGCGCTCGACGACGCGGCGTTGATCACCACGACCGGACGCTCGAACGGACGCAGCCACTCGACCAGGTCGTCGGCGGTGATGTCGGGGCCGGTGAGATTGAACTTGGCGGCCCGCCCGTCGTACGTGCCGTGGCCGAGCATCACGACCCACAGCGGGTGCGTCGATCGGTGCGGCAGTTGCTTGAGCGTGTCGATCACGCGATCGCGATCCGTCGGTTCGGCCTTCGCGTCGGGCGCGGGCTTGTCGGTTGGGTCGGTCTCGAGCGACGCGTTGCCGATGCGGATCGACAGCGCGTCACCGGCGTCCGCGGCCTTGCTCCACGCCTGCGCCGAGTCGTTGAACACCTTCGCGTATTCCGATGCGCCTGGCGCGCCGACGAGGATCAGCACGGTGGTCTTGTCGGGGTACGCCTCGGCGGCGCGGGTCGCGGGTGTAAGTACGCCGACCGCCACACACGCGAGCAGCGACAGCGCGGCGCTGCGGAGCGTCGCGGATAGGCCATCGGACTGTCGACGGTCACGCATCACGGCAGTCCTTTCAGCCGACGCAGGCTCCACTCGCAGACCAGGCAGCCGACGACGATCAGCAGCACCAGCGGCAGATGCCACAGCGGACGCGTCCACGTCTCGGTGACCGGCGCCTCGCGCTCGGGCAGGCTGGCGACGAACGAGTCGAGGTCCGCGGCGTCGACCATCTCGCCTCCGGTCTGCGACGCGAGAGTTTCGAGCAGCGGGCGGTTGACGCCGAGCGAGCGGAACTCGTCGGCGAGCAGGTCGGTGGTCCAGCCGGTCTCCGCGTCGCCGATGGGCTTGAGCTTCTCGTCGGTGACGGTGGCGTCGGCGTGATATCCGCCGGTCGTGCGCGGGATATACGTCGCGGTGAACAGGCCCGGCTCGTTGAGCGCGAGCTCGGCGACGAGTTCGACGGTCTTCTTGTCGGGGCCGGTGACCTTCACCGTTACGGTCGCGTTGTCGATCGGTTCGAACGCCTCGGTGCGTGCGCGGACACGCAGCTCGACAGGCTGATTGGTCTCGTCGCGTTGCTCGACGGCCTCGATCTCGACGCGCGACGGCACGTCGGCGATGAGCCAGCGCAGCGTCTGCCGCCACGCCTTGGCCATGTCCTCTTGCTGATCCGGGTCAGCGAAGCCCCAGTGCCAGAGGTCGGCGATGGTCATCGCGGCCGAGCGGCCGTGGCCGAAACGCTGAACGACGAGCGCGGGGTATTGCACGCTGTCTGGCCCGGTGACGGTGGCGATGGCGGTGGCGCCGGGTTTGATCGCGGCGAGGCGATTGACGGAGCGGAACGCGGGCACGCCCGCGAGTCGCGTGCGCTCGGCGCCCTCGGTGTCACGCAGGCGCGCCCACGGTTGCAACCAGCCCTCGCGCGTGAGCGTGAGGCTGTACCGCGACGATTCCGCCGACGGCCCGTCGAGGTCGGTCGTGCGGTTGAGGTATACGGGCAGCGCCTGCGCGATCGGCGTGCGGTCGTACCCGCCGAACTGCATCGACTCGGCGCCGCCCAGCATCAGCAGTCCGCCGCCGCGCTCCGCGACGTAGCGTTCGAGCATCGCTTGCTGGTCGGTGGTGAAGAACGACGCCTCGAGGTCGTCGATGATCACGGCGTGATACGCGAACAACTGCTCGGGCGTCTTGGGGAATCCGTCGATCAGTTCCTTGTCGTCACGCGTGCCGAGGCGGACGAGTACGGGCTGGTCGTAGTCGGCGGTCTCTTCGGGGTCCTTGCCGTCGAATCCGCGGAACAACGGGTTGGACGACTCGCCGTTGCGGCCGAGGAACGCGAACTTCGGCTCGCGCTTCGCAATGCGGATCAGGCCCACGAGGGCGACCTGCTCGTCGGACTCGATAGACCGTCGGAGGAACTTGTATTCCCAGTTGGGTCGGCCCGACACGTAGAGGATGCGGTAGGGGCCGCGACCGCGGTCGATCGCGACGGTGCGCGCGTTGTTCGCCAGCGTCGCTTCGGGGCTCTGCTTGAGCTGCTCGGCGGGGGCGAGGTCCGTCTTCTCCGTGACCTCGACACGGTAGAACGACACGCCGGGCTTCGCCGGCTTGATGCGGTAGCGCAGGGCGAGCGTCTTGCGGTCTTCGTCGACGGGGATGGTCCGCGACTCGACCACGGCGCCGGACTCGTCGACGAGCTGCGCGAGCAGTTCGCGGCCCTTGTAGCCGGTGACGACGGCCTCGGCCTGAAGCGTGACGGGCGCGTCTTCGAACGAGGTCTGGTTCACGCCGACGTCACTGAGCGCGATGTCCTTTTCCGGCTCGGCGTCGCCCACGACGACGGGGTACACGGGCGGCAGGCCGGACAACGCGGCGAGCGCGGCGGCGGGGGAGTCGCCGGTCAGGTCGGTGGCGTTGCCGTCGGTCAGCAGGATGACGCCTGCCAGCGGACGGCCGGAGAATCGCTCGGTGACGGTGCGCAACGCCGCGCCGATCGCGGTGGCGTTGCCGTCGAAGCGGAGGTCGGCGAAGTCGTCGCTGCGACGCAGACGCGAGTCGAACACGTAGCGGCGCACCTGGAAATCGCCCGACAGCTTGTCGAGCCAGGCGGCGTGTTGCTCGTCGGTCAGCAGGGCGCGCATCGCGTCGCCGCGCGGCGTGTCGGCGCCCGCGTCGAGCGTCCGCATGCCCTCGCTGTTGTCGGCCAGCACGACAAAGATGTTCGCGCCCTTGCGCGGCGAGGTGCCCGTCCACAGCGGGTCGAGCAGGCAGAGCACGAGGATGAGGATCGCGGTGAGCTTGACGTAGAACGCGATCGTGCGTGTGCGGTGCGCGCCCGGCGCGCGGCGGTACGCCCAGATCAGCACGCCCAGCGCGATCGTCAGCAGCGCCAGCGCCGGCCACAGCCAGTCCAGCCCGGCGATGAGCAGGGCCGCGAGCGTGGACGCGTGCATGGTGATGGCGGCGCCGAACAACGTCATCAATCGCCGCTCCCGAGTTTCTGGTAGTAACGACGGACCAGCTCTTCGTAGCGTCCCGGCACCGGGTCGCGATCGATCGGCACGAGTTTGCGGTCGGGCTCGCGACGCGCCAGTTCCTCCGAGACCATGTCGCGCAGCTCGATCAGCGGATCCATCACCTTCGACTTCACCAGGTCCCACTGCGGCTGCTTGCCGTGCCGCTTGAACTCCGCACGCATCGCCTTCGCTTCGTCGCGGACCTGCGCGGCGCGCCGACTGAGGTCGGGCTGTTGGACCAGCTCTTCGACGTCGCGCAGCGTGTCGGAGAAGTCGCGGAACTGCTCACCGGTGATCGGATTGCCCGGGCCTCTGCCGCCCCAGCCTTCGACAAACGAGCCCCGTCCGTCACGAGAGCCCTGTCCCGGCTGTTGCCCAGGCTGCTGCCCCTGTCCTTGCTGGCCTTGCTGTCCTTGTCCGGGCTGCTGTCCTTGACCCTGCTGACCTTGCTGTCCCTGTCCAGGCTGCTGGCCCTGACCCTGCTGGCCTTGCTGCTGTCCGGGTTGCTGGCCTTGTCCCTGTTGACCTTGCCGTTGTCCGGGCTGTTGGCCTTGTCCCTGTTGACCTTGCTGTTGTCCGGGCTGCTGGCCTTGTCCCTGTTGACCTTGCTGCTGTCCGGGCTGCTGTCCTTGTCCCTGCTGACCTTGCTGCTGTCCGGGCTGCTGTCCTTGTCCCTGCTGACCTTGCTGCTGTCCGGGCTGTTGTCCTTGTCCCTGCTGACCTTGCTGTTGTCCGGGCTGTTGACCCTGACCCTGTTGACCTTGTTGCTGACCAGGTTGTTGGCCCTGACCCTGCTGACCTTGCTGTTGTCCGGGCTGTTGGCCTTGTCCCTGCTGACCTTGCTGCTGTCCGGGCTGCTGACCTTGTCCCTGCTGGCCTTGCTGCTGTCCGGGCTGTTGCCCGGTCTGTTGGTTGGGTTGCGGTTGTCCACCGGCTTGTGCGAGTTCACGACCGGCCTGCTGGATCAGATTGTCAAGCTGCTTGCGCGCGAGTCGCAGCGACTCGGTCTCGTTGCCGAGCACGCCGCGTGCCGCTTCCTCGACGCCTTCCTTGAGCTGGTCGATGCCTTCGCGGGCACGCTGCTCCGTGGTCTGGGCCTGCTGCGTCAGACCGTTGCGGAGCATCTGTCCGGTCTGGTCGAGATTGCGTTCGACGTTGTTCGATCGCTGCTGCCGCAGCGTATCGTACAGCTTGCGTGAAAGGATCGGCTCAGACGTCTCGGACTGCTCGACGACCTTGCGCATCTCCTTGGTCAGGTCTTCGACGCTCTGCTTCTGCTGCTGCACGCGCTCGGCGATCTCCTGATTCCGCGGCGCATCCGCCAGCGTCTTGCGCGGCTTGCTCTCCTGCTGCGCGATGTCCTCGGCGATCTGCTTCTGGCTCTCGGCCACGCGCCGCGCCTCGTCGCGCATCTGCCGCATCTGCTCGGTGAACTGGCTCGACGTCTGTTTCTGGAAGTCGTCACGCAGCTTCTGCAGCTCACGCTCGGCGCGCGTGCCCGAGTTCGTCGCCTGCGACGTCTGGCCGTCCTGCAACTGCTCCGACGCCTTGCGGACGTTCTCGCGTGTCTGGTCGAGTTGCTTGCGAGCCTCGTCCATCCGCTGGCGGTTCTCCGGCGTGTCCATCCGCTGACGGAGCTCGTCCACGTCACGCAGCATCTGCTGCTGCTCCTCCTGCAGCCGCTTGAGCTGGCGGAGGATCTCCTCGCGTTCCTCCTTCGTCTTCGCCTCCTGCAACGCCGCCTCGAGCTCCTTGATCTTCTTGTTGAGATCCTGCTGGCGACGGGCGAGTTCCTTGAGGCGGCTGAGCACCTGCAGGTCCTCGCGCTGCTGGGCCGACTGCTGTGCCTGGCTCGCCTGCGACTCGGTCTCGTAACGCTTGTCTTCCTGCTTGAGCTCCAGGTTCGCGAGCTGTTCCTGCGTGCGGCTGTTCTTGGCGCGTCCCTTCGACTGCTGCTGGCGGATGATCTCGTGCTCGCGGGCGCGCATGCGGAGCAACGCCTGGTACGATCGCTGCTCGGCGTCGAGGCCGGGCGTCAGCGGCTCCAGCGCCGACTTCTCCGCGGCCGCGGTCAGCTGCGTCAGCGCCTCGCCCATGAAGCCGATCGCCTCCTGCAACGCGGCCAGCGCGGCCGGATCATTCACCTTCTCCTTCGCCGCCTCGGCCTTTCCGATCAGCGCCTGCTGCGCGTCGCGGATCACCTCGACGTCGGGCTTGTACTCCGCCGACGGATCGCCGCCGCGCGCCTCCTCGCGGCGCTTGACCTTCCACGTCGCGTTGATGATCTCCTTCTGCGCCTTGACCAGTTCCTCGGCCTGCGGCGGTTCGCTCTCGCCCTCGCTCGGCGGCGGGGCCTGGCCCTCGCGGAAGATCTCCTCGAAGTGGCGCACCTCGGCGAAGTACATGTCGCTCATCGCGCGACGCACCTTGCCGTCCGGCCCCGTGTCTTCCGCCCAGAAGTAATACGACACGAGCTGGTTCGGCTCGGCGTTGAGCTTCTCCATCGCCAGCAGGTAATCGATCTCGCCCTTCGACTTCGGCTCCTTCGCCGCGGGGTCCTCCTCGCCGAGCGTCAGCACCTTCGGCGACTGACCGGCCACGCCGTAGATCAACCCGTAGGCGTGCAGCCCGTAGTCGTCCGTCGCCTCGGCCTGGAGCGTCAGCTCCTCGATCGGCGACACGCGCATGTCCTTCCGCGGGAACACGAGCTTCAGGTCCGGCGGCATATTCTCGTGCACCTCGATGACGAACCGCGGCGGCAGCTTGTTCGCCCGTCCCTGCTCGTCAACGAGACGCAGCTCATACCGATCGCTCGCGGCCAGTGTCATCGACGTGACATAGTCGGCCGGGTTGTCCGCGTCGCGTGTCAGCGCGATCTCAGCGCCCTTGTCGTCGACGAGCGTCGCGTCGGCGACCGGCTTGTTGAGGTGGAACTTGAGCTTGAGGTCCGAGCCCTCGACCGCGGTCACACGCAGCGTGTCTTCGATCGTCTTGCTGCCGAGCTTGGTGTACTCGGGGAACTTGATCGTCGCGTCGGCGGTCTTGAGCTCGGGGTGGTTGTAGGTGAACAGCGAGTAGGCGTCGGACTTGCTGTCGTCGAACTCGATGTGGTACTTCAGGTCCGCGTTGACCTGCGGGACGGTGACGCCGAACACGGGGTCTTCGAGGTTCTTGGTCAGCTCGAGCCGCTGCTCGGGTCCGTTGTCGGGGCCGATGACGAGCGTCGCGCCCGCGGGGAGCTTGCCGTCGAACCGCGCCAGCACGACAACCGACGAACCCTGCTCGACCGAGGCGTCGCCCGGCGTCACGGTGACCTTGTAGGGGTCGGCGGGATCGAGGTCCGCGACGTTGCCCGGCTTCGCGTTGTGGTCGAACGCCGGGGCGATGACGGTGCCGATCACGCCGAGCAGGAAGCCCAGCGCGATGCCCTGCCACGCGGTGGCCCACATCATGCGTCGGGCGGGCACGGTGTTGATCCAGCTTGACCGCTCGGCGTGCCCCAACGCCTCGGCGATCACGCGCTCCTGCATGTAGCCGTAGCGTCCCTCGGCGTTGGGTTGCTGCTCGACGGCGGCCAGCAGCAGGGCCTGGAGTTCGGGGTGCGACTGCTCGATGTGACGGGCGATGGCGCGGTAGTCGAGGCCGCCGCCGCGCGCCGTCTGGTAGACCAGCCACGTCAGGCAGCCCGCGCACGCGGCGAGCGCGAGGGCGGCGAGCATCCACGCCGTGCTCTGCGACACGGCCATCGCCATGGCGACGCCGATGCCGACAATACCCACGGCGGTCCAGCACAGCGACGAGTCGCGTTTGACACGCAGCTTGCGCTGGCGCGCGGCGACCGGTTCGAGGCGTTGACGCAGCAGTTGTTCGATGGTCATGTCGTCGGTCCCTCCCCGGGAGCATCGCCGGTTGCGGCGGCGTGTTGATCTCCCGACGTATCGGCCCCGTTCGTCGAGTCGTTCGTGCCCGTCGTGCCCGCGACGGGACGTGACAGCCGACCGGCCAGCCACGTCTCCGCCATCACAAAGCATAGCGCCGCGAGCAGCGTCCATCGCCACACCTTCTGGCGGTTTTCCTGCTCGTTGCGACGCAGTTGCCGTTCGTGCTCCTTCGCCTCGGCGTCGTCCTTCGGCTTCTGCGACCCGGCCAGCAGCACGCCCGACTGCTCGAGCTTCTCGCTCGCCAGCGGCGCCGTGCGCATCTCGGCCGGGGCGATGTTCACCGCGAACCGGTACGGGCGACGCGGTCCGCTGACCTCGTACACGCCCGGCTGGTCCGCCTGGTAGAACACGAAGCGATCGTCCGGCGTGCGCGTCGCCGTGGTCGGGTCGAGCGTGACGAACACGCCGTCGGGCTTCCTGATCTTCAGCGTCGCGCTTGCCTCGGGCGAATCGATGGGCACCGGGTCGCCCACGAAGTATTGCAGGCGTTGCGATCGCAGCCCGCCGCTGCGCTCGAGGATCGAGTAAAGCAGCGGGACGAATTTCGTCGACAGCGCCAGCTGGCTGTCATCGGGTCGCCACCCGGCGGTCATGATCAGCAGGCGGCCGCCGGTATGTGCGTTCTCTTCGTCGGTTGACGCTTTGCCGTCGTCGCCGACCGGCGCCTCGATCCACGCCGCATCGCCGAGTCGGCTGGACTGCGTCGCGTCGGGGTCGTCGAACCGCGCGATCACGTGGGCGGATTTCGGCAGCGTGTCGGGGCTGATGCGGCGGTAGCGCCACGTGTGGATCTTCGTGAAGTCGCGGAAACGCGGGTCGTCGAACGCCGCGAGGAGCGGGTGGGTGAAGTCGAGCTGCGACAGCATCGCGTATCCGCCGCGCGATCCCGGAGCGGACTCGGTCACGCCGAGGCTGTCGACGCCGAGCAGCTTCGCGGCGGTGGCGGCGGTCGCGGTGTCACGCAGCAGCAGCAGGGCGGTGCGCCCCGTGGCGACGTACCTGCGGACGGCTTCGAGGTTGGCGTCGCCGAGCGGGCCGTTGACGATCATCAGCTGCACCGCCGCGGCGTCGAACCCCGACAGGTCCTCGCCGGGCGCGCGGGCGACGATGTGCGGCGTCTGCAACGCGGTGTTGGACAGCGCGCGGTTGACGTAGAACAGCGTGCCGCCCGAGTCGTCGGGCTTGTCGTCGCCGACGTACACGATGTTGATGCGCTGCGGCGTGAGCGGAGCGAGGTAGAGCGTGTTGTCGAAGGATTGCGCGTCGCCATCGACGATGAGCCGCTGGCCGGTCATGCCCGCGGGCGTCGGCGGGGCGCGCACCACGCGGCTGTGACCCGGCGGGACGTACACCGGCGTCGCGCCCACCCCATCGGCCGTCGGCGGGTGCTCGGCCCAGTACACGCGGAACTGCTCGGAACCCGCGTCCGCCGCGCTGCTCACCCTAACGCGCGGCTGGGCGAGGTCACGCTCGGTCGGCACGCCGTCGGCGTCGAGCACGAGCTGAAGCCCGGCGTTGGTCGGCTTGTCCGTCGTCACCGCGTCGACACGCAGCTCGATGTGCTTCGGCCACTCGTACGTGTGCAGCGCGTCGAGCGCCGCGCCGTCCTGCACGTCGCTGATCAGCACGACGCGCCGATCGCCGCCGAGCGCCGCGTTCGCTTTGCCGTCGTCGCCCGCCTCGTCGTCTTCGATCGACTCCGCCGCGGTGACCAGCGCCTTGCCGAGGTCCGTCGCCGCCCACCCCGGCTTGAGCTTCGCGACGACCTCACGCGCGAGCGCCACACGTTGTGACGGGTCCGTCTGCTCCCACAGCTCGAAGCCCAGCAGCGGTTGCGGCTGACGGTCGAACGCGAACACCGCGACGCGATCGATTGGCTTGATATCATCGAGCGCCGCGGCCGCCTTCTTCGTCGCCTGCTCCCACAGGCCGTCACGCTGCATCGACGCGCTAACGTCGATCATCAGCACGATGCGCCGACCCGAGTCGCCGCCTTCCACTTCCGTGATGCTCTGCAGGAACGGCCGCGCGAACGCCAGCGCCAGCAGCACGAGCACCGTGCAGCGCAGGATCAGCAGCAGCACGTTTTCAAGACGGCTGCGGCGCTGGATGCGCGGCGGTGACGGCGTGAGGAACATCAGCGAGCTGAACGGCCGCGACTCCTTCGTGTGCCGGCGGATCAGGTGGAGCACGATCGGCCCGACGACCGCGAGCCCGGCCAGCAGATAAAGCGGGAACAGGAAGCTCATGCCGACCTCCCCGCGCCGCTCACGCCCGCGCCGCCGTGGGCCGTGGCGCTGCCCGCCCGGCGGACCTCGCGTCCCCGCCGCATGCGATCGGTGAAGAAGTCGAACAACGCCAGCTCCAGCGGGCGGTCCGTCGGCAGCAGGTGGTAGTCGATGCCGAGGTTGCCGCACGCGGTGGCGGCGCGTTCGAGGTGCTCGTTGAGCTTTTGCTGGTACTGCTTGCGCGCCAGGTCGGGGTCGACGTAGAGATCGCGCCCGGACTCCATATCGCGGATGAGCGACGCGTCGCCGATGTCGAGGCTGAGTTCCGCGGGGTCGAGCACGTTGAACAGCACCACCTCGTGACCGACGGCGCGCAGATACGCAAGGTGCGCCTCGAACGCGTCGACGGGCGCGAGCAGGTCGCTGATCAGCACGAGCAGGCCACGCTTCGTGAGCATCTCGCTGATGCGCTTGAGCGGGGCGGCGAGGTCGGTCGCATCGCCGGTCGGCGTGCCTTCGAGGGTGAGCATGATCTGCCGAAGGTGACCCGGGCGGTTGCGCGCCGGGATGTAATCGCGGACGGCGTCGTCGAAGGTCGTGACGCCAACGGCGTCGCCCTGACCGAACAGGAACCACGCGAGGGTCGCGGCGAGCGTCCCGGCGTACTCGGCCTTCGTGTAGCCGCGCGAGCCGTAGGCCATCGAGGCGCTGTGGTCGACGAGCATGTGGCAGCGCACGTTCGTCTCGTCCTCGAACTTCTTGATCACCGTGCGGTCGCTGCGCGCCAGCACCCGCCAGTCGATGTAGCGGGGGTCGTCGCCGGGGCTGTACTGGCGGTACTCGGTGAACTCGACGCTGAATCCGTGGTAGGGGCTGCGGTGGATGCCATGCCAGAACCCCTCGACGACGACCTTGGCGCGCAGCTCCATCGACTTGATCCGCATCAGCGCGACGGGATCGATGGGGCCGGCCGAGCGGCGTGTCGATTCGGGATGGGGCGGGGCGGCGTCGGGCATGGTTCTCCAAGCCGCTTGCGGCTCAGCACGTAAGGCAGTGGTTCAGAGTCCGGGCACAGTTTCGAGCAGCTTGTCGATGACCTGTTCGACGCCGACACCCTCGGCCTCGGCGCGGTAGTTGACCAGCACGCGGTGTCGCAGCACCGGGTGTGCCAGGGCGCGGATGTCGTCGGGGGTGACGTGCGATCGACCGGCCAGCAGCGCGCGCGCCTTGCCGCCGAGCACGAGGTTCTGCCCGGCCCGCGTGCCCGCGCCCCAGTTGACCCACTCGTTGACGAACTCCGGCGACCCGGCGCGGTGCGGCCGCGTCGCCTTCGCGATGCGTACCGCATAGCGCACCACGTCCTCCGCGATCGGCACCTTGCGCACGACCTCGTGGAACCGCAGCACGTCCTCGCCGCTGAAGATCGGCTCCAGCGGCGCGGGCCTGCCCGACGTCGTCTGCTGCACGACGGCGACCTCGTCGTCCTCGGGCAGGTAGTCGATCACCACGTTGAACATGAAGCGGTCGAGCTGCGCCTCGGGCAGCGGATACGTGCCTTCCATCTCGATCGGGTTCTGCGTGGCCAATACGAAGAACGGCTCCTCGAGCTTGTGCCGCACGCCCGCCGCGGTGACCTGGTGCTCCTGCATCGCCTCGAGCAGCGCGGCCTGTGTCTTTGGCGGCGTGCGGTTGATCTCGTCGGCGAGGATCATGTTCGCGAAGATCGGCCCCTTCACAAACACCATCCGCCGACCCTCCGGCGTGTCCTCGAGGATCTCGGTGCCCGTGATGTCCGCGGGCATGAGGTCCGGCGTGAACTGGATGCGGTTGAATCTCAGGTGGAACAGCTCGGCCAGCGACTTGATCAGCAGCGTCTTGGCGAGTCCCGGCGCGCCGGTGATCAGGCAGTGCCCGCCCGAGAGCAGCGCGATGAGCATCTCCTGGATCACCGCCTTCTGCCCGATGATCACCTGCGACAGCTGCTCGTCGATCTGCGTCTTCGCCCTCGCGATCGCTTCGACGGCCTGCTGCTCGGCTTCGTACGATTCGGTCTGTGTGGTCAACGTAACGTCCTTTCGATCAGTGCGTCATCGCGTAGAACACGATGTTGATGCCCATCGGGTACGCCTGCTTCTCGGAGTATTCGTGGAAGTAGTTTTCGTCTTCGCCCTCGCGTTCCCAGCCGTCACCGAGGTCGGTGTTGTGGCAGATCATCACCATGATGCGGCCCTTGTCGTCGAAGATCGCGCGGTAGTGGACCTGGCTGCCGTCGTCGGGACCGGGCCGCCACTCGTAGTGCTCGCCGCGTTTGCCGTGCTCGATGCTCGGCACCTGGGGCTTTTTCTTCAGGTCGAACACGGTGTGGAAGATCGGGTGCGAGATGTCCAGGTCGACCGGCTCGCGGTCGGGGAAAACGCGCTTGATCTCCTGGTGAAAGTTCTCGTATTCATCACCGCCCCAGAAGTCGTCAACCATGAGGAAGCCACCGTTGAGCAGGTACTTCCGCAGCACTTCGACCTCGGGGGGATTGAACGCGAGGTTGCCGGTTTCGAGCATGTAGATGAACGGGTAGTCGAACAGACGGGGATCGGTCAGCCGCATCTGGATCGGCTCGGGCGCGACCTTCAGCGAGGTGAGCTGCTGGAGGCGGAACGAGAAGTTCAGGTCGCTGTCGGGGAAGTCGGTCTGCCACGCGCCGAAGCGTCCGCCGTAGGAGTCGTACTCGATGCGCACGAAGGTGAACAGGTCGTGCGGCATCTGCTTGTTGACTTCCCACACGGGCACGCCGTTGCGATCGACGATCGGCCCGCTCGTGTTGCGGTAACGCCGCTGGGCTTCGACGGTCACCGCGGCGGCGACCACGATCGTAAGCATCATCGCCAGACGCCCGGCGGTGAGGCCCATCGGCAGTCGCGCGCGGCGGAGTGTCGGTTCGGGTGTCATTCCGAGTCTCCCTTCTCCGTCAGTTCGAGCAGCAGTCGGTGCGCATCGCGGAAGCGCGGCGCCTCGGTCAGGGCGAGCAGCACGTGACGCTTGGCCGCGGCCGGGTCCTTGTCACGCAGCAGCAGGGCGAGGCGGTAGTGCACGCCCGCGGGGTCCGGCGTGTCGAGCAGCAGCAGGCGGCGATACGTGTCGATCGCTTTGTCCGTCTTGCCCAGCGCCTCGGCCGCACGCGCCATCGGCTCGTACGGCGTGGCGATCAGCGGGTTGACCGCCGTGTATCGTTCGGCGTTTTTCAGCACCACGTCCCACTCGCTCTTCGCCTCTGCCAGCTCGATCAGCCGACCGAACGTCGCGGTCGACGACGCGTTGATCGCGGCGAACGTCTCCAGCGTCTTGCGTTCGTCGGCGGTGCGGTCGAGGCGACGATACACCTCGGCGAGCGCCGGGTACGGGCCGTCCAATTCGGCGCAGTCCGGGTAGAGCTTGATCACTTTATCGAGGATACTGACGAGCGTTTCGAGATCCTGTTGGGTCAGATCGTCATGGGCGAGCATCGCCTGCGTCTGCATCATCAGGCCGTAGAAACTCGTGGGGTGCTGCGCGACCCACGCGTCGATCGTCTTGGTGTCGTGGACGTTGACTTCGTCGGGGCTCGGCTGCGTCCAGTCCACGAGCGGCGCCAGGTCTTCAGCGCGTCTTTTCACGAACGCCGCGAAGCCCGCCTCGATCTTGTCCATGCGGTCGGCGTGACGCGAGATCGCGTCGTTGATCTTCACGCCCTCGCCGAGGTCCTTGAGGATCCCCCGCAACGCTTCGACGCCGTAGGTCTTCACGAGGTACTCGACCACGAGGTTCGACTCGTAGTAGGCGAACATGACGTGCGTGCCGCTCTTGGGGTTGAGGAACGCGCTGCTCAATTCGCCGACGGGCGTCAGCTCGCCGTTGAGGACCATCTGCCGGTACGTCGGGGTCATCGTCTGGCCCCACGTCGGGTTCCGCTCGAGCTCCTCGTACACGCTGATGCCTTCGCTGAGCCAGCGCGGCATCTTGTTCTTCGTCAGGTGCAGCGTCACGACGTGGCAGTACTCGTGCCACAGCACGCTGCGCCAGTTGACCTCGCGGCTCGTCACCGACGCGGGGCTGTTGGCCGTCACGACGTTGCCGAAGCACACGCCGAGGTAGCCGATGCCGCCGGGCATGCCGAACGTGCGGATCGCGAAGTCGCGCTGGTCGGGGTAGATCTCGACGATCGTCCGCTCGTCGAGCTTCAGGCCGTATTTCTTCGTCAGCACGTCGTGCGCCGCGGTGAGCAGTTCGACGACCTGGTCGCCGTAGACCTTCGCCTCGCGCTTGTCCATGCGGACGTCGAAGTAGGGGGTCTTGATCGTTGTGAAGTTCGCGAGCTGATCCTTGAGCGTCGCGAGGTTGTACGCCAGCACGTTGTACGGGTCCGCGGCCTGCACCTCTTCGACGAGCTTCCAGCCCTCGTCGAGCTGTCCGAGACGCAGCAGGTCCTGCGCCAGCGCGATCTTCGCGGGCAGGTACGCCGGGTCGAACTCCATCGCCTTACGCTGATACGCCGCGGCCTCCGCGAAGCGGTACTTCTGCGACAGCTTGCGGCCGATGAGGTAGTCGACGCCGGGGTTCTTCGGGGCGAACTTCAACGCGTGCGTGCGGGCGTTGAGCTCGCCCTCGTGGTTGTTGTCGAGGTGGGCGAGTACGGCGCGATACGCCCACGCGTCGGGGTGGTTCGGGTTGATCTCGAAGATCTTGTCGAGCGTCTTTACAGCCGGGTCGTACTGCTCGGAGTCGATCATGTGGTCGACGGTCATCAGGCGGGCGGGGATGTGGTTCGGGTTGAGGTGGAACACGGCGTCGAGCGCCCGGACGCCCGCGACGCGGTCCTCCGCGTAGATCGCGCGGGCCATGCCGAAGTGCATCTCGGGATCGTCGCCGAACTTCTTAAGTCCCTCGGTGAATCGCTTGGCGGCGAGCGCGTAGTCCTGCTTGTCGAGGGCGAGCTGACCGGCGGCCAGGTACGCGTCGCGCGCGTCGGCGTTGCGCTTCAGCGCCACATCAAAGAACAGGTCGAGCACCTGCTTCGGATCCGCGCCCATCTTCAACGCCGCGCGCCCCAAGGCCGTCAGTTCGTTGGCGTCCCAGAACTCGGTGCCGAACGATCGGCCGAGCTGGTCGATACGCGTGAGCATCTTCTGGGCGTCTTCCGCCTGGCCGTTGAGCGTGTAGACGTCGTACGCGGTGATCAGCATGCGGACGCTCGTGGGGTAGCGTTGGAGCATGCCGTCCATCTTGATCGCCGCGTCGTCGTATCGACCGGTGGCGATCATCGACTCGGCCAGAAGGATGCGCCAGTCGTGCCCGAAGGCGTGGTTGTCGACCGCCTGCTGCGCCATCTCCGCGGCCGCGGCGTACTGACCGGTCATGTAGAGCTTGCGGCAGACCTCGACGTCCTGCGCGTGGGCGTGGCGTGTCGATGCGGCGAGCAGCAGCGTGGCGAGCGCGATGGCGACAACGACACCGCGTGGGATCCGGCGTTCGCTGGCGGCTGGCAAAAATTGACTCACGCACGCACCTCTGGGGGGACCCGGAATCGAACCGGACCATTTTACCTGTCACGGGCCCCGGTATCGAACCGACGTGGCGGAATGTCGGTACGGGTGGGCTATACTGCAACGCCTGGGCCGCAAGGTGTGGCCGGGCTATGTGAGATTGTCGACGATTCGGCGAGGGTTACGGATGAGACGGATGCCGCGGTGGGTGTGGGGAGTGATGTGGGTCTGGGTGGCGGCGACGGCGTCGGCGAAGAGCCCGCCGAACGTCGTGATGATCATCTCCGACGATCAGGCGTGGACGGACTACGGCTTCATGGGCCATCCGCACATCCAGACGCCCGCGCTGGACAAGCTCGCGGCCCAGTCGCTGACCTTCACACGCGGCTACGTGCCCGACTCGCTCTGCCGCCCGTCACTGGCGACCATGGCCACCGGCCTCTACCCGCATCAACACCGCATCGTCGGCAACGACCCGCCGGGTAAGCGTGAGCTCAGCAAGGCCGACTACCTGCAGAACCGCATCAAGTACCTCGACCACATCACCGACGTGCCGACGCTGCCGCGTATGCTCCAGCCGCTCGGCTACCTCTCGCATCAGTCCGGCAAGTGGTGGGAGGGCAGCTACCAGCACGGCGGCTTCACGCACGGCATGACGCACGGCGATCGCACGAAGGGCGGGCGTCACGGCGACCTCGGCCTGAAGATCGGTCGGCAGGGCATGAAGGAGGTGTTCGACTTCATCGACATGGCGACCACGGAGGACAAGCCGTTCTTCATCTGGTACGCCCCGTTCATGCCGCACACGCCGCACACCCCGCCGAAAGAGCTGTTCGAGAAGTACATGAAGGTCGCGCCGTCGGAGTCGGTTGCGAAGTACTGGGCGATGTGCGAGTGGTTCGATCAGACGTGCGGGCAGCTGCTGGACTACCTCGACGAGAAGAAGGTCAGCGACAACACGCTGGTCGTGTACATCTGCGACAACGGGTGGATCCAGGACCCCAAGGCAAACAACTACGCGCCGAAGAGCAAGCGGTCTCAATACGACGGCGGGACGCGCACGCCGATCATGTTCCGCTGGCCGGGGCACATCGAACCGAAGATGGACATGACGCACCTGTGCAGCGAGGTCGATCTGGCGCCGACGATCCTCGCGGCGTGCGGGCTGAAGCCGACGCCTCAGATGCAGGGGCTCAACGTCATGGACAGCGCGGCGGTCGACGCACGCAAGGCGATCTTCGGCGAGATCCTCGAGCACGACATCGTGGACATGAACGAACCGTCGCCGAGCCTGAAGTGGCGCTGGGTGATCGACGGCGACATGAAGCTGATCGTGCCGTACACCGAGCGCGACGCGATGAAGAGTGCGCCGGTCGAGCTGTACAACCTGACGGCCGATCCTCTGGAGGAAGATAACCTCGCGAAGGACAAGCCCGAGCTCGTCAAACAGTTGACGGCGAAACTCGACGCGTGGTGGAAGCCTTAAGATGTTGACGAAGCCCGTACGGAGCGTAGCGCCGTCCCGGGTAGTTGTCCGCGAAGACCCGTGGTCAATCCGGGACGCCGCTGCGCTTTGTCCCGGTTTGAGTGCCGATGGGGAGCATTTGTCAGAACCCGAGATCCATATCGACCTGCTGCACCGCCTGCTCGAGGCCGAGGGGCCGATGGCGGTGATGGCGCTGGGGGACCCGGCGAGCGTGCCGGGGCGGTTGTCGCTGCTGCGCGACGCGGGGTGTGTGATCGACGGCCATCCGCAGCACGGCGTGCGGCTCGTCGCGGCGGGGCTCGGCTGCTGGGCGGACTACATCGAATCGCGGCACGCCGGTCGGCTCGGGCGCAGCGTCCGCGTGTATCAGCAGACGACCAGCACGCAGCAGGTCGCACGGCAGCTCGTTGAGATCAACGCCGCGCCGCACCACGGCACGGTCGTCGCGGCGGATCACCAGGCGGCGGGGCGCGGACGGCGCGGTCGACAGTGGTTCGCTCCGCCCGGCGCGGCGCTGCTGACGACGGTGATCGCCGACCCGCGCGGCGCGTCCGCCGACCGGCTCGTGCTCGCGTCGTGCTGCGCGCTGGCCGAGGCCGTCGAGTCGCTGACCGATGCGCGTGTGCAGGTCCGCTGGCCGAACGATCTCCTGATCGACGGCGACAAGCTCGCGGGCATCCTCGTCGAGGCGGTGAACGGCGCGGCGCTGATCGGCGTGGGGGTCAACGTGTCGGTCGACCCGGCCGACCTGCCGCGTGCCGACGGCGACCGCGCGGTGCACGCCACGAGCCTCGCCGCCAGGGGCTACGCCGTCGATCGCCTCCGCCTGCTCGACCGCCTGCTGGATCGGCTCGACCACGCCCTGTACCACGCCGACGACGAACTGCTGCGCCGCTACTGGTACGAGCGGTCTTGCCTGCTGCAGCAGCGTGTCACGGTCGACAGCGACGGCACGCGGCTGACGGGTCGCGTGATCGACCTCGACCCGCGCGACGGCCTGCTGCTCGAGGTCGAGCGCGGCCCGGTCGTCACCCTCCGCGCCGAGACCACGTCGCTCGTGTTCGACTGAGGTCGATTGACGCTGCGACCCCGCCGCTGAATAATCGAACCATGCCCGCCACCACCGTCCGTATCGATCACGCCACCCGGGATCACGAGGCCGTGCAACGCGCCGCGCAGGCCCTGCGCGACGGCGGGCTCGTGGTGTTTCCCACGGAGACCGTCTACGGCGTGGGCGCGTCGGTCGCCAGCGACGGCGGCGTGGCCCGGCTGCGGAAGGTCAAGGGCCGCCCCGACTCTCAGCCGTTCACGCTGCACCTGCCCGACCGCGACGCCGTGGCGAAGTACGTCGACCTCGACGCCTCGCCGACGCTGCGTCGCCTGGTCCGAAAGACGATGCCCGGCCCGATCACGATCGTCGCGGAGGTAGACGACGAGACGATCGCACGCAAGGTCGCCGACATGGGCCTGCCGCCGGAGGCCGCGGGCGAGTTGTACCACGAGAACACGATCGGCCTGCGCTGCCCGGCGGACGCGATCGCGTGGGCGTTGCTGTCGCTGGTCGACGGGCCGGTGGTCGCCAGCAGCGCCAACCGCGCGGGGGGCGCCACGCCGCTGAACGCCGACCAGGCCGCGGATGCGCTCGGCGACGACGTGGACATGATCCTCGACGGCGGGGCGGCGCGGTACGCCAAGGCGTCGACGATCGTGCGGTTGCGCGGCGACGAATACGAGGTGCTGCGCGAGGGCGTGATCGACAAGCGTTACCTCGACAAGCTGATGCAGCGGATGTTCCTGTTCGTGTGCACGGGCAACACGTGCCGCAGCCCGATGGCCGAGGCGATCGCGCGCGCGGAGATCGCCAGCCGGTTGAACGTCGCGCCGGACAAGCTGGGCGACGCGGGGGTGACGGTGCTCAGCGCCGGGGCGTTCGCCGGGTCGGGCTCGCCGATCACGCTCGAGGCGCTGCAGGCGTTGCGGGCGCTGGGGGTGCCGGAGGGCAAGCCGCACCGCTCGCGTCCGCTGGACCGCGGGATGCTCGAGCAGGCCGACGCGATCTTCTGCATGACCGAGTCGCACCTGATGGCGGTGCAGGGCATGGCGCCCTGGGCGGCGGACCGGGCGATGCTCCTCGACCCCGATGGGCAGTCCGTGGATGATCCGATTGGTGGCTCGGCGGAGCTTTACGTAGAATGTGCCAAGCAGATCCAGCGGATGGTCCGCAAGCGCGTGGACGCGATGGACCTGCCGACCGGGGCATGACGTTGCTTGTCACTCGGGTTTCGGGGACCGATACGGAGTACGTGTGCCGTGAAGATCGCCATCAGCTGTGACCATCGCGGGGCGCCGGTGTACCCGATCCTGCGCAAGCTGGTCGAGGAGACCGGCCACGAACTTGTCGAAGTGCCGACGTGCGGTGAGACGGCGACGCACTGCGATTACCCGGACATGGCGTGGGGCGTGGCGATGGCGGTTTCCGAGGGCCGCGCCGACCGCGGCGTGCTGATCTGCGGGTCGGGCATCGGCATGTGCATCGCCGCGAACAAGGTCCGCGGCGTCCGCGCCGCGCTCGTCCACGACGACATCTCCGCCGAGATGGCCCGACGCCACAACGATTCCAACATCGTCTGCCTCTCCGCCGACCTGCTCGGCCAGCCGCTCATCCGCAAGATCGTCCAGATCTGGCTGTCGACGCCCTTCGAGGGCGGCCGCCACACCCGCCGCGTCAACAAGATCACCGCGATCGAGAACGGCGAGGATCCGACGACAGTCACCGAGTAGCACCGGACCGGGGCATGAAACAAACCGACAACAAGCGACGTCGCGTCGCCCGCTGGTTGATGGGCAGCGGCATCGTCACCGTCGTGCTGGCGGTCGCGATCACCGCGCTGCTGCTCTGGTGGCCGTACTACATCGAGCGGCAGGAGTATTCGCAGGCACTCGACCAGTATCGGTATTCCAAAATCTACTGTACGTCGAGCGGCAGCCCGCTGTTTACGTGTGTGACCCATTACGTCGACGGGCCGATACGCAGCGTCGTACTACGCGAGAACCTCTTCGAGATGCGCGCCGGACGATGGCAGATTGTCAATGATGACCGGCACATCCCCGATGAGCTTTACGCAGTTCTCAGCTTCTGGGATTGGCATCAGCACCAGAAGGCCGTCGTGACACTACTTGACGGGCTGATTCAAGCGGAGCATCGCGATGAGGCCATAACCTGGGCGCGACGCAGTGTGAGCAGCCCAAATGCCACGCCGCAGTTGGAAGGCATACTGCGGGCCGCTGGATTTCCGTACGGTGGCTTCGAGACGAAGGCAGAATTCGAGGCGTGGTGGGACGGGCCGGTGGACATTCGCCTTCCGGGTAGCGACGAGCCGCTGTATTTCTCGTCCAGCGGCAGGGACTGCCTCAACACACTATGGAACCGGCAACAGGCGGTGCAGTCGAATGGCGATTAGTCTTACGGTCGCGCGAAGCGTGACACGACGACGGCGAAGTTTTACATTGGTGGACAACGATCTATGGCGCGCGGGCTTACGCCGCGGGCGACGCACATCGGGGGACTCCGCGTGTTCATGCTGGTGCCGTACAAGGTCGACGTGACGTTGCACCGTCCGCCGCTGGCCAATCCGGTGTTGATCATGTTCACGGTGCTCGCGTCCGCGTTCATGATGAATCCGGTGATGGAGGGCGGCGACGCGTACAACGCGATGGTGCTGCACGGGTTTTCGCCGATCGGCCTGCTGGGTCACATGCTGCTGCACGGCGGATGGATGCACCTGCTCGGCAACATGCTGTTCCTGTGGGTGTTCGGCAACGCGGTCAACGCGAAGGTCGGCGACCGCTGGTATGTGCCGATCTATATCTGGCTGGGTCTGGCCGCGGCCCTGACGCACGTGTGCATGGACGGGCACCCGGCGATCGGCGCCAGCGGGGCGATCAACGGCATCGTCGGCATGTACATCGTCCTCTACCCGCGTAACCAGGTCACGTGCCTGCTGTGGATCCTGTGGAAGTTCCGCACGTTCGACGTCAGCGGCTATGTCCTGCTCGGCGTGTTCTTCCTGTTCGACCTGCACGGCGCGATGACCGGCGGGGGAGGCGTGGCGTACTTCGCACACGTCGGCGGGTTCATCGCGGGCGCACTGACCGCCGCCGTGCTGCTCAGCCTCGGCCTCGTGCGGATGCGGGCCGACGAGGAATCGGCGTTCGACGCGCTCGGCGTCGAGCACGGCAACGATCTCGCGGCGATCCGCAACGACGCCGCGACGATTGTCGCCGCGGCGGGATTCGTGCGGCCCAACGCGGGGGCTAACGCAACCCCGAACGTCGCACCCGTCGCCGCCGACCCACCCACCGACCCGTCGCTGTTGACGATCGACGCGTGGCTCGCGCCGCCGCCGGGGTCGCCACGCGCCGCGCCCGCGTCGCCCGCACCACCCACCCCGCCAGCCGCGCCCACGCCTGCCGTCGCTGCGCCGCCGCCACCGGCGAGCCCGCCGCAGCAGTCCCTCGCGTTTCTCCCGCCGCCCGATCCCTCGCTGACGCTCGACACGACAACGCTACCTGCGCCACCTGCGTCGCCTGCAGTACCCGCGTCACCTACGCCACTCACACGTTCGGCTCGCCCACCCGCGTCGGCCTCGCCGTTCCTGCCGCCTGCCGATCCGACACTCTGCCTGCCGGGTCAGGCGCCCGCGCCGACTCCGCCCGCGTCGCACCTCCAGTTCACCTGTCCCAACGGACACGTCTTGCGCGTGCCCGCCGCTCACGCCGGTCAGACCGGCCCGTGCCCCGTCTGCGGCGTGCCGGTCACCGCGCCGCACGCCTGATCCGCCGCCTTTTTTCGCGAACGCTTGAACACGACGCCTTTTCGTTCGTCTATCTGGATGAACCCGCAAGACGAAAGGGGCGACACGTCATGGTCACCAGCACGCACGCCAACGAATCAGCCACGAAGTTTTCACTCGACGTGATCCACGTCGCCAAGCCCTGTCCGGCGGACTGGGATCAGATGACGGGCGACAGCCGCGTGCGTCACTGCGACATCTGCGACCTCAACGTGTACAACCTCAGCGAGATGACACGCGACGAGGCCGAGCGATTCGTCCAGCGGGTCGAGGGGCGGAAGTGTGTGCGGTTCTACCGGCGTGCCGACGGCAAGGTGATGACGGCGGACTGCCCGAAGGGCGTCGCAGCCGCGGCGCGGTGGGTATGGATCAAGACGCTCACCGCCGCCTCGCTGATCCTGCTGGCGGTCGGCTCCGTCGCGGCGCTGGCGACGCGTAAGCTGCCCGAAGGGGGTGGCGAGGGAGAAGGGATCGACGTCATGGATCGCGTCACATCGGTTGAGCCGATCCGCACGGTTTCGGGTTGGTTCGGCGTCAATCATTCGCCGCCTCCACCGGCGACTCCGTCGACGCATACCGTTACGATGGGAATGGTCTGCCCGGCGCCGCCCTCGCCGACCGTCACGCCGACGCCCGCGCCCACACCGGCGCCTGCTCCCACGCCCGCGCCCGGCGTGACCCCCGAGTCGCCCGCGTCGGAAATCAACTGAGAACCGTCCTTACCCCGCGGCGGCCTTCGCTTCGTGCCGCAACTGCCCGCACGCCGCGGCGATGTCGCGGCCGCGGCTGGCGCGGATGTGCACGTTGACCCCGCGGTTGCGCAGCGTTTCCTGGAACTGGTGCACGTCGGCGTTGTCCGGCCGACCGTACGGCAGGCCGCGCACCTCGTTGTAGCGGATCAGGTTCACGTTGCACCGCATCCGCTTGCACACGTCGGCGAGTTGGCTGGCGTGCTCCGGCCGGTCGTTGACGTCCCGCAGGAGGATGTACTCGAGCGTGACCTCGCGGCCGGTCTTGTCGAAGTAGTACCGCGCCGCCTCGGCCAGCGCGTCGATCGTCGTGTACTCCGCCCAGGGGATCAGCTGACGCCGCACGTCGTCGTTCGGCGCGTGCAGCGAGATCGCCAGCGTGACCGGCGCGTCGATCTGGTCGGCGAGGCGACGGATCTGCGCCGGCACGCCGACCGTGCTGATCGTGATCTTGCGGGCGCCGATATCAAACGCCCAGTCCGCGTTCAGCGTCCGCACGGCCCGCAGCACGTTGGCGAAGTTGTTCAGCGGCTCGCCCATCCCCATGAACACGATGTTGGAGATCCGCTCGCCGGTCGCGCGTTCCAGCCACCACACCTGCTCGACGATCTGTCCCGCCGTGAGGTTCGCCTCCAGCCCGCCGAGGCCCGACGCGCAGAACCTGCAGCCGACGGGGCAGCCCACCTGCGAGCTGATGCACGCCGTGCGGCGCGACTTACCCGTCGGGCTCTCCGCCGGGATCATCACGCACTCGGTCTGCGACTTCGGCTTGCCGGCGTTGGTCGGCGCGTCACGGTCTTCGAGCAGCAGCTTCTGCGTGTCATCGGTCGCGTGCTGGTGCTGCACGACGTTCCACCGCGTGAACGTCAGCTTCTCGGCGAGGTCGGCGCGGTCGCGCTTCGACAGGTCGGTCATCTGCTCGGGGTCGGTCACGCCGCGCTCGTACACCCACTTGATCAGCTGCCCGGCGCGGAAGCGCGGCCAGCCCCACGACTGGACCAGCTGCTCCAGTTGCGTCTTGTCGAGATCGAAGAAGTGGGGGCGTTGTGACATGGTACGTTGAGCGACGTCGCTTGCGACGTGTTCTCGATAGGCCAGGGTTGATCAGGGCGCCACACGGCGAGCCGCGTCGCGAAACGACACGCTGCTCGCCGACGGTCACGCCGACGCGTTGGACAGCACGCGCAAACTCCGCGGCAGCTCGAAGTGCATGTCCTCGTCGATCGTCTTGTGCTCCTCGACCTCCGCGCCGAACTCCGCCTGGAGCATCTCGAGGATCTCCTGCACGAGGTGCTCGGGCGCCGACGCGCCGGCGGTCAGCAGCAGCTTGTCCACGCCCGCGAGCCACGTCGGATCGATCTCGGACTTGTCGTCCACAAGGTACGCCCGCGTGCCGGAGTTCTCGGCGATCTCGGTGAGGCGGACGGAGTTGGAGCTGTTCTTCGAGCCGACGACGAGCACGACGTCCGCGTCGTGCGCCAGTGCGCGGATGGCGTGCTGACGGTTCGTCGTGGCGTAACAGATGTCTTCGCTCGGCGGGGGCTTGATGCCCTCGTAACGCTTCTTCAGCGCGTCGATGATCTTGTTCGCGTCGTCCATCGACAGCGTGGTCTGCGTGAGGTAGCAGAGCTTCTCCTCGCCGGTGAACGGCAGGTTGTCCACGTCCTCGGGGCTCTCGACGATCGTGATCGCGTCCGGCGCCTCGCCGACGGTGCCGACGACCTCGTCGTGACCGGCGTGTCCGATCAGCAGGATCTTGAAGCCCTGCTTGGCGTAGCGGCGGGCCTCCATGTGGACCTTGGTCACCAGCGGGCAGGTCGCGTCGATCATGACGCAGCCGCGCTCCTTGGCGCGGTCACGCACCGCCGGGCTCACGCCGTGGGCGCTGAAGATGACCGTCGAGTTGGCCGGGACCTCGTCGATCGTGTCGACGAACACGACGTCGCGCTTCGTGAAGTACTCCACGACGTGACGGTTGTGCACGATCTCGTGATAGACATACAGCGGGGCGCCGACGATCTTCAGCGCTTCCTCGACGGTATCGATCGCCATGTGCACCCCGGCACAGAATCCACGGGGGTCGGCGAGCAGGATCTTCATGCGTGTTTCTCCAAATGCCTGTTCAGCCCCCAGTATAGCGGCGGGGCCCCGGGGATGACAGACGTGAGGAGACAGGGAACAGGAGGCAGGGGACAGGAGTGGCCGGTCGCGGCGCATGCGCATCTGACTGTTACCTGTCCCCTGTCTCCTGACCCCTGTTATACTGTCGGCTTTGACCCGAAACGCTCCGCGCACCATGGCTTCCATCGTTCTCCAACAGCTCGACAGGTACGGCCCGGACCGATGCGACCAGCTCTCCTTCGAGCAGGCCAGCGCGTACGCCCACGACCTGGTCCGTCGCCAGTACGAGAACTTCAGCGTCGTCAGCTGGCTCGTGCCGAAGCGCCTCCGCAATGACTTCGCCCACGTCTACGCCTTCTGCCGCTGGGCCGACGACCTCGGCGACGAGACCGGCGACCGCAATCGCTCGCTGGAACTGCTGGCGTGGTGGCGACGCGAGCTGGCGGCGTGCTACAAGGGCAAGCCGCGCCACCCCGTGTTCGTCGCGCTGCACCCGACCATCACCAGGCACGACATCCCCGCCAAGCCGTTCGAGGACCTCATCGACGCCTTCGAGCAGGACCAGCGGGTGCACCGCTACGAGACGTGGGAGCAGGTCATCGACTATTGCAAGCGCAGCGCCGACCCGGTCGGCCGGCTCGTGCTCTACCTGTGCGGCTACCGCGACGAGGCCCGCCAGCGTCTGAGCGATCAGACCTGTACGGCGCTCCAGCTGATCAACTTCTGGCAGGACGTCCGCCGCGACATCGTCGAACGCGACCGCATCTACGTCCCCGCCGACGTGCTGACGAAGCACGGCCTGCGGCACGGCAACCTCGTCGCGCACGTCAGCGGCGAGCGCCCGCTCGACAACGAGCAGCGGCAGGCGTACCGCGAGGTGATCCGCGAGTTGGTCGACCGCACCGAGCCGATGTTCAAAGAGGGCCGCATCCTCTGGCCGAAGCTCGCGGCGGACGTGCGGCTGAGCATCCAGCTGTTCACGTTCGGCGGCGAGTCCGTGCTCAAGGCGGTGCGTCGCATGAACTACGACACGCTGGACACCCGCCCGTCGGTCAGCAAGGCGACCAAGGCGATGCTGATGCTGCGTGTGTTGTTCGAGAAGTGCTTCGCGACGGGCGACGGCGGGCAGGGCAGGCGGGTCACGCAGGGAGGCGACGCCGGATGAGCAGCACCGCGGCCGAGAGCGCGATGTCGGGCGAGGCGTGGGAGGCGGCGTTGGCCGAGAGCCACGCCGTGTGCCGCGAGGTCTCCCGCATGCGCGCCCGCAACTTCTATTACGGGATGAAGCTGACGCCGGAGCCGCGCCGCTCGGCGATGTTCGCGCTGTACGCGTGGAACCGCGAGGTCGACGACCTGGCCGACGAGGCGGGCGACGTCGAGGCGAAGACCGAGGCGCTGGACAGGTTCAGGAAGGACACCGACCGCGCGATCGACCCGACGCTCGACGACGTGTCACAGCTGCCGAAGGGCAAGATCTGGCCCGCCGTCCGCGAGATGGTGCTGCGGTACAACCTGCCGACCGAATACCTGTACGACATGGTTGCCGGTCAACTGATCGACCAGACCAAGACGCGATATACGACGTTCGAGGAGCTGTACGACTACTGCTACAAGGTCGCGTCGCTGGTGGGGCTGTCGTGCGTGGAGATCTGGGGCTACGACGGCGGGGCGGAGACGCGCCAGCTCGCCGAGTGGCGCGGCATCGCGTTTCAGCTGACCAACATCCTCCGCGACGTGCTCGAAGACGCCGAGCGCGACCGCGTGTACCTGCCCGCCGAGGACTTCAACGTCTACGAGCTGAACCCCTCGATGTTCACGCTGAAGGTGCACGACGACGCGTTGAAGGGCATCGCGCGCGTCGCCCAGCGGGCGCGCGAGTATTACGAAAAATCGGCCCCGCTCGACGCACGCGTGCACGGCTGCGGACGCGCCTGCCTCTGGGCGATGACCGAGATCTACCGCCGCATACTCGACAAGATCGAACGCGACCCGGCGATCGTGCTCAGCGGCCAACGTGTCCGCCTCGGCAGCGCCCGCAAGGGCATGATCGCGCTGCGGGCGTCGGTCGGCAGCGTCATCGGATTCCCCTCCGCGAACGGAGGCGCGCGTGGGTGAGACGGCGATCGTGATGGGCGGCGGGCTCGCGGGGATCGCCGCGGGTGTCCGACTCGCCGAGCGCGGCGTCCGCGTCACGCTCGTCGAAACCTCGCGCCGCATGGGCGGTCGCGCCTCCAGCCACGTCGATCCCGACTCCGGCGAACAGACCGACAACTGCCAGCACGTCGTGCTCAAGTGCTGCGTCAATCTCCTCGACCTCTACCAACGACTCGGCGTCGCCGACCGCATCGAGTGGCACGAGGTCATGCACTTCCTCGACAAGCAGGGCCACCGCGACCGCTTCGCCCGCTCGTGGCTGCCCGCACCGCTGCACCTCGGCGGGTCGCTCGGCAGATTCACCACGCTCGACCGGCACGAAAAGAAGGCCATCGAACGCGCCATGCTCGCGATGATGCGACTCGGCGCGAAGGGACGGGCGAACTACACGGACGTGTCGTTCGGGCACTGGCTGCGCCGCCTCGGCCAGCCGCAGCGCGCGATCGAGCGGTTCTGGGAGGTCGTCGTCGTCAGCGCGTGCAACGAGAGCGTCGACCAGTGCAACGCCGCGTACGCCATGCACGTGTTTCAGGACGCGTTCATGAGCCACCGCGACGGCTACGTCATGGGCACCGCGACCGTGCCGCTCGCGCAGCTCTACGACCCGGCCGAGCAGCTGATCACCGACGCCGGCGGCGAGGTCCGCTTCGGCACGTCCGTCCGCCAGATCGAGTGCGAAGGCTCGGCCGTCACCGGCGTGACCGTCGGCGACGACGAACGCCTCACCGCCGACCACTACGTGTCGGCGTTGCCGTTCGATCGACTCGACAAGGTTGTCAGCGACGACATGCGCGTGCGCGACTCACGCCTCCAAAGCCTCGGCGTCTTCCGCCACAGCCCGATCATGGGCATCCACATGCTGTTCGAATCCGCGGTGATGGACGACCCCCACGTCGTGTTCGTCGACTCGCCCGTGCAATGGGTGTTCAACAAGGGGCTGACCCCTCTCCACCAAGTGGGGGAAAGGTTGGGTGAGGGGGATGGATCTGCGGACGCGTCGTCATCCTCGAGCAGCGCTGAGCAATCGAGCGATTCACCCTCACCCCAGCCCTCTCCCTCCAGGGAGAGGGGGAACGGCCAGTACCTGCACCTCGTGATCAGCGCGTGCGACGCGTGGGTCGACAAGCCGAAGGACGAGATCCTCGACATGGCCGTCAGCGAACTGGGCGCGTACCTGCCGAAGGTGAAGGACGCGAAGCTGGTGCGCGGGCGGGTGATCAAGGAGAAGCGTGCGACGTTCCGCGCCGAGCCGGGCATCGATCAGTACCGCCCGCGACAGGTGGGCGCGACGACGAACCTGTACCTCGCCGGCGACTGGACCCGCAGCGGCTGGCCGGCCACGATGGAAGGCGCCGTCCGCAGCGGCTACCTCGCGGCGCACGCGGCGGGGGGCGGTCGCGGCGAGGCACTCGAACCCGAACTGCCCGCGGCGCTGCTCTATCGCATGATCGGCAAGCTGTTCCCGTTGCGCGGGTGATCAGCCGGTCGGTCCACCGCGTGTTTCCAACTGATCTTCGAGCCAGGCGCGGTTGATTTTGATGTGTCCGTGATGTGCGAGCAGTTGGATCTCGCCGCTTCGATAACGGCCACTCGCTGCGCGGATACGAAACGCCAGGGCGCCATTGGGCGCATCGACGAACACCGCCACACAGCCGGGCATGACATTCTGCACGACCTGTTGAATCCTGCGCCGACGTTGAGGTGTATCGACACTCATCGTAATCAGGTTGCCAACTCCGCCAGCAGCGCCGCGTGCGTGCGACACCCCATCAGGAAGTTGTCCAGATCGAACTTCTCGTTCGGCGAGTGCAGCGCGTCGTCGTTCAACCCGAAGCCGATCAGCAGCGTGTCCGCGCCGAGGTCGGTCTTGAACTGCGCGACCACCGGGATCGTCGCGCCCTCGCGCACCAGCACCGGCGCGATGCCGCAGCCGGCCTCCACCGCACGCTTCGCCGGCGCCATCCACGGCGAGTCGATCGGCACGATCACCGGGCTCGCGCCGCCGAACTGCGTGATCTCCCACCGGCAACCGGGCGGCGTCTGCAACTCCAGCCAACCGCGGAACGCGTCGGCGATCTTCGCCGGGTCCTGGTTCGCCGCGAGCCGGAAGCTGACCTTCGCGCCCGCGAAGCTCGGGATCACCGTCTTCGCGCCCTCGCCCATGTACCCGCCGTAGATGCCGTTGACGTCGCAGCTCGGCCGGGCCCAGCGGCGCTCGAGCGTCGTGAAGCCCGCCTCGCCGTTCACCGCGTCCATGCCGATCGACGCCGCGTATTTCATCTCGTCGAAGTTCAGCGTGTCCCACTGCGAACGCTCCGCCGGGTCGATCGGCAGCACGTCGTCGTAGAACCCCGGCACCGTCACCGCGTGCTTCTCATCGAACAGCCGGCCGAGCACGAGCACCAGCTCCGTCGCGGGGTTGCTGATCGTTCCGCCGTACACGCCGGAGTGCAGGTCGCGGCCGGGCCCGTGCAGCTTCACGTCGAAGTACAGCAGGCCGCGCAGCGCGTACGTGATCGCCGGCTGACCCTTCGCCCACATCGACGTGTCCGACACCACCGCGATGTCCGCCGCGAGCAGGTCCTTCTGCTCCGGCACGAACTTCTCCAGCGACACGCTGCCGCACTCCTCCTCGCCCTCGATCATCACCGTCACGTTCACCGGCGGAGCGCCCGCGATCGCCTTCCACGCGCGCAGCGCCTCGATGAAGCACATCACCTGGCCCTTGTCGTCCGACGCGCCGCGCGCGTACAGCTTGACGTCACGCACCGTCGGCTCGAACGGCGGCGTGTGCCACTTGTCGATCGGGTCCGGCGGCTGCACGTCGTAGTGTCCGTAAAACAACACACGCGGCGCGCCGTCGCCCGCGCCGTCGTATCGGCCCACCACGATCGGATGCCGCTCGGTCTCGTGCGTCGTCACGTCGAGCCCGCACGACGCGAGGTCGTCGTGCACCCACTTCGCCGCCGTCCTGCAGTGCGAAGCGAACGCCGGGTCGGTGCTCACGGACTGGATCCGCAGCAGGTCCTTGAGCCGCCCGAGCGCGGCGTCGTGATCGTCGTCGATATGCTTGAGAATCTTGTCAATCATGCGGGGCATTGTAACCCCTCGCCGAGGGCGTGCACGGCGGGGCGTCACGCGAAAAGTCAGTGTGTGTAACCGAAGGCGTGCGACTTACAATATCCGGATAAGCCGCGGCGTGGAGACGTCGCGTCGGCTCACGGAGGCCCGTTTATGCTGAGCTTCTCGGATCCGTTACAGCCCGAGCGACTGACGCGGCGACGCTTCATTCAGGTCGGGGCGATGTCCGCCGTCGGCCTGACGCTGCCGCAGTTGCTGCGCGCCGAGGCCGCGGGCGCGACGAAGCGGCACAAGTCCTGCATCCTCATCTTCTGCAACGGCGGGCCCAGCCAGCTCGACACGTTCGACATGAAGCCCGAGGCGCCGTCCGACATCCGCGGCGAGTTCCGTCCGATCCCGACCACCGTGCCCGGCATGCAGATCTGCGAGCACCTGCCGCGCCTCGCCAGGCGCGCCCACGACTTCGCACTCATCCGCACCGTCTCCCACACCGACGCGCTGCACCCCTCGGCGACCTACTGGGCGCTGACCGGTCACCGGCCACCGGCGTCGACGCTCAACCTCAAGCCCGCGCCGTCGCACATGCCCGCGCTCGGCTCGGCGCTGAGCCGCTTCATGCCCTCGCGACGCGACCTGCCGTCGTACGTGCTCGCGCCGCAGCTGTGCTACGACGTGGGCAACACCCAGCCCGGCCAGCACGCCGGCATGCTCGGCGGGGCGTACGATCCGTTCGTCGTCGAGGGCGAGCCCAACGACAGCGATTTCCACGTGCAGGGCCTGGCGCTGAACGACCACATGTCGCTCGCCCGGCTCCGCACGCGCTTCGAGCTCAAGCAGCAGCTCGAGGAACGCCTCGACTACCTCGGCGCGTCGATGTCCGCGCAGGCGATCGACGCGTTCAACGAACAGGCGTTCAACCTGCTTAGCTCCCCGGCGGCGAAGAAGGCCTTCGACCTCAACCAGGAGCCCGACACGCTGCGCGCCCGCTACGGACGCAACCGCTACGGGCAGAGCTACCTGCTGGCGCGGCGGCTCATCGAGTCCGGCGTCCGCACCGTGATGATCAACGACAACATCGGCTCGGCCAACGACCGCTGGGACACGCACAGCAACAACTTCCCCACGCTCCGCAAGAACCTGCCCGAGACCGACGCCGCGCTCGCCACGCTGCTCGAAGACCTGCGCGACCGCGGCCTGCTCGACACGACGCTGGTCATCTGGATGGGCGAGATCGGTCGATCGCCCGTGCACGACCACCAGGACCACTGGCCGCAGTGCTACTCCGTGCTGATGGCCGGCGGCGGCGTGCAGGGCGGCGCGATCTACGGCGAGTCCGACAACCACGCCGCGTACCCGCTCAGCGGCGGCTGCACGCCCGGCGACGTCCTGGCCACCGCGTACACCGCGATGGGCCTGCCCGAGGACACCGAGATCCACGACCAGCTCGGCCGCCCGCTTCAGCTGTTCGCCGGCAAGCCGATCCGCGAGATCCTCTGACCGCGGCGATCCCCCGCGCGGCGGGTGTTTTGTCGACGGGGAGCCCGGGTTAGAATACGCCGCAGACGGGTTGGGCCAGTCTCACATGCCGGGGGATTCGCGATGCATCCAACGTTGAAGGGTACGCTCTACGCCGCTGTCGGCGCGCTGGTCGGCGCGATGATCTGGTACACCGTGGCGCGGGCCACGCAGTACGAGGTGGGCTGGATCGCGTGGATCGTCGGCGCGGTCATCGGCCTGGGTATGGCGATGGGGGCCGGCGACAAACGATCGCTCCGCGAAGGCATGATCGCCATCGCGCTGGCGATCGCCTCGATCATGTTCGCCAAGTATCTGATCTACCGCGCGATCTCCGGCCCCGAGATCACCGACGAGGAAATCGTGGTCCAGATCCTCGCCGCCGAGACCATCCGCAGCCACGGCAGGGACCCGGCGAAGGCGCCCGACGCGGTGTGGATACGCGAGCTGGGCGCGGCGCAAGAGAAGGTCAAGGTCATGCCGCCCGAACAGGTCGCGGGGATCGCCGACGCGGCGCGCGACGAATACTTCACCGCGGGGCGGGCGTGGTCCAACTTCATGCGCGCCATGCTCGGCAGCCCGATCAACGGCCTGTTCTTCTTCCTCGCCTGCGGCAGCGCCTTCCGCATCGGCGCGGGGTCCGGAGAGGACACGTAACCGAGCCGCGGGCGTCCCGGCGTGACGCGTGCGACGGCGATCGTCCAACGGCGCCCGCTCACTGCTTGATGAACGTCGCCTTCGACTTGATCTCCATCGGCATCTCCATCTTGTTGCCGCCGAGGTCCATGGTGACCGAGCCGCTCATCGCCTGGGTGACGTCCGTGTTGATGATCCAGCCGGTCTTCGCGTCGAGCTCGATGGTGCCCGTCTGCGACCCCTTGAGGTTGAACTTCGCGTTCTGGCCGGCCCCCTTGGCCTCGGCGTTGTCGTCCGACTTGATATCGCTGGACGTGTCCACCTTGGCCTTGCCGTCCTCCACCGACTTCAGCGTAAACTTGTTGACGAGCCTGATCGGCATGATGGCGCTGCCTTCGGTGGTCTTCGTCCAGCTTTCGCCGACGCTGACGGGCTTGGCGGGGTACAGGCCGGTCATCTGCGTCATCATCTCCTTCAGCGCCTCGTTGTTGAACTGCTGCTTGAGCTGCTGGACCATCATCGGCTTCATGGCCGGGGGAACCTTCAGGCGGGCGGTCATCTTGTCGACCATCTCGTCGACGCCGCGCACCGACGTGACGCCGCCGTCCGGCAGCATCGTCAGCTCGAAGGTCGCGCCGAGCAGGGCGGCCATGCCCGCGGCGGGGGCCGGCGGATCGCCCTCGGGCTTGTCCGAGTCGTACTTGAAGCTCATCATCGTCGACTGCATCTCCACCATCGCCCAGGTGTAGGTGAGGCTCAGGTCCGCCGAGCCGTCGTCGTTCAACTTCAGCGTCTCGTACTTCATCCCCATGCCCGTCTTCTGCTTGATCTTCTGCGCCGCGCCGGCGATCGACTGCGTGACGTCCTGATCGGTGATCATGCGGTACTCTGCGACCTGTCCCTTGACGAAGCTCAGCTTCAGCTCGACCTGCGCCCGGGCCGCGGGCGTGAGCGTTGTCGTGGAGAGGAATGCGGTGATCGCCGCCAGCCAGATCGTCGTCCGCTTACCGCTGATGAATCGCATGGTCGGTACCCTTCGGTGTGTGGAGGTGTTGGTTGTGTGGTCCGCGCCCGGGGCGCGGTTCCCTGATCGGGGAATAAGTATACCGCGTGGGGATCACGGTCGTGCGGGGGCTGTACGCGCGCACAGGCGTAGGCCCGTGCCGCTCAGGCGGTGGTCGGTCTCTGCGCGTGTCTAGGCGACGGAGGCGCGCACGGGTACGACGTGGCGTGCCTGGTAGCCCTTGTCCGATTTGACCAGTTCGTACTCGACGCGCTCGTTGTCGACCAGGTCCTTGAACCCGTCGCAGTCGATCTGCGTGTAGTGGACGAACACGTCGATGCCGGTCGGGCCGATGATGAACCCATAGCCCTTCCGCGTGTCAAACCATTTGACCTGTCCTCGTGCCATGTCGTGCCTCCCGTTGCTCCATGCGCTCAGATGAATGAGACGTGATCAAACGCATGCGTAGCTCTTTGCCCCGAGCGGGGCGCCCTAATGAATTGATACTCACCGAACCGACTCCCGCAGCTTCACTCCGCTTCACTGATTCGCCCGAAATGCTCGGTGGGCGTCGCGGAACTCACGTGTCGCTGTCTATTCCCGAAAGGTACTGATCCTCACCGTGTGGTGTGGTGTCTATTGTACTAGAGCGGCGGCGAAATCCAATAGAAAAGTTTAGGTATTGGCGAAATGCGGTCATCAATTGAGTTACCCATCACAAAACCGGAAGAGCCCATCAGGTTAGGTTTTTGATTGGATATTCGGCGGCGATTCTGCTATAATCGATAGATTGCGGGCGGTTCAACCGACGTGTTGGCATGTCCCGTCTGGGCGCCGTGCGCCCCGGCCGGGTGAGCGCTGCGCAGATCGAGATTTGGGGGGGCGGCATGCGCATGAAATGTGAGTGTCGGGGGGCGCGGTGTTCGACGTGCGCGGGGTGCTTACGTAGTCCGCCAGCGCGGAACGGCACGAATCGGTACGGTTGGCGCGGGTACCCCCCCCAGCGCGGTCGTGCGGGGCGAAGTCAGCCCAGCAGCGGGCCGGCGTAGTACCACCACAGAGCGACGACCTCGCGGCCCATGTTGTAGGGCAACTGTGTCAACGGATACGCCTCGCGGGCGGGGACGGTGTAGACGTCGAGTCCGGCCTGCTGATACGCGAGCTTGATCCGCGGCAGGTGGTAGAAGTGGCTGACGGCGATGACGCGGCGGAGGTGAAGATCATGGAGCAGGGGGACGGTGTTGTCGACGGTGGCGCGGGTGTTGATCCCGGCGGGGTCGCACACGATCGCGTTGTCGGGCACGCCGAGCCGCACGGCGTAGCGGCGCATCGCCTCGGTCTCGTGGATGTCGCCGTCGCCGGGCCCGCCGGAGAACACGAGCCTGCGCGTCAGGCCGGCGTGGTAGAGGTCGCACGCGGTGCGGACCCGGTCGGCCAGGGCCTGCGAAGGGGCGCCGTTGGCGTAGGCGCGGGCGCCGAAGACGACCGCGGCGTCGGCGGGGCGGCGGTAGTCGGTGTGCCCGAAGCAGAGCATCTGCATCAGCGGAAACGCGACGGCGCACGCCGCGGCGACCGCGAGCACGACCGCGCGGCGCAGCCAGCGGTGACGCGGCGGGCCGTGTGGCGAATCGAGCGCTGGATCATGCGGCGCGCCACACGCGGCCGCTTCGTCCGCCGATCGATTCGCGATGATGACGCCGGTCAGCATCACGCCCAGCCCCGCCATGACCAGCAGCGAGAAAGGCAGCGGGAACCCCGCGTCGATCACGCCACGCCCAAGCAACCGCACGAACACCGCGGCGTTACCGGTGGCGATCGTCAGCAGCACCGCGAGCGTACCGATCGTGCCCCATCGGCGCACCGGGCGCATCGCCGGCCACGACGCGAACCCGAGCATGACGATCGCCGCGGCCCAGGTCAGCGGCAGCGCCATCGCCGCGGGCAGGCGTCGCAGGTCGATCCACCACAGGTTCGCGTCGTAGCCGGGCCGCGCCAGATCACCCAGCAGATTGAGCAGCGTAAACAACCCGACGAACAGCGCCACGCCGCGCGCCGCGTCGACAGCCGTCCCGCGGAGCAGCCTGCGGGAAAGACGCGGAAATCGGCGGGATTTGAGGGGCATTTCAGTAACATCGAACGATCAACGCGTCTGTCATTAGTTAAGCTCGTTGGCGATTCAAGCGATCCGGCCGCGCCGACCGATAAGTCCATCATGCTCACCGCCGGACAGACGCTGCAGTGGATCGTCATCTCGTTGCTTTGCATCGCGGTGATCATGGTGCATTCGGCGGGCATGAGCATCAGCGGCGAGCCGGCCACCATCGACAGCCTGCTGTACGGACGCCCGACGCTCTACGCCGTCGCGGCGATCGCCGTGATGTGGGTGCTGAGCTGGGTCGACGTGCGCAGCTTCGACGCCCGGCTTGGCATGTGGAACCCGATCGTGTGGATGACGGTCGTCTCGATCGGCCTGTGTGTCGCGGCGCTGGTGCCGGGCCTTGGCCGCAACGTCAACGGCGCGAGCCGGTGGCTGTCGCTCGGCCCGGCGAGTTGGGGCCTGAGCTTTCAGCCCAGCGAGCTGGCGAAGTGGGTGATGATCGCCGCGATGGCGTGGTGGGGGGCACGGCACGCGGGGTCGATGAAGAAGTTCTTCAGCGGGCTGGCGCCGCCGCTGATGCTGCTGGGCTTTGTGATGGGCCTGGTGGTGATCGAGGACCTCGGCACGGCGTTGCTGATCGGCGTGGTCGGCACGATCGTGCTGATCGCCGCGGGAGCGCGCATCTGGCAGTTCATGCTGCTGCTGCCCGGCGCGTGCGCGGTGCTGTGGTACATGATCGCCTCCGAGCCGTACCGCGTGCAGCGCCTGACCGCGTTCCTCGATCCGTGGGCCGACCCGAACGGCGTCGGCTACCACCCGATCCAGTCGATGGTCGCGATCGCCGGCGGACAGATCACCGGGCGCGGCCTCGGCAACGGCCTGCAGAAGTTCGGCTACCTGCCCGAAGACACCACCGACTTCCTGTTCGCGATCATCTGCGAGGAGCTCGGCATCGCCGGCGCGTGCCTCGTCGTCGGGCTGTACCTGCTGCTGCTGCTGACGGGCCTCGGCATCGTGCGCGACTGCCGCCGGCCGTTCTGTCGCCTGCTGGGGCTCGGCGTGCTGGCGACGATCGGCATCCAGGCGGTGATGAACATCGCGGTGGTGACGGTCGTGGTGCCGACGAAGGGGATCGCGCTGCCGCTGCTATCGAGCGGCGGCACGGGCTGGGTGATGTGCGCCGGAGCGGTGGGGCTGCTCGTAGCGATCGACCGCATCAACCGCCTCGACGCCGAGGAAGCGGCGGATGAGATCGACGCGATGGTCGCGCGGCCCGCGCTGGTCTAACGTCGGGGCTTGTCGGACCACGGGTTTCGAAACCGGCCGGTTGCGCGTACAATCCCGCGTCTTATGGCAGACGAAACCAACAAGAACGATACCGCCGACAACACGCCCGCGCAGCTCCAGGGCTGGGTGCCGGACGTCGAAGATCACTGCGAGCTGTTCAAGGCGCTGGACAAGGCGTTCGACTACCGCGGCGACGTCACGCTCGAGCTGCGCGACGGGCGCACGATCGAGGGCTACGTCTTCGACCGCCGCACGGGCCAGGGGCTCGACGATTCGGTCATCCGGCTGATCCCCAGGGACAGCGACGACCGTCTCGAAGTGGTCTACGCGGACATCGCGCGGCTCGAGTTCAGCGGCAAGGACACCGCCGCGGGCAAGAGCTGGGAGAACTGGGTGCGCCGCTACGTCGAGAAGAAGATGGCCGGGGAAGAGGCGAGCATCTACCACGACGAGGCGCACTGACCCGACGCGTCACGCCGACACCGCGGAGCGCTCCGACACGGGGCGCTTCACTTCGTATACATGTAGACGCCGATGGCGATGATCATCATCACCGCGGCGGCGGCGCGCCGCACGAGGATGGGCGTCGAGACCTTCTGCTCGAGGTGGACCATGCCGAGGCGTGCGAGGCACGCGCCGAGGATGATGGAGAACACGCCGCGCGTGGCGAGGATGATGTTGCCGAGCACCGGGCCGATCATCGCCAGCGCCCCGAAGAAGCAGAACATGCCCACGAGCCAGGCGCCGGCGAAGGGCGCGGCGGCGTACCAGTCGCCGCGTCGCCTCGATCCGAACCACGGCAGCGCGGCGGCGGCGACCAGGCCGCAGAGCACGTAGGTGGCCAGCGCGGCGATGACCGACGCGTGCATCTTGGTCTCGGCGGCGACGTCCGCGCCGCCGCCCATCGCGCCGACGAGCCTGATGATGTCGATATCGGCCAGGGCGTAGGCGACGCACGCGGTCAGCGAGCCGACGACCGCGGGCCACGGCAGCCAGCCGCCCGACGCGTTGAGCACGAACGCCGCCGCGACGCTCACGCCGACCGCCAGCCACTGCCACGCGTTGATCTCGATGCCCAGGACGAGCATCGCCAGGATCGCCACCGCGCCGATCTTCAGGCCCAGCAGGGGCGACACGCGCGACGCGTCGGCCTTGCGCAGCGCGACGAAGAACGCGCCCTGGCCGACGAGGTACCAACCGGCCGATCCGGCGAGCGGCACGGCGTAGCTCGCGACGTCGCGCAGGTGGTCGTCCCACATCAACGACAGGCCCACCGCGGCGAACACGCCCATGATCAGGTGCGCCATGACCATCAGCTTCATCACGCTGCCGTGCTTGGACACGACGAACTGGCGCGTGAGCACGTACGCGACCGACTGACTCGTGGCCGTGCCGAACGCAAGGATGACGCCGAGGGTGCCCATGGGTCGCACATCATACGGTTCGTGGTGGGGATCGCACTTCGGGCCGGCGCGCGCCGCCGGCCCGTTGACTCAGATGCAACGCTGACGCGTTGGTCACAACGAAAATGCCCGCGGGTCTCACTCGGCGTCGAGTTCGGGATGGTCGTACAGCATGCTCCACTCGTGCACGACGCCGGTGGCGGTGAGCTTGTCGCCGTTGCGGAGCTTGTCGATCTCGTCGTTGCGGTCCTTCGGGAAGCGGAGGCCGACGGACAGGCGCGTGCCGGCGAGGTTGCCGGTGACGGTGCGTCCGTCGCGGTAGGGTTCTTCGGCGCCGAACGTCCAGCCGGTGCGCGTGACTTCGACGTCGAGGCTGTACCGCTTGCCGACGATGGTGTCGATGAGCTGTTGGCGCTCGGGGCCGAACCGGCTGGCGGCGCGGATGCGTTCGACAACCGCGGCCATGCCGGCGGCGCTGTTGGTGGTGGCGCCGGTGTCGGCAGCGCCGGTGGCCGCGTCGTCGGATGCGGCCGCGGCCGCGGGCTCCGCGGGCGGTGTCGGCGCGGCCGGTTCGTCGACGGGCGTTGGCCGGGCGTCGATCGCGCCGGTGGGGCGGTCGAACGCGTCGAACCGGCGCTCGACGTCGGGCGTTGGCGTGTCTTCGACAACCGGCGGCTCGGGCTGCGGCTGGGGCTTGGCGGGCGGCGCGGACGGCGTGCTGGGCGCGGGCGGCCCAACCGGCAGGGGCGCGGCCTGGATGTCGGGGATCGCGGTGGGCAGCGGCGGCGGCCCGACGGGCTTCGGCGGGGGCGCGGCGTGCGGCAGGCGCGGCGGGTGGCGCATCTCCTGCGGCTCGGCGGATTCCTCGACGTCGATCGGCTGCGACGCGGCGTCGATCTGCGCCGCGGCGCGGTCGAGCAGTTCGTGCGGCTTGATGGCGATCACACGCTGCTCCTTCCAATCGGGCCACCACGGGATATCGATGTGAATCTCCAACTCCCATTCCAGCGTGTTGTTGCTCGCGGCGAAGCTGTACGGCGCGTTGCGCGGGATCAGCAGCTTCGCGGGCATCACGACCGCGCGACCGGCGCTGAGCGTGGTCGCCTTCGTCAGCGTGGCGGTCTGCTCGTGGACGATGTGGCGGTGCGTCGTGCGGTTCGACCCGCTGCCGGACACGCACCGCTCGCGGCAGATGATCTTGGCCGTGGCGCCGTTGAGCTTGAGGGGCTTCTTGGGCTCGACACGCACGTCGATCGCGATCGTGTCGCCGGGCCCGCACACCTGCGGCGTGACGCGCAGCCCGACGTCGCCAAGCCGCTTGGCCGCGACGGTCTTGCGGAGCGACGCGCCGATCAGGAACAGGCCGACGGGGATCGCGACGAAGCCGACCGGGAACGGGATCGCCAGACCGATCGCGATCGCGATGATGCCGCCGATGACGCCGCAGCCGACGCCCGCGGCCTTCATGCCGCTGGTCATCGCGTGCGCCGATGACAGCGTCTCGGCCTCGACCGCGCCGCCCGTGCCGCCGGTCAGCACGATGAACTCCTCGCTGACCTTCGGGTCGAACGCCCAGGGGATGTCGGCCTGCGCCTTGATGTAGTGATCGATGTTGAGGTAGTTGCCGCGGTACGTCGACGGCGACGCGGGGCACTCGAAGCTGAAGCGGTACTTCTCGGTCTGCCCGGCGCTCCACACGCCGGAGAAGACGATGAGTTCGTCGGCGTCGCCGGTGTCGACGTTGCCGCGGCCGTGCGTCTGCCAGTAGCGGCTGATGACGAGCTTGCGGCACTCGACGTCGGCGTTGGCGCGCACGACGACCTGGCCGGTGATGGTGTCGCCGCCGCGGTACGTGCGGTCGCCCCGGTCGAACTCGATCCGCATGTCGCACTTAGACATCGGCGATGTGCTCCAGTCGTTGGAAACGTTCGTACAGTTCCGCCTCGATCGCCCGCACGTTGTCGCGGTGACGGCGGAGCAGGTCGCGCAGCGTCGCGTCGGACACGCCGGGCGTCGGGCCGGGCGCGCGTCGCGCCCAGTCGATGCGCCGCGCGACGATCCGCCGCAGCCGGTCGACGGTGGTCATCGCCGCGGGGCGGATCGTGTCGATGGCGTAACCGGCGCGTCGCAGCTCACGCGTGTGGTCGCGGTGCGTGCCGATCACCAGGGCCGCGCCGCGCCGCATCACGGCCCGCCGCGTGCGTCGCGGCACGCGCTGCATCTCGTCGACGAACAGCACGCCGCCGGACGACACGTCGGGGATCGTCGGCGTCGGCTCGTTCTCGGCGACATACACGTACGGCGCGTCGGTGAAGTGTTGATGAAGGGCCAGCAGGTGCGTGGTCTTGCCGCGCCCGCAGTCGCCGATGAGCTGCACGGCGTAGGGGCGCGCCGCCGCGAGGGCTTCGCGCAGCGCCGCGAGCGGGGCGTCGATGTCGACCACGGCGAGTTCGCCGCGCTCGTGGCGTTGCGGCTCGCCGAACGGGTTGCGGCGGAGGTTGAGGTGGGCGAACGGCAGGGCGATCGCGGGTGGAGCGGGCGGCGCAGGGGCGATCGTGTCGACAGCGCCGCGGGCGCGGCCCGGCGTGACGGCGTGTGCGATGTTGCGGATCGTCCCGATCGACATGATCACATTCTACCGGCTGATCGCGTCGCGCCACGCGCGGCTTGCCGTGTTTGCGAATCGGCGCGGCGCGATTGCCGCGCGTGACGACGAATCAGGTGCCGCTGGCGGCGAATTCGCTGATGTCCATCTCGAAATCGCCGCCGTCGGTCAGCGTCAGCTTCGGCCCGCCCTCGGCGTAGTCGAGCGACTCGACGTCGATGCGCGGCGGGAGGATCGTCACGACGTTGGCCGAGTCGGTCAGCGCCACGACGCGGTCCATGCGCGGCCGGCGGATGAAGTGCCCGGTCGAGCGGTCGTAGACGAACAGGAACGCGTCGATACGCGCCACGCCGTTGTCGACGAACATCACCTCGCCGACCATGTGTCGACGCACGTCATCGGCGAATCGACGACGGCAAACCACGTGGACCACTTCACCGGCACTGAGGACGTCAGACATGTTGCGGACTCCTGGATTGAGTTGAGCTACAGCGTAACCGACGCCCCGAGCGTCGTCACGCGACGGTTAGCGGTCATTCCGGGATGATTCCATCGGCCTGGCGCCATTTTTCGAATTGTTCAACCTCTTCGGTGACGTACTCCCAAATCGAACGATAGCTCTTCTGGTACGTCGTCTCAGGATGATCGTCCTTGTTCAGGCCGAAGAGGGGCGGATCATCATTCTTGCCATCCGCCAGAAAGAAGACGAAATCATCGTATTCGTACACAAAGGCAAGCGCGGACTTGGGGATCCGGTAGAGTCCGCGATGATCAGCTCTCAACGACTCCGTCAAGGTGAGAACGTCTGGGTAGAAGGACCGCGGGTAGTCGTTCATAAACGGACCTGCGCCGCGTCCGATCGCACGCATGAACTCTTTGTACGACTCAGGCAGGCTGCAGCGACACGCCTCTTCGATCGACGCGAGATCCTCCTCCGAGCAGCCGCGAATTTCACATGGATCGACACGGGCCGAAATGAGCCTGGCGATCAGAGTCTCTCGGTCTATCGTTGACCTCGATTGCAGTGATCAGCCCTCGCCGGACTCGACGAGGCGCTTCCATCGGCCCAGGCACATCACCGGGAAGTACAGCCGGTACAGGTGATACTTGAGGTAGAACACCTTCGGGAAGCCGGTGCCGGTGAACCACGGTTCGTGCCAGTCGCCGTTGTCCATCTGCGTGGACATGAGCCACTCGATGCCGCGGATGACGTCGGGGTCGTGCGGGCCGTGGATCGCCATGAGCGTCATCGTCGCCCACGCGGTCTGCGACGCGGTGGACTCGCCGACGCCCTTGAGCGACGGGTCCTCGTAGCTGTCGCACGTCTCGCCGAAGCTGCCGTCTTCCTTTTGCACGCTCTTGAGCCATGCGCTGGCCTTGAGGACCCACGGCTCGGACATGTCGTAGCCGACGTTTTTGACGCCGCCGATCACCTGCCACGTGCCGTAGATGTAGTTCACACCCCAGCGGCCGAACCAGCAGCCCTCGGGTTCCTGGTGCGACCGCATGAATTTGATCGCGCGCGAGATGGCGGGGTGGTCGGCGGTGTAGCCGTGCCAGCCGAGGCACTCGAGCGTGCGGCCGGTGATGTCGGGGCACGACGGGTCCTGGATCGCGTTGTGATCGGCGAACGGGATCGCCTCGAGCAGCGGACGTTCCTTCGTACGGTCGAACGCGGCCCAACCGCCGTCGTCGTTCTGCATCGCCAGCACCCACGTCAGCGCCCGCTTCGCCGCCGCGACGGGTTTCTCGCCGCCGCAGCGCTGCAACGCCATCGACACCATCACGCTGTCGTCGACGTCGGGGTACTGCTCGTTGAGGTACTCGAAGTACCAGCCCGCGGGCTCGACCTCGCCGGGCACGTTCCGCGCCCAGTCGCCCTTGAAGCGGCATTCCTTGCTCAGCAGCCAGTCAACGCCCTGTTTCATGCGCGGGTCGTCGTACGTCAGGCCGCACTCGGTCAGCGCGTAGGCCGCGATGCCGCTGTCCCACACGGCGCTGAAGCACGGCTGGAGGCGGATCGTGTCGTCGCCGTCGATGGTCTCGGGGATCATGAACCGCTCGAGCTCGGTCTTCTCCATCAGGATCCGCTTGTCGTCGGGCTCGTAGCCCATGCAGCGGTAGGCGATCTGCGTGTAGACCATCGGCGGGAAGATCGCGCCGAGGCCTTCGCTGCCGCGCTGGTGTTCGTTGATCCACTTCTCGATCTTCCGCAGCGCGATGCCGCGCAGCGGCGTGAGGTGCAGCTTCTCGATGAGCTTGAGCACCTTGTCGCCGAAGATGAAGAAGTTCTTCCAGCTGAACGCCGGGCGCGAGAAGCGGAGGCGGCCCTGCGTGAGGTGCGCCTTGTCGACGTAGAGCTCGTCGATGTTGATGCCGTCGGGCAGGCGTCGCACGGGCTTGAAGTGCGAGAGGATCGCCAGCGGCAGCACCATCGTGCGCGACCACGCGCTGATCTTGTCGATGTGGAAGAAGAACCACTTGGGGAACAGGATCATCTCGGCGGGGATGGTGGGGATGTTGTCCCAGTGCATCACGCCGAGCTGCGTGAGGAAGATCTTGGAGTAGGTGTTGGCCGCCTCGGCGCCGCCGTTGGCGAGGATGAGCTCGCGGGCGCGCTGCATGTGGGGCAGGTCGACGTCGTCCCCGGCGAGCTTGAGGCAGAGGTACGCCTTGACGGTTGCGCTGAGGTCGAGCTTGCCGCCGCCGACTGCGCCGCCGGGGTACTGGCCCCACGACCCGTCGGGGCGCTGCTGCTTGCGGAGGTAGCTGAGGATCGCGGGAAAACGCGGGTCGTCTTCCTCCTTGATGATCCACTTCAGCAGCAGGTACTCGCTCTGGAGGATCGAGTCGCCTTCGAGTTCCGCGCACCAGTGCCCGTCGTCGTGCTGCTCGCGGAACAGCGCCTCGACGGCGGCGTCGACGCTCGCGGCGACACGCGCGGCGAGGTCGGCGTCAACACCGGGCTGGGAGGGTGTGGCGGTGCTCATGTCCAATGACTCGTCCCGGCGTATCGAATCTTACGCCGCGGCCGTCACCGCGTCCGTGATCTTCTTCGCCGCGTCAGTCAGGTCGTCGGCGACCTGCATGACGGGGATGTCGGCCTTCGCGGCGTCGATGATCTCGCGGGCGGGCTCGACGTTGGTGCCTTCGAGACGCACGACCAGCGGGACCTCGAAGCCGACGTTCGACGCCGCGGCGACAATCGCGCGGGCGATCTTGTCGCACTGCATGATGCCGCCAAAGATGTTCACCAGCACGCCCTTGACGTTGCTGTCCGAAAGGATGATGCGGAAGGCCTCGGTCACGGCCTCTTCGCTGGCGCTGCCGCCGACGTCGAGGAAGTTCGCGGGCTCACCGCCGTGCAGCTTGATGATGTCCATGGTCGACATCGCCAGGCCCGCGCCGTTGACCAGGCAGCCGATGTTGCCGTCGAGCTTGATGTAGCTCAGGCCGAACTCGTGCGCCTTGATCTCCGCGGCGGGGGTCTCCGACGTGTCGTTCATCGCCTCGAGGTCCTTGTGGCGGAACAGGGCGTTGTCGTCGAAGGTGACCTTCGCGTCGATCGCCAGCACCTTGCCGTCGGGGTTGTCAGCGTCCGGCGGGGTGACGATCAGGGGGTTGATCTCGACCATGTCCGCGTCGAGCTTCGTGAACAGGTCCGCGAGCTTCATCATGATCTTCACGGCCTGGCCGATCTGCTTGCCGGTGAACCCGAGCTTGAACGCGACGGTGCGGGCCTGGTGACCCTGCAGCCCGGCGATCGGGTGGATGTGCTGACGGATGATCGCGTCGGGGTTCTCCTCGGCGACCTTCTCGATTTCGACGCCGCCCTCGGACGAGGCGATCATGACCGGCCGCGACGTGGCGCGGTCGAGCGTGATGGAGAGGTAGTATTCCTTGGCGATGTCGACGCCCGCGGCGACGAGCACCTTGTTGACCTGCACGCCCTCGGGGCCGGTCTGATGCGTGACCAGCGGCTTGCCCATCATGCCGTCGGCGGCGGCGAACGCCTCGTCGGCGCTGCGGACGAGCTTGACGCCGCCCGCCTTGCCGCGACCGCCCGCGTGCACCTGCGCCTTGACCACCGCGAGCGTCGCGCCGTCAGCGGCGAGCTTCTCGTAAGCGGCCTTCGCTTGGGCGGCGTTATCCGCGGCGATGCCGCCGGGCACGGGGACGCCTGCGTCGGCGAGGATCTGACGGGCCTGGTATTCGTGCAACTTCATCGGGGACTCCCTTTCGGAGGGTCAATGGGTGAAAACCGCACATGATAGTTGCTGGGCGGGACGTCGCCAATAGCCGCGAAGCGCTGGATCGCGCGCCGTCGGGATCACGAATTCGCCGCGGCGAGGCCCGGGCTGTGGTGCGTGTCGGTGTTGTGCACGAACATCGAGCCCTGCTTGGGCTTGGAGTGATCGTCGCCGGGCGGACGCATCGCGTAGGTCACCGGCCTGGCGTGGTCGGCCATCTGGCGATCGGGGTTGTAGACGCTGGAGAACTTCCACAGCATCTTCACGAAGTTCGTCTGGCCGTGCAGCAGGCGGTCGACGGCGATCGACGCGGCGCCCTTCAGCGCGGCCCAGCCGAGGTGCTTCTTGTTGAGCACGTTCTGCGTCTTGACCAGCTCCTCGTAGAACTCCCGCAGCGACATCTGCGTCGGCAGCACCGCGTGCTGCACGTCGAACAGGCGGTAGTCGAGCGTCGTGAGCTTGCGAGACTCGGTGTGCCAGATCTCCGTGCCGGGGTACGGCGTCTGCACCGTCACGTGCACGATCTCCGGCACCTCCATCGCCCACGCACGCAGCACCTCGAAGCGGCCCTTGTCCCACGCCGGGTCCGCGATGATGTTCACCGCGACCGTGATGCCCAGCTCACGCGCGACGGCGAGCGCCTCGGTGTTCTGGTCCATCGACGAACGCTTGCGGAACGCCTTGAGGCCTTCCTCGTCCATCGCCTCGACGCCGAGGAACATGTACTCCATGCCGAGCTTCACCCAGCGCTCGAACACGTCGCGGTTGCGCAGCAGCACGTCGGAGCGGGTCTCGAGGTAGTACTTCTTCTTGATGCCCGCGCGTTCCATGCCCTCGGCCAGGCCGTGCCCGTGCTCGGGCTTGATGAACGCCACGTCGTCGACGATGAACACGTTGGGTTCCTGGATCGACAGCAGCTCCTGCACCGCGCCCTCGGTGGACATCTTGCGGTAGCTGCGTCCGTAGAAGGTCCACGCCGAGCAGAACGAGCAGTCCCACGGGCAGCCGCGTGTGAACTCGATGGAGGCGCACGGATCGAGGTGGCCGATGAAATACTTCTTGCGGTTGCGCGTCAGGTCGCGGGCGGGCGGATGCTTCTCGAGGTCTTCGACGAGCTGCGGCGGCGGGCCGGACCCGTCGCGCGTGATCACGCCGGGGATCTGCAGCAGCGCGTCGCCGCCGTCGTGGCAGGCGTCGACGATCATCGGCGAGCCGTCCTCGCCTTCGCCCTTGAGGATGCAGTCGATCGCGCCGTCGCCGTGCTCGAGGACCTCGTCGACGACGAACGACACGCTGTGTCCGCCGCAGAAGATGAACACGTCGGGCAGGCGCTTCTTGGTCGCCTTCGCGAGGTCGAGCACCTCGGGGATGTTCGCCAGGTAGTTCAGCGAGAACGCCACGACGTCGGGGCGGAACTCGTCGATCTGCTTGAAGTACTCGGTCTGCTTGAAGACCTGGAGGTCGACGACGCGCACGTCGTGCCCGCCCTGGCGGATCGCCTCGGCGACGCGCAGCAGCCCCAGCGGCTCGAGGCGCAGGTAGATCTCCGAGAACATCAGCGGGCTGGGGTGAACGCACAACACTTTCATGGCGGGCTCCTGGTGGGTGTCCGTCAGCAAAAAACCAAGCGGGCGCCGTGGGCGGCGCGGATCGAGTGAGGGTGCGTCGTGTGGTCCCTGTACCGATACTACCCTTACGCCCCACATCATATCGGGGGCTGCGGGTCTGGCAAAAGGAAAAGGCGACCGGATCAGGATTTGGGCGCATCGGCGGGCGTTTGAGCGGGCGCGCCGTCCGGCGTGTCGGCGTCATTGGCGGGCGATTCGTCGGCGGGCTTCGTGTCGTCGTCCGCGGGGCCGACGCCGGGCAGCTTCTCCAGCAGACCGCGGCCGAAGTCGGTGGCGCTGTCGAGCATCTGCTGCGCCTTCGCGGCGGCGGGGCTGTCGGCGGCCGCCTCGGCGAGGAAGTGACGGGTCATCTCCAGCAGGAACTTCGGATCGGTCAGCAGGGGATTCGGCTCGCCCTTCTCGTCACGCATCTTCCGGGCGTGCTCGGCGATGCGTTTGGCCAGACGTTCGTTGCCGACCTTGGCCGCGTATTCCTCCAGCGACGTCGCGGCCTTTTCGTACTCGCCCTCGGCGGTGAGCTTCTCGCCGGTGAGGAACACCGTCATCGGGTTATTCGGCCAGGCGCGTGTCGCGCGGGCAAGTTCGCGGTCGGCGCGGATCAGCTCGCCGTTCTGGATGTGCGAGGCGAACAGCAGCATGTGGATGCCCGCCTGCATCTTCGGGCCGTAGTCTTCGGTGAAGGCTTCGCTATCGACGCCGACGGTGTTGAACTCCTCGTGCGCGAGCCGGGGGTAGCCGTTCATGCGCAGCACGACGCCGCGCAGCGTGTGGTACGCGACGACGTCGTCGGGCTCGATGATCGTGGCGGGGTCGAGCGTTTCGAGCTCGCCGAGCGCGAAGCTGAACTGTCCGCCGACCATCAGCGACGTGGCGACGCCCATCGTGGCGCGCGGCGGCATCGCTTCGGCCATCGCGTCGAGCCGGTCCGCCGTCGCCGCCCAGTCGACCTCGCCCGGCGCGTCGACGACCTTGTCGCCCGCGTAACGTCGCACGAATTCCGCCGCGGCGTGCGCCCGGCGCTGCACCGCTTCGGGCAGCTTGTCGACGCCGACCCTGTCCGCCTGCCGCGCCGCAAACGCCATCGCCTTGAGCGTGCCCTTGAGCGCCACGCCGCGCACGCTGCGATAGGCGCGCAGCTTCAGGCCGTTGATCTGTCTGTCGAGGTCACGACGTTCCTCGGTCAGCTCGGCGTAGGCCTTCGCGTCGAGCGCGGCTTCCTCGGCTTCGGCGAGCGCGCTGCCTGACGTCGTGTCCTCCGTTTTGACGACGCTTGATTTGACCTCGTGGGTATCGGGATCCATCCCGGCTTCGACTGAAACAACGTGTATCTGCGTGTCCCGGCCCTCGCGGGCGACCTGCTCACGCAACACGGCGACGTGCCGCTCGGCCTCCGCGGCGGCGCGTTGCGCCGCCGGTAGATCGTCGGCCTCCATCGCCGCCTTCGCCGCGTCGCGCGCCTCGATCGTCTGATCGCGCAGCTCCGTGGCGGCGGGTTCTTCGTGACGGCCGCAGCCACACATGGAGCACACCAGCGCGAGCACAACGACCATCGTGGTGAGTCGACGTGTGTTGGTCGGTCGCATGTTCGTTCCCCCTTTGAATTCGTATCACTCGGGCGTGCTGTCACACAGCCGCTGCGCCAGCAGATTCAGGAACAGGCCCACGTCGGTGACGATGCCGGTCGACTCGATCGAGCCGCGGTCGGCGAGCTTGGTGACGACGGCGGGGCTGATGTCGACGCACACGAGGCGCACGCCCGCGGGCGTCATGTTGCCCGTGCCGATCGCGTGCAGCATCGACGAGAGCATGAGGATCATGTCGGCCCCGCGGATCGCCTCGGCGTAAGCGGCCTGCGCGGCGATCAGGTCCATCTTCGTCTCGGGCAGCGGGCCGTCATCGCGGATCGACCCGGCCAGCACATACGGCACGTCGTGCGTCACGCACTCGTACATCACGCCGCCGGTGATCATGCCGGACTCGACGGCGTTACGGATCGACCCCGCGGCGCGGATGCGGTTGATGACCTTGAGGTGGTGCTGATGCCCGCCGTGCACGCCGACGCCGCGCTTGAGGTCGACGCCGAGCGACGTGCCGAACAGGTTCATCTCGATGTCGTGGACGGGCAGGGCGTTGCCGGTGAGCAGGGCGTGGACGTAGCCGTTGCGGATGAGCGACGCGAGGTGCACGCCGCCGCCGGTGTGGATGACGACGGGCCCGGCGACGACGACGACCCTGCCGCCGCGCGCCTTGATGCGTCGCATCTCCCACGCCAGTTCCTCGACGCTGCTCTCGACGCGTCGCTCGCTGCTCACGCCAGACGACATGAACGCGAACTCACGCTCGGTGCGGCGGACGTCGGGCGTGCGCACGCGGAGGCCCGCGGCGTGGCACACGACCTTGTCGCCCACGCGCACGTCGCGCATCAGCGTGCACGCCGCGGTGACGGGGCTCGCGGTGTCGTCGACGACGATCACGCCGTCCATGCGTTGCCGTGACACGCGGACCCACGCGCCGCCGACGCGGACGTCGGTAGGGTAGATCGTGGTGCTGTAGAACTCGTCGGGCGCGACGCCGTCCTGCGTGACCGCGACGAGGTTCGCGTCGTTCGCCTTCGCCGCGACGGTCACGCCGTGCGGCTGGAGCTGTTCGATCATCTCGTCGAGCCGCTCCTGGTCGGGGGCGCTGACGTTGATCCGCGCGTGCGAGTGCTGGTCGTGTCGTTCGCCGGCGCGGAAGTGTTCGAGGTGGAAGCTGCCGCCGTCGACGGTGATCACGTCGAACACGGTGTTCATCAGGCCGGTGTCGAGCAGGTGGCCCTGCATCTCGAGCGTGGCGGTGCGGATGGGCGACGCGGCGGGCTTGCGCTTGTCGAAGCCCGCGGGCGTGTCCTGCCGCAGCAGCAGCGTGAGGCACTTGGCCGCGCCGCCGGCCTTCATAAACTCGTCGAGCGGCGTGGTGATCACCTCGTAACCCCACTCTTCGAGGCGCGCCCGCATGGCGTCCGACGCGTGGTTCACGATGAGCGTGTCGCCGAGGCGGACGGCGTTGCAGGCGAACCGCATCGCGTCGTCGTCGCCGACGATCAGCCGCATGCTTTCGGGCACGCGTTGCTCGATGGCCTGCAGCGACCGCCCGTCGAACGCCGCGGGGTAATACGCGACGCGTCCGCCGGGCAGCGGGAAGAAGCACGTGTCGAGGTGGTAGAAGCGTTCGTCGACGAGCCGCAGCGAGACGACCTCGACGTCGAGCCGGTCGCACAGGTCGCGGTGTGATTCGAGCGTGGACCGCACGCCGTAGCCCGCCCACAACACCGGCTCGCTGTCGGGCCCCGGGTGCCACAGCGCGTCGCCCTCACCCTCGAACGCGTGCTGCTCGGGCAGTTCGACGATCTCGAAACCCGCCTGCTCGGCCCACGACGTGTACAGCGCCTCTTCGGGGGCGCGCTGCGGGACGCTGAACACGGCGGGGGCGAAGCGGTTGCCGATGATCAGCCCGCCGTTCGCCGCGAAACACATGTCGGGCAGACCGGGCCCGGGCTCGATCAGCTCGACGTCGGCGCGCTCGGCGACCAGGCGGTGCAGCGCGTCCCACTGCTGTTGAGCGCGGGCCACATCGGCGGCGCCGACGTTGCCCTGCATCCAGGGATTGATGACGTACTCCACCCCGAAGTAGCGCGGCGGACACATCAGCACGCGCGGGCGCGACGATGTCGATGACTCACCCATACGGATCATTCTAACCCGTTGGGCGTTGTCACGAGCGGCAATGCGCGGGAGGGGTCTGCCGGTTTCGCCAGAGCGACGCGTGGCTCAGACGCGGGCCAGGTACGAGCCGTCCGCGGTGTTGATGCGGACGGTGTCGCCGACCTTGATGAACGGCGGGACGCGGACCATCAGGCCGGTCTCGACGATCGCTTCCTTGAGCTGATTCGTCGCCGTGGCGCCGGCAGGCTGAGGCGTGGTCTCGGTAACCTCGAGCTCGGCGGTCGACGGCAGGTCGACGGTGATGACGCGTCCGTCGTGGAACAGGCCGGTGACGTTCGTGTTCTCTTTCACGAAAGGCATCAGGTCGCCGACCATGTCCTCGTCGAGCGTGACCTGGTCGTACGACTCGTTGTCCATGAACACGAAGCCGGACGAGTCCTTGTAGAGGTACTGCATCTCGCGCTTGTCGAGGTCGACGCGTTCGACTTCCTCGTTGCTGCGGAGGCGTTTCTCGAGGTAGCTGCCGTTGACGACGTTCTTGATCTTGATCTGCACGAACGCGCGGAGGTTGCCGGGCGTCACGTGCGTGAACTGGGTGATGACGTACAGGTTGCCGTCCATCTTCAGGGCCATGCCTGGCCGCAGGTCGGTCGATTTCATAGTGGATCTCTACTCCGCGCCGCGTGATGCGGGCGAAGAATCATAGCACCGGTCGGCCGCGTTGCAACAGTCGTCACGCGTCCAGCTCGTCGCGCAGACGCCGCAGCAGGTCGAACGCCTGCATGGGAGTCATGTTGTTGACGTCGGCCTCGCGGAGGGCGTCGACCGCGGGGTGCTCCACGTATTCGGTGAACAGGCCGAGCTGGCCATCGGACGGCGGGGCGGCGGCGGGCTTCGGCGTGGCGACATCCGCCCGGCCGGTCTGGACTTGCAGCTGGCCCATCAGGTCGCGCGCCCGGCTGACCACCGCCTTGGGCAGGCCCGCGATCTGGGCGACGTGGATGCCGTACGACTTGTCCGTCGCGCCCGGGGCGATGCGGTGCAGGAACACGACCTGATCGGCCCACTCGCGGACGGTCACATTCAGGTTGGCGATGTTGTCGAACCGCTCGGCCAGCTGCGTCAGCTCGTGGTAGTGCGTGGCGAACAGCGTGCGGCAGCGCTTGGCGGCGAGGTGCTCGGCGATCGCCCACGCCAGCGCGAGCCCGTCGAGCGTGCTGGTGCCGCGGCCGATCTCGTCGAGGATCACGAGGCTGCGCGGCGTGGCGTGGTGGCAGATGTTGGCCGTCTCGGTCATCTCGACCATGAACGTCGACTGGCCCATGTGGATCTCGTCGGAGGCGCCGATGCGTGTGAAGATGCGGTCGGTCAGCCCGACGGTCGCCTCGGTCGCGGGCACGAACGAGCCGGTGTGCGCCAGCAGCGTCAGCAGCGCGGCCTGACGGATATATGTCGACTTGCCCGCCATGTTGGGACCGGTGATCAGACCGAGCGTGGCGGCGGCGGGCGCGGCGTCGTCGCTGCTCACGCCGACGCCGAGGTCGACGTCGTTCGGCACGAACTGATCGGCCAGCAGTTCGTCGAGCACGGGGTGACGCCCGTCGGTGATCCGCAGCGTCGTCTCCTTCACGACGGTCGGCCGGACGTACCCGAACCGCACCGCACGCCGCGCGAAGCACGCCAGCACGTCGATGTCGGACACCACCGCCGCGTACTCGTGCAGCTCGGTCAGCTGCCTGCTCACCGCCTTGCACAGCTGGTCGAACAGGTGCTGCTCGCGCTGGATCGCCTTCTCCGACGCGCCGAGCACCTTGTCCTCGTATTCCTTGAGCTGCGGCGTGATATAGCGCTCGGCGTTTTTGAGCGTCTGCTTCCGCGTGAACGTGTCGGGGATCTTCTCCGTGTGCACGTTCGTAACTTCGATGTAGTAGCCGAACACGCGGTTGTACCCGAGCTTCAGCGACGGGATGCCCGTCTGCTCGGTCAGCTCCGCCTGGTACCGCGCGAGGTAGTCGCTGCCGTCGGCCTTGAGCGAGCGGAACTCGTCGAGCGGCTTGTCGTAGCCGTCGCGGATCAGCCCGCCGTCGCGCAGGTGCGCGGGCGGGTCGTCGACGCACGCCTCGGCGAGGTGCGTGCCGAGCTGACCGAGCGGCTCTGCGATCGCGGTCAGGCGTTCGTGGTACGACGCCAGCGCGGGTGTGCCGCTGAGCAGGTCGAGCATGCGGTCGACGTCCGCCAGCGATCGCGCCAGCGCCACCAGGTCACGCGGGCTCGGCCGACCCAGCGCCACGCGGCTCGTGATCCGCTGCACGTCCTGCACCTCTTCGAGCGCGTCGGTGATCCGCTCGCTGAGCTGCGCGTCGGAGACGATCGCGGCGACGGCGTCCTGCCGGGCGCTGATCGCCTCGACGTTGTTCAGCGGATACGTCAGCCAGTGGCGCAGCGTGCGTTTGCCCATCGCCGTGCGGCAGTCCTGCAGCGTGCCCAGCAGCGATCCGCTGACCTCGCCGCTGCGCAGCGTCCGCTCGATCTCCAGCGATCGCAGCGACACCTGGTCGATCACGAGGTGGTCGGCCTGCACATAGCGGCGGGGCGGCTGCAGGTGCGGCAGGCGACCGTCCGCGGCCTGCTGCGTCTCGAGCAGGTAGCTGACGATCGCGCCCGCCGGGCCGATCGCCGTGTCCGTGTCGTCGAGGCCGAAGCCGGTCAGCGTCGTCACCGCGAACTGCGTCCGCAGCGTCTCACACGCCTCGGCCTGGCGGAACTGCCACGCGGGACGCGGCGTCAGCGAGCAGCCGAGCACATCGCCGATCCGCTTGACGCGCTCCGGCGGCTTGCGGTCGGCGGTCTCCACGTGCAAGAGCTCACGCGGGTTGATCCGCGCCAGCTCGTCGCCGAGCACGTCGACGGCAAACTCCGCGACGTGGAACGACCCGGTCGACAGCTCCGCGTACGCGACCGCCGCGTGCTCGTCGTCGAGGAACTTGACCGCGGCGATCGGGTTCTCCGACGCCTCGTCCATCAGCGCGTCGTCGGTGAGGGTGCCGGGGGTGACGACGCGTGTGACGTCGCGTTTGACCACGCCCTTGGCGTCCTTCGGGTCCTCGATCTGGTCGCAGATCGCCGCCCGGTGTCCCGCGGCGATCAGGCGACGCAGGTAGCCCTCCACGGCGTGGTAGGGCACGCCCGCCATCGGGATGCCGTTGGACCGCTGCGTCAGGGTCAGGCCGACGGCCTTCGCGGCGATCTTGGCGTCGTCGTAGAACAGCTCGTAGAAGTCGCCCATGCGGAAAAGCAGCAGGCAGTCGGGGTGCTGTTTCTTGAACGTGTGGAACTGGCGCATCGCCGGGGTATCGTGCGGCGAGTTGGCGGACTTGGTGGATTTGCTCCGCTTGGCCATAGACGCGCAAGTGTCGAGTGTCGCGGGTCATGTTTCAAGTTGGGCTGTCGGACGCGGCGGGGCGGTCGGGCCTGTTGCAGACCGGCGGGCGGATGCATAGACTGTTGAACCCTTACGGGGCGGTAGCTCAATTGGGAGAGCGCCTCGGTCGCATCGAGGAGGTTGAGGGTTCGATCCCCTTCCGCTCCATTGCCCCGCGAGAATCACCCGGCGACGTGTCGACGACGACGCGGCCGGGTTTTTTCTTGCACCCAAGCTGGTATGCGATCGTTCGGTTCTTGCCTCGCCGCGCAGGCGGGCTCGCGATGAGCCGACGGTTGATGGGACGCTATTAGGGGAGAATCAGCTAATCCCCTATGCGAATCATTGCTTATGATCGGTTTCCGCGCCTACGCTCTAATAGACAGCGGCGTTACATTTCCGTGAACGATCCGGTATATTGTTGCGTCAGTAATGGGCTGGTCGGGGTTCGCTGGGGCGCCCCGTGACGGAAGACGGGAAGAGACCCGATGTTGCACGCATCGGTTCTGGATAGGGAAGGCACGAGGGTGAACGTGCGACGCGGGTGTTCTGCACGGAGCTATGTGTAACTCGCGTTAATCCGGGCTCACGTTTTCTCAAGTGCTAGCGGGATCGGATGAGCAGCGCGATCGGTTCGTGCTGCCTGAGATCGATATGGGCACGAGAGAAGACTTCTTCAGCAAGGTATTTCCATGAGGAATCCATTCAGTGGCCGTGCGCCGTGGGATCGTCGCATCATCAAGCGGAAGAAGAACCGTGGGCAGAGACGGCGTGCCGATCGCGATATGGCCGTCCTGCTCGAGTCGCTCGAGCCGCGTGTGCTGATGTCAGCCACGACGCCAGTAGCCGTCGACGACACGGGCGCCACTGACGAGGACACGGTGCTGACCGTCGTCAACGGCGGCAGCGCGTCGCTGGTGACGAACGACACCGATATGGAAGGCGACACGCTGCGCGTGGTCAGCTACGACACCCTCAGCACGCTCGGCGCCGCGGTGTCGGTGAACAACGACGGTACTTTCAGCTACGACCCGACGGCTTCGTCGACGCTAGATGCTCTGGGCGACGGCGTGACGGCGGTGGACACGTTCACCTACACGATCGCCGATCTGCCGATCACGACCGATGGCCTGTTCAGCGTGCAGGCGTTCGAGATTGTGGGCGGCGGCGCCGACACGGCGCTCGACGGCGGTGTCGAGGAAACGATTGGTATCTGGAAATCGATCGACGCCGGGGCGTCCGTGCCCGGCACGATCTCCGCGAACGGCACCACCTACAACCTCAGCTACGAGTCCGACACCGAGACGGTCATCGATTACGCAGGCGGTGGCGGTGACTTCGGCACCAATAATGCTTATGCGACGATCAACGGTGACGGGCCCGGTGGCAGCGGCGGCTCGATCAACGGCGATCCGAGCAATATGTCGATCCGCGCGACCGCGTACCTTCAGTTCAATACCGGTGGTACGTACTCCATCTCCACGGCGAGCGACGACGGCCGTTTCCTGCTGCTGACGCCCGTGGTGACCGACGGCACCTTCACAGGCTTTACCGCGCGCGGCGAGCAGGTCACAGGCGGCGCGCCGACGTACGGCCTCATGTACGACGCCTACACCGGCCACGACCAGACGACGGGCGTGTTCACCGTCGCTGCGGGCGACATTCTCCGTCTCGACGGCTTCATGTTCGAGGGTGGCGGCGGCGACTCGTTTGAGATCTCGATCAAGGCCGGCTCTTTCACCACCTTCACGGGATCCGGCGACGGCTGGGCGCTGCTGGCCGACGGCGTGCAGAACATCGACGTCTCGTCCACTCTGCCGACCACGAGCACCGCGACAGTGAGCATCACCGTGACCGGCACGGACGGCATCGCCGACACCGGCGCGACCGACGAGCAGACGGTGTTGACCACCGTCAACGGCGGCGACACGTCGCTGCTCGACAACGACTCGGAGCCCGGCCCTGTCGTGTCGTTTGATTCGGTGAGCGCCAACGGCGCGCTGGTCAACGTCAACCCGGACGGCACGTTCACCTACGATCCGACGGGCTCTCCGACGCTGCGTGCGCTCGCGGATGGCGCGATGGTGGTCGACACGTTCGACTACGCCGTCAGCAACGGCATACCGAACAACGACGGGCTGTTCAACGTTCAGGCATACGAACTGCTCGGAGGTGGTGGCGATACCGGTCTGGACACCACGACGGAAGGGTTCGGGATCTGGAACGCGATCGACGCCGGCGCAACGGTGCCGGGTCTGATCTCCGCGAACGCCACGACGTATAACCTCGATTACACGGCCGACACGAGTTCCGTGATCGACTACGCCGGTGACGGCGCCGACTTCGGCGTAAACCTGCCATACAATTCGATCGGCGACGGCTCGGTCGGGGGACCGAACAATATCTCGGTGCGGGCGAGCGGGTACCTTGAGTTCACGACGGGGGGCGACTACACGATCTCGATCGCCAGCGATGACGGTCGGCGCCTGTCGCTCACGCCGTTTTCGGTCTCGAGCCCCTTCCTCGGCTTCGAGCGCATCGGAGAGCAGTTCCAGGACAGCGGTGATCCCAACGTGCTGTTCTACGACCCGGGCACGGGGCACGACCAGACGACGGGTGTGTTCCACGTCGAGGCGGGCGACATCCTGCGGCTCGACGGGTTCTTCGTCCAGGGCGGTGGCGGCAACTCGTTTGAGATTTCGATCAAGCAGGGCCGCGACCTGACCTTCGGTGGAACGGGCGACGGCTGGGCGCTGCTGACCGACGGCGTGGCGGGGATCAACGTGTCGTCCGGCATCGGCCAGAACGTCACAACGGCCAGCATCACCGTCAACGGTTTGGGCGCGGTCGACGACAACTATGCCACGGACGAGAACACCATCCTGAACGTCGCGGCGGCGGGCGTGCTCGCCAACGACACCGACCCGGACGGTTTATCTGTGTTGCTTAGTGATACGGTCAGCGCGATGGGCGCCGCGGTTACCGTCAACTCCGACGGCAGCTTCTCCTACGATCCGACGGTCTCGACGACGATTCAGGAACTCGACGGCGAATCGACGCCAGTCGATACGTTTACCTACACCGTGATACCGTTCGGAACGCCGGGTGTGCAGGTCAACGTCTACAGCAGCAGCGGGCCGTTCTCCAGTTCGGACGCGGCACGCGCGGCCAACCTGTTGTCCGGATCTACCATCTATGATCGTGCCGACATGCTGTCGAGCGGCAGCGACGGTCGCTTCGCAGTGGACTACGCCGTACCCGGTGGTCTGGCGGACAATTTCTCCGTCTTTACAACCGGCTACCTGGTCGTCGTCGCCGACGGGACCTACACGTTCGGCACCAACACCGACGACGGATCACGCCTGCGGATCGACCTGGATCAGAGCGGCACATTCGACGGCGGAGCCGAAGACCTGATCGTCGACGACACGGGACACGCGGCGACAGACCGAATCGCGGCGCCCGTGTTCCTGACCGCGGGCGCCTACGAGTTCGAATGGACCTGGTACGAAGGTAACGGCGGAGCCGAGGGCGAGTTCTTCTACGCGCCTGGCTCCAAGGGAGCTTTCGACGGCGCCTTCCGCCTGATCGGCGATTCCTCGCAGGGCATCTACGCGTTCGCCGATGAGCCGGTGCTCGATACCGCAACGGTCAGCATCGACGTGACGGGCCTGGGCACCGTTGACGATACGTACGGCACCGACGAAGACACCGTGCTGAACGTCCCCGCGGCCGGCGTGTTGACCAACGACACCGATCCCGACGTGATCGCGACAACCGGTGACACCACCAGCGCCAAGGGCGCGGTCGTCTCGGTCAATACCGACGGCAGCTTCTCATACGATCCGACGGGCGTTGCGGCGTTCCAGGCGCTCAGGTCTGTAGAGTCAGACACGGACTCGTTCGAGTACACGGCGTACTACGCGGCGACGCCAGGTGTAGTGGTCGAGGTGTACGGCACCGATGGTCCGTTGGCCTTGTCGGACGCCGCACGAGCGGGCGGCAGCCCGGTGGCGTCGGCCGTGTATGACTTCGCAGACATACACTCCAGCAGCGGCTCGGGGCATTTCAGCGTCAATAACCCGGTTCCCGGCGGGCTGACCACCAACTTCTCCGTCTTCACCACCGGGTACCTGGTCGTCGCCACGGCGGGCACCTACACGTTCGGCACGACCACCGACGACGGCTCGCGCCTCCGCATCGATCTCGATCAGAGCGGGACCTTTGACGGCGGCGCCGAGAACATGATCGTCGACGACGCGGACCACGGCGTCGAAGACCGTTTCGCCACCCCGACCTACTTCGACGCAGGACTCTACGCGTTTGAATGGACGTGGTTCCAGGGCGTGGGCGGCGCGACCGGCGAACTGTTCTACGCGCCCGGCTCCAAGGGGGCGTTCGACGCCACCTTCCGGCTCGTCGGCGACAGCTCACAGGGCGTCTACTCGTTCGCCAGCCTCGTCTCTGAGACGGCGACCGTGAACATCAACGTGGCGGGCGTGAACGACCCGCCCGTTGCCAACGACGACGCGTACACCACCGACGACAACACGCCGATCGTCAGCGGCGGCATGATCGCCGGCTTGCTCGATAACGACACGGACGTCGATGCGACCGACGTGCTGAGCGTCATCGGCGCCGCGGAGACGTCGCCCACGAACACCGGCGCGCCGATCGTGTTCATGACCAGCGTCGGCGCGACCGTCACGGTCAACGGCGACGGCTCGTTCATCTACGATCCGACGACCTCGCCGACCCTGCAGGCGATGTTCTACGGCGACGTGGCGATGGACACCTTTGAGTATCTCATGTCGGACATCGACGGCGCGACCGACGTCGGGGCCGTCACGATCACGATCAACGGCGCCAACACGCCGCCCTACGCCACGGACAACACCGCGTCGGTTACCGAAGACACGATGCTGACCGACAGCGGCAACGTGATCACCGACGACGACGGCGCGGGCGTCGACACCGATATCGACGGCAACGACGCGAACCTGATCGTCACCGAAATCGACGGCGTGACCGACCCCGGCACGGACGTCGTCGGCATGTACGGCTCGCTCGACTGGGACACCAACGGCGGCTACACCTACACGCTCGACAACGCCAACACCGACGTGCAGAACCTCGGCGTCGGCGACACGCTGACCGACACGTTCACCTACACGGTTTCAGGCGCCAACGACGGGCTGTTCAACGTGCAGGCCTTCCAGGTGATTCCCGGCGGGGGATCGAACGACGACGATCTGAACGACACCAACGAGACGCTTGGCATCTGGAACGCCATCGACGCGAGCGGTGGCATGACGGGAGCCATCGCCGCAAACGGCAAGACCTACAACGTCGGCGCGTACGAGTCTGACACCGAAGTCAGCATCGATTACGCTGGCGGCGGGGGCGACTTCCCCACCAACCGCGCTTACGCGACCATCAACAGCGACGGCCCCGGCGGCGGGGGCGGATCGGTCGCAAGCGGCGGAGGCGATCAGGTCGACTTCTCTGTCCGCGCCGGCACGTACCTGTACTTCCCGGTTGGCGGAACCTACTCGATCGCCGCTGCCAGCGACGACGGCCGCCGTATCAGTCTGACGCCGATCATCACCGGCGGCACGTTCACCGGTTTCACCGCGACGGGTGGCCAGGTGACCGCCGACGCCGATCCGTACGTTGTCTATTACAACGATCCGACCGGTCATAACAACACGGTTGGCGTGTTCAGTGTTGACGCCGGCGACGTCCTCTATCTCGATTCCTTCTTCTTCGAACGGGGCGGCGGCGACTCCTTCGAAATCTCAATCAAAGCCGGCAGCGATACGGGCTTTGGCGGCCTGGGCGATGGCTGGGCGCTGCTCGCCGACGGCGTGGCGGGCGTACAGGTCTCCTCGACCGCGGACTTCGCCCCGCTCAACACCAGCACCGCCAACCTCGTCGTCACCATCAACGGCAACAACGACGACCCCACCGTCGCCGTCACCGGCAGCGACCCGGTCACGATCGACGAGGGGCTCACGGCGATGAACACGGGCACGTTCGCTGACGTCGACCTGACCGACATCGTGACCATCACGTCCTCCGTCGGCGGCGTGACGTTCGATATGGGAACGAACAGCGGCAACTGGTCGTGGTCCTACACGCCAGGCGACGGGCCGAGCGACAGTCAGACCGTTACCATCACCGCGACGGACGACAGCGGCGGCGTCGGAACGGCGACCTTCGATCTCGTCGTCAACAACGTCAATCCGACGATCACCGGCAGCACCGCGACGCTCAGCGTGCTCGAGGGCGCCACCGTGATGAACGCCGGCGCCTTCGCCGACCAGGGCTTCGATGACGACGTCACCGTTGTGGTGCTCGACGCCAGCGACAATCCCATCGGCACCGTCATGCAGGACAGCGGCGACATGGGCAATTGGAGTTGGTCGTACATCACTCAGAACGGCCCGGACGATACCCAGACACTCCGCGCGTTCGCGATCGATCAGGACGGTGGGTACTCCTTCATCAGCTTCAATCTGATCGTGGCCAACGTCCCGCCGGATCTGACGATTGATGGGACGCCGATCATCGTGAACGAGGGTGACACGGCGATGAACACCGGCACGTACACCGATCCGGGTCCGGGCGATGATGTGCAGATCACGTCGTCGATCGGCGGCGTGGTCAA
>WGMA01000054.1 GCA_016125285.1 Phycisphaera sp.
CGTGGACTTGGCGGGGATGAACGTTCCGTCGCAGACCCGGCCCATCCGTGTCGGGCACAACAGCGACAAGCGCGTGGGCCATAGCAACGCGATCCGTGTCGCAGAAGGACAGCTCGTGGCCGAAGGCGTCGTGTCGTGCACGGGCGCGACCGCCCGCGAGGTCGTCGCCGACGCGCAGAACGGATTCCCCTGGCAGGCGAGCATCGGCGCGAGCGTCGACCAGTTCGAGTTCGTCCGCGACGGCCAGACCGTGACGGTCAACGGCCGCCCGTTCACCGGCCCCGTCAACGTCGTGCGCCGCTCGACGCTCGGCGAGATCAGCTTCGTCGACCTCGGTGCCGACGCCAACACCTCAGCCAACGTGGCCGCATCGGCCAAGGAGACCCCCGAAATGACCGTTCACAACAGCGACAAGAACAACAACAATGGCAGCGCCGCCACGGTGGAGGCGACCGGCACGGAAGCCGGTTCCTCTACCTCTACCCCCGGCACCGCCGCCGATCCCGTGCGGCAGATGCGCATCCGCGCCGCCGCCGAGCAGGAGCGCATCACCGCGATCCAGCAGGTCTGCGGCGAGCGCCACGGCAAGATCGCCGGCCAGGCGATCCGTGAGGGCTGGGACGCGACGCGCACCGAACTGGAAGTGATGCGCCAGGACCGGCCCAAGGCCCCGGCGATCCACGCCGGGGGCGCGGGCGGCGACGACGGTCCCGTTCCGGCTGAAGTCATTGAGGCGGCGCTGTGCGGCACGCTCAACACCCCCGGCCGCGAGAAGCGGTTCTCCGAGCAGACGCTCGAGGCAGCCGACAAGCAGTACCGCCGGCTGGGCATTCAGGAACTGATCCTCATGGCCGCGCAGGCCGGCGGGTACGTCGGTCGCCCCACCGTCACGCGCGACACACTCCGCGAGATGTTCCACGCCGCGTTCGCGCCGATCAACGCGGCGTTCAGCACGCTGTCGCTGCCGGCCATCCTCTCCAACGTCGCCAACAAGGAACTGCTGGCCGGGTTCATGGAGGAGGACCAGACCTGGCGCGACGTGTCCGTCACGCGCTCGGTCAGCGACTTCAAGACCGTCACCAGCTACCGGCTGCTGGACGACATGGAGTACGAGGAGCTGGCCCCGGGCGGCGAGATCAAGCACGGCAAGCTGTCGGAGGAGACATACACCCGGCAGGCGCGCACCTACGCGAAGATGTTCTCGCTGACGCGCGACAAGATCATCGACGATGACATGGGCGCGTTCGAGGACCTGCGCGTGCGGCTCGGCGCGGGCGCTGCCCGCCGCTTCAACCGGGTCTTCTGGTCCCGGTTCATGGACAACGCCTCGTTCTTCACGTCCGGGCGCGGCAACTACGTCACGGGTGCGGACTCGGCGCTGGACATCAACGGCACCGGCCTGCAGAAGGGCATCCTCGCCTTCCGCAAGCTCAAGTCGCCCGACGGCAAGCGCCTCGGCGGCATCCCGACGATCCTGCTGGTGCCGCCGGAGCTTCAGTTCATCGCACAGCGTCTGTTCCAGAGCACGACGGTGAACAAAGTGGTCGAGTCGATCCTTACACGCATCGTCGTGCTGCAATCGAATGACACATCCGACCAACCCCCATTGGAGGAGGGCGATCTCAATGACACCCGTTGAAATCCTCGCTCTCGTTCAAGCCGCCCGATCGCTGCTGGAACTGGGCGTCTCGCAGTACCGCCTCGCCGAACAGGAAGGCCGACTGACTGACGAGCAGAAGGCCGCAATCCTGGCCGCCGCCGACATCACCGACGACCACGTGGACACCATCGTTGCCGCCGCCCGTCAGCGCCTCGCAGATCGGAGTTGATCAGTGCCGTCAACCCAAGGCATCCGAGCAGGCCGCGCATTTGTTGAGCTGTTCGCCGACGACAGCCGACTTGTGCGCGGCCTGCGCGCCGCGGAGAAGAAGCTCAAGGCCTTCGGCCAGGGCATCCGCAATCTTGGGCTGAAGGTCATCGGCATCGGCGCGGCGATCCTCGCCCCGCTCGCCGCCTCGGCGAAAGTGTTCAGCGGCTACGGCGACCAGATCGCCAAGATGGCCAAGCGCACCGGCCTGAGCGTCGAGGCGCTCAGTGAACTGCAGTTCGTCGCGTCGCAGACCGGCACCGACATCGACTCACTCGAAAACGGCGTCCGCCGAATGCAGCGGACGATCTACGACGCCGAACGCGGTTTGAGTACGGCCGTCGACGCGCTAAAGGACCTGGGACTGACCGCCGCCGATTTCAAGGGATTGTCGCCCGAAGCGCAGTTCAAGCTGCTGGCCGAACAGATCAGCAAGGTGGAAGACCCGTCGCGCCGAGCGGCGCTGGCGATGACGATCTTCGGGCGCAGCGGCACGGCGCTACTGCCCATGTTCGCGTCTGGGGCCAAAGGCATCGAGGTGTTGCAGGCCCAGGCGCGACGGCTCGGCTTGACCATGAGTGGCGAGGATGCCCAAGCGGCCGAGGATTTCACGGACGCGATGGACCGGCTCTGGAAGACGATCCGAATCGGCATGTTCAACATCGGCGCAGCGCTTGCCCCGCTGCTCCAGAAGATCGCCAACACCATCACGAAGGTTGTGGTCAGCGCCGGCACGTGGATCAAGGCGAACCGCCAGGTGATCGTCACCGTGGCCAAGGTCGCGGCCATCGTCATCGCTGTCGGCGCGGCACTGGTCGTGCTCGGCGTGCTCATCTCCGGCCTGGGGTCGGCGATCGGAGTGCTCATCACGGTCATCACGGCCGTCGGTGCTGTGTTCAATATTCTGGCGGGCGTGATCGCGTTCCTGCTTTCGCCCATCGGAGCCGTGATCGCGGCCGTCGTGGCGCTCGGGGCATACCTCGTCTACGCGACCGGCATCGGCGGCAAGGCGCTGACGTGGTTGGGTGACCGCTTTGGGGAACTCAAAGACACCGCGATGGCCGCCTTCGGCGGGATCGCCGACGCCCTGGCCGCTGGCGACATTGCATTGGCGGCACGGATTCTGTGGCTGACGCTCAAACTCGCATGGCAGGCGGGCATCGACCAGCTCAACCGATTGTGGCTCACGTTCAAGTCCGGGTTCCTCAAGATCGCCAGCGAGGCGTTTTACGGCGCGATCGCGGCGCTGGAGATCGCCACGCACGGGCTCGAAGTCGCCTGGATCGAAACCACCGCGTTCCTCAGCAAGACATGGACGAGCTTCACGGCGGGGTTCCAGAAGGCATGGGGAGGTGCCGTGGACTGGACGACCAAGCGTCTGCTCGAACTGCAGGGACTCTTCGACGACACCTTCGATGTGGACCAGGCCAAGCGGCTGGTCGATCAGCAAAGCGAAGCCGACAACCGCAACATCGATCAGCAGCGCGACGCGACGCTGGCGGCGCGGGAACAGGAGCGCCAGCAGCAGCGTGACCAGTCTAAGCAGTTGCACGAAGCGACGCTCGCACAGATCGGATCGGAAGCCGACGCGAGTCTCAAGGCCATCAACACCGAGGCCGCCGCGAAGCGCAAAACGACCGAGGACGCGCTCAAGCAGGCGCGCGATGAGTTTCAGAAGGCCGTGGATGAGGCGCGGCAGAAGCGCCAGACCCATGACGCGACGGGCCCCGGCGCACTCGAAGGACCGGATTCCATTCTCGACAAAGCCCGTCGCGCGCTCGCCGGGCTCGGCGACATCGGCGACACGATCAAGGAGCAGGCCGACAAGATCGGTGTGCGCGGCACGTTCAACGCATCGCCCGCCAGTCTGTTGGGTCTGCAGTCCGGGGCCAAGACGCAAGATCGCATCGCCAAGGCGGCGGAAGACACAGCGAAGAACACCAAGCGGATCGAGCAGGCGATCAACAACCACGCGATCGCCTTCGCGTAACGGACGACGACATGGCAGTCACGGTTCAAGAGCGATACGGCCGACGGCTCAGCGACAAGAACGCTGAACTGCTGTATCTCATCCGTGGCACGAGCGACGACGCGACCGCTCGAACGGCGCTGTCGGCCGCAGCGCCAACGACGCACGACGGGCTGCCGATCTCCGACATTGAGGTCGAGGAACTCGAAGGCCTCGACGCCTATCTCGGAACGGTGCAGTACGCGCCGCCGGATTTTGAGCCGCCGGCCGAACCGTCGTTCTCGTTCGACACCTCCGGCGGCACGCAGCACATCACCCAGTCGCTCGGCACCGTTGGCTCGTACCCGGCCCCGGGCGGCAACGCGCCCAACTTCGGTGGCGCGATCGGTGTGACGCAGGACAGCGTCGAGGGCGTGGACATCACCGTCCCCGTCTACACCTTCTCCGAAACCCACTACCTGTCCGCGGGCACCGTGACCAACGCCTACAAGGGCACGCTGTTCAACCTCACCGGCAAGGTCAATTCCGGGGGGTTCAAGGGCCTGGCGGCGGGAGAGTGTTTGTTCCTGGGCGCATCGGGTTCGCAGCGCGGCGTCGGGGAGGATTGTAGATATCACGAAAGCGCTCTTCCTTTTCTTGGCCCGACAGTCCGATGACTGCCTTCCACTCGTCGCCCCCGAAGGCCTTCGAAATGCCCGTGTGCTTGGTTGCATCTGTCATGAATGGATGCAAGAGATTCCAATTCAAGTAAGAGAACGCCTCGCAGACATCGTGCTTAAGAATGCGATGAATCAGGCCCATCGAAAATGACGAATACCCGAATTGGTCCAAAAAGAACAAAGCGGGACCGACCCGGCGGTTGGTCTTCTCATGCTCGTCGATGATCTGCATGATGACCTGCTCGCAATCACCTTTGATCGGGTCGTCGATTATGATCTTCCCCGATTGCCCACGGGCGGGGTGCTGAGCGATTAGCGATCGAAGGTGCTGGACTCTGTCGTCCCGCAACTCGATCAACTTGATCTGAATGGGCACGTGAAAGTTTGTCGAATGGGTCAGCGCTGTTTCGATGGCAACAAGCGGGCTACCTGGAATGTTGTTGGTGAATTCGCCTGCGCCGGCGAATCCGTCGACATAAAGCAGGCGTCCATCGTTCAGACCAAGCCGGCGTGACTGGTTCGCCAAAATTGGCAACCATCGCTTCAAATACTCCCGAAGGATGTGGTGCTTGGCGCGTGAGTGGGGCTCCGCATCGTAGATGGTTTCCTTCGGATCGGCCATACATGCTCTCAAACGGCGGTTGCGAATTCCGGCATCTCATCCCACGTACCGCCGCTCCCACATGTCGATCGTGTATTTGAGCTGCGTGGTCCGCGGAGGTTTGGCCAACGACAGCACGTGCAGGCGGATCTCCTGACAGAGGTCGTCTTCGTCCGATCGCGAGAACTCCCGACGACGACAAATCTGCTTTGCTCTTTGACGGATGAATTGATCTACGCCCGGGTCCAGCAGGTCGACGATCGTGTCGTCGCTCGGATTCTTTGAGCGCCGTGGTCGTTTGGTTGGCGACGCGTTTGAAGGCTCGGTGGCGGGTCGTGGTTGTGTTCGCGCGACGGGTTCCGCAATCGGGTCTGGGTGCGGCAGGAACTCCGGGATCGACGGCGGCAGCATGATCCCTCGAGCGAGTTCGTCCTTGTTGAGCGACCGGAGTAGGCCGATCGCGAGGATCTGTGCTACCGCGAGGAATTGTTCGTCGCGAGGCGTTTCGTCTTGGTCCATCGTAGAGGCTCCTTGTGTGGTGACCGGCGCACACACAAGGAGCGGTAGTTGGGACGAAACCGCAAGGGGAAATCGCGGGTTTGCGATGTTGCGACCAAGCACTGCACAACGTGGCGGCCAAGCCCTTTATGACAACGCCAAAAGTCGCAAGCTGCCGTGGCCGTGAGACCAGATCGAGAGTCTCTGACTGGACGGCCCGCCTAATTTGTACGTATTTTGTTAGTATGCCACAGAACTAGTTTGACTGGTCCGATCTCGCCTACGACACGATTGCGCACCCACTACTTGCAGAAGCACGGAAAGGCCGGTCGCTTACGACCGGCCTTTTCCGTGCGCGGTGCGCTTCGCCTGGATCACGCTGCGGGGAGATGTCGCGTGTCACGCGCTGAATGTTTCGAGCCACGTGTCTTGCGGAATCGAACAACGACACCGTCGAGCCGCAACGTTAGCGATGGTGGCGCGGTGGTCGAGTCCGACGCTACTCGAGCGGATGCATCTTCAGCAGTTCATCGGGGGCGTAGAAGCCGACCTTCTCCTTGGTGGCGTCACGGACCTCTTTGACCTTGGCCGGGTCGACCATCGGGCCCTTGTTGCCGAACGAGTTGCGGACGTAGGTCAGCACGGCGGCGATCTCGTCGTCTTTGAGCATGCCGGCGAAGGGCGTCATCGGGACGAGGCCGGGGTACTTCGCGCCCTTGACCTCGATCGGGCCGAACACGCCGTTGAGCGCGATCTTGATGATGCGTTCGTCGGAGCCGTGGACCCAGCGGCTGCCGGCGAGCGGCGGGAATCCCGCGGCGGACAGGCCGTTGCCGTCGGGCTGGTGGCAGGTGATGCAGAACCCTTCGCGGGCGTAGATCTCGGCGCCCTGCGTGTAGAGCTTGCGCGCCTCGCCCTTGAGGTGAGCGGGCACGTTGATGACCACCTTCTCCTTGATCGCCTGGTTGTTGAGGTGCGCCAGCGCGGTCTTGAACGGCGGATCGATCCAACTGTCGTAGGCAAACGGCGAGTCTTTACCGCCGCTGTTGCCCGAGATCTTGACCTGGACGGACGCGACCTTCTTCTTGCCGTTAAAGAACTCGATCTTGGCGTCATTGAAACGATCCTCGAAGCCGCCGCGGTTCCATATCCGCAGGCCGTCGAGCGCGACGGGCGCGTCGAACGCCGCCTTGATCCACGGGTTCGACGTGCCATCCTTCGAGTGGGACATCGACGCCTTGTTGCCGTCGGTCAGATTCTTGATGGGGTACTCGCCGGAGTGGTACTCGGAGTCGCTCGTGACCTTCGCATCGCCGGCGATGTTCCTGCCGCCAGCGAGGATCTCCATCTCCATCAGGTTGATGGTGCGATTCTTGCCGGGCAGCGAGATCATGAGGTTGGTGACCTTCTCGCCGTTGAAGGCGGGGGTCACGTCGATCTGCAGGCCGTTGATTTTCACCGCGTCCTGCTGCTGATCGTCCTGCTTCTCCTTGGCGCCGGTGACGGCTGCAACGGCGGCGTCGAGCACGGCCAGGCCGTCGGTCTTGTCGAGCCACGACGCGGCGACGATCGCCTCGAGCTTCACACGCCCCTGCGGGTCCTGCGCCGCCTTCTTGAGCAGCGCGACCTGGTCCTTGACCTGGTGGCCGGTGTACCGCAGCACCTCGACCGCCGCGGCGCGGGCGCGGTAGTCCTGCGACTCCAGCAGCTCACGCAGCAGCGTCTGGTCGACGCGGTCCATGCCCCACGTCACCCACAGCGCCTCGAGGCGGTGGTGCTCGTAGCGCGGGTCGTTCTTGTCGAGCCCGGCGACCCACTTCGTGACCGCCGCGCACACCGCGTCGGCGTCGCGGCCACGCAGCTCACGACGCGTGCGGTAGCGCGTGCGGTACTCCGGCAGCTTGAGGTTGTCGAGCAACTGCTCGATGCTCGCGCCGTCGATCTTCGCCGGCGTCACGAGCGGGCGGCCCGTGTAGTAGATGCGGTAGATGCGGCCGTGCGCGTGGTCGCGATTGGGGTCACGCGCGTTGTGCTGCATGTGACCGATCAGCGGGTTGTGCCAGTCGACGATGAACAGCGAGCCGTCCGGCGCGAACTCCAGGTCGACCGGGCGGAAGTTGCCGTCGCTCGACACCGTCAGGTCCTGCCGCCACTTCGTCTTGTAGCCCGTGCCGTCGTCCATCACCTGATGCTGCTTGGTGCCGCGGAAGCCGATGTTGTTGTTGATCAGCATGTCGCCTTGCACCTCGTCGGGGAAGTTGCGGCTCGAGACGAACTCGAGTCCCGCGGTCGGGCGCACGCGGTGGGCCGGCTCGACCAGGTCTTCGCTGCGCGGGTTCGCCGAGCCGTACATCGACTTGACGGTGCCCGGCACCATCCACTCGGCGTTGGGGCTCGACGTGTAGAGGAAGAAGTGCTGGCCCCAGTCGTCGTAGGCGACGCCCCACGGGTTGGGGATCGGCAGCTGCGCGTGACGCTCGAGCTTGTGGGTCTGCGGGGCGTAGCGGTAGAAGCCGCCGTCGGTGCCGCGGACCGGGCCGTACGCCGTCTCGACGTCTGTGCGGAGGAACGTGCCTTCGCTCATGATGAAGGCGCCCGACGGGTCGGCGCAGTAGGCGCCGATCGCGTGGTGCGTGTCGTGATCGTCGAAGCCGCTCATGATGATTTCCTGCGTGTCGGCGTGGTCGTCGCCGTTGGTGTCGCGCAGGCGCACGAGGTTGATGCCCTGCGAGACGTACACGCCGTCGTGCGAGATCTCGAAGCCCATCGGCAGGTGCAGACCGTCGGCCCAAACGGTTTCCTTGTCGGCCTTGCCGTCGTTGTCGGTGTCCTCGAAGATCAGGATCTTGTCGTTCGGCTTCGGATCGCCGGGCTTCCAGTGCGGGTAGATCGGCATCACCGCGACCCAGAGCCGGCCCTTGTTGTCGAAGGACATCTGCACGGGGTTCGCCAGGTCGGGGAACTCCTGCTCGGTGGCCCACTGCTCGATCTTGTAGCCCTCGGGCACCGTGATCGTGTCGAGCGCCTCCTTGCCGGTAAGGAACGTCAGCTCGCCGTTCTTGCCGCCGGGCTTGTAGTTGGTCGGCACGGGCGGCAGCGTCGAGGTCTTGGCGTCGAGCGCCGCGACGTCGAGCGTGTTGCCGGTCGCCGCGGCCCAGATCGCCTGGTCGCGGATGTCGGTCATCTCACGGATCTTGTTGATCTCGAACGGATAGTTCTGCGGGCCGAACGGGTTGTATCGACGCCCGAACACGTGCACGCCGTTGGGGATCTTGAAGTCCTTGAGCCACATCCAGTTCTTCTCTTTGACCGCCGCGGCGACCGCGTCCTGATACTGCGTCGACGGGGGCTCGGTCTTGCCGAACGTGCGGTCGATCAGCAACTCGGAGAACCTGCGGTAGCCCGCGTCGTTCATGAGCGCGCCGTCGATCGTCAGCGGCTTGTCCGTCTCGCTGTACCACTTGATCGACGGGCTCAGCGCGTCGACGAACAGCACGTTGTTGTCCTTCGCCACCGCCTCCATCACCGAGGTGTACGCCGCGAGATTGCTGTTCTCTTTCTTGCCGTCCGGCACGTCGGGCGCGCCCGGCATCTTCGTGATGTCCTGGATCGCGGTGGGCGACACGAGCACGAGCTGCGGCGTCGACTCGCCGTTGTACTTCTGGCTCAGCGTGTGCTTCACGAACGCGTCGAGCTCGGCGTGGTAGTTGTTCAGACCCGCGCTGCCCTGGAACGACTCGTTGAAGCCGAAGAACGCGATGATGATGTCCGGCTTGAGACGCGCGAGCCACTGCTCTTCGGTCTCGAAGTGGCCCACGCCGTTGGCCGTGTTGCCGCCGGTGTACTGACGCGTGAACGGCTCGGCGCCGGGGAACCCGAGCTGGTCGGCGCGGCCGGAGTGCGGACGGAAGCTCGGCGTGTTGCCCTCGTCGCACATGTTGCGGATGAACAGCTTCGCCTGCGGGTAACGCAGGTACATGCCCGTCTCGAAGTAGCCGAAGTGGAGCATGCGGGACCCGAGCCCGTTGCCCATCAGCACGATCCGCGCGTTGGGCTCGATCTTCAGGTGCTCGGGCGCCGCGGCGCTGAGCACGCACGGGGAAATCATCGCGATCAACACAGCAAACAACGCACGCGGGGCGAATCGATCAATCATGCTTGTAAACCTTTCGTGCTGTAGCTCTCTCGTCAGGCGGCACGGCCCTGAACGGTGCAAGTGTGGTCATACTCTAGCGAAGCGCTTTCTCGCGTGCGACACTCCGCCGCAAGAATTATTGCCCCGGGGGAGACCGACACGAATCGGCGAGGCGGCATTCCTTATACATAGCGGCTCGCCGCGATTCTGACACGCCGCGACGCCAACTTTCCGCCTAACGAACGGCTACAAGAGTTGCACCGTCCGCGTACGTATCTGGTATCATTGCTGCTGACAACACGGCGCCGAACGGGCGGCTGATTGTGCCGATCGCCCCGGGCCCGTGGCAGGTCTCTCGGTCTGATTGGGGGCAACGCTGATGTATGCCGGCAAACTCGAACTGTGCATCGCCGCACCGAACCAGCCGCACAGCGAGCGCGTCGAATACGTGAGCGGGCCATTCCGGGTGGAGCCGGGCGAGATCGCCCGGTCGGCGTACGGACGTTCGAGCTGGCGATCCTGATGTTTTTATCGACGGCACACAGAGCGATCAGCGCAACGCAGCGTCACGGGCGGCGCGGGCGGGTGTGGGTGGTACGGCTGGCTTGCGCGGCCGCCGCGGTGATCCTCGCGGCGGGCGGGCCGATCGAAGCCGCCACGAAGGCCGGCGACGCGAAGGTCAACGAGGCGAAGGCCGCAACGGTCAAGGCCGCGTACCTGCGTTACCTGGCCGAGTACGTCACCTGGCCGGACGGCGCCTTCGCCGACAAGGACGCGCCGATCGTCATCAGCGTGATCGGCGACGACCCGCACGGCGTGGGCGCGACGCTCGACGCCGCGGTCCGCACGAAGCAGCTCCAGGCGCAGGGTCGGCCGATCCGCGTGCTGCGGCTGGGCTATGTGCCGCACGGCGCAACGGGGCGCGAGGCGTTCGTCAAGGGCGTGACAAGCAGCCACCTCACGTTCCTCACCAACGCGGCGGGCAAGGCGTGGCCCGACCTGCGTGAGATGATCGGCCGCCGCCCCATCGCCACGACCAGTGAGATCGACGACTTTGCGACGAACGGCGGCATGGTCGAGTTCGCCGCCGCGCCGCAGGAGGACGACGCGAGCAAGGTCTCGATCGTGCTGCGCGTCAACATCGGCGCGACACGCGAGGCGCAGCTGAAGATCAGCGCGCGGCTGCTGGTCCTCAAGAATACCGTACACATCGTTGACGAGTAGTGGCATGAAGCTCGCGGAAGGTCCGACATTCGGCACGAAGCTCATGATGGCCATGATGGCCACGACGCTGTCGGTGCTGCTGCTCGCGTCGGGCGCGAACCTCGTGTCCGACTACTTCCAGCTGCGTCAGAACATCGTGCACGAGGTCGAGACCTACGCCGCGTCTCGCGACCAGGCGACCACCGCCGCCCTCATCTTCGACGACGCGACCACGGCGGCCGAGAGCCTGCATATCTTCTCGCAGCGTTCGCACATCGAACTGGCCGTGGTCTACGACAGCCAGGGCGCCGTGTTTGCCAGCTACCGTCGCGACGAGTCGATGCAGATCGCGCCCCTGACGGGCGAGGTGTTGCCCGGACACGTCTTTCACGAAGACCACCTGAGTGTCTACGCCGACGTATTGGACTCGAACGCACGTCGTATCGGAACGATCTACATCGAACGCGACCTCGACGACATCACCGCGCTGTTCACCGAGAACGTGGTGATCACCGGCGTGACGCTCTTCTTCGCGGTGCTCATCGCGTTCGGCATCGCGGTGTACTTCGAACGCCTGATCACGCGGCCCGTCGACGAACTGGTCAGCGCGGCGTCGAGGGTCGCTCGCGACAAGGACTACAGCGTCCGCGCCCGCAAGATCAGCAACGACGAACTGGGCGTGCTGACCGATTCATTCAACGAGATGCTCGACCAGATTCAGGTGGCGGCGAGCGACCTGAGCAAGGCCAAGGACGCCGCGGAGGCCGCGAGCCGCGCCAAGAGCGAGTTCCTGGCGAACATCTCGCACGAGGTGCGCACGCCGCTCAACGGCGTGATCGGCATGACGGAGCTGACGCTCGACACACGCCTCAACGCCGAGCAGCGCGACTACGTCGACACCATCCGAACGTCGGCCGATCAGCTGCTCTCGCTGATCAACGATATCCTCGACTTCTCCAAGATCGAGGCGGGCAAGCTCGAGCTGGCCGAAGAGCCGTTCAGCCTCCGCCGCCTCATGCACGACACGCTCGCCCCGCTGCGTGCGCGGGCCGAGAGCGCAGGCCTCGATCTGTCGCATACGGTCGCCGACAGCGTGCCGGACCGACTGACCGGCGACCCGAACCACCTGAGGCAGGTGCTTACCAACATCGTCAGCAACGCGATCAAGTTCACCACCCGGGGCCGGATCGACGTGCGTGTGCGCCGTGAGGGCGACCTGGCAAACGACCAGACGGTGTACGTCAAATTCGACGTGCAGGACACCGGCTGCGGCATCCCGAAGGACCGCCAGGAAGCGATCTTCCACGCGTTCGAGCAGGCCGACACATCCAGCACGCGCGAGTTCGGCGGCACCGGCCTCGGCCTGGCGATCGCGTCTTCCCTCGTACGCATGATGGGCGGCACGATCCACGTGACCAGCGAGGTCGGCGTGGGCAGCACGTTCTGGTTCACCGCCTACCTCGGCATCGACACGGGCGCGGCGGGCGCGGCGTCCAACGAGCCGCCCCGGAGCGCGGGCTACGAAGCCGCGCCGCCCACGCGACGCGTCCTGCTCGTCGAGGACAACCCGGTGAACCAAAAGATCGGCGTGCACACGCTGACCATGCAGGGATTCGCGGTTGACGTCGCCAACGACGGCCGGGAAGCGTTGAAGAAGATCGAGGCGGCGCGATACGACATCGTGCTCATGGACATGCAGATGCCGTCGATGGACGGCCTCGAAGCCACGCGTGCGATCCGCCAGCGTGAAGCGCAGGCGCCCAGCCACCCGCACCTGCCCATCGTCGCGATGACCGCGAACAACGATTCCGAAGACCGCGACCGCTGCCTCGAAGCGGGCATGGACGCGTTCATTTCCAAGCCGTTCAAGCCGAGCGAATTGACGCAGGTGATCGATCAGATGCTCAACGCGTGACCGCGTCCCGCACCGCGCGGATCGAGATGAAGAAAATGGAGCGGAAGGGGATCGAACCCTCAACCTCAGCCTTGCAAAGGCCGCGCTCTCCCAATTGAGCTACCGCCCCAGGATTCCGACGCGTCGCGTCAGCGGGTCATTGTACAACGGCCTTTTCGCGATCGGCAATCAGGCCGAACAGCGCGTCGGCGGACTTGGCGTTGATGGCCTGCTCGCGGATGTCCTCCTGCGACATGAGGCGGCTGATGCGAGCGAGGATCTTGATGTGTGGCCCGGTCTGATCGGGCGGGCTGAGCAGCAGAAAGATGAGGCGGACGGGCTTGCCGTCGATCGCGTCGAACTCGATGGGCTCGTCGGTGCGACCGATCGCCATGAGCAGGCGGTCGCAGCACGACGTCTTGCCGTGCGGGATCGCCAGGCCGTGGCCGATGCCGGTCGAGCGCGTGTTCTCACGCTGCCACACCGAACGCCGCGCCGAGTCAACATCCGTGAGTCGACCGAGGTCGGCAAGGAGGTTGATCAACTCGTTGATCGCGCCTTGCTTGTCGGTGCTGTTGAGGGGAACCTTGACACACTCGGGCTTGATGATGTCGGTCAACTGCATTTCGACACTCGCAGATCACGTTAAGGGGAAAACGTCAGTGTATGACGCGCGGGGTGTAAATGCCAGAGCTGTTGGCTCGCCGACCGCCGTGGGCCTGCTAGGATAGGGCCATGGGATCGCTCGCCCGCACCATTCTGCCCACGCTCCGGCTGATGCGGATCGGCCTGGTGTTCACCGCCGTGTCCAACATCTGGCTCGTGGCGCTGCTCGGCCGGGCGATGGCCGCCGCCGAGCCCGATCCGAACCTGGCCTCCATCATCATCACCCCCGAGCTGCGGGCCCTGCCGCTGGGCGCCGTGCTCGGCTGCACGGCCGCGGTCGCCATCGGTATGTACGTGTTCGGCATGGTGCTTAACGACGTGATGGACGTGCGGCGCGACCGGACCTTCGCCCCGGACCGCCCCCTGCCGAGCGGCCAGTTGGGCGTGGGCGGCGCCGTCGCCATCGCCGTGATCGCCCTGCTCGTGTCGATCGCCGGCAGCGTGCCGCTGGGGCGCTGGTCGACCGGCGTGTGCCTGCTGTGCGCCGTGCTCGTCGTGTTCTACAACACGCTCGGCAAGCACCTGCCGGGCGTCGGCGTGCTGACGCTGGGCCTCATCCGCGGGGCGCACATGCTCGTGGCGAACCCGGTGATGGGATTCGTCTGGCCGGCGTGGGTCACCGTCAGCCACGTCGTGGGCATCAGCGCCGCGTCGTACCGCCTCGAGCTCAAGCGGCCGCGCCTCGCCGGCGGGCAGCTGTGGACCGTCATCGGCGGCTGGGCGTTCGTCACCGCGGCGATGATGGCGTGGATGAACACGCGCGGCACGCTCATGGCCGAGTCGATGCCGTGGATCTGGGTCGGCCCGCTGGCGTCCGCCGTGGTCTTCATCACGATGGGCATCCGCATCGGCAGCCGGCGCGGCGACAACCCCAAGGCGGCCGGCGGCAAGCTGATGAAGTGGGGATTGCTGTGGCTGATCGTCTACGACGCGTCGTGGTTCGCCGCCGCGCAGCTGTGGTGGCAGGCCGGCGTCGCCGTCGCGCTCGCCGCCGCGGCGTGGGGCTCGATGGCGCTGCTGCGGCACCTCAACACCGCCACCGCCCCGCTGCCCTCATTCCAGCGCGAGCCGCAACGTAACTAAGTGGGAACCCGGAACGCGGACCGCGAAAGAATTGTGAAAAGACCGACAGATCGAACGCGCACGCTTCCGCGTTCCGAAATCCGAGTTCCGAGTTGAGTCAGATCTTCTGCGCCGCCTCGGCGTCGGCGGCGATGTCGAACAGCATCGTCAGGTGCCCTTCCTCGAACATCCGCTTGACGCGGTCCTGCAGGCCGAACAGGATCAGCCGGCCGGCGTGCTCGCGCTGACGCTGGATCAGCTCCATCAGCACCGCGATGCCCGAGCTGTCCATGAACGTCACCTCGGTCATGTCGAGGCAGATACGCGGATGCTCGTCCTGCGCGATCGTCATGATCTGGCCGCGCAACGCAGGTGATCGGCTCAGATCGATGTCGCCCGACAGCTTGACGATGACGCCCTCGTCGATGGAAACCGTTCGGCTGATCACGCGGCTCGTCTGATTCATATCAGTGCATCCCACTGCTCGATTTTGATCTGTCCGCACCTTCGACGACGCGCCCGACCCCGTAACCCCATCGCCGGTGTGGTGTAACAGGCTCCATCATACGTAACGTCGCCGCGCTGTCCACCCGATCCGCGTCCCGCCACGCGCCGCGCCCGCCCCGCTTTACGACACCCCGACGCGCCCCACGCCGCCGCGATGGACCGACCCGCGACCAGCAATTACCATGGTCCCCTTTCGGAAGTATCCCCGGAACCTGACCATGAGCACCACCGCCCTGCCGCACAGCGAAGTGATACCCGTGCTGGACTTCGGCTCGCAGTACGCGCAGCTGATCGCCCGCCGCGTGCGCGAGGCCGGCGCGTTCAGCGTCCTCGTCGCGCCCGACACGCCCATCGAGAAACTCCGCGAGCTCAACCCCAAGGGCATCATCCTGTCCGGCGGCCCGTCGAGCGTCTACGAAGAAGGCGCGCCCCGCTGCGACCCCAAGCTGCTCGAGCTCGACGTGCCCATCCTCGGCATCTGCTACGGCATGCAGATCGCCTGCCAGCTGCTCGGCGCCGACGTCCGCCAGGCGCGCCACCGCGAGTACGGCCGGGCGCAGGCGCACATCACCGATCACTCCGACCTGCTCGCCAACCTCCCCGACGACACGACCGTCTGGATGAGCCACGGCGACCAGGTCGCCGACGCCGACGAACACTTCGACGTGCTCGCCACCACACCCACCTGCCCGTACGCCGCGGTGCGCCACAAGACACGCAAGTTCTTCGGCGTGCAGTTCCACCCCGAGGTCACGCACACGCCCCACGGCGTCGACGTCCTGCACAACTTCCTCTACCAGATCTGCGGCTGCACCGACACGTGGCGCATGTCCGACTTCATGGAGAAGCAGGTCACCGAGATCCGCGCCGCGGTGGGCAGCGACCGCGTCGTCTGCGGACTGTCCGGCGGCGTCGACTCCTCCGTCGTCGCCGCACTGCTCGCCAAGGCCATCGGCAAGCAGCTCACCTGCATCTTCGTCGACAACGGCCTGCTCCGTAAGAACGAACGCTCGCTCGTCGAGACGACCTTCCGCGATCACTTCGACATCGACCTCCGCGTCATCGACGCCGAGGCGCAGTTCCTCGGCGACCTCGAAGGCATCGTCGACCCGCAGGAGAAGCGCCGCCGCATCGGCCACCGCTTCATCGACGTGTTCAAGGAAGCGTCCGCCGACCTGCCCCACGTGAAGTACCTCGCGCAGGGCACGCTGTACCCCGACGTGATCGAGTCCGGCCAGTCCCTCGCCGGCACCGCCGCGAACATCAAGCTGCACCACAACGTCGGCGGCCTGCCCGCGGAGCTCGGCTTCGACCTCATCGAACCGCTCCGCGACCTGTTCAAGGACGAGGTCCGCAAGCTCGGCGAGGTGCTCGGCCTGCCCGAGGCGATGGTCTGGCGTCACCCGTTCCCCGGGCCCGGCCTGGCCGTGCGCGTCATGGGCGATATCACCAAACCCAAGCTCGACCTGCTGCGCGACTGCGACGAGATCCTGCTCGAGGAGATCGTCGCCAACAACCTCTACCGCCAGACCTCGCAGGTCTTCGCCGTGCTGACCAACACGCAGGCCGTCGGCGTGATGGGCGACGGACGCACCTACGAAGCCGTCGTCGCCATCCGAGCCGTCACCACGCAGGACTTCATGACCGCCGACTGGGCACGCATCCCCTACGAGGTCCTGGCCGTCATCTCCAACCGCATCATCAACGAGGTCCGCGGCGTCAACCGCGTCGTCTACGACATCTCGTCCAAGCCGCCGGCCACGATCGAGTGGGAGTAACCGATGATCCGGCGATACGTACGCCGCAGCATCGCATGGTCCGTTCCGGGCATCACCCTGTCCGTTGGCTCGATGGTCTATGCGCTTCAATACCAAAAGCCCACTCCCACCGAATTTGCCACCTTCCTCGCGATCGCCGTGCCGGGCATGGCGATGTTTGTGTTGGGCATGATGGACCTGGCGCGTGCCAAACGCCGCCATCCCGCGTGGGGCCTGCTCGGAATCGGCGGCCTGCTCGGCGCCGTAGGCTTGCTGCTTATTCCTGATCAATCAGTCATCGCCGCGAGCGTGTGTTGCACCAAGTGCGGTCGCGACCTCGATATCGAAGACACCGCCTGTCCGACGTGTGGTGCAACGCGCGATTAGCGTTACGCCGTTCAAGCCGGCACAGCGCGATCACAATTCGCTATGCTCTTCGTCAGGCACACACGACTCATCACATGGAGCACGAATATGAATCACCCCCGCCGCGCTGTTGTTGTTTGCGTGACGGCGATGATCATCTCACTCATCGCGACCGGCGCACGCGCCGCGGACCCCGCGGGCGCACCTGCCAAGCCACAGCTCGTCATCCTCAAGGCCGACGACTTCCGCAAGTCGGCGCGGTGGGAGCGGTACACGAACTACATCGTCGAGCACGATCTCAAGGCCAGCATCGGCATCATCTGCAACGTCTTCGAGAAGGACGCGGCGTCCGTCGACTACGCGAAGGAGTTGCTGAAGACCGGCCGCATCGACTTCTGGCATCACGGCTACGACCATCGCCTGAACTACAAGGAAGGCGACAAAACCGTCAGCGAGTTCAAGGGCACGCCGTTCGACTACCAGAAGGCCAACCTCGACAAGGGCGCGGCGCTCGTCGAGCAGAAGCTCGGCTACAGGTTCTTCGCGTTCGGCGCGCCGGGTAACGCCGTGGACGAGACGACCACCGCGGTGTTCACCAAGAGCCCGCAGTACAAACTCATTTTCTACGGCCCGCGCCAAGTCCCCGGCGCGATCCTGCTGGAGCGGTGGATGAACCTCGAGGTGCCGACGTTCAACCCCAACTCCGCCGACTTCGAGAAGAAGTACGAGCAGAACGCCACACGTCCGTACCTCGCGCTGCAGATGCACCCCAACCAGTGGACCGACGAACGCTTCGCGGAGTTCGAAAAGATCATCGCGTTCCTCAAGTCGAAACACGTGCGCTTCGTGACGGCGCAGGAGATGTTGGAGGCGTTGGGCAAGTGACCCCGGCGCAGGCCTGCACCGGGCTTCATCGGGGGTGCATGCGTTGGTTGGGATATTGAGTGGGCGTTGCGTCAGGCGGAGCCTTAGCAATGTGTTCATTCTGTGGATTGTTCTGTCTCGGTGTCGACGCGGCGGCGGGTGAGGGCGTAGCACACGCCGGCGACGATCGATAAGAACAGCAGGTACTGCGAACAAATCAACCATCCGGGGAGCCACTGGCCCTCGATGACGCCGAAGAACCAGTCGGACGCCGCGACGGCGTTCTGCTGCATCGGGCTCAGCGGGGCGCCGTGCGCCTGCCACGACTCGATCCGGCCCGGCAGGATCAGCGCGGCGTAGAGGAACAGCAACCAGCACGACGCGACGACGATGATGACGGCGTTGGCGAGTTTGCGCTTCATGCCGATGTTCCCCGGTGGTGGTCGCGTGTCTATTCGATCGTGCGCCCGGGGAGCGTTGTCCCCGGGCTTTGGTGACCGTGATGTCGACTACTCGCCGAGGCCTTTGAGGGTGTAGGTGATGTCGTGCGTCTTGCCGCCCTCTTTGACGGTGAGCGTGACCTTGTCGCCGGGGTTGTGGTGGAAGCGGAACCACGTGAGGAAGGCGCGGCCGGAGACGGGTGGGGATTGGCCGTCGACGGCGGTGATGACGTGGCTCTTCTTGAGGCCGGCGTCGGCGACGTAGGGCGCGTTCTTGCCCCAGAAGGGTTTGACGGACATGGTGTCGCTGTCGGGTCCCTTGAGCGGGAAGAAGCCGGGGCCGACGCCGATGACGCCCTGGGACATGGTCATGCGCCAGTCGAGGACGGTCTTGCGCCAGCCGTCGGCGAGGTGGAGCGTGGCTTGTTTGATGTCGTCGCCGCGTCGGTAGACGACGTCGATGTCGCCGGCGGCTTTGGGTCCGCGGTGCAGGACGCCGCGGAAGTCGGCCTGGCCGAAGAGCAGGCGATCGCCCGCGGCGGCGAGTTCGTCGCCGGGCTGCATGCCGGCCTTCGCGGCGGGGCTGCCGGGCGTGACCTTCGTAACGCGCAGGCCGTGGTCGCGGTCGACGGTGAGGCCGACGTTTTCGGGCAGCGGCCAGACCCACACGTCGCGGTTCTTGTCGAACGTGCCGAGGCTCATGTCGCGCAGGCGGAGCATGTCCTGGACCTGGTGGCAGTGGATGCATGTCTGGTTCTGCGCCCACGGTCGGTCGGCCTTCCACTGGTTGTAGCTGGGCAGTTCGGTCGCGTTGTGCGGCGCGGTGGAGGCGAGGTCGGGGAGCGGGCCGTCGATGGACCACGCGGCGCGGGCGGGATTGCGGTGATGGTCGAGGACGCGGCGCATGGTGTTGGCGAGCGCGTCGACGGAGATGCGTGTGGCGTCGGAGACCTCGTCCTTGCCGCCGAACACGCCGTAGACGCGGCCCTCGGGCGAGAGGAACCAGCCCCACCACGACATGTCGAGGTCGGCGAATCCCTCGACGGGGAAGTAGCGGAAGTCGATCTGCGACGCGTCGGTGATGCGGACGGTGACGAAGCGCTGGAGCAGCGGCGTGAGGGTTGTGCCGCCCTCGAGCACGTCCTTGTCGAAGGCGGAGCACTGCTTGCAGGGCAGGCAGCGGAAGGTGACGAAGAGGGGTTTGTTGGTGCGCTGGGCTTCGTCGAGCGCGGCGGTCAGGTCGGTGCGCCAGACGACGGCGGCGTCGTTGGGCCCGAGCGGCGGGAGCGGCGTGACGGGCGCGTCGAGGATGGCGCGCCATTCGGCGAGCGTGCGATCGGCGGCGCGGGCGGGCGCGGCAACGGCGATCGCGGCGAGGGACATGAAAACAGCGAGTAACGTGCGTTGCATGGGCGTGCCCCGTGAGGTGATGACGACATTGTACGGTGCGCGGGGTTGGAATTCAGCGGTGGGCGTGAGGCACGTGACCCCGGGGCAGGCCTGCCCCGGGCTTTATTGCGCGGGGTGCGTTACAATTACCCTGGGCACGCACGTCTGAATTCGGCGCGCGGGTGCTATAACAGGTAAACCGATACGAAAGGATCGAACGTTATGTCAATCGCGCGAACGGTATGGACGGGTGTGGCGGTGTGTGTGGTGGTCACGGGTGTGCTGGCGGGCGTGCGGGCGGCGGACAAGCCGCTGGCGGAGGTTCCGCCGCTGCGTCACCCGGACTCCAGCGGGTGGGACAAGCTGATCGACGACGACCTGTCGAACATGATCCTGCCGGGCAACGTGTGGTCGGTGACCGACGGGATCATGACCGCGACGGAAGACAAGAACATCTTCACGAAGAAGAAGTACAAGGACTTCGTGCTGGACCTGGAGTTCAAGACCGCCGACGGGACGAACAGCGGCGTGGTCGTGCACTGCTCGGACGCGCAGAACTGGATCCCCAACGCGGTCGAGATCCAGATCGCCGACGACTATTCGGAGCACTGGAGCAAGGCGGACCCGACGTGGCAGTGCGCCGCGATCTTCGGCCATCTGGCGCCGACGCACTCGGCGGTGAAGAAGCCGGGCGAGTGGAACCGCTACACGATCACCTGCAAGGGCAAGATGATCTACGTGCTGCTGAACGGGCAGCTGGTGACGGTGATGGACATGGCGCAGTGGACGAGCGGCAAGAAGAATCCGGACGGCAGCGACATCCCGGGGTGGATGCCCAAGCCGTTCGCGGAGCTGCCGCTGGAGGGGCACATCGGCTTCCAGGGCAAGCACGCCGGGGCGCCGATCTGGTTCCGCAACGTGCGGATCAAGGAGCTGGCGTCGGAGTGAATCTCGACGCGCGCGGGTGACAAAACGCCGGGAAGTGGCGTGTATGGGTAGCCGGATCCCCGGGGCAGGCCTGCCCCGGGCTTTAGCGGTGACGGTGGTTGGTGAAATACAACAGGCTGGTCGAAGAATATTTGACTCTGGCAAGATGACGCCTATCTTTATGGTGTAGGCGACAGTTACGGCGAAGGCCAACGCCCGGCGACCCACCACACTGCGTGTCCCGGCGTCCAAATCGACCTTCTCTCGCCCAGACATAAAGTCCGGGCTCTGTATTGATAACAATCAACCGGGACGGCCAACGACACGGGCTCGTCGAGGGATGGTTCACGTGAGTCGGGACGATGTAAAGCGACAGGTCGCGGACGCCACGGATATCGTGCAGCTCATCGGCGAGCACGTGGCGTTGACGCCGCGCGGGCGCGAGTTCATCGGCCTGTGCCCCTTCCACGAAGACCGCAAGCCGTCGATGTACGTCGTGCCGGCCAAGCAGATGTACCACTGCTTCGCGTGCGGCGCCGGCGGCGACGCGTTCAGCTTCCTGATGAACTACCACAAGATGGGCTTCCGCGAGGCGCTGACGCTGCTGGCCGAGCGGGCGAACATCAAGCTGCCCGCGTACGGCGGCGGCGGCAACAAGGACGACGGCCCGTCGCCCAAGGAGCGCATGCGGTCGGCCAACAAGCTCGCGACCGAGTTCTTCAAGCGGCTGTATCACGACGAAAAGATCGGCAAGGTCGCGCGTGACTACGTCGCGACGCGCGGCATCAATAAGGATATGGTCGAAGCGTTTTGCATCGGCTACGCGCCCGACGAGTGGGACGGCATGGTGCAGCAGATCAACACCAAGCGGTGGGACCGCGAGGCGTTCGAGCTCGCCGGGCTGATCGCGCCGCGCAAGAACGGCGGCGGCCACTACGACCGGCTGCGGCACCGGCTGATCTTCCCGATCTTTGACAACATGGGCTCGCCGATCGCGTTCGGCGGACGCGTGCTCGCCGGGACGACGCGCGACGACAGCTCCGACGCGAAGTACCTCAACAGCCCCGAGACGCCGCTGTTCAACAAGTCGGCCACGCTGTTCGGCTTGCACCTGGCGCAGAAGCCGATCATCGACAGCCGGACGGCGATCATCGTCGAGGGCTACACGGACGTGATCGCCTGTCACCAGGCGGGCGTGCGGAATGTCGTGGCGACGCTCGGCACGGCGTTGACCGAGCAGCACGCCGCGAAGCTGCGCAGCTACTGCGATCGCGTGGTGCTGCTGTTCGACGCCGACGAGGCCGGGCAGAAGGCCGCGGACCGGGCGCTGCAGGTGTTCTTCAACGAGCGGATCGACGTGGACATCGCGGTGCTGCCCGGCGCGAAGGACCCCGCCGAGCTGTTCCAGCTGCCCGACGGCATGGCGCTGTGGCAGGGCGCGGTGGACGCGGCGGTGGACGCGATGACGTTCCAGTTCAACCGCGTTCGGCGGCTGTTCGAGGAGGCCACGACGATCGCCGGAAAGCAGCGTGTGACAGAGGAATACCTGCGTACGCTGGTGAATCTGGGCTTCGACCGGCTGGACATGGGCCGCCGCGGGCTGGTCATGGCGCGGCTGGCGGATCTTTTATTGCTTGATGTTCCGACGGTAGACGCTATGATTCGCGGTCTTGCGCAGGGGTCGCGGCCACGGGTAAGCCCACCGCGTCCCGCCCTGCCGCCCGAGCCGGTCTATGACGAGTACGGCGAGATCGTCGACGCGAACGTGGACGGCGGATACGGCGGCGAGATCGACGAGGCCGACACGCGCGTGTCGGTCCGCCAGCGTGCCGAGCGTGACGTCGTCGGCTGCCTGCTGGTCAAGCCCGAGCTGATCCACGTGGACCTGCCCGACGGTCGACCGCTGAGCGAGTCGATCGGGCTGGCGGACTTTACCGACAAGCCGGTCGCCCGCCTGTACGACGGCGTGTTCGAGTGGCTGATGGAGCATGAGGGACTGACGACATCCGACCTGCGAGAAGTGTTCGACAGCGAACAGCCGATCCGCCTGGCAACGCGTTTGCAGATGCAGGTAGAGCAGCTGACCCGGTCGGACGACGATCAACTGATGGACCTGCTGGTCAAGTCCGTCGAGGCGATCGTCCGGTATCGCTCCGAGGAGGAGTACCGCGAGCAAAAGATGCAGCTGCGCAGCGAAGAGGCAAGCGAGACGGTCGAATCGACCGATGAACGACAGCGTCGCCTGGAACTGGCGGTGGCGCACATGAAGGCGAACCCGTCGGCGGCGCGTGTGCCGCGGATCAAGCGGTGATCCGCGTGCGGGCGTCCGGATAACCAGCCGGACCCCCGAGCGTCGGCGACGATGGAGAAATACCGGCCTGGGCACCTACAATGCTGCCCTGACCGGGCAACGGACCAACCGTGAGCGGAGTGAAGACGGTGATTGCAGAAACCGACACAGCAGTGAATGAACTGATCGCGATGGGTAAGGATCGTGGCTACGTCACCTACGACGAGCTCAACGAGCGCCTGCCGGACGAGTGGGTGGACCCGATGCGGATCGACGAGCTGCTCGAGCAGTTCAACCGTGTCGGTGCGCGCCTCATGGCCGGCAAGTACCAGAAGCCCATGGGCAAGGTGAAGTTCGCCGAGGACGAGAAGCCGGCGTCGAAGAAGGCCGCGGCGGCGAGCACGACGGCGAAGGAAGGCGAGGAGGGCGAGGAGCCGGGCAGCCGGCGCATCGACGACCCCGTCCGCATGTACCTCACCCAGATGGGCGAGATCAGCCTGCTGACGCGCGACGAGGAGATCCGCCTGGCCAAGAAGATCGAGACCTGCCGGATGATCTTCCGCCGCAAGGTCCTCGAGAACGACTACGCGGTCCAGCAGGCCGTCGACACGCTCGAGCTGGTCGACGCCGGCGACCTGCCGTTCGATCGCACGATGCGCATCGCCACCAACGAGCCCAACGCCAAAGAGACGATCTCGCAGCGCATCCCCGTGAACCTCAAGACGGTGCGCAAGCTCATCGAGGCCAACCGCACGGACTGGCAGGAGCTCGAGGCGCCCGGACGCAAGACCAAGGCGAAGGTCAGCGAGCTCAACGACCAGGTCGGCCGTCGCCGTCGCAAGATGGCCACGCTCGTCGAGGAGCTGAGCCTCCGCACCAGCCGCATCCAGCCGCTGCTCTACAAGCTGCGGTCCATCTGCATCAAGATGCACAACCTGCAGAAGGAACTGGCCAAGGCCGAGAAGAACCCCGACCGCTTCGACGCCGAGGACGTGCAGGTGATGACCGAGGAACTCGACGGCCTGCGCAGCCTCGTGCTGTCCAGCCCCGAGGACCTGCAGGCCCACGTCGACAACATCACCGTCGTGTTCGACGAGTACGAGCAGGCCAAGCGCGACCTGTCCGGCGGCAACCTCCGACTCGTCGTCTCGATCGCCAAGAAGTACCGCAACCGCGGCCTGCCCTTCCTCGACATCATCCAGGAAGGCAACACCGGCCTGATGCGTGCGGTCGACAAGTACGAGTACAAGCGTGGCTACAAGTTCTCCACGTACGCCACGTGGTGGATCCGCCAGGCCATCACCCGCGCCATCGCCGATCACGCCCGCACCATCCGCATCCCGGTGCACATGATCGAGACGATGAGCAAGCTGCGCAACATCTCCAAGCAACTGGTGCAGGACCTCGGCCGCGAGCCCACCGTCGAGGAGATCGCCAAGAAGGCCAAGATGTCGATCAGCGAGTGCCGCCGCGTGCTGAAGATCAGCCGCCACCCGATCTCGCTGGACCGCCCCGTCGGCGAGTCCGAGGACTCGTACTTCGGCGACTTCATCGAGGACGACAAGGCCGAGTCCCCCACCGACACCGCCGCGCAGCAGATGCTGCGTGACCGCATCGAGGCCGTGCTCAAGACCCTGACCTACCGCGAGCGCGAGATCATCAAGCTCCGCTACGGCATCGGCGACGGCTACACCTACACGCTCGAAGAGGTCGGCCGCATCTTCAAGGTCACCCGCGAGCGCGTGCGTCAGGTCGAGGCCAAGGCCCTCCGCAAGCTGCAGCACCCCGTGCGCAGCCGCAAGCTGATCGGCTTCCTCGAAGCCTCCGCCGGCCCCGAAGAGGCCAGCTGACAGAGACCTCCCTCCCCACCGGGGAGGGACTGAGGGAGGGGCCAACGCCAACTCCGAATCCCGCAAAGCCCGGGGTCAGCCGACCCCGGGTTTTTTCATCCGCATCACACCGCACGCATGCCCGACACACGCCCCACCCAGCCGCTTGATCACCCCGCCGCGTGGGTCGGCGACGAACTGCTGCGGCGCGACGACTGGCTCGTGCGCCTCGGCGCCGACGACGTCGCCGAACTCGACGCCGCGACGCGCGCCCTCGGCGACCTGCACGTCGATCACGACACCGCGGCGTTCACCGCCGAACGCTTCGCCCTGCCCACGCTCGCGCCGCGGCTCGCAAAGATCCAGCACAACCTCGAACACGGCAGCGGCGCGGTGATGCTGCGCGGCCTGCCGGTGATCCACGACGAACTCTACGCGCGACGCCTGTTCTTCGGGCTCGCGTCGCACATCGGCGCCGCCGTCACGCAGTCCGCCGCCGGCGAGCGTGTGTTCAGCGTGCGCGACGCCGGGTACGCCGAGGGCGACGCGCGGGCGCGCGGACCCAACACCGCCAGGAAGCTCAGCTTCCACACCGACCGCTGCGACGTCATCGCCTTCATGTGCCTCCGCCAGGCGAAGTCCGGCGGCGATAACCTGCTCGTCAGCTCGATGACGCTGTTCAACCGCCTGCTCGACACGCGGCCGGACCTGCTCGATGTACTGATGCAGCCGGTGCTCTACAAGCGGCACAACGTCGACACCGCCAACCCGCTGCCCTACTGCCGCCAGCCGATCATGTCGTTCACCGAAGGCCACTTCGCGTGCGGTTACCTGCGTGTGCTGATCGATCGCGCCTACGCCGAGCCCGACACGCCGGCCATGACGGACGCGCAGCGCGAGGCGATGGACACGCTGGAGCAACTCGCGGAGGACCCGTCGCTGCACGTGCGCTTCGCGCAGCAGCCGGGCGACGTGCTGCTGTTGAACAACTGGGTGACGCTGCACCGCCGCGACGCGTTCGAGGATCACGAGGACGCGGCGCTGAAACGGCACATCCTGCGCATCTGGCTGTCGATGCCCAACAGCCGCCCGCTGCACGCGTTGTTCAAGGACAACTACGGCGCCGTCGAAGCGGGCGCGATCCGCGGTGGGATGCCGAAGGCCTGACGTTTCCCCCTCTCCCTTCCAGGGAGAGGGCCGGGGTGAGGGTCGAGCCGTCATCCAGCATTGATGATGCACGGACGCCGCGCCAACCGCTGGTATCCATCCCCCTCACCCAACCTCTCCCCCACTTGAGGGAGAGGGGTTCTACTCATTCCTTCCGCATCAGGAACGCGATCAGGTCGCGGAACTCCTGGATGGTCATCGTCGCGTGCAGGCCGGGCGGCATGATCGACGTGGTGAGCTGCGTCTTGGACTTGATCTTGTCGGCGTCGAGCGTCACTTCCCTGCCGTCGATGGTCTTAAACGTGTGCTTGCCGTGTCCGTCGGCGAGGCTGAAGCCGACGAAGCTGTTGCCATCGTCGGTCGTCACCGCGTAGGGATAGAAGTACGGCGCGACCTCCTTGCTGGGCTGGAGGATCGACTCGACGAGGCGTGCGGTGGTGATGCGTTTGCCGATGGGCGAGAGGTCGGGACCGATCTTCGCGCCGCGGCCGTCGAACGTGTGGCAGCGCGAGCACGTGGCGACCTTGGCGTGGAAGAACACGCGTCGCCCGGCCTCGGCGTCGCCGGGCTTTTCTTCGAGCAGCTTCACCCACGCGGCGGTGTCGGTCACGTCGGGGCGGCCGGCGAGGTGCGGCGCGCCGATGACGCGGTCGCTGAGCGCGGCGAGCGCGGCGTTGGACTGGCCGACCGTTTTCAGCGCGGCGCGCTGGTCGTCGTTGAGCGACGCGCCGAGCAGGCCGCGCAGGCCCTCGGCGGCGAGCGTCGCGTCGTCACCCGTCGCCAGGGTCATCATCAGCGCCACGTCCGGCTGCTGGGCCGACGCCAGCCCCGCCACCGCCTCGGCGCGCACGCGCGTGCCGTAGTTCGTGTTGCGCGCCACGTCGGCCAGCACCGGCAGCCGGTCGGCGTCCGTGCGCGACGCCAGCGTGCGCACCGCCTCCAACCGCAGCGCCGCGTCGTCCTGCCCGATCATCTCCTTGAGCCGCGCGGTCGTCAGCCACGGGTGGTCCGGCGGGATCACACGCAGCGCCATCGCCCGCACCGCCGCCGGCGTGTCGGTCGCCTGCAGCCGCGGCAACAGGTACTGATCGATCGTCGGGCCGCGGCCCTGGATCGCCGTGTCCGACAGCCGGTCCATCGCGGCCAGCGCCCCGGCCAGCAGACGCGTGCTCATCACGGGGTCCGACAGCAGCGCCTCGAGGTCCGGCTTGAGGTCCGTGAGTTGCGCGTCGGCGATCCACCGCACGGCGACGAGCCGTACCTCCACCGACGTGTCGCGCAGCGCGATCCGCAGCAGCGACGACGCCTCGGCGATCCCCGACTGCCGCAGGGCCAGCAGCGCGCCCACGCGCTGCGACGCGGTGGTGAGGCGCGGCCAGTCAAGGCGTTTGAGTGCATCGCTCCGTGACAACCCGTACGTCGCGGCGGTGCGGATGAACGGGTCGGGGTCCTTGAGGGCCTCGAGCAGCGCGTCGACGTCCGTCGTCGATCGCAGCACACGCGCGCGACGGTCGGCGTCGGTCAGCGGCGGCGTGGCGGTCGTCGGTTTGTCCGCGGGATCGGGCGTCGTCGGCGTGGCGTCCGTGGCCGTCGGCGTGGTCGTGCCGCTCAGCCGCCAGATGCGGCCCTGCTTGTGCAGCGGATACGACCGGCTGACCCAGTCGCTGAAGTAGATCGACCCGTCGGGCGCGACGGCGATGCCGACTGGGCGGAACTCGTCGTCGCCGGTGACCAGCGGCGTGGCCGTCGACGTGAACGACGCGCCGCGTTTGACCAGCTGGTACGCCTCGATGCGGTGATCGCCCCACGACGTGACCAGCAGCCGCCCGCGGAACGTCTCGGGCAGCTGGTGCGCCTCGTAGCTCAGCAGCTCGCACGGCGCCTCACCCGTGCCGCTGATCATGCCGAGCGTGCCGGGCAGCTCCCCGTCCCACGCCTGCAGCGGATGCAGCCCGCCGCGGCCGTAGCGGAACTCGAAGCCGTAGTCGCCGCCGGGCACCACGTGCAGCAACCGGCACGGCGGGCTCGAGTCCGGGTCGTTGTCCGTCGCGAAAAGCCGGCCCTGCGCGTCGAAGCACAGGCCGAACGGATTCCAGAACCCGGTGGCGATGCGCTCGAGGTCCGTGCCGTCGGGATCGCAGCGGTAGATGTTGCCGCCCTCGCCGCCGCCGGTGAGCGTCGTGTCATCGGAGCCGATGAGCTTGTACGGCTCGCCGAGGTTTTCGCCGAGGCCGAAATAGAGCTTGCCGTTGGTGGGGTGAAACGCAAGACCGCACAGGCCGTTGTGCGGGTAGTTGCCCTTCGTGTCGAGCTTCGCGATCGTCTCGCGTTTGTCGGCCACGTCGTCACCGTCGGTGTCACGCAGGCGGAACACCTCGCGGCGCGTCGCGACGTACACCCAGCCGTCGCTCGCGAGCCGGTCCAGCGACAGGCTCATCGTGAACTCGCCGCCCTCGTAGAAGCTGGTGACCTTGTCGGCCTGACCGTCGGCGTTGGTGTCGGTGAAGATGCGGATGCGATCGGTCGGCGGGCCGTCGTAATCCTTCGGGCGGAAGTGCGTGTGCGATTCGACCACCCACACGCGCCCCTTCGCGTCGACCTCCAGCGCGATCGGTGTGACGATCTGCGGGTGCTCGGCGAACAGCGTCAGCTTCAGCCCCGCGTCTCCCACACGCGGCGGTTCGGCCAACAGACCGGATGTCAGCAAGAGAAAAACAGCGATGACGATGACGTGCCCGAGTGTTCGATTCATGCGGGCATTGTAGGGCGGGCGATCGGCGATCGCACAACCCTTTAACCCAGGCTCACCGGCATCACCACGCACAGGAAGTCGGCGCCGACGCGGAGCGTGCCGGGCTTGTTCGACGCCTTGAACTCGAACGTCACCTCGTCGGTGTCGACGACCTTGAGGCAGTCGGTGATGAACGCGGGGTTGAAGCCGATCTCGATCTCGTTGCCGCTGTACGACTCGGTGGGCACGGTGACCTCGGCCTCGCCCATCTCCGGGGCGCGGCTCGACAACACGAGCTTGCCGTCGGAGAACGCGAATCGCACGCCGCGGGACTCCTCGTTGGTCAGCAGCGCCGCGCGACGCACGCCGCTGGCCAGCACGTCGGTGTTGAACGTCGCCTTGGAGTCCTGGTCCTTGGGGATCACGTCCTGGTACGGCGGGAAGTTGCCCTCGACGAGGTTGCTGGTCAGCGCCGCGGTCTCGGTGGCGAACTGGACCTGGTTGTCGTCGATGCGGACGCGCACCGCCTCGTCGGGATCGTCGAGCAGACGCTGCAGCAGGTTGAGGCACTTGGCGGGTACGATGCAGCTGCTGCCCTTGCCCTTGGCCTCGGTGGCCGTGCCGCGTGAGATCGCGAGGCGGCGGCCATCGGTCGCGACCAGCGCGACTTTCTTGTTCTCACGCTCCATCAGCACGCCGTTGATCGCGTAGCGGCTCGTCTCGCGCGCCGTCGCGAAGATCGTCTTGGTGATCAGCTGCGACAGCTGACCGGCGGCGATGATGAAGTCGGCGTCGCCCTCGAACACGCCCACCGGCGGGAACTCGTCGACGGTGTGGCCGAAGATCTTGAAGTGCGAATCGGCGCCGCGGATCTCCGCGGCCTCGGCGTCGGCCTCGATGGTGACCGTCGGATCGACCGACTCACGCACGATCGCCGTCAGCTTGTCGGCGGGCACGAGCACCTGCCCGTCCTCGGCGACCTCGACCTGCGGGACCGTCAGGTGCAGGCCCACTTCGAGGTCGGTGCTCGCGAGCGTCAGCACGCCGTCGGCGGCGCTGAGCTTGACGCACAGCAGCACCGGCTTGGGCGTGCGTGACACCACCACGCCGCCCGCCAGGTTCAACGCTTCGACCAATGCACCACGATCACAGGTAACCTTCATTCACGGCGTCCTTTCCTGAGGTTCTAGCCGGGTACAGTAACACGACCACCCCCGGAATCAAGCGATTCGCCGCAGGTATCGACACCCCACGAAATGCCCCGTCCGGCTTGTCCGAATCGATCGGGCGAGCTACCGTAAACCCGTGTCGGGCACGGCACTCAGCTGAGGACTCCCAATCATGCTCTGGACCGCCCACGCCGCGCGTCGCCTGGTCGTCGCCGTTGCGCTCTGCGCTGCGCTCGCCGCCGCTGCCCCCCTCACTCAGGCCGCGAAAAAGGAAGCCGCTCCCCCGCAGGCCGAGAAGAAGCCCAAGCCCGACGCCAAGGGGCAACCCGCCGGCAAGCAGGCCTGGCTCGAGATGGACTACGGGCCGTACATCACCTCGACCGTCGAGGCGCCCGAGCCCGAGGGCAACTTTGCGTTCAAGGGCGTGACCGTGCCGCTGGCGGACGACGCGTCGGTCGTGTTCGATACCGACACGCTGCGTTACGCCGCGGGCTGGGACGGGCCGCTGGGGCTGTACGGCGTCGTGTTCGACGGCAAGCACTGGGCGTACCCCAAGACAGAGGGCGACGTCGTGTTCGCCACGCCGATGGGCCCGGGGTGGGCCAAGCCCGGTGAGACCTCGGCCGCGGCGTTCAAGGACGTGCGGTTCGTCGGGCACGACGACCGGCGCTACGGCCCCCTGCCGCGCGACTGGGCGCAGTGGAAGGGTCTCTACCTGTACAACGACCGCGTCGTGCTGTCTTACACGGTCGGCGATGTCGCGGTGCTGGAGACGCCGGGCCTCGAGAAGGCGGGCGACGCGAAGCTGTTTACGCGGACGCTGAACGTCGGGCCGTCGTCGCAGGCGATGACGCTGCGCGTGGCGATCGCGGACGGCAAGAAGCTGGGCGGCGGCGATCAGTGGATCGCGTTCGGCAAGAAGGACGGCACGCTGGCGATGGGCGCGACGGCGTCGGGCGCCGATGTGAAGTGGACCGTCGACGAAGGCATGGCGGGTCTCACGATCGCGCCGCACGACAAGCCCGCCCGGATCAAGGTGCTCATCGCCAAAGCCGACGGCGACGCGATCGCCAAGGCGATCGGTTCGACCGCCGCGCCCGAGGACCTGACGCCGCTGACCAAGGGCGGCCCGGCGCGCTGGCCCGACAAGCTGACCACGCAGGGCAAGCTCGGTGAAGTCAGCAAGGACAACCCGTGGGTCATCGACGAGATCACCTGGCCCGACGATAACCCGTGGCATTCGTGGATGCGCTTCGGCGGGTTCGACTTCTTCTCCGACCCATCCCGCGCCGCGATCGGCACGTGGTCCGGCGACGTGTGGATCGTCTCGGGCCTCGACGACAAGCTGGGCAACCTGACGTGGCAGCGCATCGCCACCGGCATGTTCCAGCCGCTGGGCCTGAAGATCGTCAACGATCAGATCTACGTCTGCTGCCGCGACCAGATCACCCGCCTCGTCGACCTCAACGGCGACGGCGAGACCGATTTCTACGAGAGCTTCAACCACGACCACCAGGTCACCGAGCACTTCCACGAGTTCGCGATGGACCTGCAGACCGACAAGGACGGCAACTTCTACTACGCGAAGTCGGCCCGGCACGCGCGCGACTCGCTCGTCGAGCAGCACGGCACGCTGATGAAGGTCAGCCCCGACGGCGCGCACAGCGAGATCGTCGCCAACGGCTACCGCGCGGCGAACGGCGTCGGCATCGGCCCCAACGGCGAGATGTTCACCTCCGACCAGGAGGGTCACTGGATGCCCGCCAACCGCATCAACCTCGTCCAGCCCGGCAGCTTCTCTGGCAACATGTACTCGTATCACCGCGGCGAGGTGCCGACCGATTACGACCGGCCGATCGTCTGGCTGCCCAAGGGCGTGGACCGCTCGCCCGCCGAGCAGCTGTCGGTCAACAGCGACAAGTGGGGCCTGCCGCGCGGGTCGCTGCTGTCGCTGTCGTACGGCACCGGCTTCATCGAGAACTTCATGTACGAACGGGTCGAGGGCGTGCCGCACGTCGTGGCGCAGGGCGCGTTCGCGCGGCTGCCGCTGCAGTTCCCCACCGGCATCATGCGCGGCCGCTTCAGCCCCGCCGACGGACAGCTCTACGCGTGCGGCCTGGTCGGCTGGAGTTCCAACCGCGCCCAGCCCGGCGGCTTCTACCGCATCCGCTACACCGGCGCCCCCGTCACGCAGCCCATCTCGTATCACGTGATCAAGGACGGCCTGGTGATCGGCTTCAGCGGCAAGCTCAGCAAGGAACTGGCCGAGGACACCGAGAGCTTCGGCGTCGAGCAGTGGGATTACAAGTGGACCAAGAACTACGGCTCGCCCGAGTTCAAGCTGTCCGACGGCGACAAGGGTCACGACGAGGCGAAGGTCGACAAGGCGACGCTCGCCGCCGACGGCCGCACGATCACGCTGCACATCCCGGGTCTCAAACCGTCGATGTCCGTGCGCATCCGCTACGACCTGGAAACGCCCAGCGGACAGGTACTGACCGGCGACGTGTACGGGTCGATCTTCCACGTGCCGGAGAATTGACAGAACGTGTGGCACTGACAAGCGCAGCTTGTCAGTGGCGGAGGCGGCGCATGCCTGCGATGCCGGTTAAGTCATCGTCGTACGCCAAATCACGGCCACAACGATCGCAAGGCCAAGAACTGTGATGATTGTCGCACGCCGTCGACGTCGTCGTTGGATGCACGCGTAGCAAATAAACTGCTTCGAATTGCCGATTCCCGATAGCACGCGCCCCAGTGCTGACACGGCATTGATCGGATCGGCGTTCGCCACGTTGTCGCCTTCTAGAGCAATTATGCGGCCCTCTGCCGGCTCATGCCATTGATGGCAGTCCATGCAAAAGCAGTGCATTTCGTTGTCGGGAAAGCCGTCAATCGGCATCTGAGACCTCCGCAATCACCCGGCACACTCCCCACTGACAATGAGGTTCCCCACGAATGGTGGGCGCGAGTATATCGCTAGGCGGCGGATTGTTCATACTCGACGGGGCTGAGGTAGCCCAGGGCCGAGTGACGTCGTTGGGGGTTGTAGTAGTTGTCGATGTAGTCGGTGATCGACGCGA
>WGMA01000022.1 GCA_016125285.1 Phycisphaera sp.
GCATCCAGCATCCAGCATCCAGCATCCAGCATCCAGCATCCAGCATCCAGCATCCAGCATCCAGCATCCAGCATCCAGCATCCAGCATCCAGCATCCAGCATCCAGCATCCAGCATCCAGCATCCAGCATACGCAAAACGAAAACCGCCGCGCATCTTCGTGAGACGCGCGGCGGTTTTGTGATGCGATCAATCGCGTGTCGATCAGACGGCGGCTTTCGCGGCGGCGAGGACGGCGGCGTAGTCGGGCTCCTGCGCGACTTCGGGCACGAGCTGCGCGTGGGTGACGGTGCCGGTCTTGTCGATCACGAACACGGCGCGGGCGAGGAAGCCGACTTCCTTGATGCGGACGCCGTACGCCTTGCCGAAGGAGTGGTCCATGTAGTCCGAGCCGGTCTTGACGTTGGACACGCCGTTGGCGCCGCACCAGCGCTTCTGGGCGAAGGGCATGTCGAGGGAGACGACGAGGATCTGCACGTCGTCGCCGAGGTCCGCGGCGGACTCGTTGAACTTCTTGGTCTCGATCTCGCAGACGGGCGTGTCGAGCGACGGGACGGTCGACAGCACGAGCACCTTGCCGGCGAAGCTGTCGAGGGTGATGTCGCTGAGGTCCTGGCCCTTGACGGTGAACGCGGGGGCCTTCTGGCCTTCTTTCACTTCGTCGCCGACGAGGGTCTTGGGGTTGCCTTTGAGGAGGACGGCTCCTGCGCGTTCGGTCATCGGAAGGTTCCTTTCGTAGCGGGTGTAACGGTGGGTCTCAATTCGTACCGATTCGGTGCGGCATTGTAAGCCCGGCCGCGATCGGTGCAACGTGTACAATGGATGAATGGACCCTGACGATAATGTGTGCCTGTGCTTCCGCGTGTCCAAGCGGAAGATCGTCAACTACTGCAAGCGGGAGAAGCCGCCGGTGGCGTCGCTGATCAGCGAGTGTCTCTCGGCGGGGACCGGCTGCCAGTGGTGCGTGCCGTTTCTCAAGAAGCTGCACAAGCAGTGCGTGGAAGGCGTGGAGGACCCGGACCTGCCGGTGTCGCCGGAGGAGTACGCCAAGCGGCGTGCGTCGTATCGCCAGACGGGGGTGCGCGAGGGTGTGGAGGAGGAGTGAGGGCTCGCTGGGCTCGCGATGCTTGATGCTGGATGGGGCGCTGCGCTCTCGATGCTGGATCGACGCGACGTGTACGATGGGCGCATCCAGCATCCAGCATTCCGTGCTTCCCGGCGAGACCGTTTGCGAATTCAGGGTCGACCGGGGTTGACAGGCCCAAAACCAGCGATATACTTGCCAATCTTTGCCCCAGTTACGGACTGGGACGGGACCGTTAAACCGGTCCTGAATGGATCTTTGGCACACGCAAGGCAGGAATGTCGATGAACGACAGCAAGATTCGTATTCGGATGGAGTCTTACGATCACCAGGCACTCGATGTCTCGGCCCGTGAGATTGTGGACCACGCCAAGCGCACCAACGTGAAGGTGTCGGGTCCGATCCCGCTGCCGACGCGGATCGAGCGGTACACGGTTCTCCGTGGTCCGCACATCGATAAGAAGAGCCGCGAGCAGTTCGAGATTCGGACGCACAAGCGGATCATCGACATCTTCGAGCCCAACGCCCGCACGGTCGAGGCGCTGAACCGGCTCGTCGTGCCCGCGGGTGTGTTCGTGAAGATCAAGGCGTAAGCCTTTGTCGATCTAGTAGGATTGAAGTGACAACGTAATCGAAGTGGGGCAGTGTTCCTCTGCCGTTGATGACGGCAAGAACCGAACCGCAAGGCAAGCCCCCGGAGGTTAGTGAAATGGCAGCTGCACTGCTTGGACGCAAGGTTGGCATGACCCGCATCTTTGACGAGGCGGGCAAGAACGTCCCGGTGACGATCATTCAGGCCGGTCCTTGCTTCGTCAGCCAGATCAAGACGCCCGACGCCGATGGCTACGCCGCGATTCAGCTCGCCGCGGAGGACATCAAGCCGCGTCGTTCGACGATGCAGCAGATCGGTCACGACCACAAGGCGGGTCTCTCGCCGAAGCGGTTCCACAAGGAATTCCGTGTGGACGAGGCCGACCTGGGCGGCTACGAACTCGGCCAGGAGATCACGGTCGAGAGCTTCGAGTCGATCAAGTTCGTGGACGTGATCGGCACGAGCAAGGGCAAGGGCTACCAGGGCGTCGTGAAGCGTCACGGCTTCAAGGGCCAGCAGGCGACCCACGGCGTGGAGCGGAAGCACCGTTCGCCGGGTTCGATCGGCGGCCACGCGACCGACGCCGGTGGATCGGGCGGCCCGAAGAAGGGCAAGAAGATGCCCGGTCAGATGGGCAACAAGCGCATCACGGCCCGCAGCCTGGACGTGGTGGCGATCGATAAGGACAACAACCTGCTGCTGGTCAAGGGACCGGTGCCGGGTGGCAAAGACGGTTTTCTTGTGATTCGAAAGGCAAAGCGTCTGTACAAGCGGAAGCACCGCTTGGCTCAGGCCTCGTAAGTCCGCGAAGGATACTACGAGCGTCGCGACATGAACCGATTCGGTAGCCACGTTTTCATCGAGGCGTGGCGTGCTGGCCGAGTCGTAACCAGAGACCCGCGTCTGTGATCGCGGGCCCCCTGGGAGCGGCGATTATCGCCCGAATGATCGGGCGCGAAGGTGCATGAATATGATCGAGGTACCCGTATATAGTCTGGACGGTAAGCAGACGGACACGCTGCAGATCGACGAGCAGCTGCTCGGCGGCGAGATTCGCCCCGCGCTGCTCAAGCAGGCGTACGTCATGTACCACGCCAACAAGCGTCAGGGCTCGTCGGCGACCAAGTCCCGCGGGATGGTCGAGGGTTCGACCCGCAAGCTGTACCGCCAGAAGGGCACGGGCAACGCCCGCGCCGGCTCGGCCCGCACCAACATCCGCAAGGGTGGCGGCGTGGCCTTCGCCAAGAAGCCCAAGAACTGGCGTCAGTCCATGCCGGTCAAGATGCGTCGCCTGGCGACCCGCAACGCGATGCTCGCCAAGCTCGTCGACGACGAGGTGAAGGTTGTCGAGTCGTTCGGCTTCACGAAGCCGGAGACCAAGCAGTTCGCCTCGGTTATGGACGTGCTGAAGATCAACCGCACGTGCCTGGTCGCCCTGGCCGAGACCGACACCATGACCGCGCTGTCCGCCCGTAATATTGCCGACGTCGAGACCACGCGCATCCACCAGATCAACGCCTACGACCTTCTGTCGAGGCGTTTTTTGTTGGTTGAGAAGGCTGCGCTGGTCGGTTGGCTGGACGGGCTGAAGTCTTCGCTGCCGCAAGTCAGCGACGCCGACATTGAGGAGGCCGCCTGATGGAACCGACGCAGATCATCATCAAGCCGCTCATCACCGAGAAGAGCACCTGGGAAGCCGAGTCGCGGAACCGCTACACGTTCGAGGTTCACCCGAAGGCGAACAAGGTGCAGATCCGTGACGCGGTGCAGCACATTTACAAGGTCCGTGTGGACAACGTGGCCACGCAGGCGCGTCCGGGCAAGTACCGGCGCACCCGCTGGGGCACCGTCAAGACCCGCAACTGGAAGCGCGCCATCGTGCAGCTGCACGAGGACGACCGCATCGACTTGTTCTAAACGATACGACCGGCGGACATCCGCCCTTTAGCGAGACCGAGCCATGGCGATTCGAGTCTACAATCCGACCAGCCCCGGGCGACGCAACGCGTCGGTCAACCTCTACTCCGAGGTGACCAAGAAGACGCCCGAGAAGACGCTGCTCAAGAAGCTGACCAAGACCGGCGGTCGCAACCACAAGGGTGTGATCACGGTCCGTCACCGCGGCGGCGGCCACAAGCGCCGTTACCGCGTGATCGACTTCAAGCGCAACAAGCTGGACGTGCCGGCGAAGGTGATCGGCATCGAGTACGACCCCAACCGCACGTGCAACATCGCGCTGCTGGAATACGCCGACGGCGAGCGCCGCTACATCATCGCCCCCATCGGTCTGACCGACGGGATGGAAGTGATCAGCGGCGCCAACGCGGTAGAGCCGACCGTCGGCAACAGCATGCGTATCAGGAACATCCCCCCGGGTCTGACGCTGCACAACGTGGAGCTGGAGCCGGGCAAGGGTGGGCAGATGGGCCGCGCCGCCGGCGTGGGCGTCCGCCTGCTCAACAAGGAAGGCAAGTGGGCGACGCTGATCCTGCCGAGCGGTGAGATCCGCCAGGTGTCGCTCGAGTGCCGGGCGACGATCGGTCAGGTCGGCAACACCGACCACCAGAACGTGAAGCTCGGCAAGGCCGGTCGCAAGCGCTGGATGGGCATCCGCCCGTCGGTCCGCGGCATGGCGATGAGCCACCACGCCCACCCGCTGGGTGGTGGCGAAGGTCGATCCAAGGGCGGTCGCTCTCCCTGTTCGCCGACGGGCGTTCCCGCAAAGGGCGGCCCGACCCGAGACAAGGTCAAGGCGTCCAACAAGCGAATCATCCGTCGCCGTCGCTCCAAGCGTTACGGCATCCAGCGGCTGTCCAAGTAACCGTAAGAGGCAACACCGATGTCACGCAGCTTGAAAAAAGGCCCGTTCGTGGACGAGAAGCTCTACCGCAAGGTGGAGGTTCTCAACCAGCAGAACCGCAAGCAGCCGATCAAGACCTGGTCGCGCGGTTGCACCATCGTGCCGGAGTTCGTCGGCCACACCTTCCAGGTGCACAACGGCCGCGTCTTCCTCGACGTGTTCGTCACCGAGGACATGGTCGGGCACAAGCTCGGCGAGTTCTCGCTGACCCGCACGTTCAAGGGCCACCGCATCAAGGACAAGTAACGCAACCGTCCGACGCCGTGTGAGGCGTCGCGGAGATCACAGCCATGGCTTACAAGAGCTCATACCGATTCGCCCGCATCAGCGCCCGCAAGGCGCGCCTGCTGGTGGACCTGATCCGCAACAAGCCGATCGACAAGGCGCAGACCGCTCTGGAGTTTTCCAAGAAGCGCGCCGCGACGATGGTGCTCAAGGCGCTGAACGCCGCGATCGCCAACGCCGAGGAGGTGACCGACGGCGCCGTCGATCACCGCCGCCTGGTCGTCAGCGAGGCCCGCGTGGACGAGGGCCCGACCATCAAGCGTTGGCAGCCCAAGGACCGCGGCCGCGCTCACCCGATCCTCAAGCGTACGAGCCACATCCACGTGGCCGTCGACGTCCGCTGAACCGAGTAAGGAACCACATGGGACAGAAAACGCATCCATTCGGATTCCGAGTCGGCATCACCGAGGCTCACCGCAGCCGGTGGTACGCCCCGAAGCTGCTGTACGGCGAACTGCTCGTTGAAGACGAGAAGATCCGCCAGTACTGCGACCGCGAGCTGAACCGCAAGCCGCCGTTCGCCGCGGTGTCCGACGTGCACATCGAGCGCACGCGTGAAGAGCTGAAGGTGATCCTCAAGACCGCGCGTCCGGGCCTGGTGATCGGGCCGAAGGGCGCCGAGGTCGAGCGGCTGACCAACGAGCTGATGAAGATGACCGGCCGCAAGGTCAGCATCGACATCATCGAGGTCACCGAGCCGGACCTCGACGCGAAGCTCGTGGCCGAAGGCGTCGCCGAGCAGCTCAAGCGCCGCACCGGCTTCCGCCGCGTGCTCAAGCAGCGTGCCGAGGCGACGATGACCGCCGGGGCGCTGGGCGTGAAGATCCAGATCAGCGGCCGCCTGGGCGGCGCGGAGATGGGTCGGCAGGAAACGATCCGCCTGGGGTCGATCCCGCTGCAGACGCTGCAGGCGAACGTGGATTACGCCCTGTCCGAAGCGTTCACGACCTACGGCGCCATCGGCGTGAAGGTGTGGATCTACAAGGGCATGTACGAAGAGATCAAGGAAGAGGAAGAGTACTCACGTGCCGCCGGCGCCCGCCCGCGTGCCCGTGGACGTCACTGATCCGAAAGAACTGACCGGCGGGCGCAACCCGCCGGATTGGAGCGTGCGATATGGCCAACATGCCCAAGAGAGTGAAGTTCCGCAAGCAGATGCGGCGTGCGAAGAAGTCGCACGTGAAAGCCAGCCGCGGCAACTACGTCGCGTTCGGCGAGTACGGCATCCAGTCGCTGGAAGGTGGCTGGCTCGGCGCCCGGCAGATCGAGGCCGGACGTATCGCCGCCACGCACTTCCTGCGTCGTGAAGGCAAGATCTTCATCCGGGTGTTCCCGGACAAGCCGATCTCGAAGAAGCCGCTGGAAACCCGAATGGGTAAGGGCAAGGCCGAGACCGAGTACTGGGCCGCGGTGGTCCGCCCCGGCACGATCCTGTTCGAGATCGCCGGCGTGCCCGAGGGCCTGGCCAAGGAAGCCCTGGCCCGCATCGCCCACAAGATGCCGTTCAAGTGCCGCATGGTTCAGCGCCGTCACGGCGTGTGATCACGCAACGAGGTAAGCAGACGATGAAAGCCCAAGAAGCTCACAAGATGTCCGACGAAGAGTTGGCGGTCGAGATCGACCGGCTCCGGCGGCACCTGTACGACCTGAAGAGCCAGGCGGTCACCGAGAAGCTCGAGGACCCCAGCCAAGTACGCAAGACCCGCCGCGACATCGCGCGCCTGCTGACCGAGACCAACTCGCGGCAGATGAAGACCACGGAGACGACCCAGTCATGAGCACCAACATCCGCAAGCCGCTCGTCGGCACACGCATCGGCAAGGTCGCTTCCGACAAGCGTGACCAGACCATCAAGGTGGTCTTCACGTACAAGCGCAAGGTGCCGAAGTACGGCAAGTACGTCCGTCAGCGCACGGTGTACCACGTGCACGACCCGAACAACGAGGCCTTCGAGGGCGACACCGTCGAGATCGCTCCCTGCAGGCCGATCAGCAAGACCAAGAGCTGGCGACTGGTCCGCATCGTCGAGCGCGCCCCCGGGCGAGCCGACGCGGCCCAGGCCACAGCGGCCGACGCTTCGGCCGGTGAAGGAGCCGACTGATGATTCAGACCGAATCCAGAGTCGATGTCGCCGATAACACCGGCGCCAAGATCGCCTACGTCATCCGCGTGATGAAGGGCTCGACCGGTCGCGGCCAGTTCACCCGCAAGACCGCGGGTGTGGGCGACAAGGTCAAGGTGTCGATCAAGAAGGCCCTGCCGAACGGCGAGGTCAAGGAGCACGAGGTCTGCATGGCCGTGGTCGTGCGGACGAACTACCCCACGCGTCGCGACGATGGCAGCTACGTCCGCTTCGACCGCAACGCCGTGGTGATCATCGACAACGAAGGCAACCCGCGCGGCACCCGCATCTTCGGGGCCGTCGCCCGCGAACTCCGCGAGAAGAACTACATGAAGATCGTCTCGCTGGCGTCGGAGGTGATTTGAGATGGCGCAACACGTAATCAAAGGCGATCTGGTGATGGTCACCGCGGGCAACGACCGCGGCAAGACCGGCAAGGTGCTCGTGGTCGACTCGAAGAACGACAAGGTCGTCGTCGAGGGCGTCAACGTCCGTGCCAAGCACGTGCGTCCGTCGCAGCAGAACCCGCAGGGCGGGCGCGTCGAGCGTGAGATGCCGATCCACATCTCCAACGTCTCGCCGCTGAGCCCCTCGGCGAAGAAGCCGACGCGTGTCCGCTTCGTCACCGAGGCCGACGGCACCAAGAACCGCGTGGCCGCCAAGGGCGGCGACGTGCTGCACACGCTGCGGAAATCGACCGCGAAGAAGAAGTGATCAACACCTGGCCCGTCGGCCTGGCCGGCGGGAGCGAGGGAACTGACGATGTCTGTTCGCATGAAGGAAAAGTACGAGAACGAGGTCGCCCCGAAGGTCGCCGAGAAGTTCGGCGTGACCAACAAGCTGGCGATGCCGAAGCTCCAGAAGATCGTGCTGAACGTCGGCATGGGCAAGGAGATCGAGGGCACCAAGGTCAAGCCTCACGTGCGTGACCAGGTGCTCAGCGACCTGGCGGCGATCACCGGTCAGAAGGCCGTGCTGATCCAGGCCAAGAAGGCCGTGTCGAACTTCAAGGTCCGCGACGGCTGGCTGACGCACGCGAAGGTCACCCTCCGCGGCCAGCGCATGTGGGAGTTCTTCGACCGCCTGATCGCGCTGGCGATCCCGCGTGTCCGCGACTTCCGCGGGCTGTCGGACACGAGCTTCGACAAGCAGGGCAACTACTCGATCGGCGTGACCGAGCAGGGCATCTTCCCTGAGATCAATATGGCCGAGGCCCAGTACACCCACGGCATGAACATCAACTTCGTGTTCAGCAACTCGGATCCGGAGAAGACCCGGTTCCTGCTGGCGGAGCTGGGCGTGCCGTTCAAGCGCGACGAGGACTAATTCGCGGCAACCCGCGAGGAGCATCGAGAGAACCATGGCCAGTAAATCGACTTTCGAGCGAATGAAGCGCGTCCGTGCGACGGTAGAGAAATACCGCGAGCGGCGCCGCAAGCTGAAGGAAGCGGGCGACTACGCCGGTCTGGCGCGTCTGCCCCGCGACGCGAGCCCCACGCGCATCCGCAACATGTGCGCCCTGACCGGACGCACGCGAGGCGTGTATCGCAAGCTGAAGATCTCCCGCATCAAGCTCCGCGAGCTGGCGCTCGAGGGCAAGATCCCGGGCATGCGAAAGGCCTCCTGGTAAGACGACACGCGCTGGGCCGAACGGCCTTGGCTGGAGATACGCAGATGTCCATGCAAGACACTATCGCTGACATGCTCACACGGATCCGCAACGCGAACCGTAACGCCGCGCGTACCGTGACCGTGCTCAACTCCAAGATCTGCCGCGGCATCGCCGCGGTGCTCAAGGACGAGGGCTACATCAACGACTTCGACATCATCGAGGACGGACGGCAGGGGCTGATCCGCATCCAGATGAAGTACGGCCCGCGCGGCGAGAAGGTCATCAACACGCTGGACCGCGTGTCGAAGCCGAGCTGCCGGGTGTACACCGGCGTCGAGGACCTGCCGCGTCCGCTCGGCGGTCTGGGCATCTGCATCGTGTCCACCTCGTCGGGCATCCTCTCGGACCGTCAGGCCCGCGAGAAGCGCGTCGGCGGTGAACTGCTGTGCACGGTGGAGTGATTGTGATTCGATCGGGCCCCGGCCCGGATTGGGATTAGAGCTATGAGCCTCATCGGAAAGAAACCTGTAGAGATCCCCGGCGGCGTGACCGTGACCCTGTCGGGTCGCACGATCACCGCCCAGGGCCCCAAGGGCACGCTCACCTACGAGCACCGCCCCGAGGTCTCCGTGACCATCGACACCGACGCCAAGCAGGTTGTCGTGGACAACCCCGGCGATGTGAAGCAGGCCAAGAAGTACCACGGCCTGACGCGGTCGCTGGTGCAGAACATGGTCGAGGGCGTGTCGAAGGGCTTCGTGAAGAACCTGGAGATCAACGGCGTCGGCTGGAACGCGCAGCTGCAGGGCCGCAAGCTCAACCTGAACCTCGGCTACGCCGACACGCGCACGCTGGAGGTTCCGATGGGCGTGGAGGTCGTGGTCGAGGGCAACGGCAAGCTGGCGATCAGCGGCGCCGACAAGCAGGCGGTGGGGCAGTTCGCGGCGAGCATCCGTCGTCAGCGTCCGCCGGAGCCGTACAACGGCAAGGGCATCAAGTACGCCGGCGAGGTGATCATCCGTAAGGAAGGCAAGGCGTTCGCGGGCGGTGGCGGCTAAGGAACATGATCGAGCGGTGCGCGGCGTGAGGGCCGCGGCCGATGAGGTGTCTGAATATGGAAAAGAACGTACTGAAGCGAACGCGTCGTGCCCGTCGCAAGACCGGCATCCGCAAGCGTGTGTTCGGCACGCCGCAGCGGCCGCGCATGACCGTGTATCGCTCGAACAATCAGATTTACGCCCAGATCATCGACGACGTGGCGGGCAAGACGCTGGTGTCGGCGACGTCGCTGAAGCTGGACAAAGGATCGACCGTCGACGCCGCGAAGGCCGTGGGGACTTCGATCGCCGAGCAGGCCAAGGCTGCCGGCGTCGAGACCGTGACGTTCGATCGCAACGGCTACCGCTACCACGGACGCATCAAGGCCCTGGCCGATGCGGCGCGTGAGGGCGGGCTGAAATTCTAACCCAACGGGTAGGACGAAATGGCTGAGTTTCTCGAAGAAGCATCTGGACTGGAATCGACGACCGTCGGCATCTATCGCACCGCCGCGACCGTCAAGGGTGGCCGCCGCTTTAGCTTCGCCGCGCTGGTGGTGGTCGGCGACCGCAACGGCAACGTCGGCCTCGGTTACGGCAAGGCGCCCGGTGTGCCCGCCGCGATCGAGAAGGCGCAGAAGGCCGCGAAGAAGCAGATGAAGCGGGTGAACCTCATCGGCGGCACGATCCCGCACGAGATCACCGGCCGATTCGCCGCCTCGAAGGTGAAGCTCATCCCGGCCAGTCCGGGTACGGGCGTCATCGCCGGCGGTACGGTTCGCGCGGTCCTCGAACTCGCCGGCGTCCGCGACTGCCTGACCAAGTCGATGGGTTCGAACAACCAGAAGAACCTGTCGAAGGCGGCGATGGACGGCCTGACGTCGATCGCGACCAAGGCGACGATCGCCGAGCTGCGCGGCGTCGACCTCGGCGAGACCATCGTCGAAGAGAAGATCAAGCTCGGCGAGCGCTACGCCCCGACGTCGACCGTCGAGCGCGTGCCGGTCAAGAAGAAGGAAGACGACCGCGGCAAGGGTCGCGGCGGCAAGGGCCGTGGCGGCCAGCAGCGCGGCGGCAACCGCGGAGGCCAGCAGCGCGGCGGTGGCCGTGGACCGCAGGCCCAGGCCCCCAAGGCCGAGCAGCCCAAGCCCGAATCCCAGGACAACACCCCCGCCGCGGAGTAATCCCCGGCTTACGTGCGAGGCGATACCGCCATGATGATTCACGAGATCACAGAGAAGGTTGGCAAGCACAAGAAGCGCAAGCGCATCGGTCGCGGTCCGGGCTCCGGCACCGGCAAGACCGCCGCGCGTGGCCACAAGGGCGCCGGTTCACGCTCCGGCTGGTCGGGGTCGCAGAACCCCGGCTTCGAAGGCGGCCAGATGCCGTACTTCCGCCGCATCCCCAAGCGTGGCTTCAACAACGCGCGCTTCGCCAAGAACTTTGCCATCATCAACCTCCACAGCATCGAAGAACGCTTCGACAGCGGCGCCGAGGTCAACCCCGAGATGCTCGTGAAGGTCGGCCTGCTGCCCGACACGAACACGCCGGTCAAGATCCTCGGCTCCGGCGAGCTGACCAAGAAGGTCTCCGTCGCGGCGCACAAGTTCAGCGAGTCGGCCCGCACCAAGATCGAGCAGGCCGGCGGCGCGTGCACCCTGATCTCCTGAGACCGCAGCCTACGAACCGCGTAACGATGGCACGATGACCGACCCGATCCGCCGTGAACCGACACGGCACTGAGGCAGTGACTGATGCTCAAGGCGTTCATCAACATCTTCAAGATCCCCGAGCTGCGCAACCGCCTGGCGTTTACGCTGGGCATGCTCATCATCTATCGCATCGGCTACTGGATCCCGCTCGCGGGCGTCGATCAGGCCGAGCTCCGCGCGATGATGGAAAAGCAGTCCGGCAACGCGCTGGGCGACCTCGCGGCCCTCATCGGCATGTTCACCGGCGGCACGCTCAAGCAGTCGACCCTGTTCGGCCTGGGCATCCTGCCGTACATCTCCGCGGCGATCATCATCCAGCTGCTCGGCACCGTCGTTGAGAGCCTCAAGAAGCTCCAGAAGGAGCCGAACGGCCGCCAGAAGATCCAGGAGTACACCCGTTACCTCACGCTGGCCCTGTGCCTCGTGCAGTCGGTGTTCTACCTCAAGTTCTTCGCGTCGACCGATCCGCCGCTGGTCTTCCCCGAGCTCCGCGGCACGTTCACCTACTGGGCGTGCGGCATCGCGGCGATGACCACCGGCACCATGTTCCTCATGTGGCTCGGTGAGCAGATCGACAAGTACGGCATCGGCAACGGCGCCTCGCTGATCATCACCGCCGGCATCGTCTCCCGCATGCCCAGCGCCGTCGGCTGGGTCGCGTCGAACTTCAAGCTCGTGTCCGCCGAGGCCAACCAGGGCGACATGAACCCGATGAAGCTGATCTTCCTGATCGCCGCGTTCATCTTCGTGGTTGCCGGCACCGTGCTGATCACGCAGGGCCAGCGACGCATCCCCGTCCAGCAGGCGAAACACACGCGCGGCCGCCGCGTCTACGGCGGTCAGCGCAGCTACCTGCCGCTGCGCGTGAACCACGGCGGCGTGATGCCGATCATCTTCGCGTCCTCGCTGATGATGTTTCCCGGCATCATCTTCCCCTGGCTCAAGAACGTCGGTCACCAGATGCAGTGGGGCTGGATGGAGCACACCTTCGACTTCCTCAGCGCCGAGCTGACGATGAGCGGCGGTTTCCGCTTCATGTACCTGCTGGTCTACATCGGGCTGATCTACTTCTTCTCGTACTTCTGGACCAGCGTGCAGTTCCAGCCGAAGGAGATGGCCGAGAACCTGCGCGACCACGGCAGCTTCATCCCGGGCCTGCGTCCGGGACCCCGCACGGCCGACTACCTCGAGAAGGTGATGGAGCGGATCACGTACGTCGGCGCCGGCTTCCTGGCGGTGATCGCGATCGTGCCGAACATCATCGTCAGCGCGTTCGGCATCCCGTTCTTCGTCTCGAGCTTCCTCGGCGGCACGGGCCTGCTGATCTGCGTGAGCGTGGCATTGGACTTCGTGCAGCGGATCGAAGCGAACCTGCTGATGCGGAACTACTCCGGCTTCCTCAGCGGCGGCGACGGGCCGGGCGGCGGCAGCGGACCGAAGATCCGCGGGTCGCGCCGATAGGACGGATAAGGACAGGTTCGGCCGATTGTTGGAATAATCGGCCGATTGAGATATACTAGCAATTCTGCGCCTTGGTCGAGCAGACCGGGAGCGTAGAGACAAGCAGCGTGTCGATGCCCCAGGACGTGATCTACAAGACGCCCGAGCAGATCGAGAAGATGCGTCGGGCTGGCGGACTGGTGCACGAGGCGTTGCGACGCTGCCGCGCGGCGTGTCGGCCGGGCGTGACGACGGCCGAGATCAACGCCGAGGCGCAGCGGGTGATCGATGAAACGCCCGGAGCGGTGGGGTTGTTTAAGAACTACCCCGCTCCGAGCCCGCGGACCCCGGCCTTCCCCGCGGTCACGTGCATCTCCATCAACGAGGAGGTGGTGCACGGGATCCCCGGCGATCGGGTGATCCGCGAGGGCGACCTGGTCAGCGTCGACTGCGGCATCCGCATCGACGGGTGGTGCGGCGACTCGGCGACGACCATTATGGTCGGCAACGTCAGCGCCGAAGACCGGCGGTTGTGCGAGGTGACCGAGCACGTGCTCCGGATCGCCATCGAGAACATCCGCCCCGGCAGGCGTTGGAGCCAGGTGGCGCAGCGGATGCAGGACTACGCCGAGCGTGCAGGCATGGGCGTGGTGAGGGACTTCGTGGGGCACGGCATCGGTCAGTCGATGCACGAGTCGCCGAAGGTCCCGAACTTCGTGTCCGACGACCTGCTGCGGCACGACATATTGTTGAAGCCAGGACTGGTTCTGGCGGTCGAGCCCATGTGTTGCCTGGGCACCGACCGCGTGAAGGTCCTGAAGGACGGTTGGACGGTGGTTACGGCGGATAAGAAGGCCGCCGCCCACTACGAACACACCATCGCGGTGACGGACAGCGGATGCACGGTGCTGACCGACGGAAGCGATGGGAAGAACGGCTGAGTAAGGCCTGAGGTAGTATGGCCCGCGAAGACAAGATCCAGGTTGAGGGTGAGGTCGTCGAGGCCCTGCCGAACGCGATGTTCAAGGTCAAGCTGACCGAGCAGGACCACGAGGTGCTCGCCCACCTGGCCGGCAAGATGCGGATGCACTACATCAAGATCGTCCCCGGCGACCGCGTGACGATCGAGATCAGCCCGTACGACCTGAGCAAAGGCAGAATCACGTACCGACACTGAGCAGCGACACACGCCGCACGACACGCGAGGAAGAGTCATGAAGGTTAGATCGAGCGTTAAGAGAATCTGCGACAAGTGCAAGATCGTCCGTCGAAAGGGCGTCGTGCGCGTGATCTGCATCAACCCCAAGCACAAGCAGCGTCAGGGCTGAGAACAGGCGTCAGTGGCCAGGGGTCAGGTGTCAGTCACCGACCGCCACTGAACCCGCTGACTACTGACCACTGACTACTGATCACTGGAGAGAACCATGCCCCGTATCTCAGGTGTAGACGTCCCCGACAACAAGCCGATCCGTATCGCCCTGCGTTACGTGTACGGCATCGGTCCCAAGTTCGCCGACGACATCGTCAAGGAACTGGGCATCGACGGGCAGATGCGCGCCAACAAGCTGACCGAAGACCAGGTCGCGCAGCTGAACATCATCATCGAGAACAACTTCGTCGTCGAAGGCGCCCTGCGTCGCCAGCTGTCGCAGAACATCGCACGCCTCCGCGACATCCGCAGCTACCGCGGCGACCGCCACCGCCGCGGCCTGCCCGTCCGCGGACAGCGCACGCAGACCAACGCCCGCACCCGCAAGGGCCGCAAGAAGACGGTCGCCGGCAAGAAGGGCGTCAAGAAGTAGCACGCCGCGGTGCGACGCACCGCAGCAACCCGTTTAACGACGGCCCGTAGGGCCGTGCTCTGCATCGACACACGCGGCCTAACCCGCCGCGACAAACCGAAACGAGCTGCCCCAGCCGGCAGCGCCACCAGTTTCGAGGAAACACATGGCCAAGAAGACACGCAAGATCCGTCGCGACGTCGCCCGTGGCATCGCCCACGTCAAGGCGACGTTCAACAACACCGTCATCACCATCACCGACATGAACGGTGAGGTGCTGGCGTGGCAGTCCGCCGGCACCGTCGGCTTCAAGGGCGCCCGCAAGTCCACCCCCTTCGCCGCCAGCCGCGCCGCCGAGCAGTGCGCCGGCAAGGTCAAGAAGATGGGCATGCGTGAGGTCGAGGCCCGCATCAAGGGCCCCGGACCCGGCCGCGAGTCCGCCGTCACCGCCCTCCAGGCCGCCGGCCTGAAGGTCACCGCCGTCGAGGACCGCACGCCGATCCCGCACAACGGATGCCGCCCGCGTAAGAAGCGCCGCGTCTAATACCGACTTTTACCGTTACCACGGTCCCGGACAGTAGGAACGCCCCGGCGAGCAGCGAGCCGGAGCCGACCGTTAACCGAGACCCGCCAACACCCAAGGCAACGCTGCAACGAAGGAATACGAACATGCGCGTACGATGGAGAGGATTGGAACTGCCGAGCCGGGTCGTCCCGGACGTGAACAACACCGACACCTACGGCCGGTTCGTCGTCGAACCGTTCGAGCGTGGCCTGGGCACGACGGTGGGCAACAGCCTCCGCCGCATCCTGCTGTCGACTATCGAGGGCGCCGCCGTCACCAAGGTGAAGATCTCCGGCGCGGCCCACGAGTTCACCAGCCTGACCGGTGTGCAGGAAGACGCCACCGATATCATCCTGAACATCAAGAACCTCATCGTCGCCCTCGAGGGTGACGAGCCCCGGCAGATGACCCTCGGCGCCACCGGCCCCGGCGAGGTCACCGCCGAGCTCATCGAGTCCGACGCCAACGTCGAGATCCTCAACAAGGACATGCTGCTGGCGACGCTGACCGAAGAGGTCGACTTCGACATCGACTTCACCGTCGAGAAGGGCCGCGGGTACGTCCCGGCGTCCGAACTCGCCGAGCGGGAGACCGAGAAGCAGGTCGGCGTGATCCACGTCGACGCGATCTTCAGCCCCGTGCTCCGCGTCCGCTACAAGGTCGAGGACACCCGCGTCGGTCAAAAGACCAACTACGACAAGCTGACGCTGGAGATCTGGACCAACGGCGCGGTCACCCCGGAGATGGCGCTGGTCGAGGCCGCCAAGGTGATGCGCAAGCACCTCAACCCCTTCGTGCAGTACTTCGAGCTGGGCGAGGCGACGATCAGCGAGGCCGCGGCCTCCGTCGCCGAGGCCGAGCAGGAGCACCTCTCGAAGCTCGACATGCCCATCGGCGAGCTGGCCCTGTCCGTGCGTGCGAGCAACTGCCTGGAGTCCGCCGGCGTCAAGACCGTCGGCGACCTGTGCAAGCTCAGCGAGGACGAACTGCTGAAGATCCGTTCGTTCGGCAAGACCAGCCTCCGCGAGATCAAGCGTAAGCTCGAAGACCTCGGCCTCGACCTGGCCGGTGGCTTCTCCTCCGCCGCCGACGAAGGCGACGAGATTCTGGCAGACTAACCCCGCGCCCCGACGCGGCTTTGATTGAAGGATGTAAGCCATGAGACACGGAATGGCCGGATACAAGCTCGGGCGAGACACGGAGCACCGCACCGCGATGTTCCGCAACCTCGCCGCCGCGCTGTTTCAGCACGGTCAGATCACCACCTCCCGCGCCAAGGCCAAGGCCGTTCAGCCCTTCGTTGAGAAGCTGATCACCCTGGCCAAGCGGGGCGACCTGCACTCGCGCCGGCTGGTGATCGCCCGGCTCCAGGACCGCGACCTCGTTGACCGCGTCAACGAGTTCGGCGAGCCGGAGTTCAACGACAAGACCCTCGTGCAGAAGCTGTTCGACGAGATCGCGCCGCGCTACGCGGACCGCGCCGGCGGGTTCACCCGCATCGTCCGACTCGCGGACTACCGCATCGGCGACGGCACGGACCTGGTGGTGCTGCAGCTGGTCGGTGAGGAAGAGGAAAGCTCGCCGCGTGTGAAGGGCCGCTACTCCCGTCGACGTCAGCAGCAGGACGCCCGCACGGCGTTCGCCGCCAAGCTCCGCAAGGGCGCCAAGGCCGACACCAAGGCCGCTCCCGCCGACGCCGTCGAAGCCGCCGCCGAAGGCATGCCCGATGACCCGGCCCCGGAAGAGGCCGCCGCCGTCGAGCCGACCGAAGCCGAGACCTCGGCCGAGGGCGAGACCAAGTCCGAGTGATAACTCGCGACAACGACACGATTTCACAAGGCCCGTCGGTTCAACCGGCGGGCCTTGTTGTTTTGTCGCCGTGCAGCGTTTGCTCAGCCGCGCTGTATGTAACGATCCCGTCAGGAGATTGGCAATAATCGTCACGGCCCCGACGTTGATCTGTCAGTCAGTTTGAGGGCAACGTAAGTCGAGTCGGCCCGGGCGTTAGTCCGCGACTCAGATCGTCAGTTCCAGGAGCGGCACCATGAAGGACCATTCGCGTTTGACCCCACGTTGGATCGCCACGCTGTTCGCCGCCGCGCTCGTCGCCACCGGCGTCGCGCACGCGAAGGACCCCGGCAAGTCCGCCGCCGCCGCCGCCGAGTCGACCCGCTCGGTCGCCGCCGCCGCGGAGAAGATCGACCAGCTGCTCGCCGCCGACTGGCAGCGCAACAACGTCAAGCCCAACCCGCCGGCCACAGACGAGCAGTTCGTCCGCCGCATCTACCTCGACGTCGCCGGCCGCATCCCCAGCTACGACGAGATCACACGTTTCCTCGACTCCAAGGAGTCCAACAAACGCGCCAAGCTTATCGACCAGCTGCTCGCCTCCGAGGGCTACGTCAGCAACTTCTACAACTACTGGGCGGACGTGCTGCGTGTGAAGACACGCATGCCCGGCGGCCGAACCGGCATGCCGTACGAGGACTGGATCAAGGAGTCGCTGCGGACCGACAAGCACTACGACGACTTCGTCCGCGAGATGATCACCGCCGAAGGCAGCATGTACGACAACGGCGCCACCGGCTACTACATCCGCGACTCGGGCATGCCGCTGGACAACCTGTCCAACACCGTGCGGATCTTCCTGGGCACGCAGATCGGCTGCGCCCAGTGCCACGACCACCCGTTCGACAAGTGGACGCAGTACGAGTTCTACCAGATGGCCGCGTTCACCAACGGCGTACGCACACGCCAGAAGCCCAGCGAGAAGTTCGACCCGCGTAAGTTCCGCGACGAGCTGGCCAAGTCCGACCTCGACAACCGCGGCAAGCAGTTCCTGCTCAACCTCACGCGCACCAACAGCTACGGCGTCGCCGAGAACGCCTACCTCTCCACCAAGCTGCCCGACAACTACAAGTACGACGACGCCAAACCCAGCTCGGTCGTCAAGCCCGCGACGATCTTCGGCAAGAACGTCACGGTCAAGCGCGGCGACTCCCTCCGCGAAGCGTTCGCCGACTGGATGACCGCCAAGGACAACCCGCGCTTCGCGATGGTGATCGCCAACCGGCTGTGGGATCGCGCGTTCGGCGTCGGCGTGCTGCCCTCCGTCGACGACATCCGCGACGAGACCGTCGCGGTCAACCCCGAGCTGATGACCTACCTCACCGGTCTGATCAAGGACTACGACTTCGACATGAAGGCGTACCTCCGCGTCGTGTTCAACACGCAGGCCTATCAGCGCGAGGCGAGCCCGACCGAGATCCGCGAGGGCGAGGTGTACCGATTCCCCGGCCCGCTGCTCCGCCGCATGTCCGCCGCGCAGGTGTGGGACTCCGTGCTCACGCTCGTCATGCCCGATCCCGACGACCGGCACCAGGTCCTCAAGGCCGGCGCGTACGGCCTGGCGCAGATCGACATCTCCGACAAGACCACCGAAGAGCTGTTCGCGATGGCGCGCGACATCAGCAAACGCGACCCGCGTGAGATGCGCCGCAAGATGATGATGGAGGCGATGCGCGACAACGCACCCGATCCGAAGTACCGCGGCTACTCTTTCGACATGATGCGGGCCTCCGAGCTCGAGTCGCCCGCGCGGCCCGGCCACTTCCTCCGTGAGTTCGGCCAGTCCGACCGCGAGCTCATCGACGGCAGCAACGACGACCCCGCCGTCACGCAGGTGCTGACGCTGATGAACGGCCCGGTCGACGAACTGCTGCTCGGCAGCCGGTCGATGCTGCGGCAGAACATGGAGTCCGCCGCGTCGCCCGAGCAGCGTGTCCGCATCGCGTTCCTCAGCATCCTCGGCCGCAACCCCAGCGGCACCGACATCCGCATGGCCGACAAGCAGATCGAGCAGAACGGCAAGACCGCGTACACGGACCTCGTGTGGGCGCTGGTCAACACGCGTGAGTTCCTGTTCGTGCAGTAACCGACGCCGGACGCGGCGTGACGATCGATCCACCCCGGGCGGCATCGCCCGACACCGACACGGAAGGCAACACGATGAAGAAGATCAAGAAGCAACTGAACCGGATGGACGAGCCGACGCGTCGCCAGGTCATGGCCGGCGCCGCCGGGGCCGCCTTCGGCCTGAGCCTCGCGCCGCTGCCGTTCCTGCGCGACGCCATGGCCGCCGCGCCCGCCGCCAAGGCCACCTGCAAGAACGTCATCTACCTGTTCATGTCCGGCGGCATGAGCCACATCGACACGCTCGATCCCAAGCCCGGCTCCGGCGTCGAAGGCCCCGTCAAGCCGATCTCCGCGAAGGGCGGCATGCAGCTCAGCGAGTACCTGCCCAACTTCGCCAAGGTCACCGACAAGGTCACGCTCGTCCGCTCGATGACGTCCACCCAGGGCGCCCACGAGCGCGGCCAGTACCTCATGCACACCAACTACGCGCCGCTCGCCACCATCCAGCACCCGTCGTTCGGCTCGTGGGTCACCAAGCTCGGCGGACGCTTCAACAAGAACCTGCCCGGCTACGTGCTGATCTCCGGCGGGTCGCGCCACCCGCGCGGCGGATTCCTCGACTCCGCCTACAGCCCACTCGACATCGGCAACCCCGAGGCCGGCCTCCAGAACTCCTCGCTGCCCAAGGGCATCACGCAGGAGCAGTTCGACCGCCGCCTCTACCTCGCCAACCAGTTCGACCGCGGCTTCCGCGCCAAGTACCCGCACAAGCAGGTCAAGGGCTACAACGACTTCTACGACGAGGCCGTCCGCCTCATGGGCAGCGAAGACCTCAAGGCGTTCGACCTGCATCAGGAACCCCAGGACCTGCGCGACCGCTACGGCGACGAGCGCTTCCAGCAGGGCTGCATCCTCGCGCGGCGACTCGTCGAGCACGGCGTCCGCTACGTCGAGGTCGAGTTCGGCGGGTGGGACACGCACCAGGACAACTTCGACAACGTCCACGACCAGGCCGAGGTGCTCGACAAGGGCCTCGCCACGCTGCTCGAAGACCTCGACAGCCGCGGCATGCTCAAGGACACGATGGTCGTGCTCGCCAGCGAGTTCGGCCGGTCGCCCAAGATCAACGACCGCAACGGCCGCGACCATCACCCCGCGGCGTTCACCACCATGATCGCCGGCGGCGGCGCGAAGCGCGGCTTCGTCTACGGCGAGTCCGACAAGACCGGCATGCACGTCAAGGACAACGAGGTCCGCATCCCCGACTTCAACGCCACCATCGCCACCGCACTCGGCCTGCCGCTCGATCAGAAGATCATCAGCCCGTCCGGCCGACCGTTCACCATCGCCGACAAGGGCCAGCCCGTCGCCGGCCTGCTCGCCTGAGCGACCGCACGCGATCACGGCCGCCTCGAAAACCATCCAAATCCCCGTCACGCGACGGGGATTTTTCTTGCGCGGATTCAGACCTCGTCCGATGCCGCGCCGCGCGACTCGCCCCGTAGAGTGCCGCAGAGGTCAACGCCGCGCGACACCGACACACTCAACACGAGGGAGATTCACATGGCCCGCTACATCGCACTGATCGACTTCACCGACAAGGGCGTCGCCGAGTTCGCCGAGACCACCGCCCGCGCCGACGCCTTCCGTGAGATGGCCGGTCAGCTCAACATCACCGTCGGCGACGTGTACTGGACGACCGGCAATCACGACGGCGTGCTGTTCTTCGACGCGCCCGACCGCGAGACCGCTACCGCCGCGATGTTCGCCCTGTCCAGCCAGGGCTACGTCCGCACGCACACGATGGACGCCTTCAACCAGGCCGAGATGCAGCAGGTCCTCGAAAAAGCCTGGCGCGGCGCCGGCGTGTCCGTGTAGACCGCGCGAATTCGTTGACATGTGTAGCCCGTGATCTATACTGCGGAAACGTATCTGTTTTGTAGTCCGCAGGGGGTCACGATGCTCAAACGATTCAGCCGATGGAGACGCCGCAGCGCTGCCGCACGCAGGCTCCACGCCGAGCGTTCGCGCGTGCCCGAGCGCGGGCGCATCCCGACGCTGCCGCTGTTCGAGCCGCTCGAGTCCCGCGTGCTGCTGTCCGCGACGCTCAGCGGTGACGTGCTGACCTTCACCGACATCACCGAGGTCGACATCGACAGCAACGCCGGTGCGCAGCAGGTCACGGTGACTTGGCCCGATGCGCAGGTCGAGACGTTCGTCGGCGTGGCGGAACTTCAAATCGAATCTGGCGGTTCGTACGATTTCACCGGCGACCTGTATTACCGACGCGTCGGCATCGATACCGATGGTGACGTGACCTTGGACACGCCAGATTCTGAGCCCTTGGCTGTCGAATTCCTGCACGGTATACGAGCCGGCGATCTTGTATTGAGTTTCGACTTGTTGGCCAACGATGTGGACGTCGCGGCGACCACCATTTTTGCCGACGGAACTTGGCAGGTTACTGGGACGATCGTGATCAGTGCAGATCACATTCAGCAATTGGGCACCCTGATCGCCGGCATCGACATAATCGTCAATTCGACCGGGGCACCGTTGGATCCGAGCGATTCGACGTCCAGCGGCAGCGGCTCAGCCGTCGTGAACGCTGTGGACGTCTACCAGTCGGGCGGATCGATTTCAGGTGGAGGCGTGACCATCTCTAGCGGTTCAGGCGGTTCTCAGAACAACTCGTACCCGGTTGGCGGCGTGGTGCTGGCAGGCCCATCGGCAGCTTATGGCGTCAGCCGTTTCAACGGCACTCTGAACATCATCGGCGACGACGCCAACGACGTCGTCGTGATCGTCGCCGGCCGCGCCGACGGCGAGGTGATCGTCGTACGCGGACCCGACGGGACGCGCAACGAGACGTTCACCGGCATCGGCAATATCGTCATCGACACGCAGGGCGGCAACGACAAGGTTGTTGTCGGCCCGGGTATCACGGACTTCAACGGCGACCTAATCGGCGTCGAGATCTACACCGGCGACGGCAACGACCTCGTGAAGTCCGGCGACGGCGACGACACGATCGACACCGGCGCGGGCAACGACAAGGTGCTCGACCTCGGCGGCGACAACACCATCGACCTCGGCGACGGCGACAACTTCGCGAAGACCGGCGTCGGCAACGACGCGATCACCTCCGGCGACGGGCGCGACGTCGTCGTGGCGCTGGGTGGGAACAACACGATCAACGTCGGCGACGGCGACAACCGCGTGGTCAGCGGTGTCGGCAACGACGCGATCACCGCCGGCGACGGCAACGACCTGATCCTCGACCGCGGCGGCGACAACACCGTCGACGCCGGCGGCGGGGCGATGAACCGCATCCGCACCGGCCTCGGCGACGACGACATCCGCAGCCTCGCCACCACGCTGCTCCAGGACCTCGGCGGCAACAACGTCGTCGACATCCTCGGCGACGCCCGCGTCACGACCGGCTTCGGGAACGACACGATCCGCGTCCTCGACGGCCTCGCCCGCATCCTCGACCGCGGCGGCGACAACCACATCACGACGGGCATCGGCGACGACTTCATCAGGCTGCTCGGCTTCGGTGAGAACTACGTCGACGGCGGCGCGGGCAACGACCGCATCTTCGGCTCCGCCGGCATCGATCACATCCTCGGCGGACTCGGCAACGACTTCCTCCGCGGCGGACTCGGCGACGACGACATCGACGGCGGCGACGGCGACGACACGATCGACGGCGGCCCGGGCATCGACCGCATCGTCCGCGACCTGCTCGACTCCCGCGTCCGCATCGACCTGCTCGACATCATCAACGCGCTGACCGGCTGATCGCACACGCCGGCCAACGCGCGACGATGCCGTCCCCTCACTCCACCGCGCTTGCCTGGATCAGCAGCACGATCTCCGTGCCCTCGGGCGCCTCGAAGTAGCGGTACAGCGTCGACGACCCGGCGAGGATCACGCCGCCGCCGTTGGGGATCCGCGCCGACGTGCGGAACTGAACCGAGTCCTGCTCGGGCAGCTCGATCACCGTGTTGTCGATCGGCACGTTGCCCTCGTTACGCGACGTCATCTCTTCGTCGTCCAGGCGATCCACACGGAACACCTCGTGGAGCTTCTGCGCCGGCAGCGACGCGGGCTCAGTCTGCTCGGCGTCTGTGTTGTCGGCGGGCAGCGCGTCGCCGTCACGGCTGTCATCGCCGCCGTCGTTACCGTTGTCGGGCGTCGCGTCCGGCGTGTCGTCGCCGCGGTTGTCGACCTCGCCCTTCAAGGCCAGTCGGCCGCGCACGCGGATGCCGTTGCCGATCGCCAGCCCGCCGCGGATCGTCGTCGAGATCGTCTTGTTGTCGACGCCCGCGGTCGTCTCGACGCTCAGCACGCTCATGTTCGCCAGCGTGCTGACCTGCGGGTCGAACGCCGCGGAGCGCGTGCCGACGACCGGGTCGAGGTCGCTGACGAACTCCTGCTCGTTGCCGGCCGCGACGTAGACGCGCTGCGAGTTGAAGCAGACGGTGCGCGCCGTGCCGAGCAGGCGTGCGCCCTGCGCCGCGGCGCCGACGGTGGCGCGAAACTGGTTGACCTGCTGCGGGTTGAGCACGAGCGTGTCTTTCGTTTGCTGCGCGATAAAGGCGTCGAGCGCGTCGGTCCTGACCAGCAGGAACCGCGCGTTGACGCTGATCATCTTGCCCGACGCCGCCTGGTACTTCGTGAGCAGGTCGTTGATCTCGGCGTGCACCTCGGCGGTGTTGACCACGATGAGCAGGCCGTTGCGCTGCTGCATCGTCACGCCCGGCACCTCCCAGTTGCCGTCGTGCGTGCCGTTGCGGATCGACAGGCGGATCAGGTCGTCGAGCGCGCCCGTGCCGCTGATATCGGCGTGATCGTCGTCCGACTGGCTGAACAGCGAGCCGCCGCTGTCGTCGTTGCGGCCGCCACCGTTGATCGCGTCGATCAGGCCGACCTGCGGCTCTTCGGTGAAGTTCACCGCGTGCATCGTCAGCGCCCGCACGTCGTACACGTGCGTCTGGAGGTGCGGCTTGATTACGTTCGCGGGCGTCGAGACGAACAGCCGCCCGTTGCGCACGTCGTAGTCGATGTAGTCCCAGCCGATCTGCGCGAACGCCAGCTCCAGCGCGTCGCGGATCGTGATCTTCTCGACGGTCAGCTCGACGGTCGTGTTGAGCTTGCTGCGCAGCGACGCGCGGTCGATCACGTAGGGCAGGCCCGTCTCTTTCAGCAGGAACTCCAGCGCCCGGTCGAGCGGCACCTGCAGCAGCTGCAGGCGGATCTCCTTGTCGAGCTGCTGCCTGACCGGCGCGATCGCCTCGTCGGGCGGCACGGCGCGGACGGTGTGCGTGGTGAATGCGGCGGCGAACGCGAGCGCGCCGACGAGCAGGGCGACGCGGGTGTGGCGATAGCGCAGAGACATCGTGTGACTCCTTGAGTCGGTGGTCAGCGGTCGGATTTCATGGTCAGCGACACGGACGTCGAGATGACCCCATTGACGCCCGTGACCCTTTGCCGGCGTTCGGTATCATGGTCGTCGCAGTGATTGGACGAACGCCGGGCCGAGCGGTTCCCGGGTTCGTGGAAAAAAGTACGCACACGTGACGAATGGGAGGCCGGCGTGTCGGACAGCAAAGGCATTTTCGAGAAGATCATCGACGGCGAGATCCCGTGCTGGAAGGTCTACGAAGACGAGCACGTGTTCTCGTTCCTGGACATCGGGCCGCTGAGCACCGGGCACACGCTGGTGATCCCGAAGAAGCCTTACGTGACGCTCGACGAGGTCGACGACGCGACGGCGGCGGCGCTGGGCGTGGCGATCAAAAAGATCGGCGCGGCGGTCGCGGCCGCGACGGGCTGCGCCGGCTGGAACGTGCTGCAGAACAACGGCGCGATCGCCGGGCAGGTCGTCATGCACGTCCACTTCCACATCATCCCGCGCGCCGACGGCGACGGCCTGGGCTACCGCTGGCCCGCCGGCCAACTCGACGCCGACGCGGCGAAGGATCTGCAGGCGAAGATCACCGACGCACTTTGATCGCGACTAGATCGAGGGTTAGCTGTTGAGCCAGTCCGAGCCTCATGATGTGGTGCGCCAACACTTGCACGGATTCTTCGCGGGGCATGAGTTCAGCGAACATCAGTGGCCGCTCGGGCCAGCTACGGAGGCATTCCCGCGCCTTCGTATCGCTGAAATCACACCCGGTCCGGTGATTGGCTTCTGGGTGTACGCGACGATCGGCGCATTTGAAGTTCACGATGCTCCACGCCTTGAGTTCGTCATCATTGCGCCCGAAGCCGATCAACGCCATGTCGAAGTGCTAACGATGGTCGCCTGGTACCACGCCAGGCAGTGCCTCGGCACGGGACACACGTTGCCGATCGGCGAGCCCTGGCTCCCTAAGTCCACCTGCGATCACTTGCTCGTATCGTCGCCATACCCATTTGGCCCTGGGCTTGAAATCTGTAACGTTGAGGATTGGCACCTTCACTATCTGTGGGTACTGCCAATTGCCTCCAGTGAACGTGACTTCAAGGCGCGGGAAGGTCTTGAGGCGCTGGAGCAGCTATTCGAAGAGTACGCGATAGAATTCTGGAATCCCAACCGCCCGTCGGTCGTTTAATAGACGCGGCGGAACGCGATCAGAACGCCGCAACCGTTTTGGCGGTAGTGCGGTAGTTGGTCTAGATGATCAAGAACTATTCAGGAGCACGTCGATGAGTAACTCGGTTGTCTTGGGCACGGACATCGCGGTGCGAAACGTAATGAATTTGAGGCGCGGGCGTGCGGTGATCGCGCTCGTGGTGTTGGTGGTGATGCAGGCGTGCGCGGCGCGTGTGTGGGCGCAGGCGTTGGTCGCCGCGAGCGTGCAGCCGTATGTTGATCGGCAGGAACTCGCCGGCGCGGTGATGCTCGTCGCGAACAAGGACAAGATGCTGACCGTCGAAACAGTGGGTTTTGCGAACATCGAGGCGAAGGCGCCGATGCGGCCGGACACGATGTTCTGGATCGCGTCGCAGTCGAAAGGCATGACGGCCGTCGGGCTGATGTGCCTGGTCGACGAAGGCAAGGTGAAGCTCGACGATCCGGTCGAGAAGTATCTGCCGGAATTCCGTGGGCAGATGCTTCAGGTCGAGAAGGACGATCAGCACGTGCTGCTGCGCAAGCCGGGCCATCCGATCACGGTGCGCGAGGTGCTGTCGCACACGAGCGGCCTGCCGTTCAAGTCGGACCTCGAGGCGCCGACGCTCGACCTCTACCCGCTGTCCGCCCGCGTGCGCAGCTACGCGATGACGCCGCTGGTGTTCGAGCCCGGCACGAAGTACCAGTACTCCAACGCGGGCATCAATACGGCCGGCCGCATCATCGAGGTCGTGTCGGGCATGCCTTACGAGAAGTTTCTCGACGAGCGACTGTTCGCGCCGCTTGGCATGACCGACACGACGTTCTGGCCCAGCGAGGCGCAGGTCGCGCGGATCGCCACGTCGTATAAGCCCGGCCCCGACAAACGCGGCCTCGCGCCCACGATCATCGATCAGCTGTACTACCCGCTGAGCGATCGCACGCAGCGTTACCCGATGCCGGCCGGCGGACTGTTCTCCACGGCGCACGACGTGATGCGTTACTACCAGATGCTGCTCAACGGCGGCGAGCTCGACGGCAAGCGCGTGCTGTCGGAGTCTGCCGTTAAGGAGATGACGAGCCGCCAGACCGCCGCGGGCATCCCGCAGAGCTACGGCTTTGGGCTGTCGGTCAGCGACCACGGCTTCGGCCACGGCGGCGCGTATTCGACGGGCAGCAGCGCCGACCGCAACACCGGCCTGATCCTGATCTGGCTGGTGCAGCACGCGGGCTTTCCCGGCGACGGCGGCAAGGCGCAGGACGCTTTTCGTAAGGCGGCTGTGGAGGCGTTCGGCAAGCGCGCGGAGTAATGCGCGAAGCGTGCGTTACTCCGTCGTGGTGATGGGTTTCGTTTGAGCGTTGTGGCCCGGACGTCGCCGACTCGGACCTGAGTCCGAGCCGGCGCGGCCGAGTCTCGCGATGGGGGTCTGTTCGGAACGACGGCGGACCGTCCTGGTTACGCGGTATTATCGCCGCGAATCGGGGTCGCGTCTTTCAGGGAAATGCTGAAACGTGCGGCGGGGCTTGTCGGGTTGCGCGCACGAAAATGGAACCCACGGCGGTGCGGGCCGTGGGTTCCGGCGGTGTGGAACAGGAATGGCTTGTCGCGGCGTGCGGGACGCCGGTGTCGTCGGTCAGAACCCGAAGAACTCGCCGATGGACGCGCCGGAGACGGCGATGCCGGTGTAGATCGCCAGTCCGAGGGCGATCGCGGCCAGGCCCCAGCTGACGCTGGTGAGCACCATCATCTGGCGGGCGTTGCGGCGGAGCAGGGCTTCCATCTTCTCGTCGGTCTCGCGGGTGTGCTGCGAGACGGTCTGCAGGGCGCTGACGTTGGCCTTGGCCGAGTCGTGCAGGCCGGTCAGCGTGTCGGACATACGGGCGTAGGACTCGAGCATCTTCATGTCGGTCTCGCGCGTGGCGTCCATCTGCTGCTGCATGACGCCCATGACCTGGTTGTTCTGCTCGGTGGAGTTGGCCAGCGTGCCGATGACCTCGTTGAGGCGCTGGGCCTGGTGGGTCTGCTGGTCGAGGTGCGAGTTGATCAGCTCGAGCATGCGGGCCTGATTGCGGTTGGTTTCCGGCAGGGCCTCGAGGGCCTCGGGCAGCCGCTGCATAAGGGTCAGCAGGCGGTCGGCCCGGTCGGATTGCGACTCCATGTGGCCGCGGACGGTCTTCATCAGCTCGACCACTTCCTCGTAGCCGCGCTGCAGGTTCTGGATGGTCTGCTCGCGGCGTGAGCCGGTGATGCGTGCGAGGAATCCGCCGCTGCTCGGGCCGTCGTCGTCGTGATCGGGCCCGCCGGTGGCGAGCTTTTCGAGCGACTCGGCGGTGTAATCGGGGTCCGCGGTGGCGGTGTCAGCGCCGTTGCGCATGCGCTTGAAGAAGCCGGTGATACGGGTGCTCAAGGTAGCCATGGGTGTCCTCCGTGACACAAGTACGATGTTTGACGGTCTCTATGGCCGACTTTACGATGCGCCGCATGTGTGCCCGCCGCGCCTTGACGAGCCCCAGCGGCATCGGCCTTACCTTCGCGTTGCTGGTATGTGGTATCGGCTGTGCCGAGTCTTCTTCTCCAGTGATAACCCCGTCTAAACCGCGGATTGTGTCGATGAGCCCGGCCGTGACGCAAATGCTCATCGAGCTTGGATTCCGTGACCAGATCGTCGGCGTCGGACGCTACGACCCGATCGATCTGCCCGGCGTCCGCGTCGTCGGCGACAGCGTTCACCTCGACTACGAAAAACTCGCCGCGGCGCGACCCACGCACGTGTTCCTCCAGCCCGAACGCGGCGTCGGCGTGCCCGAGCGGCTGACCGAGCTGGCCGAGCATCACCACTGGGCCGTCGGCACGGTGCAGATCGACACCGTCGACGACGCGCTGCGAGCCCTGTATGACCCGGCGCGCCCCGACGCGTGTATCGGCGGTTACCTCGACGTATCGGACGCCGCGGCGGCGCTGCGCACGCGGATCGAGGCGCGGCTGGCGGGTCTGCGGGCGTGGTCCGCCGGGCTGGCCGACGCCGACCGCCCGCGCGTGCTGATCGTGTTCCGCACCGATCCGCTGGGCGTGGTGGGTCGCCACACGTTCCTCGACGACATGCTGACGACGGCGGGCGGCGTCAACGCGATCGACGCGGGCTACTACATCAGTGTCGACCGCGAGCGCGTGCTCGCCGCGTCGCCGGACGTGGTGCTGCTGCTGACGTCGCCCGGCGAGTACACCGACGCGCAGCTGGACGCGTGGCGTGCGACGATGAAGGCGCTGGACATTCCCGCGGCGAAGTCGGACCGCATCGAGGTCCTGCGCGATCCGCTTGCTAAGATCCCCAGCACGTCCGTCGCGACGATCGCGGCGGAGATCGCGCGGCGGCTGCACCCGTCGCGGGTGAAGGCGATCGATCATGCCGTGTCCTCCGATGACGCGGTCGAGTCGGGTGCCACTGGCGGCTCGTCCGCCAGTGATACGCGATCGGACGACGACGCACTGGCGGGCAAGCCGCCAGTGGCACCCGAGCCTTCGGCACCCAAAGCTTCGGCACCCAAGCCTGCCTCGGCATCAACGTCATCGACTCCGCAACCCGCAGGTACGCCATGACCGAACAGGTTCCCACACGCTCGCGATTCGGCCGGGACATCGTCGCGCTGACGGTGCTGGCGCTGGTGCTGGCGGCGGCGGCGGCGGCGCGGCTGATCATCGGCGAGCGCGTGCCGATCAACGCCGGCGGCGCGATCGACTGGGACCTGCTGCACACGTACCTCGCGCTGCGGCGCGACCGGCTGATCATGGGCGCGACGGTCGGCGTGGCGCTGGGCGTCAGCGGCACGCTGCTGCAGGCGCTGCTGCGCAACCCGCTCGCGTCGCCCTACATCCTCGGCGTGTCGAGCGGCGCGGCGCTGGGCGTGATGACCGCGTGGACCGGCGTGCTGGCCGCGCTCGGCCCGATGGCGACGCACTCGGCGGCGCTGGCCGGGGCGCTGATCACGATGATCGTCGTCTACACGCTCGGGCAGCGGCGCGGCTGGATCGATCCGGTCGGGCTGCTGCTGGTGGGCGTGATCGTCAACGCGATCAACGGCGCGGCGATCATGTTCCTGCACACCGTCGTGCCCGCGGCGCGGCGCAGCGGCATCTTCGACTGGATGATGGGCTACCTCGCCGACGGCACGTCGTCGTCCGAGGTGGTGACGCTCGGCGTGCTGACGCTGACGGGCGTGGCGATCGCGATCACGTTCGGCCGATCGCTCGACGTCGCGACGCTGTCCGACGCCGAGGCGCAGAGCCTGGGGCTGAACCTGCGTCGGTTGCGGCTGGTGGTGTTTATTCTCGCGGGGCTGCTGACGGCGATGTCGGTGGCGCTGGCCGGGCCGATCGGGTTCGTCGGTCTGATCGCGCCGCACCTGGTGCGTCTGATGGTCGGGCCGCGTCACCGTCCGGTGATCATCGGCTCGGCGCTGGCGGGGGCGGCGCTCGTGGTCGGCGCGGACACGGCGGTCAAGGCGCTGGAGATGGCGTTGCGCGAGTGGGGCGGCGTTGAGATCGGGCTGCTGCCGATCGGCGCAGTGACGGCGTTGATCGGCGGGCCGCTGTTCATCGCGATGCTGCGTCCGCAGCTCGGTCGCGGGAGGGTTGAGGCGTGAGCGGTTCATCGCAGGTTCCATCTCCTGTCGTGCAGTTCGGCGCGAAGCCGGCCGTGCCGCCGTTGATGCAGATGCGCGACGTGCGCTTCGCGTATCACCCCGACCGGCCGGTGATCGACGGCGTGAGCCTCGACCTGAAGGCGCGCACGCTGGTGGCGCTGATCGGCCCCAACGGCTCGGGCAAGACGACGCTGCTGAAGCTGCTGCTCGGCACGCTGACGCCGTCGGCTGGGCGTGTGGAGCTGCGCAACCGGTCGGTGCGTTCGCTGGCGCCGTCGAAGCGCGCCGCGTGGGTGAGCTACGTGCCGCAGAAGTCGGCCGCGGCGTTCAGCTTCACCGTGCGCGAGGTCGTGGCGATGGGGCGTTACGCGTTGCCGGCCGACCCGCACGCCGTCGAGGGCGCGCTGGGGTTGTGCGAGCTGCTCCCGCTGGCGAGCCGGCCCTACACGGAGCTCAGCGCCGGCCAGCAGCAGCGCGTGCTGCTGGCGCGCGCGATGGTGCAGTCGGCCGGCCAGGGGCGCGTGATGCTGCTCGACGAGCCGACGGGCGCGATGGACCTTTCTTACGTGCACAAGACCATGCGTCGGCTGCGTGAGCTGGCCGAGCAGGGCATGGCGGTGGTGACGGTCGTGCAGGACGTGAACCTCGCGGCGCGTTACGCGGATCACGTGTGGGTCATGCACCAGGGGCGGCTTGTGGCGGACGGTCCGTGGCCGCGCGTGCTGTGTCCGGAGGTGCTGGAGCCGGTGTATGGCGTGGCGGTGCGGCCGATCGCGAAGCGGGGTGAGGACGCGAACGCCCGGCCGGTGTTCGATGTCGATCTGCGGGGGTGAGGTCGTCGTCGGCTGCGTGTGGGCGCGTATGGGGGGAGGGGGGTGTGGATTTTCCGTTTTCCACTTTCCATCTTTCATTTTCCATTTCGGAGACGGGAGCGGGTTCGTCCCGGTCAGGTTCTGTGGCGTGAGCGTCATGTGCGGGCGCGGCGTCGGGCGTGGGGGCGTCGTCCGTCGGCTCGGGTTTGGCGGGGGGCGTGTAGGTGTAGTGTTTGAGGCGGTCGTCGGCGGCGATGAGGGTGACGAGCATGTCGACGATGTGGTCGATCTGCTGGTTGATGCGCTCGCGGAGCGGGCCTTCTGGGGTTTCGGCCCGACAGCGGCGGGTGACCTCGACAACCTGGGCGACGTCCTTGATGGGGTGCAGAGCCATAGCGTTTCTCCCTTCGGAATGAGATTGAACGGGTAGCCGGAATACCTAATATATTACGAACAAACCATGAAAAAGTCAAGCGAAAACTGAATCGTTGACGGCTCGAAGGGCTGGTAGCCACCACGCTTCGTGAAAATCCGTATAATCTGCCGCCATGGTTAAGGCCCGACGTAAGAAGAGCGGCAAGCCGAAGTGGCCCAGCGACCTGCTGGCGCGGGTGCGATCGCTGCGGGACCGGTTCGGTGAGAAGAAGCTCGACGCGTTTCTCATATCGAGTCAGGAAGACATCCGATACCTGACGGGTTTCCCGGCGGAGGACGCGTGCGCGCTGGTGACGGGGCGCGGCGTGGTGATCATTTCGGACCGGCGCTTCGAGGAAGATCTATCGGGGACTTACGCTTATGCGGCGTCGGTGATGCGTAAGAAGAACCTGACCGACGAGCTGAAGAAGCTGGGCGAGCGTTACAAGATCAAGCGACTGGGCGTGCAGGCCGAGCACGTGACGCTGGCGGCTCGCAAGGCGATCGCCAAGGGTTTCGGCGCGAAGTCGATCGTGGAGACGAGCGGCTGGCTGCTGGATCAGCGTTCGGTGAAGGACGACGGCGAGGTGAAGCTGTTGCGTAAGGCGGTGGCGATCCAGGAGAAGGCGCTGACGCAGCTGCTCACGGAGCTGAAGCCGGGCATGACGGAGAAGCAGATCAGCGCCCGTCTGGAGTACCTGTTCCTGGAGTTCGGCGGGGACGGCACGGCGTTCAAGACGATCGTGGGCGCTGGGGCGAACAGCTCGGTGCCGCACTATTTCCCGGCCGACGTGAAGCTGAAGAAGAACAGCCCGCTGCTGATCGATTCGGGCGTGTGGTACCGCGGCTACCGAAGCGACATGACGCGTGTGTACTGCGTCGGTAAGTTCCCGAAGAAGATCGCGGAGATCTACAACATCGTGGAGGCGGCGTTCAAGGCGGGCGTGGCGGCGGTGACGCCGGGCGCGGCGCTGGCGGACGTGGACAAGGCGGCGCGTCAGGTGATCGTGGACGCGGGTTACGGCAAGGCGTTCGGTCACAGCCTGGGTCACGGGATCGGGCTGGTGATCCACGAGGAGCCGCGTCTGAGTCACGTGGCGAAGGGTGAACTGAAGGTGGGGCAGGTGGTGACGATCGAGCCGGGCATTTACCTGCCCGGTGTGGGCGGTGTTCGGCTGGAGGACGACGTGCTGGTGACGAAGAGCGGCCGTCGGAACCTGTGCAGCTTGCCCACGGACATCGAATCGGCGATGATTTAGCCCCGTTAATCACGCAGTTAAGGCATTTGTTGCATGATAGACATCAAAACGCTCAAACAGCTCGTCCGGTTGATGAAGGACAACGACCTTTACGAACTGGACGCTCGCAACGGTGACGAAGAGTTCAAGCTCAAGCGCGGCGGCGGTGGCGCGGTGCAGTACGTGCCGCAACCGGCGCCGCCCGTGGCGGCTGCGGCTCCTGTGGCGGCTTCGGCCGCGGCGTCGAGCGGCGGGGCGGTCGAGGAGGCCGACGCCGACGCGGGGCTGCTGAAGATCCTCAGCCCGATGGTCGGCACGTTCTACTCGGCGCCGAACCCGGACACCGACGCGTTCGTGAAGGTCGGCTCGAAGGTCGGCGTCGACACGGTGGTGTGCCTGGTCGAGGCGATGAAGGTGTTCAACGAGATCAAAGCAGAGGTCAGCGGCACGATCGAGAAGGTGCTGGTCGAGAGCGGCCAGGCGATCGATTACAACACGCCGCTGTTCCTCGTTCGGCCGTGAGTCGGCGTGGACCGCTGACCGCGAGCCCTAATTCCTGGCGTTAGATTTATGTTCAGTCGCATCCTGATAGCGAACCGTGGTGAGATCGCGCTGCGGATCATCCGCGCGGCGCGTGAGCTCAATATCGAGGCGGTGGTGGTGTTTTCCGAGGCGGACCGCCACGCGCCGTACGTCCGTCTGGCGGACCGCGCGATCTGCATCGGTCCCGCCCCGGCGAAGCAGAGCTACCTGAAGACCGACGCGATCATCTCGGCGGCGGAGGTGGCGAACGTCGACGCGATTCACCCCGGTTACGGGTTCCTGGCCGAGAACGCGAACTTCGCGGAGATGTGTCGCGACTGCCAGATCGAGTTCATCGGTCCGAGCGTCGAGTCGATGCGTCTGCTGGGCGACAAGGTCGCGTGCAAGGAGCTGGCGATCAAGCACAAGGTGCCGACGTTCCCGGGCTCGAAGGGCAAGGTCGAGAGCGAGGACGAGGCGCTGAAGGTGGCGCACAAGATCGGGTATCCGGTGATCGTCAAGGCGTCGGCGGGCGGCGGCGGGCGCGGGATGCGTGTGGCGCACAACGACATCGCGCTGCGGAGCGGGCTGCTGAACGCGGTCAGCGAGGCGGAGGCGGCGTTCGGGGACGGCACGGTGTACATCGAGAAGTTCCTCGAACGCGCGCGGCACGTCGAGGTGCAGGTGATCGGCGACAAGCACGGCAGCGTGATGCACCTGTTCGAGCGTGACTGCACGATGCAGCGGCGTCACCAGAAGCTGATCGAGGAGGCGCCGTGCCCGGTGCTCGACGAGAAGACACGCGACGCGCTGTGCAAGTCGGCGGTGCGGCTGTGCAAGGCGGCGGGGTATTACTCGGCGGGCACCGTCGAGTTCCTGCTGGACGACGCGACCAAGCAGTTCTACCTGTTGGAGGTCAACACGCGTGTGCAGGTCGAGCACCCGGTGACGGAGGCGATCACGGGCGTCGACATCGTCAAGACGCAGATCAAGGTCGCGGCGGGCGAGAAGCTGCCGTTCCGCCAGGCGCAGCTGAAGATCAACGGGCACGCGATCGAGTGCCGGGTGAACGCCGAGGACACGGACCGCAACTTCGCGCCGCAGGCGGGCAGGCTGGAGCGGTTCACGGTGCCCGGCGGGCCGGGCGTACGCGTCGAGACGCACTGCGCCGCGGGGTACACGATCCCGCCGAACTACGACTCGATGATCGCGAAGCTGATCGTGCACAGCAACACGCGTGACGAGGCGATCGCCCGCATGCAGCGCGCGCTGCGTGAGTTCGACGTGGCGCCGAACAAGACCACGATCCCGCTGCACCGCCGGCTGCTGAACAACTCGAAGTTCGTGCAGGGCGACGTCGACATCCATTTCGTCGAGCGCCTGCTCGGCGGGGACCTGCCGGCGCGCGACTGACGCCGGCGGGGCGACGGTCACTCACCCGCCACGCTCTCCGCATCGAGACACAAAAAGAGCCCCCGTCGCGTCCGACGGGGGCTCTTTGCTTTCGTGTCGATCGATCCGCGGCCGGCTACTCGAGCGGCACGGGCGGGCTGACGGGCGTGGAGACCTTGCCGTACTTGAACGACGTGATCGAACGCCCGACCGGCACCTGGAAGTACAGGATCATGTGATCGTTGGCCGAGACCTTGCCGGGATCGGTGTCGACGAGCTTCTCGATGGGCTTGTTGGGGTCGAAGCCGACGACCATCTCGGCGTCGGCGCCGCGGGCGTAGCCGATCGCCTTGAAGGGGTTGCCCTGGTTGTCGATGAGGAAGGGCGTCTTGTCGACGCTCTCGACGGCGAGCATGCCGCCGAGCAGGCCGGTCTTGGCGTCCTTGTTGCCGAGGTCCGCCTGGACGATGCGGGCGTTGTTGGGCGAGAAGAAGTTGTCGACAGCGATGTTGGTGCCGGGTCGCGGTTCGCCGCGTGATCGCCGGCGGATGCTGAAGATGCCCTTCAGGACGTAGTTGGTGACGTTGTTGGGGTTGCGGGGGTCCTTCTCGGTGAACAGGTCGACGCCCTGGACGCCGAGCTTGTTGAGGCTGCTCTGGAACGGCAGCTTGGCCGAGACGGTGACGAATCCGGGAATGGGCGACGGCACCACGACGACCTCGGGGCCGTCGCCGGGCTTCACCTCCGGGGCGTCGCCGCCTTCGCGGTTCAGGCCGGGCGGCAGGTCCTTGTTCCACTTGTCGCCGAGCGTGATGCGCAGGTTCTTGACGCGCAGGTACTCGGGCGTGCTGCCTTCGGGGACCAGGAAGAGCCAGTGGTGCACGACGTCGGCCATGGCCGGCAGGGAGTAGGCGTAGTCGTCGGTGCCCGAGAGCTTGCCGTACTCGCCGTTCTGCAGGTAGCCGATGGGGTAGGCCACGTGTGTCACGGGGAAGCCGGGCGCGTTGTCGGAGTAGGCCAGGCTGATCTGGCCGCGCGAGATGCGGAACGTGCCGTCCTGGTCCGCGGCCTCGCCCTGCACCTTGACGCTCGTGCCGATGATGATGGGGACGTTCTTGCCGGGCACGGTCGAGGTGATGTTCTCGAGCCACTTGGGCACGGGCGACGGCTTGAACTGGTGCGTGATCTCTTCGCCGTTGGGATCGGGCGCCTTGACGATCGAGGCGTTGCCGGGGCGGATGACGCGTCGGCTGAACTCCGAGGCGCCGCGGTGAAACAGGCCGGCCTCGGCGGACAGGTCGGGGTGGGTGTTGTTGAGGTTCACGTCGGAGAACGACGGGGCGAAGGAGAACCGCGAGAGCGTGGTGAAGAAGTCCGCGGTGACGCGATCGACGCCGAGGAACACGCCCTTGGACTTCTGCGCGGTGCCGTCTTCGGTCAGCTCCCAGCCGCCCTTGAAGCCGAAGATTCCGGGCATGGCGGTCATCTGCAGGCCGATGAGGAGCATGCCGGTGGTCAGCACGCCGGCCAGACCACCGAACGCGGCGCCGACGGCCTGGTCGGGCACGTTGTGGAAGTTGAGGTTGCCGCCGATGAGCTTGTCGGAGATCAATCGCAGGGCCAGCAGCCACCCGCCGAAGGGCACGAGGAGTCCGACGCCCCACGCGTACTCGGGCATCTTGTTGATGAGCATGCCGAGGGTCAGCGGCTCCCAGAACGCGAAGGCGAGGATGCCGGCGAGGATGGTGCAGATCAGGTGCATGAACGCGCTGAACAGGCCCTGGGAAGCCCACCAGTACATCATGAACGCGATGATTCCGAATACCACGATGCTGAGCATTACGCGTTCTCCTTGCCCATGACGCGCAGGACCTCGTTGATGCTGGTCACACCGTTGACGACCTTGCCGAGGATCGCCTCCTGGAGCCAGAGCGTCTTCTGCCGGCGGAGGTGTCCGCGGAGCTGCTCGATGTCGGCGGCGGCGATCAGCTCGCGTCCGCGGTCGTCGATGATCATGACCTCGTACGCTGCGGTGCGGCCGTCGTACCCCGTGCCGGCGCAGGACGGACACGGCTCGGGCTTGTTGCCCTTCATGATGACCTGGCCGCCGGCCTTGTAGAGGCGGATCGGCCGGTCGGACGGCAGGTTCAGCTTGCGGATGACGTTCGCGTCGGGGGCGTACTCCTGGCGGCAGAACTTGCAGAGCTTGCGCACGAGCTTCTGGGCGGTGATCGCCGCGAGTCCCGCCGAGACCTGCTGGGCGTCGCCCACGGCCTGCATCCAGCCCTGCAACGCCGCGAAGGTGTCTTCGGCCGTGACGCCGGCGTAGATGCGGTAGCCCTCCACGCCCGCCTTGGCGATCGTGTGGGCGGTCAGCTCGTCGGCGACCTGGTTGACCATCACGACCTGCGGCTCACGCAGCATCAGCGAGTGCAGCGAGCGGGCGACCTCGGCCTTGTCCACGTCGTGCTGGCGGATGCCTTCGACGGGGCGCTCGACGCCGGTCTCGATGCTGTGGATGTCCATCGTGTACGGGTCGTGCTGCTCGAGGATGGCGTACATCGTGGCGGTGCGGCCCTCGCCGGGCATGCCGGCGATCAGCACCACGCCCTTGGCTTCCTGGATGACGGCCTTGACCTTCTGCGACTGCGCGTCGAGGAAGCCGAGCTCGTCGAACTTGATGGTCATCTGCTTGACCGGGTCGATCATGATCGAGCACTTGAGCCCGCGTGTGGAGCCCGACGTCGTGACACGCAGCACGTGCGAGCCGAGCTCGACGGTGTCGACCGGCACGTCGGCGGTCTGCAGCTTGCGGCGGTCGGTGACGTCGAGGCCGGCCTGCGCCTTGATGTAGTCGATGACGGCCACGGCCTGCTGGGGCGCCAGCGGCTCCTGGCGGTAGTCGATGCCGTCGACGCGCACGATGCGGGCGAACTCCTGGTCGTTGCCGACCAGGTCCACGCGCTGGGCGCGCTGACGCAGCGCCTCCTGCAGGACCTTCTCGAACGCCAGGTGCTGCTCGAAGGTCGGGTCCTCGGGCAGCGGCACGGACTTGAGGCTCGACGGCGCCTTGGGGAACTTGAGCGTGGCGCGTTCGACGGCCTTCTGCTCGCGGATGTCCTGCAGCATCTCCTGGAACATTTCTTTGTCGAACCGCCACTTCTTGTTCTCGGGCACGTCCTTGTTGCGGATGATCACGTACGCCGAGGCGGCGCCGACCATCACCAGCAGGCCGAGGATGAATCCGAGGATGAACAGCGGCACGAAGAAGACCGCGATGAAGCCCAGTCCGCCGGAGGCGACCTGGATGGCGTTCCACATCCGTCGCTTCTGGTGATAGAACATCGCGTCTTTATCGACGATGGTCGCCCACCGCGCCCACAGCAGGAGCAACCCGAAGCACAGGATCGGCTTGAGGATGCTCGTCGGCACGGCGGCAAGCAGGATGGTCATGTCTGCACAACCCTTCTAACTGATCCCCGAGGACACCTGGGTCGTAATCCCGATCGGCCCGGCGCCGCTCCGGATCAATAGTTGCTCGTCTTGATGCCCTTCAGACGCATGTTCATCTCGTCGACGTTCCGCGCCACCTCGAGGGCGGTTCGCGGCTGAATGTACTCGTTGTTGACCAGCGTCACAAGCCATTCGTGGTAGTCGATCATGCCTTCCTTCTGCGACTGCTTGATGATGTCGGGCAGCTCCGTCTCACGCCCCTCGTGGATGTACTTCGTGACGATCGGCGTGTTGAGCAGCACCTCGACCGCCGGCACGCGCGGCACCTCCGGCAGCAGCGTCTTGAGCAGACGCTGATAGATCAGCGCCTTGAGCGAATACGCGAACATGTCGCGGATCAGCTCGCGCTCCTCCGGCGGGAAGAGGTTGTAGATACGGCTGAAGCACTGGGCGCAGCTCGACGCGTGAACCGTGCCGAAACAGAGGTGGCCGGTCTCGGCCGCCTGCACCGCCGCCTCGAACGTTTCGCGGTCACGCAACTCGCCGATGAGCACGACGTCGGGGTTTTCACGGACGAGGGCGCGGAGGCCGATCGCGAAGTTCGGCACGTCGATGCCGATCTCACGCTGGTTCACGATCGCCGTGTGGTCCTTGAACATGTATTCGATCGGGTCCTCGAGGGTGACGATGTGGCAGGGGCGCGTCTCGTTGATCTGCTGCAGCATCGCGGCGATCGTCGTCGACTTGCCCGAACCGGTCACGCCGCACAGCAGCACCAGGCCCTGGTGAGCCTTGGGGATGTCTTCCATGCTCGGCGGCAGGTACAGGTCCTTGTACGACTTGATGTTCGAGGTGATCAGACGGGCGGCGATCGCCGAGCGGCCCATCGTGCGGAACACGTTCACACGGAAGCGGTTGTCCGCGTCGTAGGCGTACGCCAAGTCGAACGAGCCCGCCTTGTCGTACTGCTCCCACTGGATGTCGTTGAGCATGACGCGGACTTCGGCGTCCATCTCTTCGGGCGTGTACACCGGGGCGTCGACGTTCTTCAGCGAGCCGCGCAGACGCAGCTTCACCGGCACGCCCGGGCGGATGATGATGTCCGACGCTTCCTGGTGGATGGCGAGCTTGAAGAACTTGCGCAGCCGCGTCTTGTTCATGTCGGGCTGGTCGCTGGCGCTCTCGGGCACTGCTGGGGGGGCCTGACTCATCGCTTACCTCGCTGGTCGGAGTGTATTGAAATGTGCGTTTCCGGCGGCGAATTGTCGCAACAACAATATACCATTATAGGCCCGATGCACCAGTCGACAGGACCCGCACCGGCACCCCGTGTTCCGCAAGATATTCCTTCGTCTGACCGACGGTGTACTGGCCGTAGTGGAAGATGCTCGCGGCCAGCGCCGCGTCGGCGCCCGCGCCGCCCTCGGCGATCGGCTTGAGCACCTCGTACATGTGCTCCGGACCGCCGCATCCGCCCGACGCCACCACCGGCACGTCCACCGCCGCGACCACCGCACGCGTCAGCTCGATGTCGAAACCGTCCTTCGTGCCGTCGGCGTCCATCGACGTCAGCACGATCTCCCCGGCCCCGAGCTCGACCACGCGCTTCGCCCACGCCACCGCCTCGATGCCCACCGGCGTGCGACCGCCGTGCGTGTGGATCTCCCAGACGACCTCCTGATCGCCCGGCAGCTCCGGCGCGGCCAGGCCCCACACGTCTTCGTACTGCTGCTTCGCCGCCGCGGCGCGCTTCTCGAAATCCTCACGCGGCACACGCTTCGGGTCGATGTTCACCACCGTCGTGCACTTGCCGAACCGCCGGCTGGTCTGCGCGACGATGTCCGGCGTGACCACCGCGGCGGTGTTGATGCTCACCTTCTCCGTGCCCGCCTGAACCAGCCGCGTTACGTCGTCGATCGTGCGGATCCCGCCACCCACCGTGAACGGCATGAAGCACTGCTCGGCGACCTGCCGCACCACGTCGACCATGATGTCGCGGTCCTCGTGGCTGGCGGTGATGTCGAGGAACACCAGCTCGTCGGCGCCCTGCTCGTCGTACTTGCGCGCGATCTCGACCGGGTCGCCCGCGTCGCGGATGTTCACGAAATTGACGCCCTTGACGACGCGGCCGGCTTTCACATCGAGGCACGGAATGATGCGTTTGGTCAGCATGGGCGGCATTTTAGCAGATGATGCCGGATGCGGGATCGGGCGTTGCGAGCCCGATGCTGGATGCGGGATGGCTCGCTGCGCTCGCGATGCCGGATTGTCGCGGGTATACGCTGGGCGCATCCAGCATCCAGCATCCAGCATCCAGCATCCAGCATCCAGCATCCAGCATCCAGCATCCAGCATCCAGCATCCAGCATCCAGCATCCAGCATCCAGCATCGCGAGCGCAGCGAGCATTGAACCCTCCGCGACGGTCGCGCCCTTCATCCTTGTCCCGTGAGCCACACCACGATAGAACCGCAAGCCGTGCCGCAAGACGTCGCAGAATCCGGGGCCACACCCGCCGACGACCCGCGCTCCGATCTGGAGCTGGTCGACGCGATCAACTCCGGCGACCCCGCCGCGTTCGACGCGCTGTACCTGCGCTACCGCGATTGGGTGCTGCGGCTGGCGTGGCGGTTCACGCGGGATCACGACGCGGCGGGGGACGTGCTGCAGGACACGTTCACCTACGTGCTGCGCAAGTTCCCCGGCTTCGCGCTGACCGCGCGGTTCACCACGTTCCTCTACCCCGTCGTGCGACACGTGGCGATCGCCAACCAGAAGAAGGCCCGACGCATGATCCTCGATGACGGACAGATCGATCAGCCCGCCGAGCCGGACCCACCGTCAGCCGACACGCAGCGGCGGCAGCTGGCGTCGGTCATGGCGTGCCTCAGCGAGGACCATCGCGAGGCGGTGCTGCTGCGGTTCGTGGACGGGTTTTCGCTGGCGGAGATCGCCGAGGCGGTGGGCGTGCCGGTCGGCACGGTGAAGAGTCGGCTGCATCACGCCATCAAGGCCCTGCGCGACGACCCGGCCACGCAACGCTACTTCGAACAATGAACCCGAGGCGGCCGCCGTCGCCTAAACACGTGGAGACACAATGAACGAGAGGCACGAACAACACGACGCGGACAGCCCGGATGATGCGGGCGAGCCGACGCTCCCGGCGGCGCTCGTCGCGGACCTGACGGCGCTGTACCGGCCGCCTTCGACACTGCGTGCGCCGTCACGCGTGGATGACACGGTGTTCCGCGCGGCGCGTGAGCACCTCGCGGGCGTCAGTGCGCTGGGCGCAAAAACCCCTCTCTCCCAAGTGGGGGAGAGGTTGGGTGAGGGGGATGGATCTTCGGACGCGTCGAGCCATCGCTTACACAGTGAAGCCTCCGACGACTCGACCCTCACCCCGGCCCTCTCCCTGTCAGGGAGGGGGAGGTGGCGGTGGGCCCTCCCGTGGGGTCTGGCGGCCGCGGCGGCGCTCGCGGTCGCGGCGACGGTGTCGATCACGCTGATTCGCACCGACGCACCCCGGGCCGCCGCCGACCCGCGCGACATCGACGCCAACGGGCGTGTGGACATCCTCGACGCGTTCGCGCTGGCGCGACGGTTGGAGCAGCCGCTCGGCGGGGTGGACCCCGCGCGGGTCGACGTGAACGGCGACGGCGCGGTCGACGCCGCGGACGTCGACGCGATCGCGGCGGCGGCCGTGAAACTCAACGGCGGGAGGGGATGAAGATGACGCGGCTGACGGCCATGACGGCGGCGGTGGCGCTCGTGGCTTGCACGGCGATGACGCTGTGCGGACCGCGGCCGCGTGCGCTGGCTCAGGCCGACACGCCGAACGCGGCGAAGGAGCCGGTCGATCCGCTGAACGTCGAGCCGGGGGTGGCGCGTGAGGTCGCCGGGCCGGTGCGTTTCGCGGCGTACGACGTGCTGATCGACGGCGACGCGCCGCTCGCGGCGTACCAGGTCGAGGTGTGGTCGCGGACGGGCAACGTCGCGATCGTCGGCATCGAGGGTGGGGCCGACGCGGCGTTCGCCGACCCGCCGTACTACGACCCTCAGGCGATGCGGCACGACCGCGTGATCCTCGCGGCGTTCAGCACGAAGCCGGCCGCGCAGCTCCCGCCCGCCGGGTCGACCCGCGTGGCGACGATCCACGTGCAGATCACCGGCGACGCCGACCCGCGGTTCGACACGAAACTCACCGCCGCGGCGACCACGGACGGCGCGCCGCTGCGTGCGACGGTAAACTTGAAAGGGGCCACTCCGCGATGAACCAGCCACCGAGCCACAGATCGACATTCACACGAGCCTGCACGCGGGTCGTGCTGTTCCTGCTGAGCCTGACGCTCGGCGTCGTCACCGGCACGTCGATGCAGGGATGCCAGTCGGCCGTGGCGTACGAGCGCGCCGAGCCGCAGGCGGCGATGCCCGGCACGCACCCTCGGGTGGGGGCGCCGCTCTTGATCGAGGGCGGCGTCGGCGCTGCGGATGGCGACGAGTTGGCCGGTGAGCTTTTGTTCGCTCGTGCGCGGTCGCTGCGGAGCGAACAGCTCGTGGCGGAGGCCGACGACGCGGCGAAGAACCGCGAGCTCAACCGCGCGTCGAAGCTTTACCAGCAGGCGGCGCTCCTCGACCCCGACAACACCGAAGCCCTCGCCGGCGCCGAGCGTGTCGGCGCGATTCTCGGGCGTGACACCGGCGCGAACATCATCGAGGACTACGCGCAGATCATCGAGCTGCGCGCCCAGCAGGCCAAGCCGCACTACGAGAAGGCGATGCAGCACGCCCGTGAGGCGTTCCGGGGTGGCAACGCCACCGAGGCGCAGGACGCGCTGTCGCTGGCGAAGGCGATCGTCGATACGAACCGTCAATACCTCACCGACGACGAATACAGGCGGATGAACAAGGCGGTGCTCGACTACCAGGCCGAGGTGCTGCAACACGCCGAGCGTCAGCGGCTCAAGGAGCAGTCGACGCAGGAGGCCGCGGTCGATAAGGAGCAGCGATCGCGGCATGAGAAGGCGGAGGGCGATCGCGACGCGAAGGTGCAGGAGATGCTCGCACGCGCCAGCGAATTACGACGTGAGCGGAAGTACAAACAGGCGCTCGACCTGCTGGACCGGGTGAAGTTCCTCGATCCGGGCAATGTCGCCGCCGAGGCGATGGAGGAGATCATCGCGGACGCGATCATCTACCTCAACACCAACAGGCTGAACGGCAAGATCGACCTGATGGCGGCGCGGCATTCCGTGCAAGCACTTGAAGGAGCGCGTCCCCAGGAGTCGGCGCAGCCCTACAACGATCTGATCGTGTATCCGGGGGCCTGGCCGCAGATCGACACGGACGGGGATGGCAAGCCGGACCGCCTGGCGCCGTTCGAGCCGCGCCAGGTCGAGGACCTGCGGGTGCGTGCGGCGCGGGAGCGCGAGGAACTGCTGGTGCCCGACGAGTTCTTCAAGCCGTCGAAAGCGGGATTGGAGTACGTCAAGGCGGCGCCGGCCGGTTCGCTGCCGGGCGAGGACGAAGAGGTGTGGGTGATCATCCGTCACGACCCGCGCGCGGCGGACAAGCGGCGCGACGGTCCGGTCGGCGGTGAACTGCGGACGACGCTGCCCGGCGAGCAGCGTGAGGTGCCGCTGCCGCTGAAGCACACCGACGTGCACGGCGACATCGCCGGGCCGATCGCGACCGTGGACGTCACGCAGCAGTTCGCCAACCCCTTCAGCGAGAAGATCGAGGCGGTGTACGTGTTCCCGCTGCCGGACGACGCGGCGGTCAGCGAGTTCGTGATGCAGATCGGCGAGCGCCGCATCCGCGGGATCATCCGCGAGCGCGACGAGGCCGAGCGCATCTACTCGCAGGCGAAGCACGCGGGCCGGGTCGCGTCGCTGCTGACGCAGGAGCGTGCGAACATCTTCACGCAGAAGGTGGCGAACATCGAGCCGGGCAAGCGGGTCGACGTGCACATCCGCTACTTCCACACGCTGGCGTACGTGGACGGCTGGTACGAGTGGGTGTTCCCGATGGTGGTCGGCCCGCGGTACAACCCGGCGGGGACGGCCGACCCGGTAATCGCGGCGCCGCGCGGCGGATCGAACGGGCGTGACACCACCGTCGAGTACCTCCGCGCCGAAGAGCGCAGCGGGCACGACATCGGCCTGACGGTGAACATCGACGCCGGGGCGAAGATCGAAGAGGTGCGCTGCGACTCGCACGTCGTGCAGACGACCGAGAAGGACCGACGGACCATCGTGACGCTCAGCGCCAACGACCGCGTGCCGAACCGCGACTTCGTGCTGCGTTACCGCGTCGCGGCCGATCAGATCAAGCCGCAGCTGATCACGCACCGCGACGTGGACCGCGGGCAGGGGTACTTCACGCTGACGCTGTACCCGCCGCAGTACCTGAAATCTCTGCCGCGTGCGCCGATGGAGATGATCTTCGTGGTCGACTGCTCGGGCAGCATGAAGGGCGAGCCGATGGCGCAGGCGAAGGCGGCGATGGACCGCGCGCTGCGTCACCTCGGGCCCGACGACACGTTCCAGATCATCCGGTTCTCGAACGACGCCTCGGCGTTCGGCGGCGCGCCGGTGGCCGCGACGCCGGCCAACCTGGACAGCGCCCGGTCGTACGTCGAGGGTCTCGACGCCGAGGGCGGCACGGAGATGCTCAAGGGCCTGCGCGCCGCGCTCGACTTCCCGCACGACCCGCGCCGCCTGCGGTTCGTCACGTTCCTGACCGACGGGTTCATCGGCAACGAGGCGGAGGTGCTCGGCGAGGTGTACAAGCGGGTCGACGCGTCACGCGTGTTCAGCTTCGGCGTCGGCTCGTCGCCGAACAGGTTCCTGCTGAGCCGCATGGCGAAGCTCGGGCGCGGCGCGGTGGCGTACCTGCCGCAGGGCGCCGACGGCGGGGCGGTGATGGACGATTTCTTCGAGCGCATCAGCCATCCGGCGATGACCGACATCGAGATCGACTGGGGCGGCATGATGGTCGCCGACGTCTACCCGCGGCGGCTGCCGGACCTGTTCGTCGGCCGGCCGGTGGTGATCACCGGGATGTTCGTCGGCGACGGGCCGACCGATGTGGTGCTGCACGGCCGGGCGGGCGACCGCGCCGTCGAGGTCGGCATGCGCGTGAACCTCTCGGCGAAGGGACGCGACGCGAACAACCCGGGCATCCCCGCGGTGTGGGCGCGGCGTCAGATCGCCGACCTCGCCGATCGCGCCACGTGGGACAGCCGCATCGACCTGCCGCGTCGCATCCGCAACGTCGCGCTCGACCACGCGCTGATGTCGGCGTACACGGCCTTCGTCGCCGTCGACGCGCTGTCCGACACCGCCGGCGCGTACGGCGTCACGACGCCCGTCCCCGTGCCGGTCCCGCAGGGCACGCGGTACGAGACGACGGTGCCGGAGTGATTTCGGATTTGCGATTTCGGATTTCGGATTTAGGCGAGTAGCCATCTGCGCTGGCTACTGATCCTGCGTACGCCCCGCGTACACAAGTTCGCCCGTGCGTCGATCGCGATAGACATCGACTCCGTTCTCGTGTCGAACAAACTCCAAGTAGTCTGAGGCTTCGCTCAAGGGGATGAACCGAAACGAATTGGAGAGCGAGCGTTCGAACGCCCATCCGTCCGGCAGCATCAGTGAGGTTGACGCGCCGCCCTTCAGACGACAGGCAGCAACCATCTTCTCGCGTGTCGAATCGAGTGGGACGTGGCCGTACTCGATCCAGTCACATTGACCGATTACGCCGCGCTGTTGATCGACGACAACCATATCCACGGCCGGACCGTCTTCGTATTCGCGGTACACAACCCCTTGTTCTTCCAGATTCTTGATGAAATGTTCCACGTCGTCCGGCGTCATGAATCCTACGCGTGTCAGTTCGCTGTCTGAGCAGAGCGTTCTGTTTGGCACCAAGCCGCGGAACGCTTCCCAGCCGCCCCGGAAGAAGTCCAGGATCGAGTCCATCCTTACGACCACAGAGATGCCTTCGATGAGGACGGACATTGGCTACCCCACGCTGAACGCCTTCGCTTTCTCAGACCAAAGTGGCGGGCTACCCGTGAGTCGCGCCGTCAATCCGCAATCCGCAATCCGCAATCCCAAATCCCAAATCCCAAATCCCAAATCACTCCGTCCCGGTCATCTTCAGCAACGCGGTGATGGCTTCGGGGACCCAGCCGCTGTCCCAGCGGTGGCGGCGTTGGGGGCCGTCGTTCCAGAGGTGCGGGATCTTCAGGGAGTTGAGCAGCTGGTGGGCCTCGGTCATCTGCGGGCGGAAGAAGTCGTAGCCGAGCAGGGCGAAGCGGGCTTCGCGGGAGAGGATGCGCTGCTTGGTGCGGAACTGGTTCGGCAGGGCGTAGCGGTCGAAGTTGTGCTGCGTGCCGAAGATCTTGTCCATCTCGAAACGGTCGGGCGAGCTGAGCGTCAGCGGGGCATCCCACGCGGCGGCGGCGGCGAACAGGTCGGGGTACTGACACAGCAGGCTGAACGCGCCCCAGCCGGACTTGCTGAACCCGAGCAGCAGACGCTTGGGCTCCTTGCCGGGCAGCAGCTCGTCGACGGCGGGCACGACGCCCTTCACGAAGAAGCTCTCCTGGCGCACGCGCGGGTTGGTCGGGTTGTCGGCGTACCACGGCACGTTCTGGAACGACGGCGCGACGACGACGAGGTCGAGCTTGTTGTGCAGGTTCAGGCTGCGGATCACCTCGAGGCCGTCACCGAACTGATCGCCGAGCCCGGCCTCGACCGGCAGCACGTACAGCACGGTCAGCCGCCGCTCGGGTTGCGGCACGAGCAGGTTGAAGTTGTCGGGCAGCAGGATGCGCAGCGTGTTCTCGCCGACCTGGTAACGGGACGTGATCGGGTAGCGGATCACGCCGTCGGCGCCGATGGTCTTCTTGCCGAGCTTGTACGGCGGGGCGTTGAGCACGGCGAGCGCGTCTTCGCTGCGGCCCGGATCGTCTTCGGTGACGGTGGCCGCGGGGGCGGTCGTGCCGGTGGTGGCGCGGAAAAGATCGCTGAGGGCCTGCTTGCACGCCGCGGCGCTGGGGCCGTCGGGGTGCTCGGTCAGGTAGGTCGTCAGCAGCTTCTGGACGCGCTTCTGCTTTTCCTTGAGGGCGTGGTCGGATCGGTTGACCTCGATGAGGTCGGCGGTCATGAGCCAGAAGTCGCCCAGGGCATCGGCGTCGGGCAGCTTGATCTGACGGGCCTGCCCGGCGACGTCGCGCAGCCGGCGGTGGTACGCGTCGAACGCCGCGTCGCGCGGCCAGCGCACCATCCGCAGGTACAACGCCTGCAGCTCGATGTTCCACGCCTGCAGCCGCAGCGTGCCCGGGCCGGTCAGCTTCGCCAGGCCCGCCGCGTCGCGGATCAGGCCCTCGAGCTTGCCGCGGACCTCGGCCTCGTCGGTCTCCGGCGCGGGCTTGGCCATCGCCTCCGTGAGACGCCGTTCGATCGATTCGATCTGGTCCAGCGTCAGCGTCTGCTCGAGACCCTCGACGTCGACCTTCGGCGTGTCGGCCTTCGGCTTGGTCGGATCGGCGGGGGCCTTGAGCGGGTCCTGCAGCTGCGCGCGCGCCGGCGCGGCGAGCGTCAGCGCCGTCGCGGCGACGATGGCGAGCGATAGGCATGCGCGATGGATTGTCATCTTCTTCCTCATTGCAATCGGCGGTCATCTACCCCGAGATTTCTCTTTAAGTATACCCGCACGCTGCGTATCATGGAGAATCGACGTTACCGACAGGAATTGCACAAATCCACACCAACCGCCAGGCGTGTCGTCACGCCGTTGAAACCCCGCCGCACGGAGGCGATAAGGGGCCCCATGACCACTGCACGGACGCGACCGAACTTTGACGTCGACCGCGGCGAAATGGGCCGCCTGTTCGACAAACTCCCGCCGCACTCCATCGAGGCCGAGATGAGCCTGCTGGGATCGATGATCCTCGCGGGCACGGACAACATCCACCTGCTGGGCGAGGTGATGCAGGTCGTCCGCTCGGAGTCGGACTTCTACCTGCCCAAGCACGCGCAGATCTACCAGGCGTTGATCGCCCAGTACGACGTGCACCAGTCGATCGACCTCGTGCAGCTGCAGACGAAGCTGCGCGACCGCGGGCAGTTCGACGCGATCGGCGGCATCGACTACCTCATCGAGCTGGCCGAGTCCGTGCCGACCGCCGTCAACGCTCCGCACTACGCCCGCATCGTGCGCGACAAGGCGAAGCTCCGTCGGCTGATCGACGCCGCGGGCCATATCCTCAAGGACGCCCACGAGGCCGACGAGGACCCGAACCACGTCATCGACCAGGCCGAGAAGCTGATCTTCGACATCGCCCAGTCCGCCGAGGCCGACGAGCCGGAGACGCTGCACGAGCTGGTGCAGCTGGCGTTCGAGCAGCTCGAGGCGCGGCACGAGTCCGGGCGATCGATCACCGGCATCTCGACGGGGTTCTACCAGCTCGACGAGATGCTCAGCGGCCTGCAGCCGGGCGAGATGATCATCCTCGCGGCGCGTCCCTCGATGGGCAAGACCGCCTTCGCTTTGAACATCGCCGAGTACATCGCCGTCGACAACAAGCAGCCGGTGGCGATGTTCAGCCTCGAAATGTCCAAGCAGCAGCTGGCCGAGCGTCTGATGTCGTCGCGGTCGGGCGTGGACAGCCAGCGGATGCGTCGCAACATGCTCAACGGCGACGAGTTTCGCCGGCTCCAGGAGGTCGCCGACGAGATGACCGAGGCGCCGATGCACATCGACGACACGCCGGGCCTCAGCGTGCTGCAGCTGCGCGCCAAGTCGCGCCGCCTGGCCAGCCGGTTCAACATCAAGGCGATCGTGATCGACTACCTGCAGCTGATGAGCTACCCCGGCGCCGAGAGCCGTCAGAACGAGGTCGGCGCGATCAGCCGCGGCGTCAAGGCGCTGGCGCGTGAGCTGAACGTGCCGGTGGTCTGCCTCGCGCAGCTCAACCGTAACCCCGAGGGTCGCGAGTCGAAGCGGCCGATGCTCAGCGACCTCCGCGAGTCGGGCTCGATCGAGCAGGACGCCGACGTGGTCATGATGCTCCACCGCGAGGAGTACTACCACAAGGACACCGACTGGGCCCACGACAACCCCGACAAGGTCGGCACGGCGGAGGTCGTCATCGCCAAGCAGCGCAACGGCCCGACCGGCATCGTCAACCTCCAGTTCGACGGCGCCACGACCCGCTTCCACAACCTAGCCCGCGGCAGCGCGGCGGACGGGGCGCACTACTAAGCCGGCCCCCACATTCGACGTCATCCGGTACAATCTCCGGCATGACTCGGGTGCTGCTCATCGCCAATCACGAGAAGCCGGACATCAACGACGCGCTGCACGCGTTTCGGCCGTGGCTCGCCGAGCGCGCCGAGATCGTCGCGGAGGTCGACGTCTACGACGACAAGCCGCTCGACGGGCTCGATGCGGACTTCGCGCTCGTGCTCGGCGGCGACGGCACGATGCTCGGTGTCGCCCGTCGACTCGTCGATCACGACGTGACCCTCGTCGGCATCAACTTCGGCAAGCTCGGGTTCCTCGCGCCGTTCTCGCTTGAAGAAGTGCAGGGCCACTGGGACGACCTCGTCGCCCGGCGGTTCCCCACCTCCAAGCGCGTCATGCTCGAGGCGACGATCACCGAGCCCCCCGCGGACACGCCGTGCTTCCGCTCCGTGGCGATGAACGACTGCGTGATCACCGCGGGGCCGCCTTACCGCATGATCGACCTGGAGATGATCATCAATCCCGATCGCGAGCCCAACGGCGGTCGCGACGTCGGCACGCACTTCTCCGGCGACGGCGTCATCGTCGCCACGCCCACCGGCTCCACCGCGTACAACCTCTCCGCCGACGGGCCCATCATCGCGCCCGACGTCGACGGCCTGGTCATCACCGCCATCTGCCCGCAGTCGCTCGCGTTCCGACCCATCGTGCTCAACGCCGTCGACGAGATCCGATTCATCGTCCACACCGCCAACGACGGCACGACCGTCGTGATCGACGGCCAGGTCTCCACGCTGATCGCCTCCGGCTCCACGCTCACCGTCCGCGCGTACCCCCGCCGCATGGAAGTCGTCGCGAACCCCGCGATGGGCTACTGGAAAACGCTGGCGAAAAAGATGCACTGGGCGGCAAGGCCGCGGTTCTCGTAACGCTTTGCCCGGGGTGGCACTGACAAGGGAACCTTGTCAGTGGCGGAGGGCGGCACGATCTTTAGACAACGCGGCAAGCGCATCGTCGATGCGCGTTGAAGGCACATCTCCACTGACAAGCTCGCTGTGCTTCCTTGTCAGTGCCACCCCGAAATCACTTCGACCGCGCCGCTTCGCGTTGCATCTTCACGCTGCCGCCGACGATCGTGGCGATCGCGCGGCCGGTGACGTTCCACCCATTGAACGGGCAGTTGCGAGACTTGCTGGCGAAGTCGTTCACGTCGATCGTGTACGACTCGTTGGGATCGATGATCGTCACGTCCGCGTCGGCGCCGGGCGCGAGCGTGCCCTTGCCTTCGAGGTTGCACAGCTCGGCGCCGTTGATCGTCATCATCGCCAGCAGCTGCGGCCAGTCGATCGTGCCGGTGTCGATCAGCGCCTTGATGTACAGCGACAGGGCGCAGTCGAGACCGATGATGCCGAACGGGGCGTTGGCGAATTCGAGTTCCTTTTCCTCACGCGTGTGCGGGGCGTGGTCGGTGGCGAGCACGGTGATCACGCCGTCCTTGACGCCCTTGAGCAGCGCCTTGATGTCGTCCTTCGTGCGGAGCGGCGGGTTCATCTTCGCGTGCGTGTCGTAGCCGCTGCACGCCTCGTCGGTCAGCAGCAGGTGATGCGGCGAGACCTCGGCGGTGACGGGCTGCCCGGCCTTGCGGGCGCGGCGGACGATGTCGACGCCGCCGGCGGTGGTCATGTGCTGGATGTGGTAGCGGCAGCCGATCGAGGCGTTGAGCATCACGTCGCGCTGGATGATCAGCTCCTCGGCGACCGCGGGCCAGCCGCCGAGCCCGAGCCGCGTAGCGATCGGTCCGGCGTTCATCGCCGCGCCGCCGGTCAGCGACGGCTCCTCGCAGTGCTGCATGATCGGCAGGCCGGTCTGCTTGACGTACTTCAGCGCCTTCGACATCACCGACGCCGAGGCGACCGCGATGCCGTCGTCGCTGAACGCGACCGCGCCGGCCTTGGCCATCAGGCCGATCTCCGCGAGCTCCTCGCCCTTGCGTTCCTTCGTGATCGCGCCGACGGGGTAGACGTTGCACAGGTTCGCCTTCGCGGCCTGCGTGTAGACGAACTCGATGCGGCCGTCGTCGTCGAGCGCGGGGCGCGTGTTGGGCATGCAGCAGACGGTGGTGAACCCGCCGTTGACCGCGGACGCCGCGCCGGTTTCGATCGTTTCTTTCTCTTCCTGGCCGGGCTCGCGGAAGTGCACGTGCACGTCGATGAGCCCCGGCGCGACGATGCAGCCCGACGCGTCGATCACCTTGCCGCTTGGCTTGGAGACTTTGCCGATCTTCTCAACCTTCCCGCGTGACAGCACGACGTCGGTCTTTTCGTCGAGACCCGACGCCGGATCGATCACGCGGCCGTTCTTGATGGTCAGCGATGCCATAGCCGGACAGCGTAACGCGGCGCGATGCGTGGGGAAACCTGCTCTGTCGCGTTCCCCGCGGCGCTGTTCATTTGCCGTACGGCCCTCTACGATATTCAGTCGATGCACAAGCCGCTCGAACATCCCGCCGACCGACGTCCGACGATCGGGATCACGATGGGCGATCCCTCGGGGATCGGTCCGGAGATCGTCGTCAAGGCGCTGGCCGACCCGGCGGTCCGCTCGCTGGCGAAGTTCGTCGTGTTCGGCATGAACGAGCTGCTGGCGTACGCTGCGGACCTGGCGGAGATCGAGCCGTACTGGTGGCGGGTGCAGCACGACAGCGCGTGCTCCAACGGCGACCTGCGACACAACGTCGTCGTGCTGGACTACGACGAGTTCACGCTGCACGGTCAGGCCGTGGCGCAGGCGACGAGGCAGGGCGGCGAGGCGTCGCTGGCGTTCATCCGCGACGCGATCACCGCGGCGCAGCTCGAGCCCGGCACGCCCGGTCGCCTCGACGCGATCGTCACCGGCCCGATCTGCAAGGAGTCGTGGGTCCTCGCCGGCGAGAAGCGCTACCCCGGTCACACCGAGCTGTTCCAGGCCCGCACGCATGCGAAGCGCAGCGTCATGATGTTCTCGTCGCCGCAGCTGAAGGTCGCGCTGGCCACCGTGCACCTGCCGCTGATGCACATCCGCAACGTGCTGTCGATCGGCAAGGTGTTCGACCCGATCGACCTCGGTCACCAGGCGTGCGTCGCGCTGGGCATCGACAAGCCGCGCATCGCGGTGTGCGGCCTGAACCCGCACGCGTCGGAGCACGGGATGTTCGGCGAGGAGGAGGAACGCGTGATCGAGCCGGCCATCCGCATGGCGGTCGAGAACGGCATCGACGCGCACGGGCCGTTCCCCGCCGACACGATCTTCCGCGACGCGATCCGTGGCAAGTGGGACCTCGTCGTGGCGATGTATCACGACCAGGGGCTGATCCCGGTCAAGCTGCTGGCGTTCGACGAGTCGGTGAACGTGACGCTGGGGCTGCCGATCATCCGCACGAGCGTGGATCACGGCACGGCGTTCGACATCGTCGGCCGCAACCGCGCGAACGCCGAACCGATGAAGTCGGCGATCCAACTCGCGGTGCAGATGAGCCGGGTGCGCCGCGCCGAGGCCGAGGCGCGACAGGGCGTCCGCAGCCCCAAGTCCGCGTAATGACCGGTCCCGCAATTCCCGTTACACTCTCGGTCGCGAACACACCTTCGAAGGGCGAAACATGAGGCTATCGCAATACATCAAGCCGGAATACTGCTTCGTGCTTGAGAAGCCGGAGTCGCGCGACGCGCTGCTGCGTGAGCTGGCGGACCGGATCGGTGCGGCGTCGGGCCTCGACGCCGACAAGCTGTACGAATCGCTGCTGGAGCGCGAGTCGAAGGGGTCGACGGCGACGCCCGAGGGCGTGGCGCTGCCGCACGCGATGCTCGACGAGATGGAGGGTTCGATCGTGGCGCTGGCGCGGGTGAAGGGCGGCGTGGATTTTCAGAGCGAGCACGTCGACGCGGTGGACCTGGTGTTCGTGCTGGTCGGTCAGAAGAGCGCGGCGTGGCAGCACATCAGCCTGCTGGCGCGCGTGGCGCGGGTGTGTCGCGGCGGCGGATGCCTCGACGGGTTCCGCGAGTCGAAGACGGGTGAGGAACTGTACGAGCGGTTGATCAAGGAAGACGACCTGCTGGCGTAAACGCAACGCACCCGCGGGGAGAAACGAACGCGAGACCCACGGGCCGGAGATTCAGGAAGATGACCGCTCCAACCGAACCAACCAAGCTTGTCGTGATCATTCTCGATCAGCCGCAGCTGATCGACGAGTTGCTGACGGGGTTCCTCGACATCGGCGTGCGCGGTGCGACCGTGATCGAGTCGCGCGGCATGGGCGCGATCGTGCGGCAGGACATGCCCGTGTTCGCCGGGCTGGCCGACCTGTTCGGCGAGAACACCGGCTCGCGCATGATCTTCTCCGTGATGCCCGAGTCGCTGATCGATCCGACCACGAAGCTGCTCGAGGAGATCACCGGCCACCTCAATCAGCCCAACTCCGCGATCATCTTCTCGCTGCCCGTCGAACAGTTCCGAGGGATCAAGCACTGACCGAACGCGGAACCCGGAGGTCGGAACGCGGAAGTGAGGCGACTCGCCCGGCAACTTCCCCGTTCCGAGTTCCGAGTTCGGAGAATGATGGATGCGAATCCTGCTGGGTCTGGCCATCCTGATCACGCTGGCGCTGGCGGCGTCGAGTCGCAAGCTGTGGTCGTTGCGGCGCACGCGGCTCGGCACGGCGCTGACGACCGGCGGGTGGCTGATGATCGCGATCGGCATGATGATCGGACCGCACGGCGCCGAGCTCATCACCCACGATCAGCTCGAGGTCGTCAAGCCGCTGATCCTGTTCTGCCTCGGCTGGGTCGGTCTGATGATCGGCCTGCAGGCGCACCGCTCGGTGTTCACGAAGCTGCCTCCGCTGGTGACGCGCGTGGCGCTGGTCGACGTGGCGCTGAGCGTGCTGTTCGTCGGCGGGGCGACGCTCGCGGTGGTGATGGCGTTCGATCAGCCGCTGTGGGCGGCGATGCCGGTGGCGCTGGTGATGGGCGTGTGCGGCGTGAGCTGGTCGGCGGAGGTGCGCAGCCTCGCCAAGAGCCCGATGCAGGGCCAGGCGGTGACCGGCGTGATGCGCGGGGCGTCCGGCCTCGGGTCGATCTTCGCGGTCCTCGCCTACGCGCTGCTGGTCAACTCGTTCGTGATTTCCGCGTACGACTCGGGCGCGGGCGGGGCGCTGGTGGACACCGCCACCGAGCAGGCGATCACGTGGTCGGTGCTGCGGATGGGCATCGGCATCGGTGCGTCGCTGCTGATCGGCACGGCGATGGGCGTGCTGGGGCTGTGGCTGTCGAAGCTCGCGGGGCGCGGCGAGGGCGAGTTCCTCGTGGTGCTGCTCGGGCTGGTGTCGTTCACGGCGGGCGCGGCGGCGACGATGGGCTACAGCGCGCTGTTCGTGTCGATGCTGACCGGCGCGGTGCTGGTCAACCTGCCGGGCAAGGCGTTGGACCGCATCAAGCGTGTGATCATCGAGGCCGAGCAGCCGCTGGCGATGGTGCTGATGCTCGTCGCGGGCGTGCTGACGGACCCGGCGGTGTTCGTGAATAGGCCGAAGGAGTCGTGCGCCCTGATCGCGGCGGTGCTCGCGGCGCGAGCGGTCACGAAGCTGGGCGGCTCGCGCTGGCAGGTGCGTCGCGGATTGAAGATCGAGGCGGGGGCGCCGACGCCGTCGCTCGTGGGACTGATCCGCCAGGCGCCGCTGGCGATCGCGCTGGCGGCGGGCTACGCGCTGTCGCAGGTGGGGCGCGCCGATCAGTCGGCGTTGCGCGGCGACGAGGTGCTGATGCTCGTGATTGTCTGCGGGCTGATCGCCGAGGCCGGGCCGTTCTTCCACAAGCCCAACAGCCCGGCGAAGCGCGATACGCCGCCGGCCAAGCCAACATCGACACCGGCTACCGGCGCGCCGCCGTCTACACCCGACGCGCCGACCGAACCCGAAGGGGGCGCCGCGTGAGGCCACTTTGGAGTCTGGTCATCGTGATCGCCCTAGCGGCGGGGGTCGAGGTGCTGGCGCTGACCGGCGAGTCGGCCACCGAGCCCGAATCCGTACGCACCGTCATGCTCGTCGGCCTGCTGATGATCGGCGCCTGGCTCAGCGGCATGCTCTGCGAACGCATCCAGGTCCCGGCGATCACCGGCTACCTGCTGTTCGGCGTGTTCGTCGGACCCAACCTGCTCAACCTCGTCGGCGTCGGGCAGATCACGCCCGGCCCGCACGGCGAAGACCCGCCCATGCAGTTCGCCAGCGACCTGGCCATCACGCTCATCGCGCTGACCGCCGGCGGTGAGATCCACCTCAACTCCCTGCGCGGACGCCTCGGCCAGATCGCCGCCGTACTCGCGATGCACATGCTCGTGCTGATGCTCGGCGTCGTGCTCGCAGTGGTCTTTCTAGCGCCGTACGTGCCGTTCCTCCGGGACATCGGCGGCGCGGCCACGTGGGTCGTCGCGGTGCTCTGCGCCGTCGTGATGGTCGCCAAGAGCCCCGCGGTGACGATCGCGATGATCAGCGACTACAACGCGCACGGCCCGCTCAGCCAGACCACGCTCGTGATCACCGTCTTCAAGGACCTCGTGCTGATCGTGCTGTTCGCCACCGTGATGGCGATCGGCAAGGGCGTGCTCGATCCGGACACGCCGATCACCGGCACGTTCCTCTTCGCCGTTGCGTTTCAGCTGGTCGGGTCGCTCCTGCTCGGCGCGGTGATGGGGCTGGCGATGGCGTATTACGTCGAGGTCGTCCGCAGCCATCTGTCGATCTTCGTGATCGGCTCGTGCCTGCTGATCGCACTGATCGGCGAGCAGCACGTGCTGATCGCGGGGCACGAGTGTCACTTCAAGCCGCTGCTGATGGCGCTGGCGGCGGGACTGGTGATGCAGAACGTCTGGCCGAAGAGCTCGGCGCCGCTGTTCACGACGATCGAGCACACGAGCCTGCCGGTGTTCTGCCTGTTCTTCGCGCTGGCGGCGGCGAAGATCGACCTGCGTGCGCTGGCGACGCTGTGGCCCTGGTCGCTGGGGCTGGTCGGCGTGCGGATGCTGATGACGTGGGGCGGCACGCGGTTGGGCGTGATGGCGGCGGGGATGCGCGACGACTGGGCCAAACTGCTGTGGCTGGGCATGATCTCGCAGGCCGGCGTGTCGCTGCTGCTGGTCACGCTCATCACCGAAAAGTTTGAGGACACCACGTGGGCCGAGCCGCTGAAGCAGGTGCTCATCGGCACGATCTTCATCAACCAGATCATCGGCCCGTTCGGGTTCCGACACGCGCTGCTCGCCAGCGGAGAGGGACGACGCCCGAGCGCGGCGCCGCGGCCGGCGTTCGGATGACATGGAAAGAGGGGCGTAAGGCGAGGCACAACGGACAGGCCGTCGCCGCCGGAGAAATAGCCGTATGCAGATCCTGTTGAGCCTCATCACGCTGATCATCGTCACGCTGCTGACGCTGACGCTGCGCCAGGCGGACCTGGGCGACGGCGCCGCGGTCAGGCTCGCGATCACGTGCATGACGGTCGGTTTTGTGATGATCGGCGCGTGGCTGACCGGGCGGCTGTTCGACCGGTGGAAGCTGCCGAAGATCAGCGGCTATCTGCTCTTCGGCCTCGTGGTCGGCCCGAGCTTCTGGTCGGTGCTGATCGAACCGATGCTCGCCGGCTACGTCGACTCGGTCGCGAGCGGCGTGCTGCCGCTGGTGCCCCGTGAGCAGGTCGAGGGCATGCGGTTTATCAAGGACCTGGCGATCTCGCTGATCGCGATCACGGCCGGCGGCGAGATCCAGATCAAGTGGCTCGCCGGTCAATTCAGGCGTGTGGCCACGCTGACGTTCGCCGCGGTATTCGTCGTCGGCGCGATCGTCGCCGGCGTGGTCGCGCTGGCGAGCCTTGCGTTTCCCGTCGTGCCTCTCGCCGACGGCGCAACGCTGGGGGCGACCGAGATGGCGGTGCTGGTGGTCGTGATCGGCCTGATCGCGTCGGGCAACAGCCCGGCCGTCGCGATCGCGCTGATGTCCGAGCTGCGCGCCGACGGCCCGCTCAGCCGCACCACGCTCGCCGTGACCGTGTGCAAGGACCTGGTCATCGTCGTGCTGTTCGCGACGCTCCTGGCGGTCGGCAAGGGCCTGCTCGACGAGAACACCGCGGTGTCCGGCCACTTCCTGCTCGCGGTCGGCGCCGAACTGGGTGGCTCGATCCTGATCGGCGTCGTCACCGGATTCGTGATGGGGTGGTTCGTCACACACGTCGAGCAGCACCTGGTGTTCTTTATCGTCGGTGCGTGCTTCCTGTTCGCGCTGCTCGGCGAGCAGCACCCGCACCTGACGATCGGCGGAGAGGACCACGCGATCCACCTCCACCCGCTGCTGATCGCGCTGGCGGCGGGACTGGTCATGCGGAACTTCCAGCCCGACGAGACCGAGCCGCTGTTTCACACGATCGAGCACATGTCGCTGCCGGTGTACGCGGTTTTCTTTGCGGTCGCCGGCGCGGAGCTGAACCTCGACGTGTTCACGTCCGTCGCGGCGGTGCTCGGCGTGGTGACCGTGCTGCTGGCCCGCGCGCTGGCCGTGTGGGGCGCGATCACGCTGACCGGCCGATGGGTGGGCCTCGAGGCGGCGTGGCGCGGCAAGCTTTGGCTCTGCCTGATCCCGCAGGCCGGCGTCACGCTCGCGCTCGCCACGCTCGCTTACGAAACCTTCGAGTCGACGGCCTGGGCGAAGGGGCTGCTCAGCCTGTTGCTCGGCCTCGTCGCCGTGCACGCGCTCGTCGGGCCCATCGCGTACCGCTGGGCGTTGATCTCTTCCGGCGAAGCGGGGCAGGGCGATGGCGGGTCCGCGCACTGACCGCCCGCGCCGCGGCCTTCACGTTATCCGAACACGCGCCTTGACCGCCTCGCGTCGCTTTCGCATCATCATCGTGCCGGGCGCAGGTGACCCGGGGGGTAAATCGAAAGCGGAGATTGTCATGGCAGAGAGCGAGTACGCTGCGTGTCCGAGCTGCAGTGAGCGCAAGGCGACGAAGGTCAGCTTCACGTGGTGGGGCGGCGTCATCGGCCCCAGCCTCTTTACGCACGTGAAGTGTGGCGGCTGCGGAACCTGCTATAACGGCAAGACCGGCAAGTCGAACGCCACCGCGATCGTCGTGTACACGATCGTCGTGCTCGCCGTGTTCGGCACGCTGGGATGGTACGTTTCGACGATCTGAGACGGCGTGACGGCAGCGCGCCTCGGCATCGGTCGACACTGGAGTACGACATGAACCGTCTGACCGATCGGACGCGCGCGAACAACGCCGCGACAAGCGACAACTGGGAACGTTCCGCGGACCACCGTCGACACGTGACCGCGATGATCACACGCGGATTCACCGGCGGCGCGGCGCGCGTCTGCCTCCTCGGCGCGGGCAACTGCAACGACGTCGATCTGGCGGCGCTCGTCGCGACCTTCGCGGAGGTGCACCTCGTCGACATCGACGCCGGGGCAATGTCGGCGGGCGTTGAGCGGCAGGGGCTCGGCGGCGAATCGAAGATCGTTCCGCACGGCGGCGTCGACCTCACGGGCGTGTGGGACGAGCTGGCCGCGTGGTCGTCCGACACCCCGGCGACGCACGAGCAGGTCGACGCGATGATCGGCCGCATGCGGGACTGGCCCGGGCCGGACATTGGCGGACCGTTCGACATGGTCGTTTCGCTCAGCCTCCTCAGCCAGCTCATCGCCGCGGCGGTGGAGGCGCTCGGCGAGCGTCACCCGCGCCTGGCGGACCTCGTCGTTGCGGTCCGCGCCCGGCACCTGCGTCTCCTTTTCGACCTGACACGCCCGGGCGGTTACGGCCTGCTCGTCACCGACGTGTTCGCCTCCGACACCGCGCCGATGCTGCCCCAGATCGACGACAAGCTCGTGCCGGCGCTCGTCAAGCACATGTCCGATCACGGCAATCACTTCCACGGCCTCCAGCCCGCGGCGATCGTCCGGGCGATCCTCACCGAACTCGACGCCGAGCACACGATGCCGCATCGTCAGCTCGTTGAGCCCTGGCGCTGGACGCTGGGCGAGCGGTGCTACGCGATGCTGGGTTTCAAGTACCAGCGTGCCGGCGAGTCGGCGTGACGCCGGCGACTTGGCGGACGCGCTCCACAAGAAAATGTTGACACGGACCGGGCCGCGGGGCTCCAATGGTGTGCATGCGCAGTTGCGTGACACGAATGTTGGCGGCGGTGATCCTGCTCGGTGCGAGCGCGGCGGTACCGGCGTCGGCCCGCGCCACGGAGGGCGACGGCGAGCCGCTGGTCGGCGTCGTCATGCCGCGTCACCTGCAGGACCTCAAACGCAGCCACAAGGTTCGGCTGATCTACTTCGTGCCGACCGATCGTGAGCCGACCGCCAACTACGAGCAGAAGATCATCGCGTTCACGACGTTCGTCGCCGACGTGTTTCGGCGTGACCTCACGGCGAAGGGCTACGCGACAGGGGGGCTGGACTTCGAGTTCGCGAAGGGGCGACCCGTCGTGCACATGGTCAAGGGGGATCACGACGCGGCGTACTACAGCGGTGCGCCGCGGCACGATCGGCTGCGGCAGTGGCAGACGGTCACGTCCGAGGTGCAGGGCAAGCTCGGTCACCCCGAGCGGATGGTGTACCTGGTGTTCGCCGAGACGTACGACGAAGGCCCGGCGGAGGTGGAGTGGCCCGGCGCGCACGCGCAGGGCATGTACCTCTCGGCGGACTCGGGCATCGCGGTGGTCTCGTCGTGGATGCTGCGCGACGAGCTGTGTGCGACGACGGTGAAGGGCCAGCTCGCGAACCTGTTCGACTCGACGCCCGTCCCGGGACGCACGGCGATGGGCTACCGACACCCCAACAGCCCGCGGTTCGAGTTTGTCGAGGACGCGATCGGCGCCGTCGTGCACGAGCTGGGCCACACGCTGGGCCTGCCGCACGACAACCGGCATGCGCTGAACCTGATGGGCAGCGGCTTCCGCTTCCTGAACCGCGCGTTCATGGCGTCGACGCCCGCCGAGCACCTGCCGCGATTCAGCGAAGACAACGCCCGCTTCCTGAGCCGCTCGCGCTTTATCGCCGAGCAGTTCGACGCCACCGACGTCGCCGCGCCGAAGTTCAGCCTCAGCCTCGTGACGCGGCCGAAGCCCGGCGATCAGACCGTGACCTATGAGATCGACGCTACGGACGACCGCGGCCTCGGCGCGATCCTCTACTACGATCAGGCGGCGGACACGGTCGTCGGCGGCCAGGAGCTGAGCGGCACGTCGGTGAAGCTGAGCGTGACGCTGGCGCAGAAGCCGCTGCTCGCCGGGCAGCAGCTGGCCATTCAGGTCAAGACCATCGATCGCAACGGCGCGACCTCATGGGCGACGATTCAGCACACGGTCGAGGGGCCCGTGCTGTCGACGTCGGGACAGTCGCCGCAGGCGCCGAGCGCGCGGCCGTGATCGACGTGTGACGACGCGGCCGACGCGCGATCAGCAGGCGATCGAGTGGACCTGGTGGTAGAGCGTGATGAATCCGATGACGACGGGGATCGCGCTGATCGCCACGCACCAGTCGACCAGCCGCTCTGACAGCGGCTCGTTGCGGCGGGCGATGTATTCGCACACGCACACCGCCAGAAACGACGCGGCAAACTTCAGCACGATCGCGCCCTCCATTCCCCAGTGACGCATGACCCAGTGCGCGATCGCGTTGGCCTCGTAGCCGCCGTTGTTGAGGATCTGCCAGGTCAGCACGACGTCCGTGATCGACAGCAGCATCAGCCACACATACAGGCGCGGGTACCGCACCGGCCCGATGAACCAGTTGCCGCGCTCCCCGTCCCACGCGTGCACCTGCTCGAGCACATCGACGCCGACGATCGACCGTGGATACAACGTCGCCGCCTTAGCTTGTTGTGGATCGGTCATGTCGAACTCCTCCCATCGCCAAAAACTGCTGCGCGATGGTCACTGCTAAAGGATATGCCGCTGCTTCGTCAACCGTGCAAATGCTAACGATTCGAGCTTCGGCGCGTCCACTACGATTCTTCGCACGCCACAACCGCCCGGCGTATTCGGCCGGGCGTGGCGAAGCGGTCGTGGGAAGGGCGACGCCGGTCAGAGCTGCGTGAGGTACGCGGCCAGCAACTGGTGGTACGACGCCAGGTCGTCCTTGTGTGACATCTCGGTGACGGTGTGGATGTTCTTGACCGGGCAGGCGAACACGAGCGTGCGCACGCCGGTGCGGGAGCGCTGGATCATCGCGCCGTCCTGCCCGCCCCGCGGCAGCACGCCGCGCTGGCACTTGATCTTCTTCTTCGCGGCGACCTTCTCGACGTCTTCGATGAGGCCGAGGTCGGCGATGGTCGAGCCGTCCATAATCTTCAGGCACACGCCGGCGCCGGGCAGCGTGACGCGCTGCTCGTCGGGCACGCCGGGCGTCTTGCAGCACAGCGTCGTGTCGCACGAGATGCCGATGTCGGGCTCGACGCCGAACGCCGCGGGACCCGCGCCGCGCAGGCCGACCTCTTCCTGCACGGTCCACACCGCGTGGATCTCGCAGTCGTGATGCTTGAGCGACTCGATCGCGCGGATCACAGCCCAGCAGCCCACGCGGTTGTCCAGGCACTGCGACACCGCGTAGTCTCCGACCATGTTGAACGGCCCGTCGAGCACGACCATGTCGCCGATCTTCACCTTCTTCTTCACCGTGTCGCCGTCGAGGCCGAGGTCGATGTAGAAGTCGCTGACCTGTGGGATCTGCTTCTTCTCCTCCTCGGAGGCGATGTGGATGGGCTTGCCGCCGGGATTCATCACCGCGGGCAGGTCGCCGCCGGACGTGCACACGCGGACCTTGCGGGCGAACAGGTTCCGCGTGTCGAACCCGCCGACCGGGTTGACGCGGACGTAGCCGTCGTCGCTGACGTGGCTGACGAGGAAGCCGATCTGGTCCATGTGGGCCGCGAGCATGACCTTGATCGGCTTCTTCTTGCCGCCGGTCTTCTTGGCCGGACGCGGCTTGCGGACGGCGATCAGGTTGCCCATCGCGTCGACGGTCACCTTGTCGAACAGCTTGCGGACGTGCTTCTCGATGACGGCGCGGACGCGGTCTTCGCGGCCGGGGACGGACGGGGTCTGGGTAAGCGTTTCGAGCAGCTTCATGCGGGTAATCCTTTCAATCTTGGGCGACCCACACTTTAGCAGGCCGCCGCGTGTCGGTCATTTTTGGGTGGGGTGCTTGAGGAATGGAGCGAAAAGTCGGATGATCACGGATTAGCGCGCTCGCATCGGCGGGAGCGGCATAAGCAAGGCAGTTGATATGAAACAGAAGTTGCGACAGTTGTTGAAGACGTGGAAGCCGACGAGCGTTCTGCTGCGGTCGGTGGGTCGGGCGATCCTTTTGGCCGCCGCCGTGGGCGTGGTGGCGGGCTGCGGCGCCGTGGTGTTCCAGTTGCTCTGCGATCTGGTGCTGCACTACACGCTCGTCGGCCTCGCCGGTTACGAGCAGGGCTCACCGGTGTATGACAGGGGGCCGTCGTGGGGGGACACGCACGTCACGATCGTGCCGTGGCTGCTGCTGGTGGTGCCGACGATCGGCGGCCTGATCAGCGGCTGGCTCGTGTTCACCTACGCGCCGGAAGCCGAGGGGCACGGCACCGATTCGGCGATCGACGCCTTCCACAACAAGCGCGGCGTGATCCGCAGCCGCGTCCCCATCATCAAGCTGCTGGCCTCGGCGATCACGCTCGGCACCGGCGGGTCGGGCGGTCGCGAAGGACCCATCGCGCAGATCGGCGCGGGCTTCGGCTCGTTCCTCGGCACGCGCATGGGCCTGACCGACTCCGAGCGCCGCATCCTCATGGTCGCCGGCCTCGGCGCCGGCATCGGCGCGATCTTCCACGCGCCGCTCGCCGGAGCGATCTTCGCCGTCGAGGTCCTCTACGCCGACCCCGAATTCGAGTCCGACGCGATGATCCCCGCGTTCATCGCCACCACGCTCGCCTACTGCGTATTCAACATCTCGATGGACCTGATGTTCGACGCGCCGGCGTATCGTCCGCTGTTCGAGGTCAGCAGCATCCAGTTCCGCAACCCGCTGCTGCTGATCCCGCTGACCCTCATGTGCGGGCTGATGTCCGTCGTGTCGCTCATCTACGTCCGTACTTTCTACGGCCTGCACTGGCTGTTCAAACGCATGAGCATCCGCTCGTGGCTCAAGCCGGGTGTCGGCGCGTTCCTCACCGGGCTTGTCGCGCTGACGCTCTACTACTCCGTGGCGCTCGTGTCCCCCGATTCGCAGCACGACGTGCTCAGCGTCCTGTCGTTCGGTTACGGCTTCCTCCAGGACATCTTCGTTGACAAGCTCCCCGCGGACGTCGTCCCCGCCGTGGTCGTCCTGCTGATGGTCGCCGTCGGCAAGATATTGACCACGTCGCTGACGATCGGCTCGGGTGGTTCCGGCGGCGTGTTCGGCCCGAGCATGGTCATCGGCGGCTGTCTCGGCGCGATCGTCGGCCTCGTGTTCAAGTCTATGTTCCCCTCCGACGTACACCTCGACGTCTTCGTGATCCTCGGCATGGCGTCGTTCTTCGCCGCCGCCGCGAACACGCCCGTCAGCACGCTCATCATGGTCACCGAGATGACCGCCAGCTACGAGCTGCTGCTGCCGGCGATGTGGGTCTGCGCGCTCAGCTACCTCGTGAGCCGGCAGTGGACCATCTTCCACATGCAGGTCGGCTCGCGTGTCGACTCCGGCGCGCACCGCGGCGACTTCCTCGTCGACGTGCTCCGCGGCATGACCGTCCGCGACGCCACAGACACCGTCGGCCGAACCTTCGTCACCGTCCTGCCGGGCATGCTGCTGCGCGACGTGCTGCTGCTGTTCGCCGACACGCAGCAGGTCTGCTTCCCCGTCGTCGATCGCAACGGCAAGTACTTCGGGCTGTTCAGCCTCAACAACGTCCGCCAGTTCCTCTACGACAGTGCCGTGGCGGACCTCGCCGTCGCGCTCGACCTGACGACGATGGCCCAGCCGCTGCGCCCCGACATGGACCTCAACACCGCCATCGAGCGATTCGCCGAGACCGAGTTCGAGGAACTGCCGGTGATCGATCCCGAGCAGCCCGACAACATCGTCGGGCTGCTGCGCCGCCAGGACCTCATCGCCGCGTACAACACCAAGCTCATCGAAGTCCGGCTCGCGGCGAAGGCCGAAGGCTGACACGCTCGTGTGACTCATGACGGACTCCGCCGACAAGCCGCTGACGTTTCCCCGCACGCACCGGATCCGCGGCAACAGCGAGTTCGGCAAGGTGTACGCGGCGCGCGTCGTCAAGCAGGCCGGCCCGCTGCGGGTGTTCGGCGTGCCCAATGAGCGGGCGCACAGCCGGCTGGGCCTCAGCGTGTCGCGACGCGTCGGCAACGCCGTGGTGCGCAACCGCGTCAAACGCATGCTGCGGGAATCGTTCAGATTGTTGCAGCACGACCTGCCGGCGGGGTACGATTGGGTGGTGGTCGTTCGTCGACACGACCCGCTCGAACTGGCGGATTACCAGCGGCTTCTGAGCGATGCGGCCCGGCGGCTCGACACGCAGTGGCGGAAAAGGCGTCGGCATGACGACAAATGAGAGGGCGAGGCCCGCCATGCTTTCAAAACTCATCATCGCGATGGTCTGGGTGTATCGACACACGCTGTCGTGGCTGCTGGGCGGGCACTGCCGGTACAACCCTTCGTGCAGCCAGTACATGATCGACGCGGTGAATAAATACGGCGCGATCCGCGGCGCGTGGCGCGGGATCAAACGCGTCTGCCGTTGCCACCCGTTCTCCAAGCACCCGTACCACGACCCCGCCTAATGCGATTCATCCGCCAGACCATCGACTACGTCAAACGCGTGCTGACCAGCCCGGCGCACGAGCTGACGCGTTGGCAACTGGCGTTGAAGTACACGATCGACCTCGGTTGGCACTGCGCCAAGGCGCTGCGTCACGACAAGGCGACGCAGATGGCCGCGGCGCTGACGTACCACACGCTGTTCTCGTTGCTGCCGACGCTCGTGCTGGTGCTGCTGTTCCTCGGATCGATCCGCGGGCTGGAGCATTACTCCGAGGAGTTCAAGTCGTCGGTCATCAATTTCCTGCTGCCCGAGTCGATGCTGTCGATCGAGGAGCGGGCGCCGCGCAACGAAGCGATCACGCAAGACGCCCCGGCCGACCCCAAGTCCCAGACGCTGACGCCGCCTTCCTCATCGACGCCCGCACCGACGCCGCCGCCCGCCGACGGCCCCGTGCCGGTCCGCGCGTCAACCGATCGTGACGAAGTCGCGGACGCGCAAGCCGCGGAAGTCGACGCGAAGACGGAATACACCGAAGCGCGTCGGCACATGGCCGATCGCATCCAGGACACGCTCAACGCGCTGAGCAAGGTGTCGTTCGGATCGATCGGCGTCGTCGGCGTGATCGCGTTTCTCTACGGCGCCACCAGCCTGCTGGAGACGATCGAGAAGTCGTTCAACGACATCTACGGCGTGGGCCACTCGCGACCGCTGGGCGTGCGGATTCCCCGCTATTTCACGCTGATTACGGTCGGCCCGCTGTTCATCATCGCGGGGCAGGTGATGCAACAGAAGTTCATGTCGCTCATCGTCGAGGAGACGCTGACGAGTTGGCTCGCCGGTCCCCTGGCGGTGCTCACGCCGCTGGCCGCGACGTGGCTGGCGCTGTTCATGCTGTACACGATGATGCCCAACGCGCGGATCAAGGTGCGTGCGGCGGCGGCCGGTTCGTTTGTCGCCGCGGGCCTTTGGCTGGTGGGCAAGGAGGCGTTCGCGACGTACGTGGTCTCGGCGGCGATCTCGACGCTGTACGGAGCGCTGGCGCTGCTGCCGCTGTTCATGCTGTGGGTGTACATCACATGGCTGATCGTGCTGTTCGGGCTCGAGCTGACGTACACGCTGCAGCACATGGAGGGCCGCCGGTTCAAGCACGAGCAGGGCAAGCAGTTCGACGACATCATGCTCGACCCGGCGTGGCTGGTGCCGATCGCGGCGCACGTCGCCGAGGCGTTCGAGAACGGCAAGACGTGCAAGGTTAACGTGCTGTCGGACACGCTGAAGATTCCCGCGCGGGCGGTGCGGAAGCTGCTGACGGCGCTGGAGTCCGCCGGGCTGGTGCACGAGGTGCAGCACCCCGCGGCGACGGTCTACACGCTGGCGCGCCCCGCGGACGACATCCCGCTGACGCGGGTGATCGACGCGGCGCGGACGCTGCTGCCCGAACGCGAGGGGCCGGACGCCGACGCCGCGCCCGATCCCGCGTGGAAGTTTGTCGAGGACCTGCACGCCGGGCAGGTGAGGATCGCCGGGGCGCAGACACTGGCGGACGTGACGCGGCAGGTGATGCGCGACCACGCGGCGCAGGTGAGTGCGGCGGCGCCGGTCGAGGCCGCGCCGCCCGACGCCGTGCCCGACGCCGACGGCGGCGGCGACACATCGCACGATGACGAGGCGGTCGAGGTCTGACGCGACCTCGCCGTCCCCTGACACAGACAGTTTTCGCCGGGTGCTCAAGTTGATCGCGGAAGGGCCGATGTGAGTCTGGCTCAACTGCCCGACTCACCTCGCGACACTGGAGCAAATCATGGTTCAAGTAAGCATTGCCACGCCATCCGAAACAACCAGACGATTAGCCGACGCCTTGCGGGTCTTGGACGATCCATCGGGGTCGCCTGACGCGTCGGACGATCGCCGTGCCCACGAGCGCGTGTCGTTCCCGTTCCGTATCTGCGTCACCTGGACGGACGAAATCCGCTGCGCCCACGCGTGTCAGGCGCGGGGCTGCAACATCTGTTACGGCGGTATCAGCATCGTGTTACCGCAATCCCTGGAACGCGGACAGGTGGTGAGCATGATGCTGCCGCAGCCCGGCGCCGAGCACCTGCTGATGCGCGCGAAGGTGGTGTACTGTCGGCCCATCGGTGAGAATTTTGAGGCGGGTCTGCAGTTCATCCGCGAGCCGAACACGTGACGCGACGGTGTGCGCTTCGCAAAATCGGACTTGACCGACGACGCAATATATGATGAAGTATATCTATTAGCGAGCCGCCCAGGCTGGCTCCATGTCGCGCCGACGGGGAATTGACCGATGCGAAACAACCGAGGATTCACGCTCATCGAACTGCTGGTGGTGGTGGCGATCATCGCGCTGCTGATCGCGATCCTGTTGCCATCGTTGTCCAAGACGCGCGAACTGGGGCGGCGCACGGTGTGCATGACCAACCAGCGCACGATCATTCAGGCCGCGTACATGTACGCCAACGAACACCAGGCCAAGCTGCCTCCTTCGCAGGACGGCCTTCAGCCGGGCAACTGGTCGGCGGACAATGCGCAGTGGGCTTACGACTGGAAGACGAGCTTCCTCGGCGGTTCGCAGAAGCCGCAGGGCCTGGGCCTCGTGGTCGACAACGGCACGCTGCCCGTTCGGCAACTCGGCGCGCTGATCCACTGCCCGAGCCTCGACACGTCGTCCGCGGTGACGCCGTGGAACACGCCGTACCACTGCATGGACTCCAACGAGCCGAACTTCTGGAACGGCATCGGCGGCAGCTGGTGGGCGGACCCGGCCGCGGCGCACAAGCGGATCATCTCATCGTACAACTACCGCTCGCCGTCTTACTATTACAAGAATCGCAAGCAGCTCACGACACTGATGCCGACCACGATGGTGTGGTACGTCGACGTGCCCGATCCACGTTTCGGCATCCGCTACGGTCACTACGACGGCTACAACCGCATCTTCGCCGACGGCCACGGCGCCTGGTACCGCGATCCCGACTTTGAGCTGGAGTGGGTCGCCAAGGACGACGGCACGCCGAACACCGACGGCATCGCGCAGCCGAGCGACGACGAAGAGATCTTCGTGCTGCTCGAGCGCGACAAGTAAGCGCAACGCGGAAGTTGGATCTCGGAACGCGGACGTAGACACCGCGTGCGTTGTCCATCAATCGTCAGATGAGCAGCAGTTCCGAGTTCCGCGATCCGAGTTCCCACTTAACCCCGTGGATGAAACTGATTGATCACGGCCTTGAGTCGGCCCTGGTCGACGTGGGTGTAGATCTGCGTGGTGGTCACGTGGGTGTGACCGAGCAACTCCTGCACGACGCGGAGGTCGGCGCCGCCGCCGAGCAGGTGCGTGGCGAAGGTGTGGCGGACGGTGTGCGGGTGCACGTCCTTGAGCCCGGCGCGTCGGGCGAGGCGTTTGATGACGTGCCAGACGACGAAGCGGTCCACGGCGGTGCCGCGCTGCGTCAGGAACAACGCGCCGCACGGCTTTTCCGCGTTGACCAGCGCCGGTCGCTGGTCGCGGAGGTAGTCCTGCACGGCGGCGATCGCGGGCTTGCCGATGGGGACGATGCGCTGCTTGTTGCCCTTGCCGGTGATCTTCACGACACCCAGATCGTCGTGGAAGTCGGCCAGGTCCATGGCGCCGACCTCCGAGGCGCGGCAGCCGGTGGCGTACATCATCTCCACCATGGCGCGGTCACGCAGGTAGAGCGGGTCGGTGGGCTGCGGGGCTTCGAGGAGGCGGTCGATCTGCTTGGAGTGCATCGTGCGCGGCAGGCGACGCCAGGTGGCGGGGCGTTCGAGCAGCTCGGCGGGGTCCTTCGCGGCGTAGCGGTAGAACACGAGGAAGCGGCCGAACGCGCGGAACGTGGCGAGGTGTCGCGCGACGGAGCTGGACGCCATGCCGTCGGACCGCAAGTCGCGCAGGTGCTGGATCAGGTGTTCGGTGTTGAGGGAGGCAGGATCGGTGACGCCACGGGCTTCGAGTGAAGCGACGAGGCGCTTGAGGTCCAGCTCGTACGACGCCAGGGTGTTGGCCGACAGGCCGCACTCCACGCGGAGGTAGGCCAGAAAGTCACGTACCGGTTGGCTGAAGAGGTTGGCCATGGGCGGTAAGCGTGATCAGTCGCTGGGGCTGCTGGCGCTGCAGACGGTAAAACGTCGGGCAGCCGCGATACCCGCCGATGCACAGGCGAAACGCATCGGAGAGGTGTTCCAGCTTGAAGTGGTCGGCGCAACGCGGGTCATCGTCGTCGATGAAAGGACACGCGTCCAGATTGGGGGCCTTTTGACGTGCCATAGGTCAGCATCCATGCCTGCGTAACTTCCGCCTATCTTATCGGCGGCGCAGCGGCATGTACATGAATCATTTGTTAACCGACACAGGCATACGACAGCCTGTCGCTAACTTCGATCCGGGTTTGTGGGTGGGGGAATTCTTGGCGCGGCTCAGGCGGACAGACGGTGGCGACCGGCGCGACGCTTGGCGTTGATCACGCGGCGGCCGTTCTTCGTCTTCATCCGAGCGCGGAATCCGAAGTGGCGCTGACGCTTGCGCTTCGAGATTTTACGCGAGTAATGCACTGCCATCGGTCTACTCCGTCGACCCGCCTTCGGGTTTACTTCACCGTAACGTTCTTCGACGCGTATCGGGTGTTGCCCAACGCGTCCGTCACTCTGAGGGCGACCACGTGGTCGCCCTGGGCAAGACCGGGAATCTTAACCGCAAGGTTTTCGTTTGTCGAGTCGTAAATCAGGTCCGCCGGAAGAACAATTTTCCACTCCTCGTCGCCGCCCACGCGGTAGCGGGCCTCGGTGATCGGGCTCAGGGCGTCGGTGAGGCGGGCGGTGAGCGTCGCCACGCCGTTGGCGACGGTGACCTTGAGGTCGTGGATGTCCGGCGGGGTGTTGTCCACGATCACCGCGTCGGAGATCCGGGTCGCGGTCAGCGTCTGGTCGGCGATGTTGTCCGGCTCGTCGCTGGCGGTCACCCGCAGCACGTACCGGCCGTCGGCCATCGTCCGCGTGTCCCACTCGTAGGTGTTGGCGCCGAGGTCGGTGGCGACCGGGACGAAAGGCGTGTTGGGCTCGGCGAACGGGCGGGCCTCGAGCGTGTAGACCAGCGCGTCGCCGTTGGCGTCCGCGGCCTTCCACTCGACCTTGACGATCGTTTGCGGTTGCGGGGCGTCGCTGTCGCGGCTGGGCTTGGGCTTGAGGTGATCGGTCTTGATCTCCTCGACCTTCGGACGCAGGTTCGGCATCAGGTACTTCAGCGCGACGCCCAGCACGCGCGGCGTGTTCTTCCCGTCGGAGTTGAGCACCACGCGATACTGCAGGAATCGAGCGGTGGGGCTGTACACGTCGAGGTAGGCGCTCTGCCCGCCGGTCAGCGCCACGGTTTGCGGGTCGGACCACTTGGACCAAGACCCGGCCTCGGGGTCGGCGACGTTGCCGCTGCGGGTCTGGATCTGGATCGTCGACTTGCCGGCCGTCGCACCGGAGACCTGCACCTTGCCCCACAGGCTGATCTGCTTGGCGTCGAGCGTCGCGCTCGACAGTGTGCCCTGCTTGGCGTAGTCGTCCTTCAGACGCAGCACCTTGCCGGGGTTCGCCGTGCCGAGCAGCACCTCGCCCGCGCCGACGTCGATCATCGCCGGGATCTGCTGCGGCTCGAGGTCCGCGAGGATCGACACCTCTTCGGTGTCCGGGTCGACGCGGTAGACCTGCCCCTCGTTGCCGGTGCCCACGAGCAGCGAGCCGTCGATCTGCACGATGCGGAGGATCATGACCGACTCGCGGAAGATCTCACGAACGAAACCATCGGTGTTGATGCGGTAGATCGCGTTGCCGGACTTCGACGGCGCGGCGCCGGGACGACGCAGCGCGGGCCCCGACGAGCGGCTGGTGACCGCGCGGCTGGTCGTCGTCTGCGAGGCCTGCAGCTTGATCGCGCCGGACTGACGCGCCTGCTCCAGCCGCTTGCCGATCTCGCTGCGCAGCTGGTCGTACTGCTCGGCGGTGGGCTTGGGCGCGGGTTGGTCGCCGGGCTTCGGCGTGTCGGCCTTGGCGACTTCGGGCGCGTCGGCGGGCTTGTCGTTGGCGTCGCCCTTGGCGGGCTTGCCGTTCGCAGCCGCCTTGCCCGGGGCGTTGGGCTCGGCCTTCGGCGGAACGTTCGGGATGGACGGCTCCTTGATACCGCCGGCGGGCTTCTCGATCTTGCCCTTCGGTTCGGTCGACGCCTTTTCCAGCCGGCCCGGCCGCGCCTGACGCGCGTCCGCCGTGCCCGCGTAGACCGTGCCGTCGTTCAGCACGAGCAGCGCGCCGATCTCGGGCTCGCCCGCGTCGTACAGCACGAACGATTCGGCCGTGTCGCCCTTCGGCGTGATGCGGTACACCAGGCCCTCGCCGTCGGTGCCCGCGTAGATGCGGCCCTGCTGGTCGCTGCCGAGGCACAGGATGTTGTCCTGCTTCGTGTCGAGCATCACCTTCGGCTCGGCGTCCTTCTTGTTCAGGTCGAGCGCCAGCACCTGGCCCTCGAGGCCGGTCGCCAACCACATCGTGTCGCCCACCACGACCATGTCCCACACGTAGCGGACGTCCTTCAGCTCGATCGTGCGTGTCGGCTTCATGTCCGCGCCGCTGCGCAGCTCCAGCCGCGACGGCGCGCCGCTGACCGCCACCCACAGGCCCTTGGCCGTGCTGGTCAGCGCGAAGACCTGCGAGCCGGGGAACTCGTCGACGGGCGCGACCTTGTCGCCGTCGATCTTCATCAGCTTGCCCTCGGGGCCGACCGCGAGGAACACCTTGCCGTCGGCGGCGCGGGCGATGTCGTAGACGATCGAGTCGTCGCCCTCGAGCGTGCCCAGCGCCTCGGTGGCCCGCGCCAGCGTGATCTCGCCGTAGCTGGTGACCACGGTGTTCTCGGTCTCGGCCGGCTCGAAGTCGGCCTCGGTGCGGTGATTCCACTCGCCGGGATGAACGGCCAGCGCGACCGCCGAGCAGGCGAGCATGACCGCGACTGCGGTGGACCACGACGCGGCGTGGGGCGTTGAGATCGAACGTCGGTTGGACACGTGCGGACTCCTGCGGTTCATCGCGGCAGACATCGTGCCGCGGGGTTGTTGACGGGGGCTGTTCGCGCCGGGCGTAAGCTCAGGGCTGCGGCGGCGGCGCGGTCTGAGACGCGGTTTCGGGGTTCACGACGCTGACCGACAGCGACGCCTGATTCAGCACGACGTAGGGCACGTCGAGCGTCGCCTCGACCGAGTCGCTGTACGTGGTCGTGCGGGTCGACGTCTTGACCGCCAGCAGCGCCACGCGCGAGCTGGGCAGCCGCGGCAGCTCGCTGCGCCCGATCGCTAGGTTGTTCGACGGCCCCAGACGCAGCACGGCGTACAGCCGGTCGTCCTTCAGATCGGTGATCTCCTGCACCGCGTCAAACAGCTCGTCGGCGTTGGCGACATTCATCTTGTGCGGGCGCAGCATCTGCTGAAGCTGACGGTACACCATCGACCCGCCGATCATCAGCTGGTACTGCCCGTCGGGCACGTCGTCGGGGATCTTCAGCTCGACACGCTTGAGCTGTTCGGGCCCGCGGTAAGGCTTGAGGCGAACGTGCGCGACGAGCGTCTTGCCGGCGAACACCGTGTCCTGGTCGAGCGTGACGTTGATCACCTGCGCCGCTTCGAGATCGTCTGCGACGTCGATTGTCGCGTCGATCGCGGTGACCTTCAGCGTGCCGAACTCGTTCTCGATGAGCGTCGCGACCGGCGAGATCAGGTTGATCAGCGCCCGCGCGGGATTCGCCCCGGGGATCGTGTTGTTGATCTCCAGCGTGCGGCCGTTCTCGAAGGTCACCTTGCTCTTGACCTTCAGCGTGTTGAGCAGCGGCAGGGCGGTGTCGGCGGTGAGCGACGCGGAGGCCGCGCCGCCGATCAGCTGCGGCAGCAGGCCCGTGTGATACGTCAGCACGTAGTGGTGCTCGCGGTTCTGCGTGGCGTCGGGCCAGTTCACCTTGATATTGCACGGCACCGTCGGGTACGGCGCACCGGGCTTGCCGATCACCGCGGACTGCTCGTCACGCAGCATCGAGCCGACGACCTTGATCGACGCTCCGAGCTTGAAACTGGCGGAGATATTCGGCTGGACGAAGTGCACAAAGCCGGTCGCCATCGGGATGTCGATGTCACCCTGCTGAAACATCTGGTGGCCGAACGCCAGGGCCGTGCCGTCGGGCAGCACCTCGGTGGTCGTGCCGATCGCGGCCATCTCGATCGGGCCGGACACCAGCGGGATCGCGAACACGCTGCCCGGCTCGAGCTTGACGGCGTCCTTGTTGATCCACGACGGCGGGAGGTTCGACGTCGAGCCGACCTGCATCGGCGTGGGCTGCAAGCCGTACGGCGCGAACAGCGGTTCGAGCAGCTCGGCCTGCGCGACCGTCGGCACGGCGACGGGCAGCGCCATGTGCTCACGCTGCGCGCCGGCGCCGAGCGGCGCGAGCTCCGCCGCGGCGTTGCCGACGCCGGGCTTCGGCGGCGTCAGGCCCGCCAGGTCGCTGAGGGCTTTCAGCCGCCACGTCTGCGTCTCGTCGAGCCCCGCACGCTGCGCCATGCGCCACGCCGAGGTCAGCGTCGTGTCACGCACGCCGGTGTGGCCTTCGGCGTTGGCGGACTTGATCGCGCGTTCCTGATTCAGCCGGCTGCCCGCGTCGAGCATCTGCTCGATCGGCTGCACGCCGACGTAGCAGTCCTTGCCGAGGCGGTGCCCGAACGCGAAAGCGCCGATCATGCGGCCGCCCTCGCCGAGCTTGTGTTCGCCGCCGTCGTCCCACAGAAAGATCGGCGATCCGCTCATGCCCTGAACCGGGCCCGTCAGCTGCATCTGAGGCCCCGTGCAGCGGATCCACACGACGGACTTGTCCGCCGCGAACCCGCGCTCGACGCTGACCACTTCGAGGGGAAACGGCTCGATCTTCACGCCGTGAAAGACGGTCAGACCATAACCCTTCATGCCCGGCCGGACTTCCGACGCGTGCATGTGCCGCTTGGGGTTGAACCCGGGCGGATCCGCCGCGATAACGGCGGTGGTTGTGATAAAGAGCAGCGCGATCCCCACCGTGGCCGGATGCAATATCCGAGGTGACTTGAACATGCGATCAAAGGTACCGGGGGTGTGTTGCATTGACAAGCGATCGTAGGGGCGCATGGGTGGTCTCGACAAATCCGTGATCATCAGTAATCTATGCGGGGTGCTCTCGCGGCGTACAATCCACTGGGGTTCTTCGGAGATCGGCTCGCAGTCACCACATGATGTGTGAAATCGACCCTCAAGTTCGACAGCGTGCCGAGGAGATCCTCGGTCACACATTTGCCAGTGCGGCGCTGCTTTCCGAAGCCATCACGCACTCGTCGGTAGCCGACGATCGCCGGCAGTCCAACGAGCGGCTGGAGTTCCTCGGCGACGCCATCCTCGGCGCCGTTACCTGCGAGTACCTGTTCCACCACTATCCCGACTGCATGGAAGGTGACCTGACGAAGATCAAGTCCGCCGTGGTCTCCCGGCGTGTCTGCGCCAAGCTGGCCGACAAGCTCGGGCTGACCGACCTGCTGATCCTCGGCAAGGGCATGAGCGGCCGCGAAAAGCTGCCGTCCAGCCTCGCGGCCGCCGTTTACGAGTCTATCGTCGCCGCGTTGTATCTCGACGCCGGCCTCGAGGTCACGCGCAACTTCATCGTCGAGCACCTCGGCCCGATCATCGAAGAGGCGGCCGACTCGGCGCATCAGCAGAACTTTAAGTCCGTCCTCCAGCAGCACGCGCAGAAGCACCTCGACGAGCTGCCGACCTATCGCCTGCTCGACGAGAAGGGCCCCGATCACAGCAAGGCGTTCGAGGTCTGTGCGGAGATCGGCGGGCGACGCTACCCCTCGGCGTGGGGCAACAACAAGAAGCAGGCCGAGCAGCAGGCGGCGCTGCTGGCGCTGACCGAACTCGGGGTGGTTGAGGTCGCGGACGACGGCCGGGTACATATGAAGGAATAGACGTTCGACCGGCAGTGATTTACGCACGCCGGGCGGGATGATGCGTGAGGACGCGACGGAGTCGACACGCTAAACGGCTCCCGGCACGCGTCTTGCACGATGGAATTCCATAGCCAAACGCCTCACGACCTGCTAAAAGATTCAGCATATGCTCACGCTGGCGATGATCCTCGACAATCCGGGCGAGCAGCCGCATCAGACACGTTATCGCGACCCGCGTGTCCTCGCGGAGCTTGGCTACACCGACCTCATCGTCTATCCCACCACCGGACTCAGCGGCCTGCTCGGGCCCGACACGCTCACCCTCGGCGAACTGCGTCGCTGGGTCGGTGATCAGTACGAGGCCGTGCAGCAGACCATCACCGAAGCCCACACCGCCGGGCTCGGCGCGTGGGTGACCTACGACGCGCCCGTGCTCGCGGCGGAGCTGACCGGCTCGGCGCTGACCTGCATCAATCACACGCCGACCATGCTCTGCCCGGCGTCGGACGAACTGCTCGAGATGACCGGCCAGTGCCTCGAGGCGTTGCTCAGCCGGATCGACCACGTCAAGGGCGTCGTGCTGCGGCTCGGCGACTCCGACGCCGCGAAACTGCCTTACCTCGTCGGCAACGACATCTACTCGCCGCACTGCTCGCGCTGCAGTGCGATGGGGCGGGCCGATCGCCTCGTGCGTTTCATCCGCTACTTCTACGACCTGGTCGTCGGCCGCCTCGAGCGTCAGCTGATCGTGCGGGCGTGGAACGTCAAGCCCGGCGGCATGCACGACACGCCGGAGCTCTGCAGCCGCGTCGTTGAACAGCTGCCTAAGGACGATCGGCTCATCCTGTCGTTCAAGTTCACGCAGACCGACTTCTGGCGCTTTCAGCGGTGGAATCCGTCCAGCCTGGTGTGCGCCGATCGCCCGATTATCTACGAGCTGCAGTGTCAGCGCGAGTTCGAGGCGAAGGGCGCGGTGCCGAACTATCAGGCGCCGCTCTGGCGTGACGGCATGCCGGAGATGGGCGGCACGACGGGCCTCGCGGAGGTCAGCGACAAGGTGAACCTCGCGGGGCTGTGGGCGTGGGTACGCGGCGGCGGCTGGCGCGGCCCCTACATCACGCCCGACGCCGAGACGTGGATCGACGCCAACGTCTACGCCGTGCCGAAGCTCGCGGCCGACCCGAAGGTCGACATTGACACACTCGCCCGCGCGTGGATCAACGAGCGGCTCGGTTGCGATCAGCCCGCCGCGACCGACGCGATGCTGCGTGTCCTGCGCGACAGCCCGCAGACGGCGCGCGAGGCGTTCTACATCGGGCCGTACGCGCTGCGCCGCGGCACGCCGTGGTTCCCGTCGAGCAACGTCGTGCAGGACGATCAGATCGACGCCGAGGCCGCTTGGGCAGTGATCCAGCGTCTGCCCGCCAACGCGCTCGACGACGTGGTCAACGAGAAGGCCGCCGCCGAACACCGCCTCGCCGAGGACCACGCCGGCGTCCAGCACGCCGAGGGCCTGCCGCGGAACATCAACCAGTCGCTCGACTACTACGAGACGCTCGTCGCCACGCTCCGCAGTCTGCTCACCGGTCTCGTCGCCTACCGTCGCCACTTGCTCCGCCCCGACCCCGCCGGCGCCAAGTCCGTCATCAACGAGATGCAACGCTGCCAGGCCCGTTGGCTCCGCCACACCCAGAACGCCCGCCTCGGCACGGCCTCCGCCTTCAGCTCCGACAACCTCATGTCGTTCACGCAGCGGATCATCGACCAGCTCGAAGGTTAGTCGGTCTTCGGTTCAAGAGTGCGACCCAGTTGTGCGAGTCATCTCAGGGATGTTCGCACCTGTGAGACTCTTTTTCTACGTATAGTTCAGCAACATGAAAGCTGAGCAGGCCAGTTCAACACGATTGCCGCGTCGGGCCCCGGAATCGAAGCTGACGCTAGGCGAGTGTGGCAGTGTTATCGCTTCGCTTGTTTTCTGTCTGGGGGCGACGGCCGTGTCGATTTTGCTGATGAGTCGATCCGGATTCGGATTGGATGTAGAGTTCCCAGCGGCGTACGCCGTGACCGTTGGTCTTTGGTGTGTCGTCCTTCTAGGCGCCGTTCCGTACCTTTCTTGGCGAAGTCGTACCGGCAAGTCGGTCGCTTACGCGATTGCACACACGCTGGGTGCCTTTGGACTCTCTGGAATGCTCTTCGGGGTTGTTGTCTACGGCAATGTTGAATTCGACCATGAGCCGGCTAAGGCGTTCGACTTGGTGGTCACCGACTCTTTTGTAGTACGGCGCGAGTCAAATCATTATGAGAAGTATGTCGCGCTATCCACTCCTCCGGGAACAAAGGGTTCCACTAGACTTTGGACTGTTGGATTTAGGGTTTCCCTTGACGACTACTCGCCCGGCACGGTAGTGAGAGTAGAGTTACATCCAGGTTACTTTGGCCATTCCTGGTGTGAGTTTGATGATCCAACAATCTCGGGCGGACCGACAGAGTTGAAACGCTTTGTGGACAAGGCGGGCTTTGCGATGAATCAGGCAAAGGGAAGGTTCGCGGCTGATTCAAAGTACCGCGCGTTGCTCGCCGCGTGGTACGTGCCTATCGAGGACATAGGTGATAATGTTGTGAAGGGCTGGGACGCGGAGTTCTCTGACTAGGGGACTCCACTTTCAAACTGCTGTGAGTTGTGGTCTCAATGAACGTCAGCCGCCTCCACCGTGTCATCCGACTGATCACGATCCTTCAGTCCGGCGCGCCGATGACGTCGGCCATGCTCGCCGAGGAGCTCGGCGTGTCGCGCCGGACGCTGTTCCGTGATCTGGAGACGATCGAGGCCGCGGGCATCCCGTGCTATCACGACGCGGAGCGCGGCGAGTACCGCATCGCGTCGAGCTTCTTCCTCCCGCCGGTGAACCTGAAGGTGACCGAGGCGATGGGGTTGATGATGCTCGCCAAGGCCGCGGAGGAGCGTCGCGGCGAGCCGCTGCTCGATCCCGCCGTCGAGGCGGTCCGCAAGCTGATCAGCATGATGCCCAACGCGATCCGCGACGTGTGCGGCGAGATGATGGGCAACGTGACCGTGCGCCAGGCGCCGTCGGCGATCCCGCAGCGCGACCCCGACCACTACGCCACGCTCCAGCGCGCCATCGACGAGCGCCGCGTCGTGGCGATGAAGTACTACAGCCTCTTCGACCGCAGCGAGATCGACGTGTCGCTCCGCCCGTACCACCTGCACTACGCCGTGCGCGCGTGGTACGTCATCGGGCACAGCGAGTCGGAGGACGACCTGCGCATCTACAAGCTGTCGCGCATCCGCGGCCTGACGCCCACCGATCGCACGTTCCGCCTCGCCAAGCCGTTCGACATCGCCGCGTACCTCGGCAAGGCGTGGCAGATGATCCCCGAGGGCAAGGTCTACAAGGTCGAGCTCGAGTTCGCACGCAAGGTCGCGACCAACGTATCCGACGTCCGCTGGCATCACACGCAGCAGCACCGCATGCTCGACGACGGCCGGTGCGTGATGACGTTCGAGGTCGACGGCCTCAACGAGATCACGTGGTGGCTGCTGGGCTACGGCGACCAGGTGATCGTGCGCAAGCCCGCGGCGTTACGCGATCGTTTGCTCGACGTCTACCGCAATGCGCTGAAGCGCTACGAGGAGGCGTGACATGCGTGTGGTCATCAGCCGAGTCCATCGAGCCGTCTGCGTGGTCGACGACGCGATCACCGGCGCCATCGAGCGCGGGCTGCTCTGCTACGTCGGCGTGCTCGACGGCGACACCGACGGCGACATGGCGTGGGTCGCCGACAAGCTGTGCACGCTGCGGCTGTTCACCGACGACGACGGCAAGATCAACCTCTCCGTGACCGACATCGGCGGCGGCCTGCTGCTGATCCCCAACTTCACGCTCGCCGGTCGCACGCGGAAGGGCACACGCCCGAGCTTCTCCGACGCGGCGCACCCCGACGTGTCGCGGCCGATGTTCGAGGCGCTGGTGCAGCGGTGTGGACAGCGTGTCACCACAGCGTCGGGCGTGTTCGGGGCGCACATGGACATCGAGTCCGTCGCGGACGGGCCGGTGACGGTCGTCGTCGAGTCGCGCACATAGCCCCCGGCTTGCCGGGGGCTATCGCACGCCGCACCGACGCGCTCGCATGACGACGCAACGTCGCGTTACCCCGGGCAAGCTCGGGGCTATATACTCGCGTCATGTTCACCGGCATCATCCAGGCCACCGGCCGCGTCGCGCGGCTCACGTCGACCGATACCGGCGTGCGACTCGTCGTCGATCCCGGCGACTGGTCCTACACGCCCAGCCTCGGCGACAGCGTCGCGGTCAGCGGCGTGTGCCTCACGTACGCTCCTCACGCCGACGACGCGCCCGGTTGCCTCGGCTTCGATGTCATCCACGAGACGCTGGCCAAGACGAAGCTCGGCACGCTGGCCGAGGGTGACCGCGTCAATCTCGAATCGTGCCTCACGCCGACCACGCCGATGGGCGGCCACTTCGTGCAGGGGCACGTCGACACGACCGCGTCCGTGCAGGCCATCGAATCGGCGGACGGTGAATACCGCGTGGTCGTCCATGCCGACGCCGCGATGATGCGTTACATCATTCCGAAAGGTTCGATCGCGATCGACGGCGTAAGCCTGACGATCGCCGACGTCGACGTCGCGTCACACCGCTTCGCTGTCGCGCTGATCCCCACGACACTCGAACTGACAACGTTCAGCGACCTCAAGGTGGGCGACGCGGTCAACCTCGAAGCCGACATGCTGGTCAAAGCGGTCGTGCACAACCTGGAGTTGGTCAGGAGACAGGTGACAGGAGACAGTCAAACGTAACGCCGCTGTCCCCTGTCCCCCGTCTCCTGTCCCCTGTCCACTCACTTCGCCCGCTGCTTCAACGCATCCAGCGGCAGATCGATCTGGTCGCCTTCCTTGAGATTCAACGCCGCCGCCGCGCCACCCTTAAGTTCGATGGCGAACTGTGCGGGCCACTGGCTCGGATAGCCCGGCGGGTCGGGGTTGTCGAGCGGCTCGGGCGGGACCATCGTCACCCACGGCCCGGTCTTGCCCGTCGGCGTGCTGGCCTGCACCACGCGCCCGCGCGCGTCGAGATAGATCAGGTCGATGTCCACCAAGCAGTTCTTCATCCAGAAGCTGCGGTACGCCGCGTCGGGGAAGACGAACAGCATCCCGCCGTTCGGATCGATCGACTTGCGGCCCATCTCGCCCTGCGCCCGCTGATCGTCGTTGAGCATCAGCTCCAGCGTGAACGTCTTGCCGCCGATCGCCACACGCTGTGTCGTCGCGCCCTTGTCGTCCGCGCATGCGGGGAGGTTGAGCAGCAGCAGCGAGAGCAATGTGAGGCGGACGACCTGTAGTCTGGTGTGCGTGCGAATCATCGCGAACCCTCCGTGAGCCACCGGTCGTCGTCGCCGGTGAACGTGACACTCTCTCGCGGCAGACCCGCCAGGTCAAACGCCTCGGCGAACTCCGCGGCGGTCATTTCGGTGCGTTCGCCCAGCCCGCACCATCCCGCGATCAGGCCGACGATCCGCTCCGCCGACACGCCCGCGTCGCGGTAGGTCGACACGCGTGTGTCGCCGTGACGCTTGGCCAGCCGGTGCCCGTCCTCGCCGAGCACCAGCGGCACGTGCGTGTAGCTCGGCGTCGGCTCGTAGCCCAGCAGCCGATACAGCAGCAGCTGCCGCGGCGTCGAGGTGATCAGGTCGTCGCCGCGCACGATGTGCGTCACGCCCTGGTCGTGATCGTCTACCACCACCGCCAGCTGATACGCGGGCAGTCCCGCCTTCGACGCCACGACGAAGTCCCCCACGGTCGCCTGCACGTCGATCGCCTGACGCCCGGCGAATCCATCGTCGAACACGATCTCGCCATCGGGCGCGTGCACACGCCACGCCTGCTGGTCGTCGCCGGCGACGTAACGCGTGGGTGTCGGCTCGGCGGGGCGGCACGTGCCGGGGTAGCGCAGGTCGTGGCTGTCGCCGTGTGGCGCCGACTGCGCCTCGGCGATCTCCTTCCGCGTGCACGCGCACGGATAGATCAGGCCCGCGTCGGCCAGGCGCTGCAGCGCCGCGTGATACCGCGACAGGTCGTGCAGCTGATACGTCGGGCCCTCGTCCCAGTCCATGCCCAGCCAACGCAGCGTGTCGATCGCCAGTTCGTCGGCGCCGGTCTTGATGCGCGGCCCGTCCAGGTCCTCGATCCGCAGCATGATCCGCCAGCCGTTTTGCCGAGCCATCGCCCAGTTGATCAGGAACGTGCGCGCGTTACCGAGGTGCAACGCTCCGGTCGGGGACGGGGCCAGTCGTGTGCGGGGCTCGGGCATGTCGCTATAGTAGCGAACGAGATTTGGATTCTTGAATTTGGATTTTTGATTTTTGATTGCGGCTCCGCTCGTGCGGGTGGCTTGGTGGAGCCGGGCACCAGATCACAGATCAAAAATCTAAGATCAAAAATCGGACACACGGACATGACGAATCAATCCAACCCGACCCCAATTCGCGTCGCCGCCCTCATCTCAGGCGGTGGGCGCACCATGCTCAACATCGCCGAGTGCATCGACGACGGCGACCTCGACGCCGAGATCGCGCTGGTGATCAGTTCCCGGCCGGACGCCGCGGGCGTCAGCCGCGCGCTCGATCTCGACCTGTCCGTCTGCGTGATCGACCGCAAGGAGTACGCCGACGTCGACACGTTTTCCGCGGCGGTGTGGGATCGCATCCGCAACACCGGCGTCGACCTCGTCGTCATGGCCGGGTTCCTGTGCTTCCTGAAGATCCCCGACGACTTCGCCGGCCGCGTGATGAACATCCACCCGGCGCTGCTGCCGAAGTTCGGCGGCCAGGGCATGTATGGCCACCACGTGCACGAAGCCGTGATCGCTGCTGGTGAAAAGGAGTCCGGCTGCACCGTTCACTTCGTCGACAACATCTACGACCACGGCCCGATCATCCTGCAGCGCCGCTGCCCCGTCCTGCCCGACGATACCCCCGACAGCCTCGCCGCCCGCGTGTTTGAGCAGGAACTGATCGCATACCCCGAGGCGATCCGGATGTACCAGGACGACGCGATCTCCGAGTGATCACGTCAAATGTTTAGCGACGCCCCGCAGGGGCGTGCTTCACACGATCTCGGCGCGCCGAACACACGTCCCTGCGGCGCGTCGCTAAACCTTACAGCGTCGACTTCAGCCATTCCCACTGCGCCCGCAGTCCCTCTTCGAGCGTGACGCGCGGGGCGTAGCCCAGCTTTTCGTGCGAGTGCGACACGTCGGCGAACGTGCGGTCGACGTCGCCGGGCTGCATCGGTTGGCGGTCGATGATCGCTTCCTTGCCGACGGTCTTGCCGATCGCCTCGATCAGTTCGCTGAGCGTGATGGGCCGCTTGGAACCGAGGTTGAAGATGTCGTAGCCGCTGCACCGCTCGGTCGCGGCGATGACGCCGTCGACGATGTCGTGCACGAAGGTGTAGTCGCGGCTCGTCGTGCCGTCGCCGAACACGGGGATCGCTTCGCCCGCGGAGATCAGTCGCATGAACTTGCCGATGGCGAGATCGGGTCGCTGGCGGGGGCCGTAGACGGTGAAGAAGCGGAGGCACGCGATGTCGAGGCCGTGCACGTGGTGGTACGTGTGGCACAGCAGCTCGCCGGATCGCTTGGTCGCGGCGTAGGGGCTGATCGGGAAGTCGACGGCGTCGGTCTCGCTGAACGGCACCTTCTTGTTGTTGCCGTACACGCTCGAGCTGGAGCCGAACACGAACCTCGGCTTGCCGTGCTTCACCGCGGCGTCGAGCAGGCGGACGGTGCCGGTGAGGTTGATGTCGCTGAACAGCGCGGCCTGGCTGATCGACGGACGCACGCCCGCGAGCGCGGCGAGGTGGATCACGGCGTCGAGCCGGTGCTCGGCGAACAGCTTGTCGACGATGTCGGCGTCGCGGATGTCGCCCTCGACGAGCGTAAACGCCTCGTGGGCCAGCGCCTCGGCGATGTTGCGACGCTTGATCGCCGGGTCGTAGGTATCGATGAAACAGTCGAGGCCGACGACGGTGTGGCCGTCGGCGAGGAGCCGTTCGGTGAGGTGCGAGCCGATGAAGCCCGCGGCGCCGGTGACGAGGATGTTGGACATGGTGTGCAGTTTGGCGGGTGTCGGTTGGCTGTCAAGCGGCGGGGCGTTGGCTGTATAATCCCCGGCGAAGGATTCGACCCGCCGCGCAGGAGGCCGCGCTATGACTGACGACGCATCTCCATCCCCCGACACGCTGCAGCTGTCGATTATGGCTCCGGCGCACAACGAAGAGGACAACATCGCCGGGCTTGTCGAGGACGTGCGCGCGGCGATGGAGCCCAGCGGCATCCGCTTCGAGATGATCCTCGTCGACGACGGCTCGACCGACACCACCGCCGCGAAGATCGCCGAGGAGATGGCGAAGTACGACTGGCTGCGCAGCTTCCGTATGCTCGACACGCCGCCGGGCAAGGGCAACGGCCAGTCCGCCGCGTTCCACGCCGGGATCCGCCAGGCCCGCTCGCCGCTGATCGCCCTCATGGACGCCGACCGGCAGAACGACCCGGCCGACCTGCCCGCGATGTTCGAGCTGCTCAAGAAGGAAAACGCCGACATGGTGCAGGGCGACCGCTCGGCGAACCGGCGTGACACCGTCGTGCGTCGCGCCACGTCGTGGGTCGGCCGAACCTTCCGCCGCCTCGTACTCGGCGACACGATCCGCGACACAGGCTGCTCGTTGCGTGTGTTCAAGACGGAGATCGCGCTGCAGCTGCCGCTGCAGTACAAGGGCATGCACCGCTTCATCCCGGTCTACGCCCGCATGCTCGGCTACACCGTCGTCGAGATGCCCGTCCACCACCGCGCCCGCACCGCCGGCGAAGCGAAGTACGGCGTGTGGAACCGCGCGATCCCCGGCCTGCTCGACCTCATCGCCACCCGCTGGATGCGCAGCCGCCTCAAGCCGGTGAAGTGCGAAGAGGTCAGGCCCGACGGCGCGGCCTGACGCGTGGCCGCACGCCGATCTGCACGAAACTTGCATTGATTAGCACACGGATGCCGCCGGCTCCGCGACGCGCGTCGCCGCGCTATAATCCGCCCCGGCTGGGCGCGGCCGACAAGGATTGGAGCTCAGGCAATGCGATATGTCTGTATGGGCGTAGCGGCGGTGATGGTCGTCGGCGTCATCGCCTCGGCGTTAGGCGCCGAGCCGTCGAAGCAGCGCGAGCGTCACTTCACGACGCGCGATTCGTTCAAGTACGACACGCCGATCCTCTACGAAAGCGACTTCGCATCGACAGGCCTCGATCGATTGAACCTGTCGATCGACGGACGCTACTCACTGGCGAACCCGGAGCCCGAGCGGCTGGCGCTTGTCGAAGCGCCGGGCGGTGACGAGACGACCAAGGCGGTGCGTTTCACCGTGCCGCGCGTCGCGGACCGCTATCGCGCCGAGATCTCGCTGCCGCACGAGAAGGGGTTCAACGAGCGCTGGTACGGCGTGCGGATGTACGTCCCCGAAGACTGGAAGATCGACGACACGCCCGGGGCGGACATCGTCATCCAGTGGCACGCGATTCCGGGCAACTCGAAGCCGACTCACCCGAACCTCGACATCGCGATCCAGGGCGCGTCGTGGTGGGTGCACCGCTACTACGGCGCGCCGGACGCCGACCGCGATAAGCGCCATCTGGACGCGGCGATGACGCCGGGGACGTGGTCGACGTGGATCATCCACGCGAAGTGGTCGCCGGGCGAGGACGGGCTGACGCAGATCTGGAAGGACGGCCGATTGCTTGTCGACGTGAAAGGAGCCAACGCGTACGGCACGCTCGGTGTCGAGTATACGCCGTACCTCAAGACCGGCATCTATCACCCCGAGTGGCACGTGGATACAGACCTCAAGAAGGCCCGATTCGCCGCCGAGCAGTCTGCGGTCGCTCGGAAACAGACGTACGTGGCGAAGGTGGTTGTTGGGGACGAGCGCGCCACGTACGAGCTGATCGCGTCGCGTCTGGCCGAGGCGGGGCGGTCTGAAAAATGATTTTTCAACGAAGATGTCACGAGACATCTCTTCGGCTATAATCCGCCGCAGCGGGCGCAGCCGCGCCCGGGCTTTCCTCGGACTCAGATTGGAGCTTATCTGATGAGCAGGGCACTGGCGGTGATGGTTGTTGCGGTGGTGGTCGGATTCGGCGCGGCGAATTCGCGTGCGGCGGAGCCGATCAAGGTCGGCATCATCGGGCTCGACACGTCGCACGCGCTGGCGTTTACCAAGACGCTCAACAACGCGAAGGAGGGCGACGCGGCGTTCGGCTGCAGGGTCGTCGCGGCGTATCCGCAGGGCAGCAGGGACATCGAGTCGAGCACGAAGCGCGTGCCCGAGTACACGCAGAAGATGAAGGACATGGGCGTTGAGATCGTCGATTCGATCCCGGCGTTGCTCGAGAAGGTCGACGCGGTGTGCCTGGAGTCGAACGACGGACGCGTGCACCTCGAGCAGGTCCGCCCGGTGATCGCGGCGGGCAAGCCGGTGTTCGTCGACAAGCCGGTGGCGGGCTCGCTGGTCGACGCGATCGTGATCCACGAGCTGGCGAAGAAAAAGGGCGTGCCGATGTTCTCGTCGTCGTCGCTGCGGTGGGTGGAGAACGGCCAGGCGCTGCGGCGCGGCGAGTTCGGCAAGGTGCTCGGCTGCGACGCCTACAGCCCGGCGTCGCTGGAGCCGACGCACCCCGACCTGTTCTGGTACGGCATCCACGGCGTCGAGACGCTGTACACCGTGATGGGCCCCGGCTGCAAGACGGTCGCGCGGTCGCAGACGCCGGACTCCGAGTTCGTCGTCGGGGTGTGGGACGACGGCCGCATCGGCACGTTCCGCGGCACGCGTAAGGGACAGCACGGCTACGGCGGCACGGCGTTCACCGACAAGCGCGTACAGCCCGTCGGCAAGTTTATGGGCTACGAGCCTCTGGTCGCGGCGATCGTGCATTTCTTCAAGACGGGCGAGGCGCCGGTCGACAGCGCCGAGACGCTGGAGATCTACGCGTTCATGGAGGCCGCGGACGAATCGAAGCGGCGGGGTGGTGCGCCGGTGGCGATCCAGGACGTGATGGACAAGGCGCGGAAGGAAGCGGCGGCGAAGCTCGGCGACTAACCTCTCTCCCCGCTGGGGAGAGGCTGGGAGAGGGGCCGAAGGATTATCCCTTTCATGAGGCCCTCTCTCAATCCCGTTCCGAAGCGGAAATGAGGTCTCACGCGGGATCGCCGCCATCGACGCGCTTCGCCGCATGCTCAATCCGCAGCGAGACGACCAGCGACAAACCGATCGCCAGCGCGAACAGGTACACGCCGATCTCCGGCTCGGCGTCGACGTAGCCCTTCGACTGCGTCAGCACGATGAGGATCGCCACGACGAAAACATCGAGCATCGACCACTTGCCGAGCACCGACAGCCACACCAGCGACCGCCGCCGATTCTCCGATGCGATCGGCGCGAACCACAGGTAGAGCAGCGCGGCGAGTTTCGCGAATGGGAAGAGGATCGAGAACGAGAAAATGATCACCGCCAGCACGTAGTTGTGCTCCTCGATCATGCCGCGGATGCTGTGGATCAGCGAGTAGTCCTCCTGAAAGAACACCAGCTTCGCGACCGACATGAACGGCAAGTTCAGCGCGACGATCAGCAACGCGATGTTCGCGACCACCAGCGCCGGCAGGTACCACCGTGTGGGATAGTGCTGTCGGAGAGACGCAGCCATGGCTTTTCCCTTCGTCGTTTAGATGTCGGGGACAGCCCGCGGTTACCGCTTCGTTTTCTCCATCGCCGGCAGTTCCGTCTTGCTGAACGCGTCCCACACCTTCGCGACGGTGTTGACGTCGGGCACGCCGGCGTGGACCCACAGGCCGTAGCGCAGGTGCAGCGGCTTGTCGGGTTCGATGACGAGGGGCTTGTCGAGCGTGAGGCACGCGCCCATCCAGCCGTCGTTGCGGACGTGGAACGGCGCGGGGTGGTTGATGTTGGTGGGGTGGTCCATGAGCGTGACGCCGCCGGTCACGTCGTTCGTCACGCGGCCCGAGTAGTCGACCCATTTCGCCGGCTTGCGGAAGATCGCCTGCTCGTTGACGCCGCCGTCGCTGTTGAGGATGCGCCCGCCGCCGTCGTTGACGCCGATCGACTTGGCCATGCGGACGCCGATCACGCCGAACGGGTTCTGCCCGATCGTCACGGGTTTGCCCTTCGGCGCCTCGAGTTCGAGGTCGATATACATCAGCCACGCGTCGCCTTCGAGCGGCACGACCTCGCTGCGCCGCCGCTCGATCATCTGCACCGCGCCGCTGGCGTCGACCCAGTGGTTGATCGACAGGATGAACGCGCGGTCGTCGGCGTCGTGGTACTCGCGGATCATCTGACACACGATGCGCCCGGCGTCCTTCGCGTGGTCCGACCAGAAATCGATGCCGTTGATATCGTGATGGCTGATCCACACCGAGTTGTGGTGCGAGTGCGTGAACGGATCGTGCGGATGACCCATGCGTGTGTGCGATACGCCGGACGGGCCGATGATCGGGTACCAGTAGGGGCGGTGCAGATCAGGGGCGAAGCGGTAGCGCGTCAGCTCGCGGTCGTTGTGCACGACCGACGCCTGGTCGTCCGGCAGCGGGATCACGCGTGTCGCGGGGATCGGCTTGGCGTCGGGCAGCGGCTGGTCGGCGGCGGCGGCGGTGGCGACGTTGATGGCGGCGCCGGCGATCAGGCCGAGCGCGGCGACGGTGCGGAGCGCGTGGTGGAATCGCATGTGTGCCCTTTCGCGTTGTTCCCCGGGGGATGCGGCACATTGTAGGACACGCGAGCGCGACGACGTATAATCGTGTGTCACATCTCGGGCGATCGTTGGTGAGTAAGTCGAAGGTCGAGGGCGGGAGTCGGATCATGTCGAGGCGCGTATTCGGTATGGCGTTGGGGTTGGTGCTGGTCGCGACGCTGTCGGTGCGCGCGGGCGACTGGCCCCACTGGCGTGGGGCCGACCGCACGGATGTCGTCGACGAGGACTCGGGCTGGGACGCGGGCGCGTGGCCGCCGGTGGAGAAGTGGTCGGCGAACGTGGGCGAGGGTACGACGTCGCCGCTGGTGGTGGGCGACCGCGTGTACACGCTGGGCTGGCGCGACGGGCGCGACACGGTCGTGGCGCTCGACCTGAACACCGGCACGGTCGCGTGGTCGCAGTCGTACGCCGCGCCGCAGTACGCACGGAACAGCACGGGCGACCAGTCGATGTACAGCGGCGTGACGCCGACGCCGTCGTTCGACGTCGAGACCGGCGTGCTGTACACGATGAACACCGACGGCGAGCTCATCGCGTGGGACACGAAGCGCGACGGCGCCCGCGTGTGGGGCCTGAACCTGTACGAGCGGTACCACCAGCCGATGCGCCCGAAGGTCGGCTCGAGCGGGCGACGCGACTACGGCTACACCTCCGCGCCGCTCGTGTACGGCCGGTGGATCGTCGTCGAGGTCGGCAGCCCCGACGGCACGGTCATGGCGTTCGACAAACGGACGGGCGACCGCGTGTGGGCGTCGCAGTACACGGGCGTCGCGGGACACAGCGGCGGGCTCGTGCCGATGACCGTCGAGGGCGTGCCGTGTCTGGCGGTGCTGACCGTCGACGGCCTGCTCGTGCTGCGTGTCGACGCGGGCAACGAGGGCAAGACCGTCGCGACGTACCCGTGGCTGACCGAGTTCGCCAACAACAACATGACGCCCGCGGTGATCGGTTCCGACGTGTTGATCAGCAGCGGCTACAACCACCAGCGCATGGTCCGCCTGCACGTCACGCTCGGCGAAGCCAGGTCCGTGTGGGCGATCACCGAGTTCACCAAGACGTGCAGCCCGGTGGTGTACAAGGGCAGCGTGTACTGGTCGTTCAAGGGGCTGCGCTGCGTTGACGCCGCGTCGGGCAAGGTGCGGTGGGAGGGCGGCAAGTTCGGCGACGTCGGCTCGTGCGTCGTGACGCGCGACGGTCGCGTCATCGTGTGGGCGAACGACGGCGACCTGGCGCTGGCCGAGTCGAACGAGGGCACGCACGGCGGGCTGAAGATCCTGTCGACGAAGAACAACGTGTTCCGCGCGTACGCCTGGCCGCACGTCGTGCTCGCGCACGGGCGGCTGATCTGCAAGGACGGCCAGGGCAACGTCAAGTGCTTCGACCTGCGGGAGCGGGGCGGCGAGGTCAATGTTGCGCGGGGCGCGTCGCGGACGCCCGATCTCGCAGCCGCGCCGACGGGCGACGACGCTCGCCTCGCCGCGCTGACCGAGTGGCCCGGCGCCGACACGCCCGGGCTCGTGCTCGCGTGGAAGGCGGGCTACGGCGCGCGGCGTGTCGACGGCGCGGTGGCGAAGGGCGACGCGCGCTGGCGCATGGTCGAGCGCGGCAAGGCCTCGCGCGACGAGCGCGGCCGCATGTCGCTCGCCGGAGGCGCGTACGTCGCCGACGCCGCGGACCGCGCCATCGTCGACGCCTGCCGCGAAACGAATCAACTGAGCATCGAGGCGGTCATCGCGCCCGACTCACTCAAGCAGTCCGGCCCGGCGCGCATCGTCTCGCTCTCGTCCGACGCGTATCACCGCGACTTCACGCTCGGCCAGGAGGGCGGCAAGCTCGTGATGCGCCTCCGCACGACACGCACCGGCGACAACGGATCGAAGCCGGAGGTCACGCTGTGTGACCTGCAGACCGGCAAGCCGCAGCACGTGATCGTGTCGTATGCGGCCGGGCGGCTGACGTGTTACCTCAACGGCAAGCTTGTGATCGAGACCGACGCGGTGCGGGGCGACCTGAGCAACTGGGACGCCGATCAACACTTCGTGCTGGGCGACGAGTGGAACGGCGAGCGCGACTGGGCCGGGGTGATCGAACGCGTGGCGATCTACAACCGCGCGGTCGGCCCGCTCGAAGCCGCCGCCCGCTTCGCCCTCGCCACCGTCGGCCGGTAGCCCTATTCGGGCAGATTCACCAAATCCCATGTTTTTTCCGTGAAAACAGGCAAACGCTATTGACTTGGATCGCAAAATCAGTACTTTTACAATTTATAAAACGTAAAATTACCTGGTGGTCAAACTCATGGTCAAAGCAACGGCAGACAAGGTCGCGATTCCGCCGATGCACTTTCGGATCGGTGACATCGTGCGATACACCGGCCTGAGTCGGCAGACGATTCACAACTACACGACGATGGGGCTCATCCGTGAAGTGGATCGCACGCCCGGCGGGCATCGGCTCTACGACGAGTCGGTCTTCTATCGACTGCACCGCATCGCGCAGCTCAAGGAGTCGCGCAGCATGGACGAGATCGTCCGCGTGCTCGGGAGGCAGGAGTCGGACTGACGAAGGCGGTGACGCGTGGCGCGTTTCGGGCGTCGCGCAGGTAATGGAGTGAGCGGCGCGGCGAGGATGCCGGCCGCGGCGGATGGGGAATGTGGGGCGGCGGGGCGTTACGGGTTAAACACAGCTGCCAGGGCGGGCGGCGATGAAAGGCAAGGTCACGGATGACCGACGACACCTACGAAGACGATTGGGCGGACGGCCTGATCGAACTCCTCGATCATCAGCGTCACATCTACTACGAGCTGCGTGAGCTCAGCGAGCGCCAGGCGGAACTGGTCGCGGCGGGCGAGGCGGCGTCGTTGCTGAACATCCTTTCGCAGCGGCAGCAGCTCATCGAGCAGCTCGCGCAGATCAGCGGACGCATCGAGCCGTTCCGCCGCGACTGGCCCACCGCGTGGGGCACGCTCGACGCCGACACGCAGACGCGCGTGCAGGCGCTGATCAATCACGTGCACGAGCTGCTCGATTCGATCGTCACGCAGGACGGGCGGGACCGCGCTTCGCTGAGGGGAGACGAAGCCGGGGCCGCTAACGACACCACATCACGCACGCCGGGGGCGGGCGACTGAGCGATCACTGGGGAACCGCGATGACACCGCATCAGATCAATCAACTGCAGGCCCCGACCGGCGCGAAGCCGGCGGCGGGCGACGTCGACGCCAAGCTCGACGACTACGACGCGCTCATCCGCATGGTCGACGCGTACGACCAGGTCACCCGCGAGATCGACGGCGCGCACGCCGAACTGCTCGCGGAGATCGACACGCTGCGCGGGCAGCTCGACGACGCCAACCGCAGGCTCGCGGCGCGTGACCAGCTCGCCCGCCTCGGCGAGATCAGCGCGACGATCCTCCATGAGGTCCGCAGCCCGCTGACCGCCATCCAGCTCTACGCCGACATGCTGATGCACGACCTCGACGGCCAGACCGAGCAGCGCCGCCTCGTGGGGCGCATCCGCGGCGCGGTCCGCGACCTGGTGATGATGACCAGCGACGTCATGACGTTCGCCAAGCCGCTGCGGCCCGACCTCGACCGCTGCCAGTCCGGCGCGTTGCTCGGGCGGGCGATCGAGCTGCTCGACTCCGAGCTGCGGGCGCACACCGTCGCGGTCAAGGTGCACGACGCCGGCGTGGCGGTCGTCTGCGATCCGCAGCTCGTGCATCACGCCCTGATCAACCTGATCCGCAACGCCATCCAGGCCATGCCGCGCGGCGGAACCGTCACGCTCGTCGCCCGCGCCATCGACGACACGCTGCAGGTCCTCGTGCAGGACACCGGCCCGGGCATCGACGCCGCGTCGCACCCGCACCTGTTCGACCCGACCTTCACGACGAAGCACGGCGGCAACGGCCTCGGCCTCGCCATCGTCAAACGCATCGCCGAGGCGCACGGCGGCGTGGTCTCCGCGGGCAACGCCACGACCGGCGGCGCCGTGTTCACCTTCGCCGTGCCGCTGCTCGGCCGCAACGCTCCCTCACACGAAGGGAGCGACGCCTGATGGGCAAGGTTCTCATCGTTGACGATCACCCCGCGATCCTCGAGAGCATCGCCGCGATCCTCGACCGCGCGCGCATCGACGCGGTCCTCGCCGACACCGGCGCCGCGGCGCTCGACATGATCGGCCGCCACCGCCCCGACGCCGTGCTGTGCGACCTGAACATGCCGCACATGGACGGCCTCGAGCTGCTGCAGCACGTCCGCCTGTACGACCCGCAGCTGCCGGTGACGATGCTCACGGGGCACGCCACCGTCGAGTCGGCGGTGGGGGCGTTGCGGCACGGCGCGTTCGACTACCTGCTCAAGCCGATCGAGTCCGACACGCTCGTCCGCGTGCTGCGCCGCGCGCTGCGGCACCGCAAACTGATCACACGCGGCGGCGTCGCCCGGCGTCGCCCCGCGAGCGGCGCGGCGTGCATCGACACCGGCGTCGCGCCGGCACGCCGCCTGGTCGGCCAGTCCGCCGCGATGCGACGCGTGCGTCACCAGATCCAGCGCATCGCCGCGAGTCACGGCACGGTGCTGATCACCGGCGAGTCGGGCACGGGCAAGGAGATCGTCGCGCAGATGATCCACGCCGCGAGCCCGCGCCGCGACGCGCCGATGCTGTGCCTCAACTGCGCCGCGCTGAGCACGGGCCTGCTCGAGAGCGAGCTGTTCGGTCACGAGAAGGGCGCGTTCACCGGCGCGGATCAGACGCGGTCCGGCCGCTTCGAACTGGCGCACGGCGGCACGCTGTTGCTCGACGAGGTGTCGGAGATCAGCCCGGCCGTGCAGGCGAAGCTGCTCCGCGTGATGCAGGAGCGGCAGTTCGAGCGCGTCGGGTCGAGCGTCACGATGAACGTCGACGTGCGGGTCGTCGCGACGACGAATCGCGACCTGGGTCGCGAGGTCGAGTCGGGCGGGTTCCGCCGCGACCTGTATTACCGCGTCAACGTGCTGCCGGTGCACCTGCCGCCGCTGCGGGATCGTCGGCAGGACGTGCCCGAGTTGGCCGCGCATTTCCTCGACGCTCAGGCGGCGCGCGACGGCCGGTCGACGCCGCGCCGGTTCAGCGCCGAGGCGATGGCGATGCTGTGCGACCACGCCTGGCCCGGCAACGTGCGCGAGCTGGAGAACCTCTGCGAGCGGGCGGCCGTGCTCGCCGAAGACGACGGCTTGGAGATCGACGCGGACCTGATCGAGCCGTGGCTCGCCGCGCCGCTCGCGGGCGAGGCCGACACGCGAGGCGAGTCGGCGTCGATGCCGCCGTCGACGACCGGCCGCGCGGGACTGACCGACGCGGCGATCGCGTCGATCGCCGAGCCCGGCCGCGGCGACATCAAGACCATCGAGCAGCTCGAGCGCGAGGCGATCCTCCGCACGCTGGCGCGGTTCAACGGCCACCGCCAGCGCACGGCCGACGCGCTGGGCATCGGCGTCCGCACACTCGGACTGAAGCTCAAGAAGTGGAAGGAGCTGCGTCTTGTCGCGCACTCGGTGTGATAACCCGACGACGACGCGCACGTCTTGCGCGACGACGGCGCAAGGCCTGCGGCGCGCCGCGGCGCGTTATACGGACGCACCCACGGGCCGCGAGCGCAACCACCGACACGCACTCGCCCTGCGCGACGACGCGAAAGATTCAGCAGACCGGCACGGCGATTGCGTCAGTCCTCGGCCTGCCGACAACGGACTGTCGGCCAACCGGCACGGACGGCTCACTTCGCCGAATCGATACGTAAACATCGGCCCCGCGGCGACCCACCGCGACGCCGAATCAGGGGAACGGACACGAACCATCCGCACGGACGCGGGTGCAACGAACACGGATGGCGCCCGCTGCTGCGGCGGGCGTGTGCAAACTGGGGTCAAGGAGTAGACCATGGCGCGGATTAACCGGAATGGACGATCGACCGCAATCACCACCGCGGTCCAGGACGTGGAGCTCGCCGCGCGGCCGATCCAGGAGTTGTGGATCGAGTACCGCAAGACGGGCACCGAGCGGCTGCGGAACTTCTTCATGGAGAAGTATCTGCCGCTGGTCAAGTACAACGCCGAACGCATCCACGCGAAGCTGCCCGACGAGGTCGACGTCGACGACCTCAAGCAGGCCGGCAGCTTCGGGCTGATGGACGCGATCGAGGCGTACAGCCCCGAGCGCGGCGTGAAGTTCGAAACCTACTGCGCGCCCCGCATCCGCGGCGCGATCCTCGACGAGCTGCGCTCGATGGACTGGGTCCCGCGACTCGTCCGCAGCCGCACGTCGAAGGTCGAGGGCGCCCGCAAGCAGCTGGAGATGGAGCTCGGCCGCGCCGCGACCGAGCAGGAGATCGCCGAGCGCCTCGGCATGGATATGGAGGAGTACCGCAAGATCGCCAAGGACGTCGGCGCGGCGAGCGTCGTGTCGCTGAACCGCAAGTGGTACGAGACCGACTCGAACAAGGACGTCCGCGAGATCGACGTGCTGAGCGACGATCGTCAGTCCGACCCGTGGTCGTCCGCCGCGAAGCGCGACCTCAAGGACCTGATCTCGAAGGGCCTGAGCCCGGCCGAGCGGCTGATCGTCATGCTGTACTACTACGAGGAGATGACGATGAAGGAGATCGGCGCGACGCTGGCGCTGTCCGAGTCGCGCGTCAGCCAGATGCACTCGTCGATCCTCGCCCGCCTCAAGGCGCAGATGCAGAGCCGCGACGAGGAGTTCGCGACCGAGTCGTGACCGCATCGGATCGTTCCACACCGCACACCGTGGCCCCCTTTGTGTTGAAGTTTGCCGTGAAAGCCCGAGGTCGTCAGGCCTCGGGCTTTTTGTTGGGTGCCACTGGCGGCTTGTCCGCCAGTGAGTGTTGGTGTGACTTTTCCGATGCTGAGGTTCCCCACGAACGGTGGGCGCGAGGGGCGGTAAGATGGCCCCGAACGGAAAGGACCTCGATATGAGCGGAGTACGCAGACGATTCAGCAAGGCGTTCAAGGTCGGCGCGGTGGCGCTGGTCACGGAGCAGGGATA
>WGMA01000016.1 GCA_016125285.1 Phycisphaera sp.
TCCAGCGCGGTTGGTCTCGACCACCTGCCCGGCTGGGTCCGAACCCTCGATCGCGTGCGACGCTGGATTCACGCCAAGATCCTCATCGCCTTGACCATCAAACAAGGCACCACTTAAGGCAACTATGCAATATCCTGCTTGGAGGGAGAGGGAGTGAACTCACTGGGCGAGCGCCTTCGCGGCGGCGGCGACGGCTGTGCCCGGGGTGATCTTGACGCCCGCGGCGATGAGCTCGGCCTCGATCGCCATCATCGCCGCCAGCGTGTCGCCGGCGTCGACGTATCCCATGTGGTTCACGCGGAAGATCTTGCCCTTCCACGAGGCGCCGCGGCCGTCCTGTCCGCCGGCGATCGCCATGGCGTGGTTGTCACGCACGGCGCCGCGGAACTTCGAGTCGTCGATGCCGTCGGGGTAGAAGGCGCCGGTGACCGAATCGCTGGGGCTGGTGGAGCAGAGCTTCAGGCCCATCGCGGTGAACGCGGCGCGTGTGGCGGCGGCGAGCTTGGCGGTGCGGATCCAGATGTTGTCCAGGCCGATCGCCTCCATGGATTTCAGCGCGACGTTCTGTCCGCGGATCAGCGAGACGGGCGGGGTGAACGGCACGTCGTTCTTCTCGTAGCTCTTGAGCCACTTGCGGAGGTCGAGGTTGTAGCAGGGCAGGCCGTCGGTCTGCTCGAGTCGGAGGATGGCGCGGTCGCCGAGTCCGACGAAGCCGAGTCCGGGCGGCAGCATCATGGCCTTCTGCGATCCGGTGACGAGCACGTCGATTCCCCAGGCGTCCATCTCGACGGGCAGGGCGCCGACGGCGGTGATGCCGTCGACGATGAGCAGGGCGTTGGACTGCTGGACGACCTTGGCGATCGCACGGATGTCGCTGTAGGTCGCGGTCGAGGTTTCGGAGGCGACGATACAGACGACGCTGATGTCGGGGTTGTCCTTGAGGGCCTGCTCGATCTGCGCGGGGTCGACGGCGTCGCCCCACGGGACGTTGATCTTGATCTGCTCGACGCCGTAGGTGTCATAGACGTCCTGCCAGCGCTCGCCGAATTTGCCGCCGGAGATGGTCAGAGCCTTGCGACCGGGCTCGATGAGCGAGATCTGCGCGGCCTCGAAGGAGGTCGTGCCGGACCCGGCGATCGTCAGGACGGGCGACGACGTGCGGAACAGCTTCTTGAGGCCTTCGCTCATCTCTTTGTAGATGGCCTGGAAGGCTTTGGTCCGGTGGTGAATGATGGGCTGAGCCATCTCGAGCAGCACGTCCGGCGGCACGTCGGTGGGCCCCGGGGTCATCACACGCTTCTTGAACAGCAAAGACATCGTTTGATCCAGTAGTCAGGGTTCAGGGTTCAGGGTTCAGGGTTCAGCGTGGCGAGCACGCGGATCGGCCATCATAGTGTCCGTGGCGCGTCGATCAATGGCCGCGTTACAATGCCGGGCATGGACGCCGACCGACCGAAACACGTGGACATCAAGAAGGACCGCGGGCTGACGCTGGAATGGCCCGACGGGTCGAGCAGCTTTTTTCCGGTGGCGTTCCTGCGCAAGCACAGTCCGTCGGCGGAGATGAAGAACCTGCGGGAGGAGATGGCGCGGAATCCCTTGACGGTGCTCCCGGCCTCGGCGGTGCACGACGGGCCGCTGACGATCACCGACGCCGAGCTGGTGGGTAACTACGCGATCCGGTTCCAGTTCTCCGACGGCCACGGCACGGGCATCTACTCGTGGGAGTACCTGCGGGAGATCGATCCGCACGAGCCGGGCGGCGGCGGGCCGAGCGGCGGGGCGTGATGAGGGAATTGCAAATTGCAGATTGGTCATTGCAAATTGCAAAGTGTCGGAGGGCCGCAGCCGTACGTTTGATCGCCGCCTCCAATGACCAATTTGAAATGTTCAATTTTCAATTTGCAATTCCCTCGTGACTCGCGAGAGAGGTATGATCTCCCGATGCCGACGATCGGGTTTACCGCCAACGTTGCGAAGTATGTCGACGTGTCGCCGCCGCGGCTGACGGGCGACACGGTGCGCGCGGCGCTGGAGGATCTGTTCGCGATCAACCCGAAGCTGCGCAGCTACGTGCTGGACGACCAGGGCGCGGTGCGCACGCACGTGGTGGTGTTCGTCAACGGTGAAGCGATCGCGGACCGGGCGACGCTGAGCGAAGCGGTGAAGGACGATGACGAAATCTTCATCGCGCAGGCGCTGAGCGGGGGATAAGGAAATGCAAATTGAAAAATGCAAAATGCAAAATGCAAAATGTGCGCCCAGGTGCGGCGCGCATCCATTTTGCGATTTGCAATTCTCATTTTGCAATCTGCAATTTCCTCTTCAACGCGGAGTGTTCACATGATCCTCGTCGGCACCAGAAAGGGTTTGTTCTTCGTCGAAGACGGTCGCATCGCGTCGGTGCATTTTCCCGGCGTGCAGGTTCCGATGGTGCTGCGTGACCCGCGTGACGGGGCGATCTACGCGGCGCTGGATCACGGGCACTTCGGCGGCAAGCTGCACCGCAGTGACGACGAGGGCAAGACGTGGGAGGAGCTGACGCCGCCGACGTTTCCGCCGAAGCCGGACGACGTGGAGGACATCTATTGTCCGATGCGCAAGATCGTGATCCCGTGGTCGCTGAAGCTGACGTGGGAGCTGACGCCTGGCGGCGCGGACGAGCCGGGCGTGTTGTGGGCGGGCGTGATCCCGAGCGCGGTGTTCAAGTCGACCGACCGCGGCGCGACGTGGGAGTTGAATCGACCGCTGTGGGATCAGCCCGGGCGCGCGAAGTGGATGGGCGGCGGGTTCGACTACCCCGGCGTGCACTCGATCGCGGTCGATCCGGCGGACTCGAAGCACGTGACGATCGCGATCAGCAGCGGCGGCGTGTGGCAGACACGCGACGGCGGGGCGACGTGGGCCGCGACGTCGACCGGCATGCACAACAGCTATTCGCCGCCCGGGCAGGAGGGCGAGCCCGAGGGGCAGGACCCGCACCGCATGGTCGTGTGCCCCGGCGATCCGAAGCGGGCGTGGGTGCAGCATCACTGCGGCATGTATCGCAGCGACGACGGGTGCGACACGTGGGTGGAGCTGAAGGACGTCGAGCCGTCGACGTTCGGGTTCGCGGTGGCGGTGCACCCGACGGACGGCGACACGGCGTGGTTCGCGCCGGCGAAGAGCGACATGGAGCGCATGGCTGCGGACGCGCGGGTGGTGGTGGTCCGCACGCGCGACGGCGGCAAGTCGTTTGAGACGCTGACGAACGGCCTGCCGCAGGAGCACGCGTACGACCTGATCTTCCGGCACTGCCTCGACGTCGACTCGACCGGCGACCGGCTGGCGATGGGCTCGACGACCGGTTCACTGTGGACGAGCGACGACGGGGGCGACTCGTGGGCGACGGTGTCGGAGCATCTGCCGCCGGTGTATTGCGTCAGATTTGGGTGATAGCGGGCGCGTCGAGTAGGAACTGCAAATTGAAATTGCAGATTGGTCATTGCAAATTGCAAAGTGCCTGAAGCCTGCGGCTGCGATCGCAGTGGTGAACCTTATCGCTGGCACAATGATCCGTTTGCAATGCTCAATGATCAATTTGCAATTCCCATCTGGCGACCGTGATACAATCCACGCACCATGAAGGAATGGATCCCGCGCATCGTGGTGCTGGTGCTGTTCGTGGCCGTGGTCGGGCTGCCGGTGTTGTGGCGTCCGGCTGAGGCGAAGACGGACGCAGATGCGGCGCTGAAGCTCGTGGTGATCACGCCGCACAACGAGCAGATCCGGTTCGAGATCGGGCGGGCGTTCAGCAAGTGGCACGAGGCGAAGTACGGCGAGGCGGTCGACATCGACTGGCGTGCGATCGGCGGCACGAGCGACATCGAGCGCGTGCTGCTCAGCGAGTACGCGTCGCTGGCCGAGCAGGGCAAGCTCGAGGACGGCGCGGGGTACGACGTGGTGTTCGGCGGGGGCGACTACTCGTTCGACTTCAAGCTCAAGCCCGGCGTGCAGTGGAATGGCAAGATGGAGAGCGTGCTCGAGCCGCTGGACCTCGACGACGCGTTCATCAAAGAGGTGTACCCCGAGCCGACGATCGCGGGCAACAAGCTGTACGACCCGGAGCACTACTGGTGGGGTGTGGTGCTGTCGAGCTTCGGCATCGTGTACAACCGCGACGTGCTGAGGCTGCGCGGCGTGCCCGAGCCGAAGACGTGGGAAGACCTCGGCGACCCGAAGCTCGCGGGGTGGATCGCGCTGGCGGACCCCGAGCACTCGGGCTCGGTGAAGGTGACGTACAACGCGATCGTGCAGAACTACGGCTACGAGCGCGGGTGGGCGACGCTGCGACGCGCGTGCGCCAACGCGCGGTACTTCTCCAACAGCAGCTCGAAGGTGCCGCTCGACGTCTCGGCGGGCGAGGCGGCGGCGGGCATGTGCATCGATTTCTACGGGCGATACCAGGCGAACGTCGTCGGCGCGGACCGCGTGGGCTTCGTCGCGCCGGCGGGGCAGACGGTGGTGACCGCGGACCCCGTCGCCGTGCTGCGCGGCTGCCAGCGCCCCCAGCTCGCCGAGCGGTTCGTGCGGTGGCTGCTGAGCACCGAGGGGCAGCTGCTGTGGAACGTGCCGGTCGGCCACGCGGCGGGGCCGGAGAAGTTCGGCCTGCGACGCATGCCCATCCGGCGCGACGTGTACAAGCCGTACCTCGGCGAGATGATCGACCGGGTCGACCCCTTCGAGATCGCCAGCCCGCTGCCGGCCGGCACGCCGAGCTACTTCAGCGTGATCGGCCCGGTGATGCACGCGATGGCGATCGACATCCACGACGACCTGCGCGACGCGTGGCGGACGATCAACCAGACGACCGACGAAGCGCAACGCGCCGAGATGCTCAAGCTGTTCGACGCGATGCCGCTGACGAGCGACGAGCTGCTCGCCCGCAAGGCGGAGTGGAAGAAGAACCCGGACACGCAGATCGCCGACCGCCTGGCGTGGACGACGTTCTACCGGGACAACTACCGGCGCATCGTTGAGATGGGACGCTGACGGCGCGACCCGCCGAAGCGGGTCGCACCGGGTTACGCCACGAGTTCTTCGGGGCGGTACTGCTCGAACATCTTCTTGTCCTGGGCCTTCATGTACGCGGCTTCGCCGGAGATGGTGCCGGCCTTGATGAGTTTCATCAGGCCCTGGTCCATCGTCTGCATGCCGTCACGCGAGCCCATTTCGATCATCGACACGATCTTGGAGATGGCGCCGTCGCGGATCATCTGCGACATGCCTTCCTTGCGGACGAGGATCTCCTGGCAGGCGACGCGGCCCTTGCCGTCGGCCTTGCGGAGCAGCTGCTGCGAGAAGATCGCGCGGACCGACTCGCTGAGCATCGTCCGGATCATGGGCTGCCGGCCGGAGGGGAACACGTCGATGATGCGGTCGATGGTCTTCGCGGCGGAGTTGGTGTGCAGCGTGCCGAACACGAGCAGGCCGAGCTCCGCGGCGGTCAGCGCGAGCGAGATGGTCTCGAGGTCGCGCATCTCGCCGACGAGGATGACGTCGGGGTCTTCGCGGACGGCGGCGCGGAGGGCCTCGGCGAAGCCGTCGGTGTGCTGGCCGACCTCGCGCTGCGTGATGACGGACTGCTGGTTCTCGTGCACGAATTCGATCGGGTCTTCGATGGTCACCACGTGCTTGGAGTATTCCTTGTTGACCTTGTCGATGATGGCGGCGAGGGTCGTGGACTTGCCCGAGCCGGTCGGCCCGGTGACGAGGCAGAGGCCGGAGCGGTAGTGCGCGGCGTCGGCGATGGCGTCGGGCAGGCCGAGGTCCTGGCAGGTGAGGATCTTGTCGGGGATCTGACGGAAGACGGCGCCGTAGCCATGGACCTGCTTGAGGTAGTTGCAGCGGAAACGGGCGACGCCCTCGAGGCCGTACGCGAAGTCGAGGTCGCCGGTCTTCTCGTACCGTTCCCAGAGGACCGGCTCGCAGATCTCGACGAGGTACGTGCGCAGCATGTCGCGCGTGAGGATGGGGTGTCCCTCGATGGGGTGCAGCTCGCCGTGCACGCGGACCTTGGCCGGCTGGCTCTGCAGCAGGTGCAGATCGCTGGCGCCGTTGGCTTTGACGTATCGGAACAGTTCGTCGATCTTGGCCATAGTGTTTGCCTCTCGGGTCTAAGCGAGCGGTCGGGTGCCTTACTTGAATCGTCTGGGGTCCTCGGCGACCTTGATCGCCTCTTCCTTGTTGATCGTACCGCTCTGGACCAGCTCGTCGAGCGATTCGTCCATCAGCTTCTGGCCGACCTTGCGTCCGGTCTGCATGACCGAAGGCAGCTGATAGGTCTTGGAGTCGCGGATCAGGTTGGCCACGGCGGTGGTGACGTAGAGGGTCTCGAGCGAGGCGACACGGCCGGAGCGGTCGTTCTTGCGCACGAGCTGCTGCGTGATGATGCCGCGGAGCGACCCGGCGAGCATCGTGCGGACCTGGGCCTGCTGGTCGGCGGGGAACACGTCGACGATGCGGTCGATGGTGCGCGCCGCGGACTTGGTGTGCAGCGTGCCGATGACGAGGTGGCCCGTTTCGGCGGCGGTCATCGCGAGGCTGATGGTCTCCAGGTCGCGCATCTCGCCGATCATGATCACGTCGGGGTCCTCACGCAGCGCGGCCTTGAGCGCGGCGGAGAACGACTCGGTGTGCGGGTGCACCTGACGCTGCGTGACGTTGCAGCTTTTCGACGGGTGCAGGTATTCGATGGGGTCCTCGACGGTGATGACGTGGTCCATGCGGTTTTCGTTGACGCAGTTGACCAGCGCCGCGGCGGTGGTGGACTTGCCACAGCCCGCGGGACCGGTCACGAGCACCAGCCCCTGCGACCACTCGGTCAGCGCCTCGAGGCTGTCGGGCATGCCGAGCTGCTGGAGGGTCGGGACCACGGACGGGATGATGCGGAGGATGATCGACGGGCCGCGGAACTGCATCAGCGCGTTGGCGCGGAATCGGCTGAGGTGGGGGTGTTCCCACGACAGGTCGAGGTCGCGGTGCTCGGTGAAGATCTCGCGCTGCTCGTCGTCGAGGAAGCCCATGACCATGCGTTCGGCCATCTCGAAGGTGATGGGCGGTTCGTCGAAGAAGTGCAGCTCGCCGTGCAGCCGACAGAACGGTCGCGACCCGGCGGTGAGGTGCAGGTCGCTGGCGCCCATCCGGCAGGCCGTGTAGAGGAAACGCCACGCGTCGTCGTCGAGCCGGGGATCGTCGTCGGGCTTGGGCGGGACGTCGATCTTCGCGCCCGGCGCGGCGGGCTGCGCGCCCGGTCGGGGCGGCGCCGGCCGGTTCGGCGGCGGCGGTGGCGACGCGGCGGGGGGCGCGGCTTCCTCGAAGGAGAACTGCTTTTCCTCGACGGGCTCGGGCGGCGCCGGGGGGCGCGCCGCCTCGGCGGGATCGGTCGCGGGCACGACGTCGCCGAACAGCGCCGCGACGCGCTGGCCCACCTTCGCGACGACCGCGTCGTCGAGGAAGCCCTTGCGCTTGAGGATCCTGCGGATCGGCATGCGCCCGCCGGACTTCTCGAACTCCGAGAAGCACTCCTTCCACTGCTCGGGGGTGAGCAGCTTGTTGAGCGTCAGCAGGTTCTTCCACACGCGTGTCTCGACGATGACGCGCATGAGCGGGATCTTCTTCGGCGGGACCAGCCCGCTGGTCATCAGCATCGTCTGGAAGGGGATGCGGCCCTGCTGTTCCTTGAACTTGCCGACGACCTCGGCCCACTGCTCCTCGGTCATCAGGTTGTTCTGCATCACGACCTGATACCAGATCTGCAGGACGATCTCGGTGCCTTGGGAGTCGCTCACGACGGCGCCCTCCCGTCGCGACGACGCTCACGCCGAGCCGCGACCGGACCGGTCGGGGGTGTCCGCCGGCGACCGTGACTCAAACGCATGGGTGTCGGGTCGTCCATCGTGGGTGCGCGTCCGTGTCAGAACAGCTTGTTGGGGTTCTCCGCGGCCTTCATCGCGTCGTCCTTCGTGATCACCCCGGACTGCGCCAGCTCCTTGAGCGAATCGTCCATCAGCTTCTGGCCCTGCTTGCGTCCGGTCTGCATGACCGACGGCAGCTGGAACGTCTTGGAGTCGCGCACGAGGTTGGACACGGCGGTGTTGACGTAGAGCACCTCGAGCGCCGCGACGCGGCCGGAGCCGTCGGCCCTGCGGACGAGCTGCTGGGTGATGATGCCGCGCAACGCCTCGGAGAGCATCGTGCGGACCTGCGCCTGCTGGTCGGACGGGAACACGTCGACGATGCGGTCGATCGTGCGCGAGGCGGACTTGGTGTGCAGCGTGCCGATGACGAGGTGGCCCGTTTCGGCGGCGGTCATCGCGAGCGAGATGGTCTCGAGGTCGCGCATCTCGCCGATCATGATCACGTCGGGGTCTTCACGCAGCGCGGCCTTGAGCGCCGCGGCGAAGGTCTTGGTGTGGATCGGCACCTGCCGCTGCGTGACGTTGCAGTTCTTGGACGGGTGGATGTACTCCACCGGGTCCTCGACGGTGATGATGTGGTCTTTGCGGTTGGAGTTGACCAGGTCGACCAGCGCCGCGGCGGTGGTCGACTTGCCGCAGCCGGCGGGCCCGGTCACGAGCACCAGGCCCTGCGTCCACTCGGTCAGGCGGCCGAGGCTGGCGGGCATGCCGAGGTCGTCGAGCGTGGGGATGGTCTTGGGGATGATGCGGAAGATGATCGACGGGCCGCGGAACTGCATCAGCGCGTTGACGCGGCATCGGCCGAGTTCGTCGCCGCCGTCGAACGAGAAGTCGAGGTCGCGGTGGCGCAGGAACTGCTGCTGCTGTTCGTCGTCCATGAAGCCGAGCACCATGCGGCGGGCGCGGTCGGGCGTCAGCTGCGGGGCGTCGAAGAAGTTCAGCTCGCCGTTGTGGCGCATGAAGGGGCGCGACCCGGCGGTGAGGTGAAGGTCGCTGGCGCCGGCCTCCACCGCGGCCTGGAGAAACTGCCGCGCCTCGGGGTCCAGGTCGTTCGGCGCTACCTCGCACTCGACACGCGGCTTATCGTCGGCCGCCTCCGGCACGCCCACCTTTGACGCCAGCGGCGCGATCGGCTTGGGCGCCACGAGCTTCGGCCCCTCGGGCTTCGGACGCGCGTCCGGCGAGATCGACGCCGAGCTGTCGAAGACGATGATCTTCTCGGTCGGCTCGCTGTCGTCGAGGTCGATGGCGTCGAGGTCTTCCTCCTCGCGTTCGATCGACAGCAGGTTCTCCTCCGCTTCACCGACCATCCGCGTGTTGGCGTCCTCGGTGGTCTGCGAGGTCCACTCCATCTCGCCGACGCGCTTGCGTCGCGCGGCGCCTTCGGCTTCCTCTTCGTCGGTCAGGTCGATGTCGTAGTCGTCGCCGTCCTCGTCCTGCAGCTCGACGACATCGGCGTCTTCCTCGAGGGCGTCCATGCTGATCGCGCTGCCGCCGGGCGCGGACGGCGCGGCGGTGGGCGGCGGCGGTGGGGGGGCCTTGGGCTTCGGCGGTGGCGGCGGTGCGGGATCGTCCTCAAGGGCGTCCATGCTGATGGCGCTGCCGCCGGGCTTGGGGGGCGCGGTCGGCGGGGGAGGCGGCGCGGCGGCCTTCCGGGGCGGAGGCGGCGCGCTGGCCTGCGGCGCGGGCGCGGCGTTGTCCGGCCACTTGCCGAGGATCAGGCGGAGCCGAGCCTTGATGTTGTTCGCCATGTCCTCCCGGACGTAGCCCTTGTCGATCAGGATCTTGTCGATCGGCACGCCGGCGTTCTGCTTCTGCAGCTGTTCACACTCGGCCCACTGATCCTTGCTGATGACCTTGCTCTGCAGCAGCATCATCTTCAGGACCTCGACCTTCGCCGCGGAGCGCAGCTGGACGATGGTCTTTTCATCGGCCAGGCCGTTGTTGTGCAGGATCGTCTCGATCTGGATCTTCGCCCCGGCGTCGTTGTACGCCTTGTGGATCGCGTCCCAGACCGGTCGTTCGAGAATCTTGTATTTCAGCAGGACGTGCTGCCAGACCTGTGCGCGCGTCGCGGCAAGGGCGGCCTGTTCACGTTTCAAGCTTTCAGGAGAGGGACTCAAATCCGCTTCCTTTGAATCACCACCGGCCCGAGCGTTCACCGCGGAAATGGCGCGTACGCAGTAACTTCCGCAGTATAGACACGCCCACGAATTGCGCCAAGGTGACCCGGCGGCCGCGACGCCCCGTCGTAGACCGCCGGCCTCCCCGGTTTATGTCGAGCCTGCCGCAGCTTCAGAGCGGATCGCTCTCGTCGCCGCTGGAGGCCTCCTCGCCGCCGAGCTCTTCCTCGTGTGTCGAGCCGCCGTCCTCCTCGTCGTCGAGTTCCTCCTCGATGATCGAGTCCTTCTCGGTTTCGGTCGTGACGGCGGTGAACTCCAGCAGGCGGTTGATGCGGCGGCGGACCAGGAACAGCAGGGGCACGTGCGGGATGCGACGCAGCTCCTGCCGGCCGGTGGCGCTGTAGACGATCAGCGTGCCCGCGCCGCACATCAGGAACTCCAGCAGGTCGGGGTACGTCGTGCGGACGCGCTTGGCGCCGCGGGCGAGCGAGTCGTCGGCCCGGCCGAACGCGTAGTGTTCAAACTCGTTGTGCGAGATCCGCCAGCGGTGGTTGATCCGCACCCACACCATCATGATCGCGAACGGGATCGCCAGCAGGATGCTCAGCGCCATGCCGAACCCCCTGTCGTAGTGGGCGTTCAGGCCGTCGAAGAAGTCATACATCGCCTTGAAGACCATGATGTCGTACGCGTCGCTCAGCCAGCGTCCGGCGAAGAACAGCAGGCCCGCGATCACGACCCACACGAACGCGTAGTTGCGCTCGACGTCGACGCTGATGGTCATGATGACCGCCAGCATGATGAGCAGGTAGGTCCACCCGATGAGCGGGATCTGCGGCAGGAAGTACAGCAGCGGCCCGGCGACGATCAGCGGCCACGTGAACAACAGTTTCGGGTAGGTGTAGAACGTGACCGCTTCGCGGTCCTTGCGGGGTTTGTGTCCTGCCATCGGATCGCTCCTCATGAGTGAGGGACTCGCCGGTTGCGCGGGGCGCTCGGCGGGGGGTTCACGTGGCCTGTGTTATCGATCGATCGTCGCCACAGGTCAAATCCACAACGTGTGTTTGTGATGATTTTAGGTTGGCGGGGGGTGGCGTCGACGGCAAAAGGCCTACGCGGATTCACGAACGTGGCAAGGCTCAGCCCGACCCGTCCGGCGGACGCCGACGCTCCACCAGCTGACGCAGCTGCGGGATCAGCCGCCTGAGCAGGTCCAGCAGGTGTTCGATCGACTCGGGGTGCTCGACGACGGCGTGTTCGTCGGCCTCGATGCTGCGGCTCACCGCCTCGGCCTCCTTCGACCCGAAGATGCCCAGCGACCCCGCCAGCCGATGCACGAGGCGGTGAACCGACTCGGTGTCGCCGTCTTGCACCGCCCGGCGCAGGTCGTCCGAAACCGCTTCGCTCTCCTTCGCAAACAGCTCGACGATCTCGGTCAGCAGCCCGTGGTCGTCACCGGTGCGGTCGAGCACCTCGTTGAGGTCGTAGAGCACGGCGCCGTCACCGTCGCCGTCACGGTCGTCTCGCCCCGTGCCGCTGGTCGACCTGTCCCGGTCGCCCCGAGTGGTGTTCGTCGGATCGTCGGGTTCGCTCGTCACGCTGCGCGCCAGGGCGTCGCGCAGCGTGTCGCGCCGGATCGGCTTGGACAGGTAGTCGTCCATGCCCGCGTCGATGCACCGCTCGCGGTCTCCGGCCATGGCGTGTGCGGTCATCGCGATGATCGGGACGTGCTCGCCGGTCTGACGCTCGGCGACGCGGATGCGACGCGTGGCCTCGAGGCCGTCCATCTCCGGCATCTGCACGTCCATCAGCACCACGTCGTAGCGCGTCGCGCCGCGCAGCGCCGCCAGCGCCTGTCGGCCGTTGCCCGCGACCGACACGCGATGGCCCTCGCGCTCCAGCAGGTGCGTCGCGACGACCTGGTTGGTCACGCCGTCTTCCACGAGCAGGATGTTGAGCGAGCGCACCGCCGCGTCGCGCCCGGTCTCGTGTGACGTGGGGGCCTGGAGCTCCAGCGTTTCGGCGATCGCGTCAAACAGCTCGGACTGTTTGACGGGCTTGATGAGGTACCGACGGATGCCGACCTGCGCGAGGCTCGCGGTGTCGGCGAAGCGATGTGCGGAGGACAGCATGATCAGCCGCGTGCCGCGCAGGTTCGGCGTGTCCTTGATCCGGCGCGCCAGATCGAAGCCGTCCATGCCGGGCATCATCGCGTCGAGCAGCGCCAGCGGGTAGGGATCACCGGCCTCGGCGGCGCGGGTCAGCTCGGCCAGCGCCGCCGCACCATCGGCGACGACGGTTGGCGCCATGCCCCAGTTCTCCACCAACTGCTTGAGGATGCGGCGGTTGGTTACGCTGTCGTCGGCCAGCAGCAGCCGCACGCCGTCGAGCGACTCGTGCCGGTGGGCGGGTTGTTTGTCGGCGATCTCGAACGACGCGCTGAAGTGAAACGTGCTTCCCACGCCGACCGTGCTGACCACGCCGAGCTGCCCGCCCATCATCTCCACGAGCCGCCGCGAGATCGTCAACCCGAGTCCCGTGCCGCCGTAACGCCGCGTGGTCGACGAATCCGCCTGGGCGAACTCGTCGAAGATCCGCCCCAGGTGCTCGGGCGCGATGCCGATGCCCGTGTCGCGTACGGTGAACTTGAACGTCGCGTGATGGTCGTCGCGCGACTCGTTCGCCACGGTGACGACGATCTCGCCGCGCTCGGTGAACTTGATCGCGTTGCCGACGAGGTTGACCACGACCTGCGCCAGCCGCGGCGCGTCGCCGATCAGCACGTCGGGCACGTCCGGCGGGATGTCGTACGCCAGCTCCAGCTTCTTCTCCGACGCACGCGACCCGAGCATCTGCAGCGTGTTGCCCAGCAGGTCGCGCAGGCCGAACGGCTCGGCGTGCAGCTCGAACCGACCGGCCTCGATCTTCGACAGGTCCAGGATGTCGTTGATCAGGTCGAGCAGCGACATCGCCGAACGCTCGAGCATGTTCAGGTATTCCTTCTGAGCCTTGTCCAGGTCGCTGTCGCTCAGCAGCTGCGCCATGCCGATGATGCCGTTGATCGGCGTGCGGATCTCGTGGGACATGTTCGCCAGAAAATCGCTCTTGGCGCGGTTGGCCTGCTCCGCGGTGGTCTTGGCGATCTGGAGCTCCTGCGAGGCTCGCTCCATCGCCTCCTGCGCCTGCTTCATCGCGGTGATGTCGATCGAGTACATGATCACGCCGCCGATCTCGCCGTCGGCGTCGCGCCACGGGCGCACCTCCCACATCAGCCACTGCACCGTGCCGTCGGGGCGCTCGAAGCGGTCCTCGTCGCAAGTCTCGGTCGCCCCCGCCAGGCAACGCTGGTGGATCTCCTTCCACCGGGCCGGCACCTCGGGGAACACGTCGTAGTGGCAACGCCCCTCCAGCGACCGCAGCGGCAGGCCGTAGTCCACCAGCCACTGCTCGGAGTGGCAGATGTAACACATGTCCCGGTCGAACATCGCCACGCCGACCGGCGCTTCCTTGACGAACTGCTCGAGCGTGTCGGCGGTCGCCCGAAGCTCCTGCTCGGCCTGGACGCGCTTGGTGATGTCCGTCGCGATCCCCGCCACCGCGTAGATCTTCCCCTCGTCGTCGCGCAGCGGGAACTTCAGCGACAGGTAATTCCGGAGCCCGTCGTCGTGCGGCATCGTCAGCTCGGACTGGATCGTCTGCCCGTTCGCCGCGACCTGCTGGTCCACCAGGAACGCCTCGGCCAGCTCCGCGCGGAACAGGTCCCGCGCCCGGCGGCCGTGCACCTGGACGTTGGTCAGCCCGAACACACGCTCGAACTGCCTGTTTACGAGCGTGAAGCCGTGGTCGAGGCTCTTGATGTAGACCACCGCCGGCATGAAGTCGATGATCGCCTTGAGCTGCTGCTCGCTGCGGGTGCGGTCGGCCAGCGCCTGCTTCTGCGCCGTGATGTCCATGATCACGCCGTCCAGCCAGCCGACCTCGCCCGTCAGGTCGTCGTGGATCGCCTGTCCCGACTCGCCGACCCAGCGGATCGAGCCGTCGGCGTGGACGATGCGGTACTCCATCGAGTAGGGCTCGTCGCGGTCGACGTGCTCGCGCACGATGCGGTCGACGCGGTCGGTGTCGTCGGGGTGGATGACGCTCTCGAAGGATCGCACGCGGTTCGACACGAAGTCGGACGCGGGGTAGCCGGTGATCTGCTCGATGCGGTCGCTGAGGTAACGCATCGTCCATTCTTCATCGAGGTCGCAGCGGTAGACCGCGCCGGGAATGTTGTCGACGAGCGTGCGGTACTGCCGCTCGGATCCGGTCAACGCCTCCTGCGCGACGCGGCGTTCGGCGGCTTCGCGTGTCGCCTCCGCGGCCTTCTGCTCGGCCTCGGTGCGCGCGGCGACGACCGCGGACTGCTGGCGGTGGAGGAACCCCGCGACGATCAGGCCGCCGATCGCCACGACCAGCCCCGCGACGATCACCTCGATCAGCGCCTCCCGCAGCGGCGCGTACGCCAGCGCCTCGGGCTGCTGGGCGACCACCGTCCACCGCTGCCGCGCGTAGGTCACGGGCATGAAGCTCGCCAGCACCGGCTCGTCGAGCCGCGGGTCGACGTAAGTGAGCGTGGCGCTCTTGCCGAGCGACGCCTGGATCTTCGGTTGCGTCGCGTACACGTCGTTCAGCAGCCGCGGGTCGCTCTCGTCGGGCGCGATCGCCGAGTGCCCGATCACCAGGCCGCGCCGATCCAGCAGGATCACCTGCACGCCCTCGGCGATCGGCAGGTCAGACAGACGACGCGTGAACGTGTCGAGCCGGTACTGGTAGCACAGCACGCCGTGCACGCCCTCGTCGTCACGCACCGGCGTGGCGACGGTCACGACATAGGGCTGCGGCGCGGCGCGGCGCTGGTACGGCTCGGAGACGTACTGCGACCACTTCTCCGACACGCCGCGGAACCAGTCGCGATCGGAAAAGTCGACGTTGAGCGATTCGGGCGCCGCGGGGTAGTCGCACCACAGCACGCCCTTCTCGTCGGTCACGAACGCGCGGTCGACGTCGTCGTATGACTCGACGAGCGTCTGGAGCTTCGTGCGCAGCCCCGCGGCGTCGTGGCGGCTGACCATGTCAATGAACTCGTCGGAGCCGGTGTAGATCGCCGCGTGCTGGCTGAGGTAGGACAGGTCGTTGGCGACGTACTGGCTCGTGAGCCGCGCCGCCGCCTCGCTCGCCGCCAGCGCCTGCGCGCGGATCGTGTGACTGACGATGACATACGCCGACCCGCACAACAGGAACACCGGCGCCATCAGCAGAACGACAAACACATAAAACCACCGACGCGGACGGTTGTTGTCGCGTGTCTCGGCATCTCCACCACGTGCATTACCCTGCGTCTCTGACAATCGCCATACCCCCAGGCGAGTACTCCCCCATGGTCGACCGGATCACAGTTGTGTCCGACGGACCCCGATACGAATAGACCTGCTCCCATTCAGGATATAGACGCGCGTCGTCGCAGACAATCGTGGGGAATGTCCTTTTGAATTTATTAAGGCGTCAATATGCACAGCAATCTCCTGCAATCGCGCAGCCGTGACCCGCGGCCCTCAGCCGTGAATCGCTTCGCCGCCGACGTCAGCCAGCTCGTTGTATATCTCCGCGAACACGTCCTGGGCGTCGTTGAACGCCTCAACGATGTCGGGGTCAAAGTGCTTGCCCGACTCGGTATTGATGATCTGGCACGCCCGGGCGTGATCGACCTCATCCTTGTACACACGCTTGGAGCGGATCACGTCGTACGCGTCGGCGAGGGCCACGATCCGAGCCGCCAGAGGAATGCCGGTCTTACGGTCGCGTCCGGCGCGTCCCTCCGGGTAGCCCGTGCCGTCGAACTTTTCATGATGCGACAACACCAGGTCCCGCGCCATCGACAGGAACGACGCGGCGGGAAACCGTTTGATCGTCGTATCCAGCACCCGCGCCCCGCGCACGGTGTGCTTGGTCATGATCGCAAACTCCTCGGGTGTCAGCTGCCCGGGCTTGAACAGCACGCGGTCCGGCACCGTCACTTTGCCGATGTCGTAGAGCGGACAGACCTGCATCAGGATCAACCGGAACTCCGCCGTCACCTCGTTGATGTATCGCGGGTGCGTCGCCAACTCCTCGGCCAGCGTCATGCAGTACCGCCGCACGCGCTCGAGGTGGTTCGAGCCAGGCCAGTCACGCGCCCCGGCCAGCTTCGCCAGCGCGAACACCATCGCGTCCCACGACTCGGCCCGCGCGATCCGACGACCGGCGTTGAGCCGCAGCCGCAACTCGTCGTCGTTGAACGGCTTGATGATGTAATCGTCCGCCCCGGACTCCAGGCCAACCCGCACGTGGTCCGGATCGCGGTGACCCGTCAGCAGCACGATGTAGGTGTACGTGTGACTCTCCCGCGCGCGCACCGCCCGGCACAAGTCCACGCCGCTGACGCCCGGCATCTCCCAGTCCGCGAGGATCACGCGGAACGGGCGCGTGCGCAGAACCTCCAGCGCCTGGGCCCCGTGCTGCGCGACGGTGACCTTCCAGCCCCACTGCAGCAGCCTGGCCCGCAGCAGCGCGCGCGTCGTCGTGTCGTCATCAACGACCAGAATCTCCACGATACCCCCTTCCGAACAACACGTAGCCCTTTGATGTCCGAGGCTTTACTATAACCGCATTGGGCGGCGTCCGGGAAGAAAGGCGCGCAAAAAAGCCCGGGTCGTCGGACCCGGGCCTCGTTCGATATCCACCGTGTCGGGTCGTCCTACTGCTTGACGTCGAAGCAGAAGAACAGGTCCTGGTCACGCAGGTACAGCTTGCCGTCGCTGATCACCGGGTGGACCCAGATCTTGCCGCTCTTGCGGGGCTTGTTGGTCTTCGCGGGCAGATTGAGGCGGCCGTGCTCCTTCCAGCCGTCCTTGCTCGCCTCGATCAGCACGCACGTGCCGTCGCTCTCGCTGTACAGGTACAGCATGCCGTCGGCGTAGGTGCACGAGCCCTTGCCCAGGTCGCGCGAGCTCCAGATCATGTCGCCCGACATGAAATCCTGGCAGACCCACGCCGAGTCGTTGTGACCGTAGAGCTGCTCGCCCACGCGGACCACGCCGCCGTGGTGGTTCTTCATCGTCTTGTTGTCGTAGACGATCTCCGCGGACTTCGAGTCGTCGGCGATCTTGATCAGCATGCAGCCCTGGCCGTAACCCGACGTGATGTACACGTGACCGTTGTGGTAGATCGGCGTAGGGATCACCGCCGTCTTGCCGTGCCACGGCACCGACCAAAGCAGCTTGCCGTCCTTCGCGTCGATGCCGTTGACGCTTTCGACACGCAGCTTGACGTACTGACGCTTGCCGTTGTGATCGATGGCGATCAGCGACGAGTAGTGGCCCGCGTCCTTGAAGTTGTCCGACTTCCAGATGATCTCGCCGGTCTTCTTGTTGAACGCGTAGCAGGGCCCGTTGCCGCCGGCGGTGGCGACCACCTGGTCGCCGTCCACGAGCGGCGACTGCGTGTAGCCCCAGCCCTCGGTCTTGCCGCCGAGCTTGTTGAGGTCCTGCGTCCACAGGCTCTTGCCGCTCGTCGCGTCGATGCACGCCAGCTCGCCCTTCGAGCCCATGCAGTACGCCTTGCCGTCGTCGATCGTCGGCGTCGAACGCGGGCCGTCGCCCCAGTTGTTGTCGTAGTGCGAGCCGACCGGCGTCGACCAGATCATCTTGCCGTTCGACGCGTCGAGGCAGTGCAGTTCCTCGCCGTTGCCGCGGTCGGACATGATGTAGATGCGCCCTCCGACGACCGACGGTCCCGCGTGCCCGATCCCCAGCGTGTCGATCTGCCACACGAGCTTCGGGCCGCCCTCGGGCCACTGCTTGAGCAGTCCGGTCTCCGACGAGCGGTCGGTGCGATCCGGCCCGCGCCACTGCGGCCAGTCCGCCGCCATCGCCGCCGACGCCAGCGCGAGCGCCGCGCCGGTGATGATCATGCTCGCCGTTCGCGTCGCCCACGGCGTCGCTACGTTCTTACCTCGCGCGTTGGTCATGCTGCGTGTCCCTCATCAATCGTGTTGGTGGTGCGTGCCGGTTCCAAAGTGTCGGCAGATTATACCGTCGTCATCGCCGCCGGGTTCGAGTATTCATAGGCGAAAGGGGTTTTTGGTCAGATGCTTTACATGCGGTGGGCTGGGGTTGATACTGAACAGGTCCACATGGGGCCGGCGATCCACTCGACGCGCCCCCGTTCCGTGGTTCACAACGTCCTGTCCAACCGCCCAAAAGGGGGTCGCACGTGCGTTGGCTTTGTCGATTCCTGACCGTCACGATCATGATCCTGCTGTCGAGTGCGCCGCTTCTGGCGCAGGAACCGGGCAAGGGTGAACGCGTCGTGGTCGATAGCGGACTGGGCACCGGCGGCAAGGCCGCGCTGATCATCTTTATCATTCTCGGCATCGCCGTGGTCGTCATGGGGATTCTGCTGTGGACCAGCGGCCAGAGCCGGCGCACCCGCGCGATGAACCGCACGGGTATCCGGCGGTATTGACTTCGCGGTCACGTCTCGCGGCGGCCCTTGCTGTACACCGCCGCCCGATTGTTAGAATATGTTGCACGTCCAAACGCGTACGGGTCCCGTCTTTCAGCCCTGAGGCACCGCATCGCATGATCCTCGTCGCCACCTACAGCTCGCGCTATTGCGTCGCGATCAAGAAGTTCGTCGAGGACCTCGGCTATCACGCCCTGGCCACGACCGACGGCGAGGACGCCTGGGAGATCTACCGCGGCCGAAAGAAGGAACTCGAACTCGCCATCCTCGACGCCAACCTCCCGCACAAGTCCGGCGTGTCCATCATGCAGGAGATCCGCGCCGGCGATCCCAAGTTTCCGATCATCCTGCTCTTCCGGTCCGAGCAGAAGCACTTCATCGAGGAAGAGAACGTCCACTGCCTCAACAACCCCGTCGACCGGGAAGTGCTGCGCGAGCTCGTCATCGAAACGACGATGTTCGGCTGATCGCGCCCCGCCTCACGTGTACTTCTTCAGATAATGCCGGAACTGGTGGTACGTCAGGCCCAGCGACCGCGCCGCCTCCGCCTGATTGCCCCCCGACTGCGTCATCGCGTCCTGGATCAGCCGGCGGCTGAACTCGTCGACCTTCTCCGTGAACGTGCCCTTCGCCATCACACGCTCCGCGGCGAGCATGCCGATGTCCTCCGGCGTGATCTCGTTGGTCGTGTCGCGGTACGCCGCACGCTCGATGATGTTCTTCAGCTCGCGCACATTGCCGGGAAAGTCGTACTTCCGCAGCATGTCGATCGCCGCGTCGCTCAGCACCTTGCCCGCGAACGTCGGGATCTCCCGCGCGAACTGCTCGAGGAAGTGCTGCGCCAGCGGTGCGACGTCCGCCTTGCGCCGACGCAGCGGCGGGGCCTCGACCACCTCGAAGCTCAGCCGGTCGTACAGATCGCTGAGGAACTCGCCGCGCTTGATCTTCGCCTTGAGGTCGACGTTGGTCGCGGCGATCACCCGGCAGCGCGTCGTCAGGTCCGTGTGCCCGCCGACGCGGTGGAACGTGCCGTACTCCACGACGCGGAGGATCTTCTGCTGGAACGACGTCGACATGTGGCCGATTTCGTCGAGGAACAGCGTGCCGCCGTTCGCCTGCTCGAACTTGCCGCGTCGCATCTCGTCGGCGCCGGTGAACGCGCCGCGCTCGTGGCCGAACAGCTCGCTCTCCAGCAGCGCGTCGCTGAACGCGGCGCAGTTGACCACGACGATCGGCCGCGTCGGGTCTCCCCCGGCGTCGTGGATCGCGCGGGCCACCAGCTCCTTGCCCGTGCCGCGCTCCCCGACGATCAACACCGGTCGCGGCACGGTCGCCACGCGTGTGATCGTGTCGATCAGCTTCTTGACCGCGGGGCTGCGCCCGACGATGCGGAACTGCGGCTCGACGGCCTCCCGCAGTGACGCGTTGGCGCGGTCCAGCGACGCGGTCCGCTCCAGCATGTCGAACAGCCCGTGCAGCTTGCCCATGAGCGTCGTGACACGCTGCGTCAGCTGCCCGCCGAGCACCAGGAAGTCCGTCGCGCCCGCCGCGATCGCCGCCGCCGCCGACGCCACGTCGCCGTGCTCCGCGACGACCACCACCGGTGACGGCGTCGTGTGGCGCTGCCGCGACAACGCGTGGATGCGTCGCACCATCGTCAGCCCGTCGGTCTTGCCGTCGCCGCGCTCGCTGTGCACGATCACCGCGAACAGCCGATCCGCGTCGCCCAGCCGCCGTGTCATCTCCGCCTCGCTCGACACGCACGTTACGCCGCAGCGCCCCTCCGCGGCGTCGCTCAACGCGTCACGCAGATCACTCAGATCGATCCCCGCCGGTTCCAGAATCAGCACCGTCCGCTGCATGGCCGCAGTATAACTTCGCGATCCTCACGATGTGGTGAAATTCACTAGCATTAGTGAAAATCACTATATCCTCCAGGACATTAGAAAATACGTATCTTTATTAAATAAAGAGCATTATGCGTAATTTTGGCTCTGGCACGTCTGTTGCATTGTGATAGGCGGGGAGAGCGACGATCACTGGAAGAAAGGATCAGAGGGATGCATAGCTCCCGCAAGATATCGGTACGCGACTGGCTCACGAGACTGGCCATCCTCGGCATCGTCAGCTTCATGGTGATTGGCGCCGAGCAGGTCACGCTTCAGTGGACCTACCCCACGACGCTCAGCGAGCTGGCCGTTCAGCAGCTCGAGGCGTCGAACGACGTCGCCGAGGCGATGCGTATCCAGAGCGACCTGCGGCACACGCTGACGATGGTCTGCGAGTCGCTGGTCGTGGCGGTCGCGCTGGTCCTGTTCACCGGCCCCGTAGTGGCGCTGTTCCAGCGTCGCACCTCCGACGAAGGCGCAGGCGATCGCGATGACGACGCCGACGCCGCCGCGCTCCGGCGCGCGCGGGGCGCCTGAATCACCACCCGCCACTGAATCCTCGTTGACCCGTGCGCCAAACGTGCGCGCCGGGAAGACGCCTCACACCCACACGCGGCTCGGCCGCGCACGCTCACCGTACGTGAAAGGACACCGAAGATGACACGCCAAACACTCAAACTGCTCGTCACGCTCACGCTCGTCGCCGTCATGACCACCGGCTGCAAGCCGTACGATAAGCCCGAATTCGAGGAGATTGACACCTCGGAGACCGGCTTCCTCATCCCGCTCGAGGGCGACACGACCAAGCAACAGTCGTTCGAGTCGGAGACCTACCTCGACCAGCGCAAGGTCGCGGCCAAGCGCGTCGAGATCCCGCACCGCTGGGTGCAGACCGGCCGCGCGTGGTGGGCCGGTCAGTGGATGGACATGGTCCGCCTGGTGAAGGTCGACCGCTCGCCGGTGACGCGCGAGTGGACCGCCGAGGCGACCAGCGGCACGTCGAAGGCGAACCAGGCGATCTGGATCGAGTCGAAGGACTCGGTCGGCTTCAGCGTCGGGTTCAACTGCACGGCGTACATCCAGGAGCCCAACACGGCCAAGTTCCTCTACATGTACCGCAGCAAGTCGCTGGCCGACATGATGGACACCGAGGTGCGTGCGCGCATCCAGTCCGTCGCCGCGGAGGTCGCCGCGGAGTACGACCTCGACGAGCTCCGCTCCAAGAAGCAGGAGATCATCGACAAGGTCCGCACCGATGTCATCCCGTTCTTCGAGCAGCGTGGCATCAGCATCACCACGATCGGCATGTTCGGCGGGTTCACCTACCAGAACGTCGCCATCCAGAACGCGATCGACGAGACGTTCGTCGCGCAGCAGCTGAAGGTCGTGGCCGACGCGAAGCTCAAGGCGCAGCTCAAGGAGAACGAGGTGATCGAGCTCGCCGCGAAGGCCGAGGCGAACAAGGCCGAGACGATCGCCACCGGCGAGGCCGCCGCGATCACGAAGGTCGCCGAGGCGACGTCCAAGGCGCAGAAGGACCCGCTGTTCATCCAGCTGCGACTGCTCGAGGTCGAGAACGCCCGCATCGCCAAGTGGGACGGCAAGTACCCCGTCTACATGATGCAGCTCGGCCAAGGCGACACCCAGACCCAAGCGCCGCAGATGCTCCTGCAGCTTCCTCCTGTCAGCGCGACCAGCGTGTCCCGCTGACCGCGAGCCCGCCGCTCGCTTGAGAGCCCTTCCGGGGCTTTCGGGAGCCGACCGTTAAGTCGGTCGGCTCCTTTTGAGAAGTCGCAACCCTGTGGATCGATCAGTCGATCAGATTGGAGACACCGATGACACGCATGCCTGACGAATCGTTCGTGGACACCCGTGGGATTACGGTCCCGGTCGCGGTGGGCGGGCGGATGGTCGCGGCGCCGCTGCTGCCGGTGGTCAGCCCGCCGGTGTGGGCGGAGATCGGGTTGATCGCGGTGCGCGAGGGCCGGTTGGCCGTGGCGCAGCCGCCGCAGTGCGAGCCGCACCTGATCCTGTGGGACCCGGAGCTGGAGCGAGCGGCGTGGTCGATCCCGCTGGCGCGCGTCACGGGCGTGGCGCACTTCGGCTGGTGGTGGTGGCGCACGTGTCGCCTGTCACTCGACGACGGCGAACGCGTGCTGATCCACGGCGACCTGGGCGACTTCGACGTCCTGCTCGAATTCGAGCTCTGGCAGCGCGGCATGCCCCGCTACGACGCTGACGACCCGCGGTCGCTGTGGCATCCGACGCACTGGATCGACGTGGCGGAGAGGAACTGATGAACGCGATCTGGAAAATGGCGACAAAGCGCATCAAAGTCAAAGAGTCGCGAGTGGTGTCTTGGTTGTGTGTCGGATTCTTTGTCGCAAGCGCCGTGTGCCTTGTAGCGAGCTTTTGGGGTTCGTTGTTTGGTCCCGAGGTCTTGGATTTACTTGGCGCGCTCGGCTTCTTCATCACTGTGATCGCTTTTTTGACCTCCGGGTCCGAGGCAGTACGTGATTACATCGCGAAGCGGCCACGCGGCCTCGCGCCTGATTGGCTACGACCGTGGCGTTGGTTCTTGATTGTCAGCGCCATAGTTTTAGCAGCGATCGTCATTGCGTCTGGAATCCCGATGTTTCTGTACGCAGATGGCGTTGCATCGAGTTCGGGTCCAGTGTTTGAGCACCGTGCAGTGTACGAGTTGTGCAATCACGGCACGTATACCACCGTGTCGCGCTGGCGGTACCTGGTCGTGGGCACATCGTTCATCGTGGGGTGGCACGGCGGCATAGCCTTCATGGACCTGATCGGACTCATTTACTTGTTGTTCGGTGTCAAGAGATCCATGAATACGAAAAACAGCACCGAAGGAGGTGCGACGTGAAAAGGAAATTCTTTCAGTTTGTTCGCGTCCTGGCGGCGGTGTGCATGCTGCTGGGTGGGATTGGGTATTTCGGTTCGCTGTCGATCAACAACGGGTCGACGGACTGGCTCGGCGACAACGTCGAGCTGCCGCTGGGGGACCTGACGGACGTGGAGGTCGACGGCGATGGCCACGTGTACTGCGCGTTGCAGGGTTACCACCGCGTGCAGGTGTACGACGCGGATGGGCGCTTCGTGCGCGGCTGGCAGGTCGAGTCGCAGACGGGGCGCTTCCGCATGCAGCTCGGCGATACGGGCCACGTCGAGGTCGCGACGCTGCGCGGCGACATGCTGTTCGTCTACGACACGAACGGCAAGCTGCTCGACGCACGCGACGGCGGTCACACGGCGTACTTCGCGTTCGGCGAGGGGCACGACCGCGTCGCGCCGCAGCAGGGGCGTGACGGTCACGTGTACCGCGTGGCCGACGCGCAGCTCTATCCGCACGTCGTGCGCTGCGACGCGACCGACGGCGGCGGCGCGAAGGAATCGACGGTGGTGTCGATGCCGTTCTACTACTGGCCGTTCATGGCGCCGGTGCCCGCGCTGCCGATGTGGATGGGCGGGATCTTCACGCTGATCCTCACGGACAAGCGTTACGGGGATTCGAGCAGCGTGGCGACGGCGGTGACGGCGGACTGAGCGCGGCGTGCGGCGCGACGCATCTGCGCGCCGCGCCCGCTCACGCATGCACCGCTACGCATCGCAACGAAAGGAGACAACGATGTCGAACGATCGAAACACTGGAACGGGTTGGTGGGCGAGCCTGTCCTGGCCGCACGCGATGATGTTCGCGTGGGTGGCGTTCAATCTGGCGATCGGCCCGCTGGTGATGTTGCCGCTGCTGCGTGACCTGATGTCGGCGACGCCGCACGACGCGCGGGGGCTGCCGATGGACCTGGCGCTCGGCTGGGCGAGCGTGTTCCTCGGCGTGCTGATCGTGCTGGTGATGGCCGAGCGGGTGCGCGAGCTGCTGCAGGCGCCGAAGCGACCGCGGCTGCGGCGCAGGCGCCGTCGCAAGTGATCGCGCGTCGCGCAGTCGTTCGCTACTTGATCGACGCGAGCTTCGCGTCGAGCTTGGCTCGCATGTCGTCGAGGACCTGCTTGTGCTGCGGGTCCTCGGCGAGGTTGGTGAACTGGTGGGGGTCCTTTTCCATGTCGTACAGTTCGACGCCGCTCTTGCCGTCGTTGTATACGATCAACGCCCAGCGGTCGGTGCGCAGCATGTGGTCGGCGTCGTTGCGCAGCGTGTAGACCGACTCGTGCACGGCGGGCGCGTGGTCCGGGTCATTGACGACGGACGCGAGGCTCTTGCCCTGCACGTGCGGCGGGATCGGCAGGCCGCAAAGCTCCGCGAGCGTGGGGTAGATGTCGATCTGTTGGCCGAGCGCGTCGGGCGCGCCGACGGGGCGACCGGGCGCGGCGACGATGAGCGGGATGTGCGTCGTCTCCTCGTGCAGGTGCATCTTCTGCCACAGCTCGTGCTCGCCGAGCTGGTAGCCGTGGTCCGCGGTGAACACGACGATCGTGTTGTCGCGGAGGCCGAGCCGGTCGAGCGCGCCGAGGATCTTGCCGACCTGTGCGTCCATGTAAGACACCGCCGCGTAGTACGCTTCGAGCACCTTCTGCTTCTTGAGCGTCGTGTCGAGCCCGCGCTTCTGGCTGTCGTTGTGTCGCCCGGCTTCGGGGATGTCCGCTTCGTCGTTCTCCACGCTCAGCGCCAGCTTCATCTCCTCCGCGGGGTACGGCTCGAAGAACGACGCGGGCGCGACCAGCGGCACGTGCGGTCGCACCAGACCCACCGCGAGGAAGAACGGCTTGTCGTCCTTGCCGTGCTTCTCCAGCAGTTCGACCGCCTTCGCCGCGGTCTTGTGATCGGCCTGCTCCGTGCCATCGCTCGCGCCGCGCACGACGTAGAACGCGCTTCCATAACCCAGCGCGTAATGGATGTCGTGGTTCGGGTCGGGCTTGAGGCGATCGTGCGACAGGTGCTCGTGCACGCCCTCGGTCCACTGCTCGGGCGCCTGGCTGTTGAATCGTTCGGTCCACGACGCTTCGTGGTCGGGGCCGTCGACGCCCGCCGTGATGTCGCCCGGGACGCGCATGTGATAGATCTTGCTGACGCGCGCGGTGTAGTAGCCGTGGTCGCGGAACTGCTGCGCCATGGTGGGGCGGTCGCCCATCCGCTTGGTGAAGCCGTTGGCCTGAGCGTTGGAGGTCACGCCGATCACCTGCGCGTACATGCCCGACATCAGCGCCGCACGCGACGGCCCGCACACGGGGTACTGGCAGTACACGCGTGTGAAGCGCGCCCCGCGCGCCGCCAGCGCGTCGAGGTTCGGCGTCTTGCACTGCGTGTTGCCGTAGCAGCCCAGCGATTGCGAGCCCAGGTCGTCGGAGATGATGAACAGCACGTTGGGCTTGCGGTCCGCGGCGCGCAGCGGCGTCACGCAGGCGAGCAGCGCGGCGGTGATGAGCACGGCGATCAGGCATGCAAGCGGGGCGGCATCGGAGCGGACGGATAAACGGTCGGGCGTCGTCATGCGGCGATCCTTATGTGTTGGGTCTTGTAACAACGGCGCGACCGGAGGGCGAGATGGCGTGTCACCGCCCGAATCGATAGGTGTCGTCGTATTCGCGAGCGCCGCCGCCGTCGCCGTACTGCTCGTCGATGCCGGGCGAGATCAGCAGGTACTCCGCGGAACGGAGCGGGATGCTGAGGGTGTTGCGATCGGTCGCCGAGGCGGTGGTCCGCCAGTAGTCGACGGGGTTGTCCGCGCCGACGAGCGTGTTGTTGTGCGCGAGGTTGAAGCGGCCACCGTTGTCCCACACGTCGGCCCCGGCGCCGCCGAGCGTGCCGGTCGCCCCGGCGTTGTCGGCGCGGTAGTAGAGCACGCCGCGTTTCGACTGGCTCGTCGCGACCGTCAGCACCCAGCGTCCCGGCGCGCTCTCGGCCAGCGTCTGCTTCTCGGTCTGGATGTTGAGGTACGGGCCGTACGACTTGCCGGTGAGCGACGCGTCCTTGGTCCACCCGTAGCCCATCTGGCCGTCGACGCCGTTGGGCTGCGGCCCGACGAGCGCCTGCGCGAGGATCTCGCCGCCGCTCCATGCGCCGAAGCAGATCGGCGCGGTGGCCTTCGTGTAGTCGCTGGGCGGGTAATCGTTGAAGTCGTTGTGGTAGGCCTGCAGCGCGATGCCGGTGTTCGTCAGCAGCTGCACCTCCCACGGGTTGGGCCTGATATTGGCGATGGTCGGGATGAGGATGCCGAGCAGCGCGATGATGATCGCGATCACCACGAGCATCTCAACGATTGTGAACCCGCGGCGTGTGTGCGGCTGGTCGGTCGGCATGGCGTGTCTCCCTTTGCGGAATCGGCGATGGCCCCGTGCGTGATCTGCGTGCGGGATTATAGGCACGGGATCAGCCGGGCGACGGCGACGGGGCGTTGCCGGGAATCGCTATTTCGCGTCGAGGCATGTGATCGAGCCGTCGACGCCGCTGACATAGAGCTTGCGGTTGGCCGCGGCCATGCCGTTGAACACCGGCGGGGTGTCGAGGCGTGACTCGAACAGTCGCTGGCCGGTCTTGGCGTTGACCACCCAGAACAGGGCGCCGCTCTTGCCCGCCCACGCGTCGCCCTCTTCCTTGATCTGCTTCTGAGTGACCAGGTCGGAGAGCTTGCGGAACGCCTGCTCCTCGTTGACCGCGTCCTCCGGGCCGGACATGAACAGGTTGCCCTCCGACAGCACGAGGCCGCGGACGAACATGGGGATGTCGGTCGTCCAGTCGTACGGCACGTCGAAGCCGGGCACGGCCTTTTCGGGCTCGGTGTTGGGCGAGCCTTCTCCGGCGGCGACCTCCGTCTCGCTCGCCCGGCCGTCGAACCTCAACGCCTTGCCCGCGCGGCCCGGCGCGGTGCTCGCACCGTCGACCGCGCCGTTGAGCTGGTTGCCCGACGCGTCGGTCGCCTTGCCGTCGTCGAACCCGAACGCGACGACCAGGCCGTCGGCGTCGGGCTTCGCGTCGGCGTCCGCGGGGGCCGCGGCGTCGGCTGCGATCTGCGCCTCGCTGCGCGCCTTGCGGTAGATCCGCACGTCGTCGATCAGCCCGGTGAATCCGACGGCGCGCTTGTACTCGCCGACCGGCGTCTCATCGTCCGTGCCGATCGACACGCCCTCGATCGGGTCCTTCGGCAGCGGGCCGTCGGCCCTGGCGGACGCGGCGAGCTTGCCGTCGATGTACACCTTGAGCGTTCCGTCGCCGTCGAGCACACCGGCGAGGTGCACCCACTTGTTTTCGTCGACCGTGTGCTTCGCCGTCGCGTCGGTGATCTTGCCACCGTTGCGCAGGGCGAATACGGGGTGTGCGTCGTCGAGATAGAGCGTGAAGCCCATCGCGCCGCCGCCGCGTGCGAGGATGACGCCGTCGGCGCTGGCGGGCTTGATCCACGCCTCGACGGTCACCGGTGACTTGGCCGTCGACAGCTTCGGCGCGTTGGCGAGACGCACGACGGTCGACCCGGTCGCGTCACCCTTGCCCGCGTTGCCCTTGCCATCGCCGCCCTTACCGTTGCCCTTGCCCGCGTTCTTGTTGACCGGCGTCTCGCCGCGGCGGACCGCCGGGTTGCTAACGCCGCCGTTGTCCGGCACGTCCTGAGACGCGCCCTTACGCGGCGACGAGAACAGGTGGTTTTCCATCGGCGTGGTCCACTTCCAGTACTCGGGCTTGCGGCCGAACCCGTAGATCGTCGTGTCGTCCGACACGAGCACGCGACCGGCCGGGGCGCTCTTGCCCGCGCGGTAGTAGCCCTGCCAGCCGCTGACGTACATCGTGCCGTACATCCAGTACGTGCGGTGCCAGTAGCTGTCGTCGAGGTAGCCGGTCGGGCTGAAGATGTGCGCGTGCTCGACACCCTGCACGGGGTCCGGCGCGCCCTGGTCGGCGTCGGCCTTACGCGGCATCGCGCTGAGCGGCAGGCGCTTGCCCGACAGGTCGAACGGCTGCGACCGCATGTACACGAACCGATCGTCGCACGACAGCACGTCCGGCAGGCCCACCGGCATGTTCAGCCAGCTGACGAAGTCCGTGATCTTCTTGCCCGTGCCCTCTTCGCGGTCGTCCATCTTCGTGATGCTCAGCAGGCCGCCCGTCGCCGGGTCGAGCCGGTACATGCGGATGCCGCCGTCGAGGAACATCGACCGCCCGGCCACGCAGTACAGCACGTCGTTCTCGATCAGCACGCTGCCGTTGACCGGCCAGAGCGATTCGATCTGATCGAACGACATCGTCCGTTGGTCCACGAACGCCGCGAGGAACCGCCACGCCAGCGCGCCGTCGCTCGCACGCAGCGCGTACACGTAGCCGTCGTTCGAGCCGAAGTACACGCGGCCCTTGTGGTACGTCGGTGGCGAGTCGACGCGGCCGCCTGAGGTGAACGACCACAGCGGCTTGCCCGTGTCGGCGTCGATCGCGTGCACCGTGTGCGTGTCGATCGACGCGACGAACACCTTGTGATCCGCCACGACCGGCGCGGTCAGCTTGCCGCCGATCGGCGTCTTCCACGTCGTCTGCAGCGACGTGGGCACGATCGTGCTGGCGTGGCCGCTGCGCTCGTTGTCGTGCCGGAACGTGGGCCACTCCTCGACGCTGCTGACGCGCGGGTCGTCGAGGTCGTAGCCCGGGCCGCGCGTCAGGCGTTTGTCGTCGGCGACCGGCACGAGCGGTTTGTCCGCGGCGGGCGCCAGGGCGTTGAAGCCCGACAGCTTGGCCTCGAGGTAGCAGGCGCAGGGATGTTGCGGAGCGTAGGTCAGTCCGTTGGCGGGCATCACGCCGTACAGGCACGCGCCGCGCACGAAGTGGTTCGTGTCCCAGCTCTCCTTCTTGACGTCGATGTACTCGATGCCGGTGCGCGACATCATCAGGTACTTGTCCGTCGCCTTGCCGCGGTAGCAGCGGTGGTGGAACCAGTACGTCTGCACGTCCGGCTCGAACGACCGCTTCACCTCGCCGGTGCGCGGGTCACGCCCGGTGAACAGGCCCTCGGCGCGGCCGCTCGTCGTCTCGCCGGTCCACACCAGCCCGTCGACGACCATCAGGTCCTCCGCCGAGCGATAGCCCGAAGCCGGGTGCGGCGCGTTCCACAGCACCTTGCCCGTCGCCAGATCCAGCGCGGACATGCTGTCGACGTCGCGGCTCCATCCGCCCGAGCCCGAGCCCGCCTTCTCGCCGCCCGCGAACAGCACCACATCCTTATAGATGACGAGCGTCGGCGAGAAGAACGGACGCATCTCGGCCGATCGCGCCACCGGTTCGGATCGCCACGCGACTTCGCCCGTGTCGCGCTTGAGGCACACGACGCTCTCTCCGTCGTGGAACACCGCGTAGGGCCCGCTGACGGCCAGCGTGTTCGGCAGGACCTTCTTCTTGTCCTCCCACAGCGGTTTGCCGGTTGCCGCGTCGAGCGCGATCAGCGCCCACACGTCCTTCTCGGTCCACGCCACGCCGCGGCGCTTGGCCAGCGCTTCCGCGCCCGGGTCGGACAGCCGCATCACCGAGTACACCACGCCGTCATCGACGAGGATCTCGGCCGTGTTCTCGGTGCCCTTGTAGGTCAGCACGGTCTCGCCGGTCGCCGCGTCGATCGCGGTGATCGGGCCGTCGATCGTCATGGTCACGTACACGCGGTCGCCGACGGCGACGAGGCGTCGCGGCAGCTGCGCCGGGCCGTTCTTCAGCCCCCAAAGGTTCGGCTGCCAGTCGTCGATGTCGCGCTTCCAGAGGATCGTGCCGTTGAACGCGTCGCGCGCGATCAGCTTCCACTCGGGCGGCAGCAGCACCGACACGCGGGGCGCCTCGTCGAAGATCGTGAACACGCGGCCGTTCGCCGACACCATCGCGCTGAGGCTCGACATCTTGTCGTGGTGCCGCGAATACCGCGGGCCGGACACCCACTGCAGGCGGCGGGGCGGGCCGACCACCTCGTCGTGCGCCACCGCGTTGTTCGTCGGGTCGTGCAGGTAGTGCGTCCAGTCGTCGATGTTGCTCGGGCGCGGCTTGACGGTCTTGTTCCACGTGTCGCCGCTGCGGACCATCGCCACGCCGTTCGGCGCCAGCACACGCGTGACCTCCTCCATCGACACCGCGTCCGCATCGGAGACGACCACGAGGTTGACGAGGTTGTCGATGAGCGGGATCGACCTGCCGTGGAGGTGATCGATCGTCACGCGGCCGTACGCGCCCAGCGCGTTGATGCGATCGCGTGCGGCGTTGACGTCCTTCGCGTCGGCGTCGAGGCCCAGCGCGTTGAAGCGTTCACCCGCCAGCGCCGCGGTGAGCTTGCCGTCGCCGCAGCCGACGTGCACGATGAGCCCGCCGGTGACGCCGCTGGTGTCGAGGATCTGCTTCGCCTCCGCCGCGCTCGCGGCGTCCACTTCGGCGGCCATCGCTGCGCCGCTTCCGGCCAGCGTCAACAGCAGCATTCCGCACGCCACACGACAGAGCAACGCAGAGACACGCATGGAAAACACTCCACTGGGGAACCGTCGATTCAACTCAAAAGCGGATCACGACCGATCGTCAGCCGCGTGCCCGCAATCCAGTGTAGGCCGTCTTAACCTTTTAGGAAAACGGGGTCGCCCAGATACCCGCGTGCGTGCTAAAGTGGTTCACCTACCGACGGACTGGGCATTCGTCGATACCCCCAACCGGAGACGCCGCATGTTTTCACGCGATCACCGCCTCGCTGTCACCGCCGCCATCGCCTTGCTCGCCGCGCTCGTCGTTGCCGTGCTGGGCGCCACGCCCGTGCGCGCCGCCGACAAGCCGATCCACCTGTTCATCCTCTCCGGACAGTCGAACATGGCGGGGATGAAGCCCGAGGCGGGGTTCGTGCCCGAAGCCAACAAGCTGTTCGCCGACGGCGAGGTGGTCTACATCAAGGTCTCGCAGGGCGGTCAGCCCATCCGCCTCTGGCTGGAGACGTGGAACGACATCGCCAAGAAGCACGGCCTGACGACGATGTCGACCGGCACGAAATTCTACAAGCCGATCCTCGAACAGGTCGCCGAGAAGCTCAAGGGAAAGCCCGCGCCGAAGACGGTGACGTTCTGCTGGATGCAGGGCGAGCGCGACGCGAAGGAGCATCTCGACGCGGCGTACGAAGAGGCGATGATGACATTGATCGCGGACCTTCGCCGCGACCTCAAGCGTCCGGACATGTACTTCGTGATCGGCCGCCTGAGCGACTTCGGCAAGCCGGACAACAAGCCCTGGCAGGCCGTGCGCGACGCGCAGGTGAAGGTCGCCAACGACGACCCGCGCGGCGCGTGGATCGACTGCGACGACCTGAACAACAAGGAAAAGGGCGGCAAGCAGTACGACGACCTGCACTACACGCCCGAAGGCTACAAGACGATGGGCGAACGCTACGCCCGCCAGGCGCGCCTGATGATCGACGGCAAGAAGCCCGCGGCGGACGGACGTCCGCAGTAATCGCCGCCAAGTCAATCGGCGGGCGCGCGACCGGCTCACCCACCCAGGTCGTAGAGCAGCCCCGGTCGCGCCGCGGCGAGCGCGTCGGCGGCCTTTGATGTCACGCGCGTGCCGCGCGCTTCGAGCATGGTCAGGCCGGTCATGCCCTGCAGGTGCGCCAGGCCCGCGTCGGTCACCTGCGTGCCCGACACGTTGAGCAGGCTCAGCGTGCCCAGGCCCGTCAGTTGCGACAGACCGGCGTCGGTGATCGACGTGTCCGACAGGTCCAGCGACGTCAGCCGCTTCATCCCCGCCAGCTTCGCCAACTGATCGTCGGTGACCGTGCTGCCCTTGAGGATGACGTACGCGTTCCACTCGTCGGCCGCGATCGCGTCGATCTGCGCGTCGCTGATCTGCTGCCCCGACAGGTCGGCGGTCTTCGTCTTCGGCGGCTCGACCGCATCGCCCCCGCAGCCGATCATCGCCAACGCCACCGCGCACACGACAACCACGCAGCCCCCGCGCCGCAAGCTTCGCGCATCACACATCCGGTCGCCTCCTGTTGACGTCTTCCCCTCAAAGGCAGATAGCATCAACCCTCGTTTGATTACCGAGCGATCGGTTCCGGCATCGTAACTCGTGTGTGGATTGGGTGTAGCGTCGCGAGAACACCGGCGTCTTCGGCGATGTCATGCAAAAACTTGGCACGCGCGTGTAATGCATTTTCTCCCGGCGTTATCTGGTAGTGGAGCCGGAGAACGAGCACGGGGCACCAGCTATTTCCCCAAATGTAGAACGGATCGCGTCGTGCAACACGCGATCGGCGTCACGAGGAGCGACCCATGACCACGCGGGTTCGGCGGTTGAGATCGACCAGGGGATTCACGCTCGTCGAGCTGCTGGTGGTCGTGTCCATCATCGCGCTGCTGATCGCCATCGTGCTCGCCCCGGCCTACGAGAACATCCAGTCCGTGGCGGGGCAGACGGTCTGCGCGTCGAACATGCGTCAGATGGGCGTGGGCATGGTCAGCTACGGCGTGACCTGGGGCTACACGCCCGCGTCGTACACACGCTACAACGCGTGGTCGCTCCGCGGCGTCAACGAGGTCTGCGCCGTCTGGCCCGCGCAGATCCGCAGCCACACCGACGGCAACACCGACATCTTCTACTGCCCCGTCTCCGAGCCCGCGGCGCGCTGGGTCCGTCAGTACGGCTCCGGCAACCCGGCGCGCTACGGCTACGACGAAGACGAGTACTGGGTCGCCGCCCATCCCACCGGCGGCACCAGCTACGGTCACAACAACGACGGCACACGCTCGCACCTCTCAGAGACCACCGGCCATCTCCTGGGCCTCAGCGACAACCCCGACCTCGCCAGCAACTACGTGCGCATCTCCGCCATCCGCGCCCCCGGGCAGTTCATCTGCTTCGGCGACTCCAAGCTCGACGACAAGTGGGACGCGTTCATCGACTACGGCGTGCCCGGCGAGGACATCTCCGAACGCCACCACGGCGGCGGCAACATCCTCTTCGGCGACGGACACGTCGAGTGGATCCACTCGCCCGAATACGAAGATAACGCCTGGACGTACGCGATCGACCCGGACCACGGTCGCATGTGGAACAACGACAACAAGTACCCGTGATCCTTCAGCCGCGCCCAACGGCGCCCGCCGCGACCAACACACGTGACCGAACTGCCCACCCGATTCCGCGACTGGACCAACCGGTACTCCGCGCCCGTGACGGTGCTGTGCCTCGTGGTGCTGCTGCTCTGCGGCGCGACGCTGTTCTGGTCGAAGTCCGCCAGCAGCGTGCCGATCGAGCACCAGGCGTGGTACCGCGACTCGGTGACCGGCGAGACGTTCATGGCCGCCGAGCAGCTGCCGCCGATCGTCAGCCCCGCGGGCAACCCCTCGGCGCGCGTGTACTACTACGGGTGCGGCGCGTGCGGGGACGACGATCGTTTCGTCGGCTACTACTACAAGCTTTCCGACGGGGCGATGCGGCGCATCGCCGAGAACCCGCAGCTCGAGGCCGCGGCATGGGGCCCGCGGTTCCCGGGTCGCATGTACTCGCTGGACGGCGAGACGTGGGTCGAGGCGCCGGACCCCGCGTCGGCGGGCGTCGGCGCCGCGCTCGCCAAACGCTGCTCGGCGCCCAACTACCTGCGCGAGTGTCGCGAAGGCCCGTGACGCAGACGCTGCGCAGCGCACCGTTCCACATCGAGGCACGATGACCCGCAACCGCACGACATCACAATCACGCCAACCCCGCCGCGGCTTCACGCTCATCGAGATGCTCGTGACCCTCGCGATCATCGCCGTGCTGCTGGGCATCCTGCTCCCGGCGATGAGCAAGGCGCGCAAGCGCGTGATGGCGGTCGTCGGCGACTGGAACATCCCCACCGACAACCTCGTGGCGTTCTATCCGCTGCTCGGCGCAGACGTGCCCGGGCGGCTGCCCAACAACCTCGGCAGCCCGAAGGTCGTGTTCGACCAGGACGCGCAGCTCGATGTCATCGAGTTTGATGGTTCGTTCACGCTCGGCGTGCTGCCGCCGGTGTTCGACAACCGCCAGGAGCTGACGGTGATGTTCTGGGCGAAGGGCGACGACGCGCTGCCGCAGGCGACCGCGGCGTTCTGGCTCGAAGGGCCCGGCGCGGGCGGACGCGTCGCGCTGGTGCACCTGCCGTGGTCGAACGGCAACGTCTACTTCGACGCGGGCGACGGCTCGTGCTGCCCCGACCGCATCTACACCGCCGTGCCGCCCGAACTCTACAAGGGCGAGTGGACCTTCTGGGCGTTCACGAAGAACGCGAAGACCGGCGAGATGAAGATGTATGCCAACGGCGAACTGATCGCCAGCGGCTCCGGGCACAAACGCGCGATGGCCGACACCGCGAGCCTGTGGATCGGCTCGGCGCCCGGCGGCGCCAATCGGTACCGCGGCCGGATGATGATGCTGGGCTTCTACGATCGCGTGCTCGACCCCGAGCAGATCAAGGAGTACGCCGCCGCCCAGCCGGGGCTCGTGCAGGCGTACCAGGGCAAGCTGTCCAGCCGCATCAACGCCGTGGGCAAGGGCCTGCGGACGGTTAAGGAGTGATCCACGAGCGCGGCGCAGGGCGCATAGATCACGTCGATGGCCCTGATGCTTTATTGGATGGCGATCGGACTCTGCGTCGGCGCGTTCGGCGGATGGTTCACCGCGCGGTGGGGCGAGCCGATCGGCGAGGCGATGTATGTGTCGGCGCGCGCCGCGGCGTTTTGGGCGTTCGTGGCGACGCTGCCGTGGCTGATGCCGTATGGGTGGGCGGGCTTCTTGGCGTCGCCGTTGCTGCTGGGCGGCGCGGGCGTTTGTGCGTCGCCCGCGGGGCTGATGGGCGCACTGATTACACGCGAACTGCACGAACTGTCGCGGTCGGGGTAATCAGCCGCGTGACCAGCCGGTCACCACTGATCGTCGTCGACCTCGTCGAGAAAACCGATGACGTCGCTGTCGGACGGGCTGCCCGCCGCCGCGGCGACATGGGGCAGGTCCTCGACGACGACGTGGATCGTGTTGCCGCACGGCTCGCAGCGGATCACCTTGCCGATGTACTCGAAGGGGATGCCGTGCTTCCGGCCGCAGTGCGGACAATAGATCTTGAACAGCTCAGCCATGGTCAACACCTCGCTTCAGGCGTCAACGGTCGCATCGAACGACCGCGAAACAGAACGACACGCGGAAGGCGTGTGGAGGTGTAAAGGAGCGGCGCCCCGCCGGGGGGATCGACGGAGCGCCGTGGTGGTGAGGATCTCGGTAAGGCGGTCGCGGCCGATGTGCGTCGGCGTCGGGTTCGCGGTCTCCGGTCGATCGGACCGTGACCCGCGGATGCGTGCGTGCGACCTGTCAATGCAGTCAGCCATTGCTTATTGCGTCGCGGTTTCGGGCTTCTTGGTGTTGCTGACGTTGATCACTTGCGGCTGCGTGCCGTCGGTGTCTTCACCGGGCGACGCAAACGCCGCGGCGGGCGCCTCCGTCGGGGGGCCCATGATGATCGGTCCCCGCGCGTTCGGCGCCGAACCGTTCTCCGAGCAACCGCCCAGCGTCAAAGCGAACACCGCGAACAGAATCGTGATGGAACCTGCGAGCCTCGACATGACTATCCCTTTCAACACAACGGTATCAAATACCACTTGACGTGAATCACTCAGCAAACCGGGTTGTGAGTCCCAATCCGCAAACCACTTTCGCCCGTGTGAGACGTGCCGGAACACGGAGCGAAATTGAACGCAACCGACTCGCCTGGCAAGGAAAATCCCAACGAAACCCCGTACAGGGAGCCTTGCAAGGCCGTCCGTGGGGTCAACACGCTTGAAAGAACGCATGTGACATCACGAACAAGAACAACTTGTCTGGTTAGGTGCGGGTCGGCGCTGCTTGACCGTCAGGGAGGAGAGATGAATAAGGCCGGGTACTGAATAACCTGACGTTCAAATTTCAGCGCGTGTCTCGATTACCGCAAAGCAATGATGTGAAACTTCTACTTCCGTTACCAAATGAACAGTAGCAACGGTCGAAATGAGAGTCAACTATTTGGTTAAAAAATTGGGCAAGTTCCATGCGGTATTTCACGTCGGCTTGGCGTCGTCGTTGGCGCGTGATCCGGCGGTCTGCTGGCGGTATCGGCCGGGCGTGACGCCGAGCCGCCGCTTGAAGAGCGTCGCCAGGTGCTGCGGGTGGGCGAAGCCGGTGCGCCGGGCGATCCGCTCGAGCGTCAGGTCCGTGTCGCGCAGTAGCCGCTGCACGTGCTCGAGGCGGACACGCGTGATCTCCGCCTTGGGCGATCGGCCGAGCGCGGCGCGCATCTTCCGCTCCAGCGAACTCCGCGACATCGGCACGGCGTCGAGCACGTCCTCCGTCGTGATGCCCCGGTCGGCGTTCTCGCGGATGAACCGCACCGCATCGGCGATGTCTGCGTCGGCGATCGCCACGACGTCCGAAGACTGACGCGTGACGATGCCGATCGGCGGCACCTCGATGGCGCGCGGCTTCGTCGGCGTCTTCGCGCCGCGCCCGCCGCGCCCGCGCATCAGGCCGTCCAGCAGCCGCGCCGCTTCGTAGCCGATCCGCTCGGCGTTGAACGTCACGCTCGACAGCGGCGGCGTCGACATCAGGCAAAGCGACTCGTCGTTCTCCGCGCCGACCACCGCCATCTCCTCCGGCACCGCCACGCCCGCGCGCCGGCACGCGTCCAGCAGCCAGAACCCCAACTGGTCCGTGCACGCCAGCACGCCCACCGGCTTAGGCAGCGACGTCACCCACGCCGCGAGCCGCTCCTGCTCGCGCTCCCACTCGCGCGGCTTCTCCCGCTGACCCGCCGCGTGGTACACGCTCACCTCGTGCCCCAGCTCGCGCAGGTACTTCACGAACGTGTCCCGCCGCTGTGCGAAGTACGCCTGCGTGTCAATGTCGTACACGGCGAACCGCGTGAAGCCGCGGTCGATCAGGTGCTCGGCGACCATGCGCCCCAGCGCCGCGTTGTCGACGCCAACGAACGGCAGGTCGTGCCGCAGGTGCGTGGCGCGCAGCTCCACCGCCGGCAGCCCGAGCCGACGGATCACGTTCGCCGTCGCCTGCACCTCCGTGCGCGTGAGGATCCCGTCGCCTCGCCACCGGCTCAGCCACGGCGGGGCGTTCGTGTCCAGGTGCCGCAACTCCACGTACAGCGACCACGGCCCGTGCTCGTCGACGTAACGCTTCACCCCGCGCAACAGCCCGCGGCCGTAGCTCCGCGACGTCTCGATCAGCAACGCCACGTGCGGCGTCTTACGCGTGCGCGCCATGTTGCGCCTCCGATCCGGGGGAAATCGCGTGACAAAAATTCGCAATAAGTTTACGCAATTCGTGAATGACACGCACGCGCCGCGCGTCGGATAATGGCCCGTAACCGATCACCGAGGCACGATGACCATGAGCCACAACCGCCGCACTGCCTTCACACTCATCGAACTGCTCGTCGTCGTGTCCATCATCGTGTTGCTGGTCGCGATCCTGCTCCCGGCGATGAGCAAGGCGAAGGAGTCCGCCCGCCGCGTGGTCTGCGCGTCGAACCAGCACCAGATCGGCCTGGCCCAGACCTACTACGCCAACGATCATCAGCAGCGCCTGCCCCCGGCGTTCCGCGGGCTGACCTCAAAGAACGTCTTGCCGCACATCATCTCCGAGGACGTCTGGCCGCTGCTGCGCGACCGCAATCGCCTCACCGCACAGGTGATGTTCTGTCCGTCGAGCTACCGCCCCGTCAGCGGGACCACCGAGCGTGTCGGCGCGCCGGACGACGACCTGACGCTGTGGGCGGGCAACTCGTCCTGGCCGAGCGGCTGGGAGATCGGCTACTTCGTGCTCGGCAACATGTGGGGCATGTCGCCCGGCGCGACGGACCCGAAACCGGACGTGAAGATCACGCCGCGCACGCTCGCGGACCCGGGCATGTCGCACCTCACCGCCGACAAGAACATCTCGTGGCAGGCGAACACGAATACGGGCCTGCAGTGGATGGCTCACCCGGCCGACCGCGAAGGCACGACGATGCCCGACGGCACGAATCGCGGCTACCTCGACGGCCACGTCGAGTGGGTGTTCCCCGACCACATGGGCCGCGACGAGACCGCGCTCGAGCCGACCGGCACGTGGATGTGGGGCGGCGTCGAGAAATACGACCACTGGACGCCGGGCGATCGACGCTACTACTGGTGACATGAATCCACTACACCAACAACACGACCGCTTAATGACCGCGTGCGTCGTCGCGCTGCTGCTCGTCGTTGGCGCGTTCGCGTCCACCGTGGCTCGCGCCGACGACAAGCCCAACTTTGTCGTCATCCTCACCGACGACCAGGGCTACGCGGACCTGGGCTGCTTCGGGTCGCCGACGATCCACACGCCGAATATCGATCGCATGGCGCGCGGCGGCGTTCGGCTCACGAGCTTCTACGCGGCCGCGCCGATCTGCACGCCCACCCGCGCCGCGCTGATGACCGGCTGTTACGCCACGCGTGTCGGCCTGCCCACGCCGCTGCACGTCTTCGACGAGATCGGTCTCAACCCGGCCGAGGTCACGCTGCCGGAGGTCCTCCAGCAGCGCGGCTACCGCACGGCGTGCGTCGGCAAGTGGCACCTGGGTCACGCGCCGGCGTTCTATCCGACGCGCCACGGCTTCGACGTCTACTGGGGCACGCCGCTCGGCCACATGTTCGACCGCCCCGCGGTAGGTAAGGCGGTGGGCGACACGTCCGACCTGTTCCTCGACAACGAGACCGCGATCGCGTTCCCCGACCACGGCGATCTGACCGAACGGCTCACCGACGTCGCGGTGCGATTCATCGCCGAGAACAAGCGGCGGCCGTTCTTCCTGTTCGTGTCGCACCCGATGCCGCACGAGCCGCTGGCCGTGTCGCCGCGCTTCGCCGGCAAGAGCAAGGGCGGGCTGTACGGCGATGTGATCGAGTGCATCGACTGGAGCACGGGCCGCATCCTCGCCGCGCTCGAAGAGCACGGGCTGACGGAGCGCACCGTCGTGATCTTCACCTCCGACAACGGCCCGAAGAAGGGGCACGGGTCGGCCGCGCCGCTGCGCGGATTCAAGCATCAGCCCTACGAAGGCGGCGTCCGCGTGCCGTGCGTCGCGTACGCGCCGGGGCGCATCCCCGCCGGGCGAACCGTTGACGCCATCACGACGGTCATGGACCTCTATCCGACGCTCGCCGGTCTGGCCGGTGCGCCGGTGTCGCCGCAGCAGGTGCGCGACGGCAGGGACATCTGGCCGCTGCTGACCGGAGAGTCGAACGCCGAGCCGGCGCACCGTGAGTTCTTCTACTTCGTCCGGCACGGCGTGCTCGCCGGCGTGCGCGACGAACGCTGGAAGCTGCTCGAGCAGAAAGGGCTGACGGAGCTATTCGACCTCGTGGCGGACATCAGCGAATCGAGCAACGTCGCCGGGCAACACCCCGAGATTGTCGCGCGGCTGACCGCGCGCATGCAGGCGTTTGAGAAGGACGTGACGGAGACCAAACGCCCGCCCGCCGGCGCGAAGGCGACGACGCACGTGAGCAACGGGCAGCAGCATCAGGAGCAACGGCAATGATGAGACGACGTGAATTCTGCAAGACGATCGGCGTAGCCACGGGCGCGGTGCTCGGTGCACGCCTCGGCGTCGGCGCGGCCCACGCGGCCGATGCGCCGTTCAAGCTCAACTACCTCGTCGCATCGGCGTTGTACGGCAAGCTGCCGCTGGCGGAGGTCCTTCCGGAGGTATCGAAGCTCGGGTCGACGCACATCGACATCTGGCGACTCAATCACGCCAATCAGCGCGAGCAGATCGACGCGATGGGGCTCGACGCGTACGCCTCGCTGCTCGACCAGCACGACGTCAAGATGGCGTGCACGACGATCTGGGGCGGCGACTTCGTGCCCGAGCTCGACTTCGTCAAACGCTTCGGCGGCGACACGCTCGTGACCGGCTTCGTGCCCGACTCGAGCAAGAAGGGCGACACAATCCAGACGCTGCTCGATAAACACCGTGCGGGCATCGAGAAGGCCGCGAGCCTCGGCGTGACCGTCGCGTTCGAGAACCACGGTGCGTCCATCGACGACATGCGCCGCTTCGCCGACGCGATCCGCGACATGAAGGGCGCCGGCATCGCGTTCGCCCCGTATCACCTGCCGCAGGACCCCGCGGCGCTGGCGTCGTTGATTGAACACATGGGCCCGACGATGAAGCTGTTCTACGGCTGGCAGCACGGCATGGGCTGCATGACCAAGCTGCCGAAGGAGCAGGAACTGCTGCAGCTGCCCGGTCGCGGCGACCTCGACTTCACGCCGCTGCTCACGGCACTCAAGAAGACCCATTTCACCGGCTGGACCGAGATCTTCATGCACCCCACGCCGCGCGGCATCCCGATCATGCCCACCGCCGCGGAGGTCACCGCGGAGATCAACCGCGCACGCAACTATCTCGAACAATGCCTCGCGAAGGCGTGATTGTCATCAGTAACCCCATCGACCGCACGAAGGAAGCACCCATGAGTAACAAGGTTCTTATCGTCATCGGCGACGCGTCCGAGACGCTCGACACGATGTATCCGTTCTACCGCCTGCAGGAGGCGGGGTTCACGCCCGTCGTCGCCGCGCCGGAGAAGCGGAAGTACCAGATGGTCATGCACGAGGTGAAGCCCGGCTGGACCATCACCAAGGAGTGGGAGGGCTACACGATCGACGCCGACGTGGCGTTCGCGGAGATCGACCCCGATGACTACGCCGGCATCTTCTTCAGCGGCGGGCGCGCGCCGGAGTACATCCGCTACGACGAGGACCTCGTGCGCGTCACGCGGCACTTCTTCGATCGCGACAAGCCGATCGCCAGCGTGTGCCACGGCGTGGAGATCCCGGCGTACGCGGGCTGCGTGAAGGGCCGACGGATGGCGACCGTGCCGAAGTGCAGGTTCGACCTGGAGGTGTGCGGCGGCGTGTTCGTCGACGAGGCGTGCGTGGTGGACGGCAACCTCGTGAGCGGGCGCACGTTTCACGACAACGGGCGGTACTTCGGCGCGTTCATCAAGCTGCTCGAAGAGGCGCGTGCGGCGGCAAACGCGGAGGCGCGCAGCGCGTGAGGCTGACGCTCTACATCTCGATGATGGCGACGTTGCTCATGTGCGGACTCGCGCACGCGGCGGATGCGCCGCAGGCATCGCACCCGATCGTGCCGGGCTTCGAGCGGTTCTACGCGACCGGCGAACTCGACGACGCGGCGCTGGCCGACGGCGGCGAGTTGCTGCTGGCCGAGCTGAACTGCGTGGCGTGCCACGCGGTGGACGACGCGACGCGCGCCCGGCTCAACGCTAAGCCCGCGCCGGACCTGACGAACGTCGGCACGCGCCTCGATCGAACAGCGATCCGCGACATGATGCTCGCCCCGCACACGCTCAAGGCGGGCACGACCATGCCCGCGATGTTCGCCGGTGACGACGGACCGAAGCGTATCGGCATGATCGTCAGCTTCCTCGCGTCGCTGAGCGGCGCCGGGGCGGACGGCGAGCGCGCGTCATCGTCGGCGCCGTCGCCGGGCGGTTCCGCTGAGCGCGGACGTACCGTGTATCACACCGTCGGCTGTGTGGCGTGTCACGACGCGGATCGCGGCACGGGTGACAGGGCCGAGGCTTTGCCAACGTCCGTGCCGATCGCGCTGGCGGGGCGATACGACGTGTCGGCGCTCGCGGCGTTTCTGCGCGATCCGTTGGCGGCGCGACCGGCGGGGCGCATGCCCGCGACGCACCTGACGGCGCAGGAGGCCGCGGACGTCGCGGCGTACCTGCATCAACGGCTGGAGAACGACACGGGTGAAGGGCCGCCACACCTGGGCCGCATGCCGGCGCACGTCATCGCCGAGGGACAGCGTCAGTTCACCGAGCGGGGCTGTGCGGCGTGCCACACGGTCACGATCAACGGCCGACGCCTCGCGTCGACGCGCACCGCGCCGTCGCTGGCGACGCTGCAACCCGAACAACGCGCCGGTTGCATGAACGCCGAGGCGACCGATGGCGTGCCGCACTACGGACTCAACGACCGGCAGCGTGCCGCGCTGACCGCGGCGATCGTCCGGCTGCGCGATGACAACATCAAGCCGCTCACACTCGCGCAGCGCGTCGATCGGACGATGACGCAGCTCAACTGCTACGCGTGTCACAAGCGCGGCGACAAGGGCGGCGTCGAGGCCGAGCGCGCGGCGTATTACACGGTGACCGAGCCGAAGGCCGAGGCGCTGGGCCCCGAGGGCAAGCTGCCGCCGGTGCTGACGATGGTGGGGCGGAAACTGACGCGCGAGGCGCTCGGTGCGGTGCTCGCCGGCAAAGCGGATCGCGTGCGGCCGTACATGGGCGTGCGCATGCCGGCGTTCGGCGCGGCGGCGACCGCGCATCTTGTCGACGACTTCGACAAGGCCGACGTGTGGGACCACCCGATCCAAATCGACACGTCGGGTGGACTGCGTCACCAGCGCGAGCGGTACGGTCGCTCGCTGATCGGCGTCGAGGGCCTGAACTGCGTGACGTGTCACGGGATCAAGGGCAAGGCGTCGCTCGGCGTGCCCGCGCCGGACCTGACGTACGTGACGCATCGGCTACAACCGGAGTACTTCAAGGCGATGCTGCTGAACCCGCAGGCGTTGCGGCCAGGCACGATGATGCCGCCGCTGTTCACGGGGCGGAAGAACGCGGACATCGAGATCGAGCAGCTGTGGACGTACCTGAAGGAGGCGGACCAGCGACCGCTGCCGACGGGGCTGCTGGATCGCGGCACGTACGAGTTGAAGCCGGACGCGACGAGCGGGCCGATCGTGTTCCGCACGTTCATGGAAGGACCGAAGGGCGAGGCGCTGACACGTGCGATCGCGGTGGGGATGCCGTCGAAGACGCACGCGGCGTTCGACGCGACGCGCGGTGCGTGGGTGATGGCGTGGCGCGGCGCGTTCATCGACGCGATGGGCACGTGGGACGACCGCTTCGCGCCGCTGGCCAAGCCGCTCGGCGACGACGTGCGCGCGCTGCCGGTCGGGCCGACGCTGGCGCGGCTCACGAGCGGCGACGCGAAGTGGCCCGGCGCGTGGGCCGATCGCGACGTTTACCGCTTCGGCGGATACCGCGTCGGTAAGGACGGCGGGGTGACGATGCTTTACACGGTCGACGGCTTGTCGGTGGAGGACACGCTGCACGCCGCGTCGGACGGGCACGGGCTGCGGCGAACGGTGAAGCTGAGCGCTCGTGGCGGTGAGGATGCGGCACGCGACTGGTGGTTCCGCGGCTACGGGCACACCGCGGAACCACGGCGCGTGTCGCTGACCGACGGCGTGGAGACGATCGAGGAGGTGATCACGTGGTGAACGTGCGCTTAACGATGCTGGCGATCGCGACGCTTGCGCTCGCCGCGACGTGCGCGTTCGGCGCGGCGACGCCGCCCGACGCGTCGGCCGAGTCGGCGCAACGCCAAGCGGCGCGCGCCGACGAGATCGCGCGACACTACCAGACGGTCACCGTCCCGTTGCCCAGCGGGCTCAAGCTCGAGGCGAGCGGCCTGGCGGCGTTGCCAGACGGGCGACTCGCGATCGCCATCCGCAAGGGCGAGGTGTGGATCGCCGACGGCGTCGAGTCGAAGACGCTCACCGACAAGAACGTGCGTTTCACCCGCTTCGCATCCGGTCTGCACGAGCCGCTCGGTCTGACGCTGCACGACGGTGACCTCTACACGACGCAGCGCAGCGAGGTGACGCACCTGCGAGACACCGACGGTGACGGCGTGGTCGACGAATACCTCACCGCCGGGACGGGCTGGGGCGTGTCGGGCAACTATCACGAATACGCGTACGGCCCGGTGTTCGATCACGCAGGGCGCATGTGGGTGACGCTTAACACGACGATCGGCAAGCCGCTCGTCGATGACGTGGCGTGGCGCGGCTGGTCGATGGTGCAGGACAAGCCCGGCGGGGACATGCGGCCGGTCAGCGCGGGCCTGCGCTCGCCGATCGGCATCGGCGTCAATCACGAGGGCGATGTGTTCGCGACGGATCACCAGGGCAACTGGTTCCCGACGTGTCCGCTGCTACACCTCAAGCCCGGCGCGTTTCACGGACACGCCGATGCGCTCAAGTCATCGAAGCTGGCGGGCGCGACAGTCACCGGCATCGGCAAGCTGCCGGAAGGTAAGACGGTCGGCGAGGTGGCGCAGCTTGTGTCGCAGTATCAACTCCCGGCGGTGTGGTTCCCGTACGGCAAGATGGGGCAGGGCACGACGGGGATCGTGTGCGACGAGACCGGCGGGAAGTTCGGGCCGTTCGAGCACCAGTTCTTTGTCGGCGAGTTCACGCTGTCGCGCGTGAGCCGGGTGTGGCTGGAGAAGGTCGGCGGCGAGTATCAGGGCGCGTGCTTCCCGTTCCTGGCGGGGTTTGACTCGGCGGTGGTGTCGCTGGAGTTCGGGCGCGACGGTTCGCTGTTCGTCGGCGAGACGAACCGCGGGTGGAACTCGGTCGGCGTGCGATCCTTCGGGCTGCAGCGCGTGCGATTCACGGGCAAGACGCCGTTCGAGATCCAGTCGATGAGCGCGACGTCGGACGGGTTCGTGCTGACGTTCACCGAGCCTGTCGACACGAAGACGGCGGGCGACCCGGCGGCGTACCGCATGAGCAGTTACACGTACCGCTACAGCCCGGCGTACGGCGGCGACGAGACGAACACGCGGCGGCTCACGATCAGCGCCGCGCGCGTGCTCGACGAGCGCCGCGTACGGCTGACCGTCGACGGCCTGCGCGCGACGTACGTGCACGAGCTGCACGCCGAGGGCGTGCGCGCCGCCGACGGACGCACGCTGCTGCACGCCGAGGCGTACTACACGCTCAATCGCATCCCGTCGGAGTGATCGGCGTAGCACCGTGCGACATCCCTGAAAATGACCAATGCCCGAGGCGCTCCACTCGCCATCGGGCATTGCTCGTTTGTGTCGAACTGATCTGTCGTGTTTACCGCTGCGCCTGCAGCGGTGTCGACTGCATCCGCTGCCAGCCGACGGTGGAGCCGACGTTGGGGTCGAGATTGGCGTTGTTGGACAGCAGGTATTCGCCGGACTCGGAAACCCACACGTCGCGGTAGCTGCTGGGCAGGTCGACGGTGTTGCCGGTGTAGGGGTTGGCGTACTGATCGACGCCGCGGACGTAATTGGAGAACTGGCGATTGACACGGTCGTAGGTGCGCTGCTGGTTCTCGTACGCGGATCGGTTGATCTCGCGGATCTCGTCGCTGGCGCGGGCGATGTAGCGGCTCAGCTCGCCGGCGCTGCGGATCGCCCCGGCCTGGCGGTTGTTGAACAGCTGCACGACGTAGAGGTATTCGGTGAGCCACTCGGGGCTGACGCGGACGCTCGACACCATCGCGTGCATCACGTCGGACCGCGCGTTGAGCTGACCGGCGGGGGCGCGGAACGAGTAGAGCCGCACCGGCGTCCACAGCGTCGTGCCCGGCGCGACGGGGCTGGTGGTGTAGGCGATCGCGACGTAAAAGTCTTCTTCGTACGCGACGCCGTGGAAGTAGTACGCGATGCGGATGCGTTCGGCGGAGACGGTCTTGCGGGTGCTCGGCTCGGCGATGGACGTGGCGAGCGTCTGCGCGACGTCGCGCATCTCGCGGTGGTCGACGAGGCGCGGCTGGATGCCCGGGCGGATGCTCGGCAGCAACTGGTCGACATACTGCACCGGCGACAGCGGCCGAGCGACGATGTTGCCGAGGTAGTTGCTGCCCTCGGGGAATCCGTAGTAGCCGCGATCGGACCACGTGTAGTTGATCGACGGGTAGACCTGCAACGCCTCGCCGCCGTCGGGGTTCCACGCCAGCATCGACACGGCCGCGAGGTTCGAGCGGTCGTGCATCCACACCACGCCACCCTGGCTGCGCCAGCCCTGCGGCACGAGCATGCGGAACGCTTCGATGTTGTTGATCTGCGCGTCGCGGACGACGAGCGGCGCGAGGCGCACGGCCTGGCCCGCCAGCGACGGATCGGCCTGCTGGCCGCGCGTCGCCGCGGGCGCCGCGATCAGGATCGCCACCACGATCGCCGACCCGAGCCCGCGCCCCGGACGTCTCGGCCCGCGCGGCTTACGCTGCACGCCCCGACTCGACTGTTCTCGATTCCCCCGCATCGAACTGTGATTCAGCGTCTGCATGACCTTTCCCCTGTCTGGCCCACGACGTGGCATCGCCGGGCGTTCTTGTCTTCGTGTTCCTCACCGCAACGCCGTGTTGCGTGCTGTATACCCGAACAATAGTGTTCAAAATACACGAAGTCAAAGAATCGGGGAAATAACGTACATTTCGCATAAGTTGGGCTGGAAACGGAGATTCAGGTGAGGCTCAGCGGGCCGTCGGCGCAGTAGTCGGGGTTGCCGAAGGTGTTGATGCGGTGGCCGAACCCGTGGGCGAGCGCCATCAGCAGGCGGTTGTGGGCGACGCCCTTGAACTTCAGCGAGCGGCCCATCTTGAAGTCGAGCCCGCCGCCGACCAGCACGAACGGGATGTTGTCCAGCGTGTGGCTGTTGCCCTTGCCCAGCTCGTTGGTCCAGACGATCAGCGTGTTGTCGAGCAGCGTACCCTCGCCGCCGGGCTCGGGCGTCTCGGCGAGCTTCTTGGTGAGGTACGCCAGCTGCTCGCAGTACCACTTGTTGATGCGTGTGAGCTTGTCCTTCGCGTCGTTGTTGGAGTCCGGCTCGTGCGACAGCCCGTGGTGTCCCTCGTCGATGCCCAGCCAGCGCATCTTCGCCTGCCCGACCGAGCGGGTGAACTGCAGCGTGGCGATGCGGGCGAAGTCCGCGGCGAAGCTGTTGACCAGCAGGTCGATCTGCGTCTGGCTGATCTTCGGCATGTTGTCGTTGTCTTCGACGATGCCCGGCTCGAGCGTCGGCACGGCGTGGTCGTTGCCGCGCTGCTTCGACGCCTGCAGCTCGCGCTCCATCTCGCGCACCCACTGCGCGTGCTCCTCGAGCAGGCGGCGGTCGTCGGCGCTGACACGCGTGCGCAGCTTAGCGAGGTCTTCCTGCAGCTCGTCGAGCACGCTCTTGAGCGACTCCTGGTCCTTCACGCGGCCGTACATCTTGTCGAACATCTGGTACGGGTCGTCGATCGGCGCCAGCGGCTGGTTCGGCCCGGCGTACGACATGCGTGTCCAGGTGTCGGCGCGTTCGGGCACCATGACGCCGAACTCCAGCGAGCCGAAGCGCGTGCGCGTCGCGGCGTTCTTCTGCAGCTGGTTCTTGATCTCCTGGTCGATGGAGATGCCGCTGGACCAACCGGCGGGCGTGTGCGAGCCGCCCTGGATGTTGCCGGGGAACAGCTCGATGCCGGTCAGCAGGCAGCCGATGCCGCGCATGTGGTTGTCGCCGTCGCCGCGCACCTTGTCGCACACGCCGTTGAGGAACAGCGTGCGGTTCTTGAACGGTTCGAGCGGCGAGGTCGAGTCCTTGAGGTTGTAGTTTTCGCCTTCCTCGCCGGGCCAGAAGTTCTCGGGGATCACGCCGTTGGGGCTGAACATGACGATCAGCCGCTTCTTGCGCTGCGTGGTCTGCGCGAAGCCGAGGCTGGGCATGTTGAGCAGGAACGGCAGGGCGGCGGCGCTGAGGCCGAGCTCCTGCATGAACTGTCGTCGTGTCTGTGGCTTGCCCATGGCGCTACTCCTTGCCCTTCCTCAGTTCGATTTCGCCTCGGCCTTCGGTCGGTCGGGTGCGGTGGTCGCGATGGTCACCGCGGCGTTGACGATCAGGTCGCGGATGTTGTAGCCGTGCGCCGCGAAGTCGCGACGCAGCTGCTCGGCCTTGTCCTGACCGTAGGCCATCATCGACTGCTTGGCCAGGTGATGGAACAGCTGCATGACGAACGCGTCGTGCGTCTCTTCGCTCTCGGCCAGGAAGCTGGCCAGGTCGTACGCGTCGTTGAAGTTGCGGACCTTGCCGGTCGGCAGCTCGTACGCGCCGCGCGCGTCGATCGGCTTGCCGAACTCCTTGTCGCGGAACCGGCCCACGGCGTCGAACTGCTCGAGCGTGAAGCCCAGCGCGTTGATCATCCCGTGGCACGCCTGGCACGCCTTCGGCTCGGTCTGCAGCGTCACGCGCTGACGCGTGGTCATGCCCGGGTGCAGGTCCGGCGCGAGCGGCGCGACGGCCTTCGGCGGCGGACGCAGCGCCCGGCCCAGCACGCTCCGCACGATGAACACGCCGCGGTGGATCGGCGACGTGGCGTCCGGGTACGCGAACCGCGCCAGCACGTACGGGTGCGTCAGCACGCCCACGCGCTTCGGCGTCGTCGCGGCGACCTTCTCGAACGGCGCGTCCTTCGGCAGGTTCACGCCGTAGTACGCGCCGAGACGACCGTTGACGTACATCGCGTCGGACGTCAGCAGCTGGCGGAAGTCGCCGCTGCCGTTCCACACCACGTCGTCGAGGAACAGGTCCAGCGACGTCCGCAGGTCCGAGGTGACCGCGGCGTCGAAGCCCTTGAACTGTTCCTTGTCCTTGGCCATGTCCGGCACCTGCTCGATGTCGAGCCAGTAGTGCATGAACTGGCGGACCTTCGCGTGGCAGCGCGGGTCGTCGAGCATGCGCTGCGCCTGCCGGGCGACCTGGTCGGGCTTGGCGAGCTGGCCCTTCGCCGCCGCGTCGAGCAGCTGCCGATCGGGCAGCGAATCCCACAACGCGAACGACAGCCGCGACGCCTGCGCGTACGCGTCGTCCTCGTCGCCGCCGAGGTTGTGGTACAGGAACCGCGGTGACTCCATCGTCAGCATCACCACGCGTTTCAGGCCGAGCTTGATGTCGTCGGCGCCCTCGAACTGCTTGTCGACGTAGAGGCGACGCTCGAAGTCGGTCAGCGGGCGGCGGAAGGCGCGCTCGACGAACGTCGCGGCGAACGCGCGGACCTTCTCGTCGCGCTTGTCGTCCTTGATGCGCGTGTTCGACAGCTCGTACATGTGCCCCACGACGTAGTCGGCGACCTCGATCGCCGCGCCCGTCGTCGCGTCCGCCCACGCCTTGGACACCGACGACCCGCGCTCGTAGCCGACGCTGCGATCGTCCGGCGGGAACGGCGTGTTCAGCACGCAGACCTCCGTCGCGCTCGTCGGCGACAGCACCCGCGCGGGCACGACCTCCACCTCGCGGTGCGGCGGCCGCCACCACAGCTCCACGAAGCTGTGCTCGGGCAGCTTGCTCTTGTGCTCCTTCTCGTCGCCCACGCCCTGGCTGTGACACGAGAACTCCACCGCCAGCGGGTACACCTGCCCGGCGATCAGGAAGATCGTGCCGCGGTACTCGATCTGGTTGCCGGACTTCACCCACGCGTCGATGAACGCGTCCTTGGTCTCGGAGAACTCGTTATCGTCGCGGTTGCCGCGGCCGTCCTGGTTCAGCCAGAGGCGCACGGCGTGATCGCTCTTGAGGATGAACTCGTAGTTGCCGGTCTCCGGCGCGACCAGCGCGCCGCTCCAACGGGCGCTGAAGCCCTTGGGATCGAACCTGTCGTACAGCGGGTTGGACTTGTCGAAGTGCGCCAGCACGGACGGCTCGATGCGCTCTTCGAGGCGGTCACGCCCCATCGAGCGGCCCTTGAAGAACTCGGCGCGCAGGCCGTCACGCTTGTCGAGGCTGACGTTGCGGCGGAACGAGCCGATCAGGTCGGCCACGACGTTGCGGTGCTGCGTGACGGTCAGCCGCGACAGCTCGATCCGCGGCGGGCGGTGACGGGCCTGGGCGATCGGCGAGTAGAACGCGTCGTAGATGTAACGCGACACCGCCTCGGCGTCCTTGCCGACGCACTGCTCGGGCTTGTCGTCCGGCATCGATTTGGTGACGTAGTTGGTCAGCTGGGGGACGGTCTTGTCGCCGACGAGCGGCTTGGAGTACTCGCCCTTCACGCCGCCGCCGGTCTTGCCGTGGCACGACGCGCACCGCTTCATGTAGATGCTTTCGCCGGGCTCCTCGGCGCGGCCGGTGGCCGTCGCCAGCAGCGCCAACACGACCACGCCCGCGACGAAGACCGCGGTGTGCCCTGGATGACGCGTGCCCAACCCAAAGTGAAACTTCCGCTTCGGGGTCATCATGGCGGAATTCAATGCCGCGAGAACGCGAAAGTGAAGCGCCGGCAGAATTTTGTAGAGCGATTGAGACAAATGCGTGTGCCCGTGGAGGTTCGTGTCGAGCGACGCGGCGCGTCGCTCTATCGATCTATTGGCCCGAACGCGCGGATTGTTACGCGCCTGGCGGCGGTCGGGGACTGATTGATTCGTGCAGTGCTTTGATTCGATCGGAGCTTGGTTCGGCGAGGTTCTTGCCCCTACAATGCGGCCACGATCGCTCACGTGGGCACGTGGGTGGGCACACATACACGTCCAATTCAGATGGGATGGGCTTCATGGTACGGAACGTTACAGTTGCTCTGTTGACGGTCCTGCTGGCGGTCGCCGCGCCGATGTACGCGGCGGCGCCGGTGCAGGAGATTTCCAAGTCGATCGACGCCGAGGCGGGGCTGGTGGTGGTGATCGGCGGCGGCGCCGACACCGCGGACATCGCCGCGGGCCTGGGCAACGGCGACCGGCTCGTGCACGTGATCGCCTCGGACTACGCCGAGCTCAAGCGTGTCAACGACGCGGTCGCCAAGGCGAACCTCAAGGGCTGCGTCACCGTCGAGGTGCTGGGCCTGGCGACGCTGCCGTACCGCGATCACCTGGTCAACGCGATGGTGATCACCGACGCGGACAAGGCGGCGAAGGCCGGGCTGAAGATGGAAGAGGCCACGCGGAGCGTCATCCCCGAGGGCGTGATCGTGCAGTGCCGCGGCGGCAAGGTTCAGGTCACGCGGACGCCGGTGCGTAACGACATGGACGTGTGGACCCACCGCTACCACGCGGCGGACGGCGTGCCGGTGTCCAACGACAAGGTGTTCGCGATGCCGATCGGCTTCAAGTGGAACGCCGACCTGCCGATGAACTTCGACAACCCCGAGCGGGCGGCCAACCGCTACTCGTCCACGCGGGCGCTGATCGTCGACGACGGCCGCATCTTCACGTTCAGCGAGTGTGTCGTGGAGAACCTCGGCGAGGGCGTCAGCTCGAAGTTCGGCACGGATCAGTACCTCACGTGCCGCGACGCGTTCAACGGCCGGCTGCTGTGGCGCAAGAACGTCGGCGACACCTACTACGGCGGGCTGTACATCGAGAACACCGCGCCGCTGATCAGCACGGGGCGTCGGCTCTACACGGCCGGGGCGAACGGCAAGATGGAGGTGCTCGATACGCGCAGCGGCGAGACCGTGCGTGAGCTGCCCACGAAGTTCATCCCCGGCGTGATCGCCGCGTCGCAGGGCGTGGTGGTGACCACGACGTGGTCCGGCGGCAAGCAGATGGGCTCGGTCAAGCATTACGACCGCCGGCGCATGGACTGGGAGATCAGCGCGGGCACGGTGGAGGCCTACGACGACGCGACGGGCAAGCTGCTGTGGAAGAACGACACGCTGGGCACGTCGCTGCTGATCGCCGACGGAACGGTGTTCATCGTCAACCGCAACGAGCGGGACGCGCTGGAGGCCGAGCACAACAAGCGTCGCGAGGGCGTCGACCTCAAGCACCCGCCGCAGAAGGTCATCGCGTACGACCTGAAGACCGGCAAGCAGGTCTGGTCGGTAGACGACACGAGCTTCAATGTCAGTGACCAGCCGCTGAGCCTGGAGTCGGCGGGTCGCGGCGCGGTGGCGGTGGGGCTGGACGGTCGGTCGAAGGTCGCGATCCTCGCGGCCGACAGCGGCAAGCTGCTCGAGGCCGACGCGCTGAAGGAGGCGAACGACTACTTCTTCCGCTTCCGCAACCACATCTGCACGCCGGTGCTGCGTGTGGGCGACGTGGTGTTCAACAACCGCGGCGGCAACATCAAGGACGGCAAGTCGAACACAAACTTCGGCGGCGCCCGCGCCGCGTGTCTGACCGGCACCGTGCCCGCCTACGGCGCCGGGTACATCGCGCAGAATTGGTGCCGCTGCTCGCCGGGCCAGATCCCCGGCCTGCTCGGCGTGGCGCCGATCGGCAAGGTCCCCACGCCCGAGGAGATGGAGGTCCCCACGCAGCCGATCAAGCTCGGCGACTACAGCGAGGGCGAGGACGGCGTGGCGCACCCGTCGAACTGGACGTCGTTCCGCGGCAACGCCGAGCGTAGCAGCAGCGTCGCGATGGACGTGCCCGACGACGTGAAGGAGAGCTGGTCGGTCAAGCTCGCCGGCGACGAGCTGGCCGGCACGATCCAGCGTGACTGGCAGTCGTACCTCAACAGCCGCCTGACCGCGCCGGTGCTCGCGGACAACCTCGCGATCGTCGGCGATATCGATCACAACGAGATCATCGCGTTCGACACCGCCAAGGGCGCCGTCAAGTGGCGGCACATGCTCAGCGGCCGCGTCGACACGCCGCCGACCGTCTACAAGGGCATCGTGCTCATCGGCGATCACACCGGCTACGTCACGGCGCTGAAGGTGAAGAACGGTCAGCCGATCTACAAGCTGCGGATCGCGCCCGACGAGAAGCGGATGATGTCGTACGGCAAGGTCGAGTCGGTCTGGCCGGTGATCGGCGGCGTGCTGGTCGCCGAGGGCAAGGCGTTCGCCTCGGCGGGGCGCACGCAGGGCTCCGACGGCGGCCTGGTCGTCCGCGCCTTCGAGCCGGAGACCGGCAACCCGATCTGGGCGCAGGCCATCCCGCAGTCCAGCCCCGAGCTGACCGAGAAGAAGCCCAAGCGCAACGACGCGCTGGCGCGGCACGGCGAGTTCGTCACCGTCATGGGCCACTGGCTCCGCCTCGACAACGGCGCGTTCGCACCGAAGCCCGAAGGCGACACGCTCGACATCGGGCTCGAAGGCCTCTACAGCTGGAACTGGACACGCCTGGGCGACCGCAAGTTCATGGCGATCGGCTACGGCTCGATCAAGGGCGACACCATCGCGTGGAACGACAGCTACGCCGTGACCACCCGTCACGACAGCAGCGGCCTGATCGCCTCGCGCGTCGACCCGAAGAAGGTCCGCGGCTTCCCCGGCCTGCCCAACATCTATCAGCCCACGTGCATGGTCGTGTGCAACAACGCCCTGATCCAGGGCGGCGCCATCCTCGACCAGCCCGCTGACAAGGGCTTCATCCGGGCCGTCAGCCTCACCGACGGCAAGGTCCTGTGGGAAAAGAAGTACACCAAGAAGCTCGCGTTCAACGGCCTGGCGGTCGATAACGGCGGGATCCTCGCCAGCTTCGACGACGGGTCGGTCGTCTGCCTCAAGTAAGGCCGACACGCGACAGCACGACACGCATCGACCAACGCCCCGTGCCCCGCGCGGGGCGTTGTCTTGCGCCGCGGCGATCCGCCAGTGTGGGCCGGTTGGCGCGGTTCGAGCCAAAATGCCACGCCGGCGCGGACCGCGCGGCGGTGGTCGGGATACAATGCCCCCGCACCGGGACCGGGCGACGGCCCACCCCGCTGACCGTCCGACGGCGTTGTCGGGCGGGAGGTCACACGCGTGACCTCGACTACTCAATCGCGATGGGCACGCGAAAGGATCGATATGCGTTCTTATCTGGCAGCGGCCATGGTTCTGGCGTTCGTGCTCCCATCGGTTTTGCGGGCGGAGGCCGGCGTGACTTACGAAGGCGACAGCGGCCCCGGCAAGGGCAAGCACATCGTGTTCATCGCCTCGGACCACGAGTACCGCGGCGAAGAAACCTGCCCCGCGATCGCACGCATCCTCGCCAAGCGCTACGGGTTCAAGTGCACCGTGCTGTTCGGGCTCGACGGCGAGGGCAACGTCAAGGCCGGCTCGTCGAACATCCCCGGCATGGAGGCGCTCGACGACGCGGACATGCTGTTCCTGTTCATCCGCTTCCTGGCGCCCGACGACGAGTCGATGAAGCACTTCGTGGCGTACCTCGAGCGCGGCGGTCCGGTCCTCGGGCTGCGGACGTCGACCCACGGGTTCAACGGCCTGAAGGGCGACTACGCGAAGTACAACTACAACAACGGGGACCCCAACTTCGAGGGCGGCTTCGGCCGTCAGGTCCTCGGCGAGACGTGGAACCCCAAGAAGGGCGCCGGTCACTACGGCAGCAACCACAAGTACAGCACGCGCCTGCACACCGTGCCGGAGCAGGCGAGCCACCCGGTGATGACCGGCTGCAAGGACATGCACGTCATGGCGGGCGCCTACTCGGCCGTGCCCCAGCCCAACTCCGTCATCCTCGCGACCAATCAGGTGCTGGATAGCATGTCGCCCGACGCCAAGCCGCTCGAAGGCAAGACGCCTCAGCCGGCCGTGTGGGTGCGGACGTACCAGCTGCCGGGCGGCAAGGAGGGCCGGGCGTTCTGCTCCACGCAGGGCGCGTCGCAGGACATCCTCAGCGACGACTTCCGCCGCTGCATCATCAACGGCGTGTTCTGGTGCATGGGGATGGAGGACGCGATCAAGGCGGACATGGACGTGTCGTTTGTCGGGCCGTACAACCCCGCAACGTTCGCGTTCGGCGGCGAGCGCAAGGGCGTGAAGCCGGCCGACATCGCGGGCTGGGACACGCCGATCTGGAACCCGGACGCACCGACCGACGCCCCGAAGAAAAAGAAGTGAGACGCCATCCATGATGACGATTCGACAATCCGCGTTCTGCGCCGGAGTGATGTTCGTTGCGATGCTGGCGCTGTTCGTCGCCGTTTGCCATCCCCAACCGGCGCACGCGGCGGCGGCGGCGCCCGGCAAGCGCCCGAACGTCGTGTTCATCCTCGCCGATGACATGGGCTACTCGGACCTGGGCTGCTACGGCGGCGAGATCGAGACGCCGAACCTCGACGCGCTGGCGGCGGACGGGCTGCGCTTCACGCAGTTCTACAACACCGCACGCTGCTGGCCTTCGCGTGCGGCGCTGATGACCGGGTATTACGCGCAGCAGGTGCACCGCGACGGGCTGCCGGGCTTGGGCGGCGGCGGTGGGGGCAGGCGTCAGGAGTGGGCGCGGCTGCTGCCGGACTTCCTTGCGCCGCTCGGCTACCGCAGCTATCACAGCGGCAAGTGGCACATCGACGGCAAGGTGCTCGACGCGGGGTTCGACCACTCGCTCGACGTGCGCAATCACGGCGACAACTTCACGTGCAAGGGCAACCTGGTCGACGACAAGCCCGTCACGCCGCCGGCCGACGAGTCGGGCTATTACTCGACGACGGCGATCGTCCAGCACGCGATCGACTGCCTGAAGGATCACGCCGCGCACTACGCCGGCCGGCCGTTCTTCAGCTACGTCGCGTTCGTCGCGCCGCACTTCCCGCTGCAGGCCCCGCAGGACGACATCGCCCGCTACGCCGGCAAGTACGACGCGGGCTGGGACGTGATGCGCGAGCGGCGTTTCGCGCGGCAGAAGGAGCTCGGCGTCGTCAACACCACGCTGTCGAAGCTCGAGCCGGACGTCGGCCCGCCGTACTACTTCGCCGACGCGTTCGAGAAGCTCGGCCCCGGCGAGGTCCGGTACCCGGTGCCTTGGGACCAGCTGACCGACGAGCAGAAGAAGTTCCAGTCGACGAAGATGTCGATCCACGCGGCGATGGTGTACCGCATCGATCAGGAGGTCGGGCGGCTCGTCGCGCAGCTCAAGGCGATGGGGCAGTTCGACAACACGCTGATCTTCTTCGCGTCGGACAACGGCGCCAGCGCGGAGATCATGGTGCGGGCGGGCGGCCACGATCCAAGCGCCCCGCCGGGCAGCGCCAAGACGTTCCTGTGCCTGGGGCCGGGCTTTTCGAGCGCGTGCAACACGCCGCACCGGCGGCACAAGACCTGGGTGCACGAAGGCGGGATCAGCACGCCGCTGATCGTGCACTGGCCGGCGGGCATCAAGGCGCACGGCGAGCTGCGGCACACGCCGGGCCACTTCGTCGACATCATGCCGACCGTGCTCGAGGTCGCCGGCGGTGAGAAGCCGAAGCGGTGGAAGGGCGAGGCGCTGCCGCCGGCGCCCGGTCACAGCCTGGTCGCGGCGTTCGCCGATGACGTGACGATCGCGCGCGACCACCTGTGGTGGCTGCACGAGGGCAACCGCGCGATCCGCGTGGGTGACTGGAAGCTCGTGGCGGCGAAGGGCGATCCGTGGGAGCTGTACGACATGACGTGCGATCGCGCCGAGTCACACAACCTCGCGGCCCAGAAGCCCGAACTCGTCGAGCGGCTCGCAGCCGAGTGGGACGCGCAGACCAAACAGATCAGCGAGTTGGCGAAGCAGACCGCGGACCTCGGCGGCAGGGCGAAAAAGAAATAATCGACGCCGCGATGCGGCGCACCGGCTAGAATCACAGCGTACTTCCCGATGGCGTGCCAGACGGTATCCCCAACATGTCCGTCACCCGCACGCCGGCGGTACTCGGCAAGAACAGGACCGTGAGAGTCGTTTCGAGCCCCTTCTTCGCAAGGAGTATGGTTATGCGTGTCATCATCGGAACGGCGATCGGCGTCACACTGGGCATTGTCCTCGTCGCAGCAATCTTCAGGCCGTGGCGGGACCGGGCGGTCGAAGGGCCGGTCACGTCAACGGTCTCACCGCCGGTGGACGTGGTCAGCGCCACGCCGCCAACGGAACCGACGCCCGCCGCGCCGGCTGCCAAACCGACGGCCGCTCAGCCGTCTACCGAACCGACGCCCGTCACGGCCGTCCCGCGTGTCCCTGCGACGCCGCGGGCCTCGATCATCCACGGCTATCCGCCAAACTCGGACCAAGACCCGCTGGTCAGGGCGCTGGCGGACCTGGAGCGTCAGCTCAAGGACGCGGCAAGCGCGGGCGATCCCGATCCCGAGACGCTGCGAACGACGGTCGCGAGGCTGCTCCAGTTGAGTGACTACGCGCAGCGGCTGTACGACGTCCACAGTGGGTTTCCGCCGCACATGGCGCGGGTAGCATCCGACGCCAGGCTCCTCGCTGACGAGTACATGCCGGGCGTCAGCAAGCAGCCGCGCAAGCCTTTGAGTGAGATGCCGGACTGGTTGCGGGCATATGGCGTAAGCGTCAAGCCGGCTGTTCCGACGTCTTAGGCGCGATGTTTCGCGCGGTGCGGGCATGAAAAAAGGCGACTCCCGGAGGAGCCGCCAATGTGGGCAAGGGCGGACTTGAACCGCCGACACCGGCATTTTCAGTGCCGTGCTCTACCAGCTGAGCTACTTGCCCGGTAGAGGACGGAACATCATTAGACCGTGCGGTGGCTTTGTCAAGTTCCGGCGTCCGCGTCGACGTTGGCGGGTCGCGTGTCGGGCTCGGGTGCGGTGTGTTGGCCGGTCGCCGGCACGCCGGAGGGCGCGTGGGTCGGTGGGGCGGCGAGGAGGCGTGCACGCTGCAGCGTCAGGTCGGTCATCGTGCGCTCGTGGATCTGGCGGACCTGCGCGAGCGTGCGTTCGGTGAGCAGCCTGAGGCGGGGGTTGTCCGCGGCCCGCCGGTCGTGCAGCATCGTTTCGAGGCTGTCGCTGAGCGTGACGAACGCGGCGCGCTCGTCGGCGATGCGGCGGTCGATCGTCGCGAGGCGCACCGTCGCGTTGCGGGCCGCGACCTGCACCGACGTGGACACGTGGCCGACGGTCACGGCCATGAGTCGATCCAGCGGCAGGTCGAACAGGTCGGCGTACGCGAAGTTCTTGGGCGATGCCTTGGGTTCATCGGCGCGCGGCGCGGTGCCGGCCAGCGTTGCGGCGCAGCCGCAGACGATCACGATCAACCCGGTTCGATAACGTTTCGACATTCCTAAGCCACCCCATTTGATTTCCCCGTGACGAGAAAGTTAGCGGAGGTCGGCGTGTCGTTCAAATCGGGCGATGGGGTATCCGCCCGTGTCGCTAACGCGGGGCGACACAAAACCCGACGCCGGCACACGCGAGATGCGCCGGCGTCGGGTGGAACGTTGTGGGGCGGGCGAGCGGTTTACGGCTGCGGCCAGGCGAGGCGGACGGTGAAGCCGGACGGCAGCTGCTCGTCGGGGTTGTCGATGGTGAACACGCAGCGGAAGGTCTGGCTGGCGGGCTCGATCTGGGGCTCGACGCTCTTGAGCTTGCCGATGACGGTCTTGCGTGTGCGGTTGACGGGCGGGCCGGCGTAGAAGGTGTACTCCTTGCCGATCTGCAGCTCGCCGTAGAGCTGCACGGGCAGGAACATCTGCGCCTCGAGCGGGTTGAGCGCGATCATGTAGATGATCACGTCGTCGCTGCGGTTGTTGGAGACGGTGGCGCCCTCTTCGACGCCGAGCTGGAGGATGCGTCCGTCGAACGGCGCCTTGATCTTGTAGCGATCGAGTCGGAGCTGCTCGAGGTCGAGCGACGACTTGGCGCGGTCGAGGTCGATCTGGGCTCCGGTCTGCTGGAGCTCGCGCTGCCGGAGCTCGAAGTCACCGATCGCCTTCTTCTCGAGCAGCCGCTTGGCCTGGTCCACCTGCAGCTTGGCCTCCTCGAGCAGGGCGGCGCGGCGGTCGACCTCGAGCCGGGCGGCCTCGACCTGCACGATCTGCAGCTCGTCGTCCATCACCGCCAGCACGTCGCCTTCCTTGACCGAGTCGTCCTCATCGACGTTGATCTTCTTGATCAGGCCTTCGAGCGGCGCCATGAGCGACACCTTCTTCGACGGCTTGACGAGTCCGGTAAGTCTTTCGTCGTCGGGGGTGATCGGCTTGAGCTGCAGGGGCTGCTCGATGTCGCCCGCCGCGGCGCCCTGACTCTGGCCGGTCGAAACCGACGCGACGGCCAGCGCGGCGAGCACGGCGGTGAAGCAGAATAACCTTGACAAAGTTTTCATCATTCCTCCTAATGCCTCATCTTGCGCTTGGATTCGGCGTTCGTCGCCAACTATTGTATCCAAGTCGCCGGTGGAGTCAGGGTAGCCAGAGAGATGAGTTTCGCATGAGTCAGACGGCCGATCAAGTTCAGCGGCTCGTTCAGCAGGCGTTGGGCGAGTTCGAGCAGCAGATGTCCAGCGACGAGAAGCCCTCGTCGGTGCTGACCAAGATGATGGAAACGCTGCTGCGCACGACGCAGGGCGTGGGCGCCGTGGCGTGGATGTTCAAGGACCCCGAGCACCCGGAGTTCACGTCGGTGGCGCAGGTGGGCCCGGCGTCGCCGCTGGTGTTCGACCCCGAGGGCCGCATCCAGACGCCCGTGCGTGAGGTGCTCCAGCAGAGCGCGTCGCAGGGCAAGCCGATCATCGTCGCGCCCGATCAGCCGGACTTCCAGAAGACGGACCTGCACAACACGTGTCAGTTCATCGTGCCGATCGACGCGATGGGCCGCACGCTGGGCGTGGTGCAGCTGATCCACACCAAGGACCTGGACCCGAAGGTCTACCGCCAGTTCGTGATGTTCACGCAGCAGGCGTCGCGTGCGGCGGGGCTGTACCTGGCGCGGCGTCAGAGCAACGTGCTCCGCGAAGACCTCGACGCGGCGACGCGCATGCTCAAGATGTCGCACCAGCTGGTCAAGGTCTCCACGCCCGAGGACCTGATCCACGAGCTGGCGAACCTGGCGCGCAACGCGCTGAAGGCGCAGCGCATGTCGGCGGTGGGGTACTGGCGGAACAAGACGGAGGTCGCGTTCAGCGACACGATCGAGGTCAACCGCAAGGCGGTGGTCGTGCGGACCGTCGAGCTGCTCGCCGAGGTCGTGCGCGACCGGCGCGTGCCGATGGTGTTCCTCCGCGACCAGGAGCTCGAGCCGGAGGAGCAGTCGCTGCTGCCGCTGCTGGAGGATCTGTACAGCCACGGCGCGGCCGAGGCGATCGTGCTCACGCCGCTGATGGTCGACAAGAAGGTCGTCGGCGTGCTGATCGGCGAGTACGACGACGCGGAAGAGGCGTCGGCGCGATCGGCGACGCAGAGCGAGGTCGCCGGTCAGGCGGCGCCGCTGCTGAACCAGGTCGTCGAGTGGCGCTACCGCCCGCTGCGTCGCACGAGCGACCTGCTGGCGTCGATCCGCCGCAGGCCGATGTCGTCGATGGGCAAGGTGGCGGTGGCGGTCGCGATCGTCTGGTTCGTGATCCACGTGCTGTTCTTCGTGCCGATGCCGGTGTCGGTGTTCGGCGAGGCGCGTCTGGAGCCGGCCAAGCTGGCGCTGATCACGGCGCCCGAGGCCGGGCGGATCAGCGACGTGAAGATCGTCAACGGTGAGGCGGTGGAGCGCGGCCAGGTGCTGGCGACGATGGACGACATCGACCTGAAGCTGGAGCTGGCGGAGATCGTGCAGAAGATCAGCGGCGAGCGGGTGGAGCTGGAGGCGTCGCGTCGCGAGGGCGACCGGCCGAAGCTTCAGGCCTCCCAGCTCCGCATCGAGCAGTATCAGCTGCAGAAGCAGTCGCTGGAGCGCAAGATCGAACGCGCGCAGGTGCGCACGCCGATCGGCGGCGTGGTGCTCGACGACCGCCCGCAGCGGCTGATCGACCGCACCGTCGCGCAGGGCGACGAGCTGATGAGCGTGGCGGACCTCACGGAGTTCGAGCTGGTGATCGACCTGCACGAGGAAGACCTCGCGGCGGTGGAGGAGGCGATCCGCGACGGCAAGGAGGTCGAGGTGTCGTTCCTCAGCCGCCCCTGGCCGGACCTCGTCCAGCACGCGAAGGTCACGAACATCGAGCAGCTGTCGCCGACGAGCCGCCCCGACGAATACCAGAAGCAGCACGTGTTCCGCATCATCGTGCCGATCGAGCTGGAGGGCCTGAGCCCGCAGCTGGTGCTGGCGAACCCGACCGGCCGCGCCAAGCTGATCACGCCGCCGCGCAGCATCGCGTACGGCGTGTTCGGCGGCGTGTGGCGATTCCTGAAGATGACCCTGTTCTTCTAAGCGTCGGTTGATCGACACGCGGACCCGCACACCCCATGGCGCACCTCCCGTTCCAACCCGAACCGCCTCAGCCGCCGCAGCACGGCGTGGACGACGAGCCGTTCCAGCGCGACAACTCCGGCCAGGCCGAGCAGGCGATGTCCGAGCCGCTGCCGGCGGTGCGCAAGGACCTGGAGATCAGCCCGCAGCTGTACCTCGGCAAGATCGTGTACGTCGTGAAGGACCCGGTGAGCCTGACGTATTTCCGCCTCAAGCCCGCCGAGCACTTCGTGCTCAAGAACCTCGACGGCCAGGCCAGCGCCAACGACATGGCGCGGAAGCTGGCGCGTCACTTCCCCGAGCAGCCCGCCGACGCCGAGCAGGTGATGGTCTTCATCCGCATGCTGCAGGGCTCGGGCCTGCTGCTGGGCCGCGGCGAGTCGCACGGCGAGTGGATCCGCGAGAACCGCGACGAGCGCCGCCGCAAGAACGTCATGGCGCAGTGGTTCAACTTCCTGTTCATCAAGATCCCCATCATGGACCCGGACCACCTGCTCGACGACATCTACAGCTTCGTGCGGTTCTTCATGAACCGAAAGACGATGTGGCTGGCGGCGATCTTCCTGGTCTCGTCGCTCGTGGCCATCGGGCTCCACCTCGACCGCGTCGGCGCGCTGAAGTTCCCCGTGCTCGGGTGGATCAACGCCCTGATGCTCACCGGCACGTTCCTCACGGTGAAGGTCATCCACGAGTTCGGGCACGGCCTGGCCGCCAAACACCGCGGCCTCGAAGTGCACGAGATCGGCGTGATGATGATGGTGTTCTTCCCTGTGTTCTACGTCGACGTGTCCGACGCGTGGATGGTCACGCGGCGATCCGACCGCCTGTGGATCAACGCCGGCGGCGTGTACATCGAGTGCCTCTTCGCCTCCATCGCCGCGTGGGTGTTCCTCAGCACCGACCCCGGCGTCGTCAACCAGATCGCGTTCAACACGATGCTCGCCGCGTCGGTCACCACCGTGCTGTTCAACGCCAACCCGCTGCTGCGGTACGACGGCTACTACTTCCTGATGGACTGGCTGGAGATCCCCAACCTCCGCTCCAAGGCCGGCAACTACTGCGGCTACCTCGCCAAGCGCTACCTGCTGGGCATGGACGAGGAGGTCCCGCCGCACGAGGCGTCGACCCACCCGATCTTCATGCCGCTGTACTCCGCGGCCGCGGGCGTCTACCGCTGGGTCGTGGTCTTCGGCATCATCGCCGTCGTCTGGCACCTGCTCGATCCGTACGGCCTCGAGGTGATCAGCGCCATCATGGGCATCGTCGCCGTCGTCACCATGCTGCTGCTGCCGCTCGGACAGATGCTCTCGTTCGTCTGGTCGCAGCAGAAGGCGCGCACCGGCAGGCAGGTCGCGATCAGCGTGCTCGGCGTCGTGGCGCTGTTCGGCGTCGCCGCCGGCATCCTCGCCATCCCCACCGATCAGACCGTCAAGCACCCCGTCGTCGTCCTCGCCGTCGAGCGCCAGCCCGTGTTCGCCTTCGTGCCCGGACGCGTCGACGAGGTCCACGTCGACGACGGCCAGTACGTCCACAAGGGCGACCCGCTGCTGACCCTCCGCAACCCGCCGCTCGTCGATCGCCTCGACCAGCTCGGCGTGTCGCTGCGGCTGACCCAGCTCCAGCTCGAATCCTCACGCATCGACGGCCGCATCGACGTCGTCGCGTCGCTCACCACGCAGATCAAGCACATCCGCGAGCAGATCGACGTGACCAACGAGAAGATCGCCGAGCTGGTCGTCCGCGCCCCGATCGACGGACGCATCCAGACCTACCGCCGCCTGCAGACCCTGCTGGGCATGATGGTCGACCGCGGCGACGAGATCGCCCTGGTCGTCGGCGACCAGCAACGCGAGGTCGACATGGTCCTGCCCGAGACCGACGCCTCGCTCGTCGAGGTCGACGACCGGGTCAACGTCCGCCTCTGGGGCTCGGCCGAGTTGGCCCGGGTCGGCCACGTCGAGCGGGTCGGATCGCAGATTCTCAAGTCCCTGCCCCACGAGGCCCTGTCCTCGCGGTTCAAGGGCGAAGTGGACACTGTGCCCACCAGTCAGTACAATTCCGCCCCCAGCACGCCGTCCGTGATCGCCACGATCACCATGGACCCGGGACAGGCGCCGCTGCCGCTCGACGGCAGCACCGGACGCGGCTCGATCATCGTGGAGGAGAAAGTGACCCTCGCCGCCCAGCTGTGGCGCAGGATCCGCCAGGTGATCAGTCCCGACTATCGCCTGTGGATGATGAAATAAACTACCCCCGGGGCACGTCGCCACGGGATTCAGTGAGATCGAGAAAGAAGAAGGAAGGTTTAGCAATGGCTAAGGACAAGAACGACGACAAGACCACCCCGGAATCCGCCGAGCACGCCACCGCCGGTGCGGGCGACACCGTCAGCGCCCCCGCTGAGCAGACTCCCCCGCGCGGCGCCCAGCTCCGCCTCGACGAGTCCAACGTGCAGTGCTTCTACTCCTCGACGACCCGTCTCTCCGGTTCCGCCGAAGAGATCACCATCGACTTCGCCCAGGGCATCCGCCCCGTCGGCCCCAACGCCGCCGTCCTGAAGATCGACGCCCGCGTCGTCATGTCCCCCTGGGGAGCCAAGCGCCTCGTCCAGGCCCTCGAGCAGACCGTCGCCCGCTATGAGCAGGCCTACGGCGTCCTCGAGACCGACCCCCGCAAGCGCATCCGCGAGCAGCCCGGCGCCACCACCTCCGCCCGCTGATCCGGCTCCCTCTCCCAACGGGAGAGGGCTGGGGTGAGGGATCAACGCTCGCACACCGCGCGCCTTGGCCCTCATGCCAAACTGAAACGACGACAACCGCCGACGCCTCAAAACGTCGGCGGTTTTCTCTTGCGCCTCACACCCTACCCAACACCCACACCCCCCAAAGCCCGGGGCAGGCCTGCCCCGGGGCTCCCCGCGCTCCCCGCGCTCCCCGGGGCTCCCCGCGCCCCCGCTGAGACACGCATCCTCCCGCCCTCACGCAAACATGGGATAGAGGCAAACCCCGTGCCGACGACGCGCAGGCGAGTGGTCCGTGTGACCTGATCGCGATCGCGCGGCTAAGATGCGGGCGTGCGGCGGGCGGATTGTCTCCGCCGACAGGAGCTTAGGGATGTTCAGCAACGCATCGAAACGGGGCTGGTTGTTCTTCGTGCTCGCCGCGTGTGTCATGGTCGCCTCGATGGCGACGCCCGCGCGGGCGCAGGAGCGGATCAAGCTGCTCCAGGCCGACGACCTGTTCGTCTCCGGCACCCACGACACGCACACCTTTCGCATCCCCGCGCTGATCACCGCGGTCAACGGCGATCTGATCGCCACGTGCGACGCACGCCGCGCGCACGCCAAGGACCTCATCTGGGCGCGCGACATCGACATCGTCTACCGACGCAGCACCGACAACGGCCAGACCTGGTCCGACATGCAGGTCCTGCGCGACAACGGCGACGGCCGACCCGTGTCCGACTCGTCGCTCATCCTCGATCGCGCCACCGGCGAGCTGTTCTGCTTCTACAACTACATGGATCAGAACGACGCGCCGAAGGAGTTCCGCCTGCACGTCCAGCGCAGCAAGGACCACGGCGTGACGTGGGGCGAGCCCGTCGACATCACCGATCAGATCGCCAAGCCGCAGTGGAAGATGGACGTCAAGTTCATCACGTCCGGTCGCGGCATCCAGCGCCGCAACGGCGACCTGCTGCACACCCTGGTCAACCTCGAGCACGGCCTGCGCCTCTTCGGCAGCCACGACCACGGCGCGACCTGGTTCGTCATCGACTCACCCGTCACGCCCGCCGACGAATCGAAGGTGATCGAGCTGTCCGACGACTCGCTGATGATCAACGCGCGCGTCAACGGCAAAGGCAAACGCTGGGTGCACCGCTCAAGCGACGATGGGAAGACGTGGACGTCCGCGCCCGACGACACGCTCGTCGACCCCGGCTGCAACGGCAGCATCCTCCGCTACACGTCGAAAGCAAACGGTGATGACAAGGATCGCCTGCTGTTCTGCAACGCCAACTCCGCGAAGGGGCGCACGAACCTGACGGTCCGCATCAGCTACGACGAAGGCAAAACGTGGTCCGCCGGCAAAGTCATCGACCCCGGCCCCGCCGCGTACTCAAGCCTGACGATCTGTAAGGATGGCACGATCGGCGTCCTCTACGAGCCCGGCTACAAAGCAATCCGCTTCGCGCGCTTCACACTCGAAGCCCTGACCGACGAGAAGGACACGCTGTCGAAGCGGTGAGCGGGTCGGCTGACCGCTACTCAGACTTCTTGCCGAGGTATGCGCGAATCCTAGTCTGGCCGCGTTGGTAGTAGAGTACCGCTCGGTGATAGCCATCGGCGATGTGATAGATGTTGCGCCCATTGTGAGTGTCTTGATAACCTATGATCGTCTTGAAGACATCGGGTATGCCAGTGAAGCTATCTCGTTCAACGAACTCTTCTAACGAGGTATCCAATGACTCTGCGGGAAGCGAACGGATGTGATCGGCGAACTGTTTCACGGTGGGCTTTCCGCCATGCTTCTGCGCGAACTCGTGCCGCAATGTTCCAGAAGGTCCACCAGCCAAGTGTAGACTGCCCAGATCTACATCTTCGACATGCCACTCCCAATCGTGATCTTCTCGCAACCTGTGTGCTGCACGATTGCCATTGAACCGGTTGGCGAGTTCTTCTACTAGCTGAAGCGTTGACTTCGCCTGCCAATGGGCAAAGAGCGTTTCAGGACTCTTGCCGTGCCCGTTGTGTTTGAAGTCCTCGAAGGCGAACAGGTGTACTGCGACTTGTTTCCACTCAATTTTCAATTGCAATCCCCGCATCGCCTCACGCGATCAGCGTCTCCATCGCCCCCGTGCTGTCCGCGAACTTCTCGCCCTGCACGCCCAGCGCGCGGGCCTGGGTCAGCCAGAGGTTCGCCAGCGGCGTGCCGTCGTCGCAGTGCAGGTGTCGACCCGTCTTGAAACCCAGCGACCTGCCGCCGGCCACGACGATGGGCAGGTCGTTGTACTGGTGCGTCGCGCCGTCGCCGAGGCCCGAGCCGTACGTCAGCAGCGTGTTGTCCAGCAGCGTCGTGCCGTTCGCCTCCTCGACGCTGTCCATCTTCGCGACGATGTACGCGAACTGCTCCATGTGGAACCGGTCGACCCGCTTCAGCTGCTCGACGTACTGCTTCTGGTTGTGCGACATCTGGTGGTGGCTCATCGGCTTGTTGAACAGCCCGTCGAACACGTAAGGCGTGTCCCACCGCTCGGGGCTCACCATGAACGTCGCGACGTTCGTCAGGCCCGTCTGCAGCGCGACCACCATCAGGTCGCCCATCAGCCGGATGTACTCGCCGCGCGGCAGGCGCGACGCCGGGGGCTCGTCGATCGACACCTTCGCCAGCTCGCCGCGCATCTTCTCCATGCGGTCGATCCGCTGCTCGATCGCGCGCACCGCCTCGAAGTACTCGCCGAACTTGTGGCGGTCCGCCGCGCCCAGCTCCTTCTCCAGCCCGCGCGCGTCGGCCAGCACCAGGTCCGTGATCGCCTTGTAGTTCCTGTTTTCCTTCGTGCTGAACAGCCGCTCGTACACCTTCCGCGGGTCACGCAGCGACGGCGCCACGAAACCCGTGCCGTACCACGAGATGTTGTCGAAGTAGATCGACTCCTTGTTGTCCGTGTGGCTGTTGCAGCTGAACTCCAGCGTGGGGAACGGCGTGTCCCCGGCGATGCGATCCGCCACGACGTGGTCCAGCGTGCGGTCCAGCGGCCACGCCGAGTTCCTGATGTCGTTGTGATTCGGCGCCGCGCTGCTCAGGAAGCACGAGGCGCACTGCGCGTGCACGTCCGTGCCCACCTGGAACTTCCGGTCCATCCCCGTGATCAGCGTCACCTTCTCGTGCACGCCCTTCAGCGGCTCGAGCGTCGGCGTCATCGGCAGGTCGTGCCACCCCGACCCGCCGTCGAACTTGCTCTCCAGACGCAGCTTCGTGTCGAACGGCGGGGGCGCCGAGTCCGCCTCGCCCGGGAAGAACCCGCTCCGCACCACGCCGATCGGCACGTAAAAAATCGCCAGCCGATGCGCCGCCGCACGCGCCGCCGGCGCGCCCAGCGACACGCTCTCCAGCCACGGCAGCGACAGCGCCGTCCCGCCCACGCCCTGCAAAAACGCTCGTCGCGATAGTCTCTTCATGGCTCGCCTCTTCTCCACGCGCCGCGGTTATTCCGCCGCCGCCTCCCGGGGATTCGATTTCTGACCGAACGGACGACTCAACACCACGCCCTTGATCAGCTCACGCAGACGATAACCGTCCGCCGCCGACGCCTTCACGATCGCCTCCACCGCCGGCCCGTCCGCCACCTCCACCTCACGCGCCAACGCGTAAGACAGCACGTGCTTCACGAACGCCGCCGCGAATCGGTCCTTCTCCGCCAGGATCGCGTCCTTGAACTCCACCGGCGTCGTGAACGCGTGCGTCCGGAACAGCACGCCCGACGCGTCCACGTCGCGACCGTTCTCGTACTTCTCACGCCACACGCCCGTCGGCCCGTAGTTCTCCAGCGCGAAACCGAACGGGTCGATCTTCGAGTGGCAGCTCTTGCAATCCTCGCGCTGGCGGTGCGCGTTCAGACGCTCACGCAATGTCATGTTCGCCGTGTCCACGTCCACCTTCGGCAGCGGCGGGACGTCCGCCGGCGGGGGCTGCGGCGGGGAGTTGAAGATCACCGTCGCCACCCACGCCCCGCGCGTGATCGGCTTCGTCCGCTCCGCCGCCGACGTCATCGTCAGCACCGCCGGGTTCGTGATCACGCCGCCCTCGCGACGGTCCGTGTTCGCCACACGCTTGAACGTCATCTGCGTCGACGAACCGAAGTTCCCCGCGCCCTTCGCGAACCACGTCGACAGCAACGCGCTGCGATAGCTGAACGGCGGGTCGATCAGCTCCACGATCGAACGGTCCTCGATCAGCACCGCCTCGAACAGCAGCAGCGGCTCCATCATCATGTGCATGCTCGCACGGTACTGCCCGCCGTAAAATCCCGGGAACAGCGTCTCGTCAGGCTTCGACGAGATGATGTGGTCCAGCTGAAGCCACTCCGCCGGGAACGCGTCGCAGAAACGCTTGAGCTTCTTGTCGTTCAGCAGGCGGTCCACCTGCGCGCTCAGCACGTCCGGCTCGCTCAGCTTCCCCGCCTGCGCCAACGCCAGCAGCTCGTCGTCCGGGATGCTGCTCCACAAAAAGAACGACAGCCGCGACGCCAGCTCGTAATCGTCCAGCGCGTCGGTGTCCGCCTTGCCCGCGCGGTCGTACAGGTACAAAAACCGCGGCGACGCCAGCACCGCCGACACCGCGCTCTTCATCGCCTCCGTGAAACGCTCGCCCGAATCCATCCGACCCACCACGAAACGCACGTAACGCTCCAGCGTCTCGTCGTCCACCGGACGACGGAACGCACGCGTCAGAAATCCACGCAGACGATCACGCACCGCCGCCTCCGCGTCCGGCTCACGCTCCGCTTGCAGGAAGAACGCGTTGTACATCCCGCACGTCTGCGGCCCGAAGTCCCGGCTGTCCACAATAGACCGGCTCAGCTTCAGGAAACTCTCCATCAGCAGCGGCGACAGCGACAGGTGATCACCGCGATTATCAAACCCGTGCTCCGCACGCAGGTCCTGCGGGAACGGCGACACGCCCGCCAGCCGCTTCTCGATCAGCTGACTCTTGCCCAGCGGGCGACTGCCCACCTTCACCTCGTCCGGCATCTTGCCCGACGCCGGGTCGAAGTAACCGCTGTGATCCCGAACCATCCGCTCCGGCAACGCGAACAGCGTCACCCGCAGATCCAGCAGGTCCGTCACCGCGTTGTTGTACTGGAAACGATTCATCCGCCGCATCGGCGTCCGCGGATAAGACGCGTGCTTCGACATCGCCGACGCCAGCATCCCCTTCACGCCCGACACCATCCACCGGTAATCCTTCTCGTCAACCGCCGGCTCCTTCTCCGGCGGCATCTCCCGCGCCTCCAACGCGTCCAGCACGTCCGCCCAGCGATCCGCCGTCGCCACGTCCGTGATCGACATCGGCAGCGTGTCCAGCCGCATCTTCCCCTTCTGCTTCTCCGGCCCGTGACACTTCACACAGTGCTGCTTGAAAAACACCGCCGGCTCAAACCCGCCACCCACCACCGCGCCATCACCCGCCGCGCCCTGCGCCGCGCCATCCGCCCCCGCGCCTTGCGCCAAGCCCACGGGTTCCGCCCCGTGGGTCCGCCCACAAAAAACCGGCGCGCCCAACATCACCACGGCGCCCACCACAACCCACACCGCCAGCCCCGCGCCGCTCGAGATGTTCCGCCTGGACTTCTTCATGACTCTGGGACTCTATTCACATAGGAAAACGATTTCAAATAAGAAATCAATATCTTTCCCGTCCTGTGATCCTCCGTCGCTGCTGAATCGTAGAGGTCCAACGCCCCCAGACGACCCCCCGACGCCGTTTCCCCCCACGAATCTGCGTTCCCACACCCCCCTGACGCAAACCCACATCATTTCCCCTCTCCCTCCAGGAGAGGATGAGGTTCCCCACGAACGGTGGGCGCGAGGGGCGGTAAGATGGCCCCGAACGGAAAGGACCTCGATATGAGCGGAGTACGCAGACGATTCAGCAAGGCGTTCAAGGTCGGCGCGGTGGCGCTGGTCACGGAGCAGGGA
>WGMA01000049.1 GCA_016125285.1 Phycisphaera sp.
ATCGTCCGCGAGTTCGTCGATTTCCTGGCGCACAACAAGAAGTGGTGGCTGCTGCCGATCGTCATCGTGCTGCTGCTCGTGGGCCTGCTGCTCGTGCTGACCAGCACCGCCGCGGCGCCGTTTATCTATACGCTGTTCTGACCGTAGGCGCGTCTCTGCGAGACTCGCACCGCGTCTCGGAGAGACGCGGCTACGGCGCGAGCACCTGCAGGTGGTCCACGTTCGGGCCGCTGCTGCCGATCGACTTGAGCTGGATCGTGTTGCGGCCGGGCGTCAGGTCGGCTGTCGCGTCGACCGTCTTCCACGTCGCCCATCCGCCGGTGGCGTCGAACTTCACGTTGCCGATCGTCTTATCGTTGACCGCCAGCTCGAGCGGACGCGACCCGCCCTCCAACGCGTAGCGGAACGCCAGCTTGTGCCTGCCCGCGTCGTCCTTCTTCACGTCGATGAGCCAGACGATCGACTCGCCGGAGTTCGCACCGTAGTCGACGAAGCCCTTGCCGGTGTAGCCCGGGTTCTTGTGATCGACGCGCGCCCCGAACACGTTCGCCGACTCCGCCTCGTACACCGAAGCGTCGTCGGACACGCTGATCTTCTTCACGTCGGCCGGCTTCGACGACTCGAGCTTCTTCGGATCGAGCTTCGGCACGATGCGCGTGTCGGGGATCTGCGGCGGGGCGACCGTGCCGTCCCGCAGACGCGTGCACGTATGGTACACCTTCTTGTTCAGCACGCCCGCGCCGTCCGCGGACTTGATCCCGTCGCCGAGCGTCAGGTCGTAGATGTAGCCCGCCTTCAGCTCCGGCAGCTTCAGCGACACCGTGCGGTGGTCCGCCGAGAGCGTCGCCGACAGCACGTCGACCGCGTTGACGTCGTACTGATCCGAGCCGTACTTCTCGTGGTACTCGTAGTAGTACCGCCGCAGCTTGTACGCCTCGGGTTTTGCCGCGTCGCTGTTCGGGTCGAGCGGCTCGGTGAAGGTCAGGTCGTAGCCGTCGTCGGCGAGCTTCATCGTCAGCACGTCGAGCGGCGTCTTGCCGGTCCACGTGATGCGGTTGATGCCCTTGCCGCCGCCCCAGCCCTTGGCGCGTTCGGTGTGACCGACCCACAGCGACCCGTCCGGCGCGAACGCGAAGCGGTTGATGCCCTTCGACAGGCCGGTGGTGATCAGCGGGATCGCCGCGCCCTGCAGTTCCCCGGCGACCTCGTCGAACGCGACGCGGATGATCGTCGAGTGGTTCATCTCGCCGACGAGCACCTGCCCGGCGAACGGGCCGAACTTCCCGCCGGTGTTGTCCGGCACGACCTGCGTGGGCGAGTTGGCGAGGATGCCGTGCGGCAGCTGTACGGCGGGGCGGGTGCGCATCTTGTCGAGCTCGGCGACGGGCAGCTTGCTCGGCACGCCGCGGTCCCAGCCCTCGGACCACACGAGGCTCGCCGCGTGCCCGTAAAAGTTGCCGCGCTTCACGTGGTACACCGGGCTCGTGCCGATCCAGTCGCCCTGGTTGTCGGGCACGAACAGGTTGCCCTTGGCGTCGAAGCCGATGCCGTTGGGGCTGCGGAAGCCGTACGCCCACGGCGTCATCTCGCCGGTCTTCGGATCGATCCGCACGACCCACCCGCGGTACGGCACGCACGAGTACATGCGCCCCGGCCGCCCGTCCTCGCGGTATTCGCCGCGCAGCTCCTTGAAGATGCCCGCGCCGCTCGACGCGCAGTTCAGCGACACGTAGTACATCCCGTCGGGGCCCACCGCCGGGCCGAACGCGAACTCGTGGTAGTTGCCCGACATGCCCCACGCGTCGCAGATCGTCTTGAACTCGTCGGCCTTGCCGTCCTTGTCCGTGTCGATCAGCCGCGTCAGCTCCGGCCGCTGCAGCACGACGACCTCGTGCTCGCTGATGACCTTCAGGCCCAGGGGCTCGTGCAGGCCGTACGCGAACTGGCTCCACGCCTGCTTCGCCGGGTCGTAGAACCACACGCCCTCGCGGTAGAAGCACACCGCCAGCTTCCCGTCGGGCAGGAAGTCCAGCCCGTCGGTCTCGCCTACCACGTCCTTCGGCAGCGGGACGGTTTCGATCTTGTAGTAGTCGGTGGGGTTCTCGGCACGCGCGACCGGCGCGACGATCATCATCAGCAGCGCGATCAGCGCCACACGCCAGAAGGGCGTCGCGCCGTTCCCCTCTCCCGGCGGGAGAGGGGAGCGGCGCCACGCGTCATGCAATCGATGTGCTGATCGATGCGACTCATTTCGCACCTCCCTTCGCCGGGGCGGCGGGTGTCACCTTGTGCTCCGGCTCCACGATCGACACCGCGAACGACTTCGCCTGCTTCGGCGTCAGCGTCAGCACGCCGTCGGTGAACTCGCCGACCGTCGACGTGAACGTCACGCCCGCCTTCGGGTTCGTCACGAACCGCACGGGCTGATCGGTCTCGGCGATCTCGAAGCGTCGCGTGATGCCCGGGCCGCCGGCGCGGACGAGGATCAGCTCGCTGACCTCGACGCCGTTGACGCGGTAGTGGAACTGCGGGAACGAATCGACGAGCGTGTACCCGAGGAACTTGACGTCGCGTTTGGCCGAGTCGCCGATCTGCAGCCCCTCCTCGGGCGTGGTGGTGTAGTAGACGTTGCCGACGAGCACCGCCTCGTCCTTCTTGTGGTAGGGGATGTCGATGAACCCGCCGGACCAGACGTAGCGGAGTCGGCACACGCCGGCGTCCCAGCACGCCGACTGCCCGCCGGGCATGCCGATCGCGATCGACGCCGGGCCGGTGTTCGGCATGAAGTCGCGGACGACCTTCGCGGCGTTGGCGACCTGCAGGAACGGCGAGCCGCCGGGCGTCTCGGGCAGCGGCGGGGGCACGTTGGGGTCCTTGTCGAGCGGCGGCAGCTTGTCGGACTTCTGCACATACATCGCGCCGAACATGACGAAGCCGTGGCCGGGGTACGTGCACACGTAGGGGTACACGCCCTCGGTCTTCGGTGCGGTGAACTCCAGCGTCTGCTCGTCGCCGGGGCTCAGCACGTTGGTGTGCACGATGATCTTGTCGGACTTGGGCACGTAGTTCATCGCCGGGCCGTCGTCGCCGAGCAGCAGCGACGCGTTGACCAGCTCGAGGCGTGCGCCGGGCTGCGCGATCACCATGTTGTGCATCATCTGGTCGTTGTTGGAGAACGTGACCTTGACGGCCGCGCCGGGGTCGACGCGGAAGCGCAGCGTGTCGTAGCGCAGGCCGACTTCCACGCCGATCTTGATCTCCACCGGCTTGCCCGCCGCGCGGGCCGACGAAACGCCGACCGCCGCGAGCAACGCCGCCGTCACAGCGAACGCGAAACGGGTTCTCATGCGAAATCACCTCATTCAGACGGGTGTCCAGTCGATAACAGCCGCGACATTATTGGCGGCGCGGTCTACGTAGCATAGCCGTGTTTGCGTCTTTGTTGGCGGAAAATTCGGCGGGGTGATCAATCATCGTCCGGCTTGTCATCTTTCAACGGCGGCTTCCCGATGAGCAGTGTTTCGATGTAGCGAAGAATGCCATCGAGTAGGATCATTGCAGCCATGATCGTGAAGAAAGCGGGCATCCCACCAAGGTCTTTTCCGAACAGCCGTGGGAAGTTGATGGAACTACCGATTACCACGCCAAGCACCAGCCCGATCCACAGGCCGCGCAATAGTCCGACAAGCCAACGCCGCCCGCGCCATCGATAGCGCCGCGCGACCTCATCGAACCCGGTCTTCATGATGTCGCTCCGATCACCCGTCGATCGGGTACTCCGCCTCGGTCCACCCGCGCCAGCCGCCGTCCATGGAGTACACGTTGGTGTAGCCCATCTTCTGGAGGTTGTCCGCGGCGAGCGCCGAGCGGAAGCCGCCGCCGCAGTAGCAGACGATCTCCGCGCCGTGGTCGGGGATGACCTCCTCGACGTCGCGCTCGATCACGCCCTTCGACAGGTGGATCGCCCGCGGCAGGCGTCCCGCGGAAAACTCGTGCGCCTCGCGCACGTCGACCAGGAAAAACGATTCGCCCTGCCCGAGCTTGTGCTTCACATCGTCGATGCTCAACTCGCGGATGCGCGTCTTGGCGTCGTCGACAATCTTCAGGAACCCCGGCGAGTGTTGCTTGCCCATCTGAGCCTCCGGAACATCGGGTGCCACTGGCGGCTTGTCCGCCAGTGAAGACATCGGTCAACTGCGCACCGGCGGACGAGCCGCCAGTGGCACACGGTCATCGATACCATTACGTTACCACCCATGAGCGAATACTTCCACGACACCGCCGCCGCGGCCGAGTTCCGCGACGAGAAGATGAACAAGGTCAACCTCTTCGAGTCGCACCGCCTGTTCTGCGACGTGTACTGCCTGCGACCCGGCCAGGAGCAGAAGGTCCACGACCACGCCGACAACGACAAGGTCTATCACGTGCTGACCGGCACGCCGACCGTCATCATCGGCGACGACCGCAGCGTCGTCGGCCCCGGCACGACCGCGATCGCCCCCGCGGGCGTCCCGCACGGCTTGCGCAACGATTCAGAAGAAGACGCGACGTTGCTGGTGGTGATGGCGCCGCACCCGAGGCCGCCTGCTTCGCAGGCGGAATAACCAATGACCAAATCCCAATGACCAATGTTCGATCCCGGCGCACGCGACATCGGCTCCGTATTGGTCATTGGTGCTTGGTCATTGGTCATTCCGCCGAAGGCGGTTCCTAGAACATCCCCAACTGCAGCTTCGCCTCGTCCGACATGCGGTCCTTGCTCCACGCCGGGTCCCACACGATCTCGACGCTCGCCTCGCTGACCGCCTTGACCGTCTCCACCGCGTGCTTCACGTAGCCCGGGATCGACTGCGCCTCGGGGCAGTGCGGCGTGGTCAGCGTCATCACAACCTTCACCTTCTTGCACGCCTCGGCGCCGGGCTCGACGTCGGGATCGTCGCTGACCTCCACGCGGTAGATCAGCCCCAGGTCGTAGATGTTGATCGGGATCTCCGGGTCGTGCACCTTCCGCAGCGCCGCGACGATCTTGTCCTCCAGCGACTGCTGCGCGTCGGTCTTCTCCGGCGTGTCGGTCGCGTCGGTTGATGCGTCGGGCGCGTCGGACGTGCTGCCCGCTGCGGCGTGGGTCGCTTCGCACAGCGTCGGATCGTTCGGCGTCGGGTCGTTCGGGGGAAAGATACGCTGTCTCACGGCGTGGCCTCCTGTTGCGGCAGGTCACCGGCCAGCACGTGCGCCGCGATCGCGCGGATTCGCTTGATCATCGCGTGCAAACCGTTGCGACGCGTCGGCGACAGGTGCTCCTCCAGACCCATCTTCTCGAACAGCGGCTCGGCCTCCACCGCGAGGATCTGCTCCGCCGTGCGATCGTTGTACATCGTCAGGAGAATCGCGATCAGCCCCGACACGATGTGCGCGTCCGCCGTGGCGTCGAAGTGGATCACCGGCGGGTCGGCGTCGATCACCGTCGGTTTGAAGTACACCGTCGCCTGGCACCCGTGCACGCGGTTCGCCTCCACCATGTCGTCTTCGTCCATCTCCGGCAACCGCTTGCCCAGGTCCAGCACGTACGTGAACCGCTCCTCCCAGTCCCCGAGGAACTCGAAGTTCTCCACGATCTCGTCGATAGTCAGCGTGTCGTCGCTCATTTCAGTTCGCTTCGCTCTAAGTGGTCAGGAGTCAGTGGTGACGCCTGACACCTGGCTACGCCAGCATCTCCTTGGCCTTCTTCAACGCCACGAACAGCTGGTCGATCTCGGCGCGCGTGTTGTAGAACGCCAGCGACGCCCGCGCCGTGGCCGGGACGCCGAAGAAGTCCATCACCGGTTGGGCGCAGTGGTGACCGGTGCGCACCGCCACGCCCTGGCGATCGAGGATCGGCGCCATGTCGTACGGATGAATGCCGTCGAGCACGAAGCTCAGCACGCCGGCCTTGCGATCCGCCGTGCCGATCAGACGCAGGCCGTCGATCTGTTGCAGCGCCGCCGTGCCGTACTCGAGCAGTTCGTGCTCGTACGCGGCGATCTTGTCCATGCCGACGCCCGTGAGGTAGTCGACCGCGACGCCGAGGCCGATGCCGCCGACGATGTTCGGCGTGCCCGCCTCGAAGCGGTAGGGCACGTCGTTGTACTCCGTGTGCTTGAACGTCACGGACTTGATCATGTCGCCGCCGCCCTGGTACGGGCCCATCGCTTCGAGCCGGTCGGCCTTGCCGTAGAGGACGCCGATGCCCGTCGGGCCGCACATCTTGTGGCCGCTGAACGCGTAGAAGTCCGCGTCGAGCGCCTCGACGTTCACCTGCATGTGCGGCACGGCCTGGGCGCCGTCGACCACGACCACCGCGCCCACGCCGTGCGCCAGCTCGATGATCCGCTCGATCGGGTTGATCGTGCCCAGGGCGTTCGACACGTGCGCGACCGCGACGACCTTCGTCCGCTCGGTGAGCTGCCTTTCGAACGCGTCCATCACGAGCGTGCCGGTCTTGTCGATGGGCGCGACGACGAGCGTCGCGCCGGTGCGCTTGCACAGCATCTGCCACGGCACGATGTTCGAGTGGTGCTCCATGTGCGTGACGAGCACCTCGTCACCTTCGCCGACGTTGGCGTCGCCCCACGCGCTGGCCACGAGGTTGATCGACTCAGTGGTCCCGCGCGTGTAGACGATCTGCGTGTGCGACGGCGAGCCGATGAAGCGGGCGATCTTCACGCGGGCCTGCTCGTATTCGTGCGTCGCCTCCTCCGCGAGCTTGTGCACGCCGCGGTGGACGTTCGAGTTGTACCGCCGGTAGTAGTCGTCGATCGCCTCGATCACGCATGTTGGTTTCTGCGACGTTGCGGCGCTGTCCAGATATGCCAGCGGCTTGCCGTGCACCTGCTGATGCAGAATCGGAAACGCGGCGCGGACGTTGACCACGTCGAAGGTGAGTATCGCGTTGTCGGCTTGTGTGGGCACGTCGTACTCCATCATCCCAACAGTGTCGCGAGTTTCTCGGCGTGCGGCAGACGCTGCATGAGCAACACCTCGAGCTGTTCGCGGAGGGGCTCGACGGTCATGCGGTCGAGGACCTCGTGGGCGAACGCGTAGATCAGCATCGAGCGGGCGACGTCGACGGGGATGCCGCGGGCCTGCAGGTAGAACAGGTGCTTCGGGTCGATCTCGCCGGTCGTCGCGCCATGCGTGCACTTCACGTCGTCGGCGTAGATCTCCAGCTGCGGCATCGCGTGCGTGCCGGCCTTGTCGCTCAGCAGCAGGTTGCGGTTCGACTGCTTCGCATCGGTCTTCTGCGCGATCTGGTCGACGACGATCCGCCCCGCGAACACGCCGCGCGACTCGCCGTCGAGGATGCCCTTGTAAAACTGCCGGCTGTCACAGTTCGGCGCGGCGTGGACGACACGCATGTGGTTGTCCATGTGCTGTTTGCCGCGCGGCATGTACAAGCCGTTGATCACCGAGTGTGCGCCCTCGCCGATCAGCTTCGCCCGCACGTTGTTCCGCACGATCGATCCGCCGAACAGCGCCGAGTGCGACTCGAACCGGCTCGCCGCGCCCTGCTCGAACGCCAGCGTCTCGACGTTGAACGCCGACTCGGACTCGCGCTCGATGAGGTAGTGCTTGGCGTCGGCCCCGTCGGCGACGACGAACTCGGTCACGCCGTTGGACAGCGAGGCGATGTCGCCGTGGGAGACGTGCGATTCGACGACGGTGACGTTCGCGCCCTTGTCGACGACGACGAGGTTGCGCGGGTGCGACACGTGCGGCGTCGTCTCGTTGGCGTTTTCGGTGCTGATGAACAGCAGGTGGATCGGGCCGTCGACGGTCACGCCCGCCTCGACGTGCAGGTACGCGCCGTCGGTGATGAACGCGGTGTTCAGCGCGGCGAACGCGTCGTCGGTGAAATCGGCGTGCCGGCCGAGGTGGGGCTCGAGCTCGGCGTCGCGCGTGGCGATCGCCTCGGCGAGCGACGTGAGCGTCACGCCGGTCGGCAGCGACCGCACGAGCGAGAGGCCCGCGGCGTAGCGTCCGTTGACGAACACGAGCCGCGCGGCGCTGATGCCACCGAGGGCGTACTGGTCGACCTCGTCCGCGGGCACGCTCGCCGTGCCGTCGCACAGCGCGAACGCCGTGTTGGCGATCGGCTTGATGTTGGTGAACCGCCAGTCCTCGTGCTTCGTGGTGGGGAAGCCGAGCTGCTCGAATCGCTCCATGGCATTGCGACGCAGGTCGGCGAGCCACGCGGGGGCGTCGGCTGACGATTCGATCAGCCGATCGAAGTCGGCGCGGTAGGCGTTGGGTTGGGTCATTACTTCGGTCATCTTTGTCAATCCGAACACGGCCCTGCGGGCCATCGCTAAACTTCGATCCGATCACGCGCCGGCGGGTGTCGCCTCGACCCACGTGTTGTAGCCCTTGTCCTCGAGCTCCAACGCCAGTTCCTTGCCGCCGGACTTGACGATGCGGCCGTCGACGAGGACGTGCACGAAGTCGGGCACGATGTAGTCGAGCAGGCGCTGGTAGTGCGTGATCACGAGGAAGCCGCGCTCGGCGTCGCGCATCGCGTTGACGCCGTGCGAGACGATCTTCAGCGCGTCGATGTCGAGGCCGGAGTCGGTCTCGTCGAGCACGCCGAGCGTCGGCTGCAGCACGGCCATCTGGAAGATCTCGGCGCGCTTCTTCTCGCCGCCGCTGAAGCCCTCGTTGACCGGCCGCTTGAGCATCTCCATGTCGATCTCGACAAGCTTGGCCTTCTCGCGGAAGAGCTTGAGCAGGGCGGGGGCGTCGAGCTCGGGCTCGCCATTGGCCTCACGCTTGGCGTTGACCGCCGCCTTGAGGAACTGCATGCCGCTGACGCCGGGGATCTCCACGGGGTACTGGAACGCGAGGAACACGCCGGACGTGGCGCGCTCGTGCGGCTCCATCTCCAGCAGGTCCTGGCCCTTGAAGGTGATCGACCCGGCGGTGATCTCGTAGTCTTCCTTACCGGCGATCACGTTCGCGAGCGTCGACTTGCCGGACCCGTTCGGGCCCATGATCGAGTGCACCTCGCCGGGGTTGATCACGAGGTCGACGCCCTTGAGGATCTCCTCGCCGTCGACCGACGCGTGCAGGTTTTTGATTTCGAGCAGGGACATAACTTCAAACATCTCCATGGGTGCGACTCGCTTAAGCGAGTCGCACCAGCGCGTGAATGTGTGTTATCCAACCGATCCTTCGAGACTCACCGCCAGCAGCTTGTTCGCCTCCACCGCGAACTCCATGGGCAGCTCGTTGAACACTTCCTTGCAGAAGCCGTTGACGATGAGGGACAGGGCGTCCTCCTCGTCGAGGCCGCGCTGGTGGCAGTAGAACATCTGGTCCTCGGCGACCTTGGACGTCGACGCCTCGTGCTCGACGGACGCGGTGGGGTTCTGCACGTCGATGTAGGGGAACGTGTGGGCGCCGCACTGGTCGCCGATGAGCAGCGAGTCGCACTGCGTGTAGTTGCGGGCGTTGTCCGCGCCGCGGAGCATCTTGACCTGCCCGCGGTACGCGTTGTGCCCGTGGCCGGCGCTGATGCCCTTGGAGATGATCGTCGACCGCGTGTTCTTGCCGATGTGGATCATCTTCGTGCCGGTGTCGGCCTGCTGGCGTCCGTTGGTCAGCGCGACCGAGTAGAACTCGCCCTTCGAGTCGTCGCCCTGGAGGATGCACGAGGGGTACTTCCACGTGATCGCCGAGCCGGTCTCGACCTGCGTCCAGCTGATGTGCGAGCGCTTGCCGCGGCACGCGCCGCGCTTGGTCACGAAGTTGAAGATGCCGCCCTTGCCGGTGTCGGGATCGCCGGGGTACCAGTTCTGGATCGTCGAGTACTTGATCGACGCGTCGTCGAGCGCCACGAGCTCGACCACCGCGGCGTGCAGCTGGTTCTCGTCACGCATCGGCGCGGTGCAGCCCTCGAGGTAGCTGACCGACGCGCCCTCCTCGGCGACGATCAGCGTCCGCTCGAACTGCCCGGTGTTCTGCGCGTTGATGCGGAAGTACGTGCTCAGCTCCATCGGGCACTTCACGCCCCTGGGGATGAACGCGAACGACCCGTCGGAGAACACGGCGCTGTTGAGCGTCGCGAAAAAGTTGTCGGAGTAGGGCACGACGGAGCCGAGGTACTTGCGCACCAGCTCCGGGTGTTCCTTCACGGCCTCGCTGATCGAGCAGAAGATGATGCCGTGCTTCGACAGCTCCTCGCGGAACGTCGTGGCGACGGAGACCGAGTCGAACACGGCGTCGACGGCGACCTTGCGATTCGTTCCGGCGTCGCTCGCGGCGACATCGCCCGAGCGCGCCTCGGCCGGCGTGCCCGCGCCCTCGATGCCCAGCAGCGCCTTCTGTTCGCTGAGCGGGATGCCGAGCTTCTTGTACGTCTCGAGCAGGGCGGGGTCGATCTCGTCGAGCGACTTCGGGGCCTTCTTCGGCGCGGCGTAGTAGCTCAACGCCTGGTAGTCGATCGGGCCGTACCCGTAGGGCAGGAACGGCCAGGTCGGCTCCTCCATCGTCAGCCAGTGCTTCAGGGCCTTGAGGCGCCAGTCGAGCAGCCACTGCGGCTCGTTCTTCTTGGCGGAGATGAAGTGGACGGTGGACTCGTCGAGACCGATCGGCGCGAAGTCCTGCTCGATGTCGGTGACGAAGCCGTATTTGTAATCGCGTTTGGCGAGGGATTCGATTTCTTTGGTGGAACTCATGATCCGACTCCCGACTGGGTCAGCTGCGTCAGGGGCGCAGGGGTCTGGTTGGTGATCAGGTCGCGCAGCGTGATGCGAGCGAGGAACTGGTGCACGAGGTCGTTGAAGCGCTGCATCGGGTTGGTGATGGGGCACTTCTCGGCGGCGCGGCAGTTGCAGTCGTCGCCGTGCGACTCGGCGGGGACGGCGGGCGTGTCGGCGTCCACGGCGACCTCGTCGTCGCAGCACATGGCCATCTTGACCGGTCCTTCGATCGCCTCGACGACCTCCAGCAGCGCGATCGACTCGGGCGTGCGGCACAGCAGGTAACCGCCGCCGGCGCCACGCCGCGAGCAGATCACCTCGGCGCGGTGCAGGTCCTTGAGCACGTTGGACAGCAGGTGCACCGGCAGGTCGTACGCCTCGGCGATCTGCCGGGCGCTGAGCGGCTCGGGCGCTTCGCCGCGCATCGCCTCCGTGGCCAGCGCCGCGAGGGCGACCAGCGCGTAATCGGTCTTGCGTGTGAGAGTGAAGCTCATGCCGTTTTCTCGACCATTCGTGCAATCGCTACTAATAGCACTGATTCGGTGCTATTTCAACCATATCATAGCACGTCGCGACAAGCGGGGGCTTGGCCGCGACCGATAAATTAGATGTAAGTTGTTGTCAAAAAAAGATATGCGTTTGGCGTTCCGCCGGTCACTTCGGCGCGTGATCGCCCGGCTCGTTGCCCATCATGATACGGACGGTCACGTCCCAGAACATGCCCTGGATGCCGATGACGTCGCCGCTGGCATCGAGGATCGGGGCTTTGAGGGTCTGGATGTAGATCGACGAGCCGTCGGGCCCGGGGTGGCGTTCGACGACGTCGACCTGTTCGCGTGTCTCCATGATGCGGACGTCGTCCTGGCGGTACTTCTCGGCCATGTCGGCGGGGGAGAAGTCGTTGTCGGTCCGGCCGATGATCTCGCCGAGCGGCTTGCCCAGCGCCTTGCAGAACTCCTCATTGGCCCAGGTGAAGCGTCCGCGGATGTCCTTTCGGAACACGGCCATGGGGAGCGTTTCGAGCAGGTTGGCGTACATCTGTGTGTGCTGGCCCTGCGGATCGTCGAGGCGCTGTCGGTCGCTGCGTTCGGCGTCGATGCGCGAGCCGGACATCGACAGCTCCTGCTGCACCTGCTGCAGGGCGCGTTCGGCCTCGATGCGTTCGGTCACGTCCCAGAACATGCCGCGGACGCCGACCACCTCGCCGCGGTGGTTGTGCACGGGGGTCTTGAGGACGTGGACGTGGCGCTTCTTGCCGTCGTCGCCCTGGAACTCCTCGGTGTCCTCGAACATCTCCTCGTACATCATGATGCGTTCGTCGTCGTCGCGGTACTTGTCGGCCATCTCCTTGGGGAAGAAGTCGTAGTCCGTCTTGCCGAGCACCTCGTCGGCCGGCACGCCCAGCGTGTCGCACAGCTTCTTGTTGACGAAGGTGAAGCGGCCCTCGGCGTCCTTGCGGAACATGGCCATGGGCAGCGACTCGATCAGCGACACGTACAGCGCCTCGATGTTGCGGCTCTGCTCCTCGGCGGCGCGGCGACGCTCGCGCTCCTCGCTGACCTTCATGTTCGAGGCGATCAGCTCTTCGTGGACGGCGTTGAGCTCCTCGTCGTCGCCGCTGCGCATGCGGTCGGTCACGTCCCAGAACAGGCCCTGCACGCCGATGATCTGCCCGTTGGCGTTGTGCACCGCCGACTTGTAGACCTGCACGTACCGCTTCTCGCCCTCGGGCGTGCGGAACTCCTCGACGTCGGCGAACAGGTGGCCGGACTCCGCGACGTGCACGTCGTCGGCGCGGTATTTGTCGGCCAGGTCCTTGGGGAAGAAGTCGTAGTCGGTCTTGCCGATGATGTCCTTGACGGGGCGGCCGATCTGCTCGGCGAGCTGCTGGTTGGCGAAGGTGATCGTGCCGTCCAGCGCCTTGCGGAACACCGCCAGCGGCAGGCCCTGCACGAGCGACTCGTACTGCGCCTGCGCGTCACGCAGCGCCTGTTCGACCTCGTGGTGCTCGGTGATGTCGCGGCACGCGCCGACCAGCCCGATGATCTCGCCCGAGTCGTCACGCAGCGGCGCCTTGGTCGTCAGCAGCCACCGGTCGTGACCGCCGGCGAACTTCGCCTGTTCGGCGACGTTGATCATCGGCTCACCGGCCAGGACCCTGTTTTCACGCTCTCGGTACTGGTCGGCCAGGTCGTGCGGCAGCAGGTCGTGGTCGGTCTTGCCCTCGAGCTCGGCGAACGACTTGACGCCCAGCTGGTCCATGTGCGCGCGGTTGCTGACCAGGAACCGGTGCTCGCGGTCCTTGATGAAGATCGGGTTCGGCAGCGCGTCGATCAGGTCGCGTAGGAGTTTGGCTTGTGTCTTGTCGTCCAACATTCCGCCCTTACATATCGGGGTCGATGGGAACTGCTGCATCGCGTTCGTCGAATGCACGCGCGATCAGGCTTCGGTCTCACCGGATTGGCTTCACGTGCCCGGCCGGGTACTTCGGGCCGTCCGGACGCACGACATTTTCCCCATGCGACGTGCGTCCTCACTCACCGAGTGGACCATCTTATTGACCCACGCGTCGGGGGGTCAACCGTGCCCGGCATAAATGTCGGTCAGTTTCGGGGTTGGGGTGGGGCGGCGTCCCCGGCGATCGGGGTGATCGGCCCGATGTAACGCCTGGCCACCACCACGTTGTCGAACCACACGCGGTTGGGCTTCGCGAAGTCCGTCACGCCGTTGCGCCGCAGCGCGTCGTCCGTCACGTAGTGCAGCAGCCAGAAGAAGTTGATCTTCAACGCCGCGTTCGTGCGGAAGTCGAAGCCCTCGAACGGCTCGCCGCCGTCGTCGTCACGCACGTGGAAACCGAGCCCCGTCCACGCGTCCCGCCGCACACCCCGGTGGATGTGCATCACCGGCTCGCCGTCCAGCCACAACGCCAGCTCACCGTCGCGTTGCCCCGGCGTGTTGAGCTTCATCATCAGCTCCACGCACTGCCACCGGCCCGCCGGGACACGCCGCGGCGTCGGCGGCTGCAACGCGTTGCCCCAGTAGCGCCCGTCGGCCGACTTCTTCATCTCGTGCCAGTACGTGTAGAAGTTCCAGTCGCCCGGCGGCGGCGTCCGCCCGTTGTGCCCGAACGGCTCGATGCCGACCGTCACGCGGTCGTCCCCGCGCGGCCGATCGCCTGCGCCGCCCTGAGGCCAGCGCGTCGCGGGCCGGTACCCGCCAAAGTGCACGAAGTGGTGGATGTAGCCCGGCTCGTCGGCGAACGTCACGTAGAACCGCGCGTACGCCTGGTCGACGCCGTCGAACGTCGTGTAGAGATGCCCGCCCGTGTTGTGATCGAGCCGGGCCGTCATCTGGATCGCCCGCCTGCCGCCGCTGCCCGCCGGCGAATCGTCGGCGAGTTCGACCACGTCGCCACCCTTGTTCGACATCTCGCCCCAGCGCTTGGCGATCTCGGCGACCGTGCCGCTCTCGAAATCATCGGCGAACAGCACATCGGCGTCCTGCGCGATGCCGCGATCCCCCGGATGCTTCGCCGCGAGCCCGGGCCCGGCCGGCAGCGGCTCGGCGGCGGTTGCGCCTGCAAAGCACATGCATATCAGGGACAGGAGCGTGAGGACACGGGATTGCGCCATGCTCGAAGTGTAATCCGCGAGGCGTCACGTGCGAAAGGCCTCATCGCTATCACTGCCGATCGCCCCCTTGGGACCGACTGGTCGCTGGGGACTTGCGAAATGGGAGTTTGCTGAATGGTATATAGACATATATAGACTATTATATCACATTGAATATCAGCCAGCGCCTGGCGTGCGATTGGCCGAGTAGCGGTCGAAGCATAGCTCTTGACGAATATAGCCAAAATGGAATATACTCATGGCGTGGGAGATTGAGTTTACGGACGAGTTTGGCCGGTGGTGGGAGACGCTCGACGAGGCTGAGCAGGACGCAATCGCGGTGAGCGTTACGCTGCTGCGGGAGCTAGGACCGAGCCTGCCGCGTCCCCACGCCGACTCGATTCATGGTTCGAGACATTCGAACATGAAGGAACTGCGGTCACAGTGTCAGGGCCAACCGCTTCGTACCTTCTTTGCATTCGATCCGCGACGATCTGCGATCTTGCTGATCGGTGGCAACAAGGCTGGGGACGCGCGGTTCTACGAGCGGATGATCCCATTGGCGGATCGGCTGTATGACGAGCACATCGCGCAGCTTCGTCAAGAGGGATTGATTTGATGGCACGCAAGTTTTCAGAACTCGAAGCAAAGATGTCGCCGACCCGGCGGGCTCGTGTGCAGGCGATGGCGCATGATGAAATGGTCGAGATGCTGCTCGCGGAGATGCGGCGAGAGGCCGGCTTAACGCAGATCGAACTGGCAGATGCGCTGGGCATCAAGCAGCCGTCATTATCCAAGTTCGAGTCTCGGGACGACATGCAGATCAGTACGCTCCGTCGCATCGTCAGTGCACTCGGAGGCGAGCTCGAGCTGATCGCCCGACTGCCCGACCGTACCGTTCGGCTGAGTCAGTTCAAAGGTCAGTCTCAGGTGTAAGCCATCAACCGACCTCGCTCGGCTTGATCACTCCACATCGCTCTCTTCGATGATCTTCCTGTACACCGCCCGCGCGTGGTCGTAGGCCTTGATCGCGTCGTCCATCTCGTCGGCGTCGTAGAACTTCTTCTTCTCCCGCCAGCACTTCTCCACGCCGCGGAGGCACCACTCGGCGCTCTGCTTCGACGCGCGGATCGGCTTGTCGTTGACGAGGATGAACACGGGGTTGGTGTGGATGGAGCCGAGGATCCGCAGGGCGACCCAGCTCGAGCGGTCGATGCGCGTGTTGAACTCGATGTCGCGCTCCACGCCGTCGGCCTTGAAACGCGTGGCGTCGACCGCCTTGCCGTTGATGACCAACTCCACCCACACGTCGCGGCTGTCTTCGATCCGCGCCCGCTCGAGGTGCCAGTACGGCTTCTGGTTGATCGGGGTGTGGCTCAGGTCGGGGTTCGGCCTTTCCGGCAGCAGCGCGCAGACGGTCGCCATCACGTTGATCACGTCGGGGTGATCCAGCCGCAGCTCGCTGCCGTGCGTGCCGAGATCGAGCTGGTTGTTGACCCGCATGTCCATCAGGTGGCTGCGCCCGTCGGACACGTACGCCCGCCCGTTGCGGATGCCCTCGCACCAGTCGTCGTAGTTGAGCTTGCCGTCGAGCTTCACGTACGCACGGCCCAGCCCGACACGCTCGCCGTAGATGCACGGGAAGTCCGTCTCGCCGCTGATGCGCGTGCGGAACCCGGCGTTGAGCGTGTGGTACCACATGTTCAGCTCCCAGGTGTACGGCGTGTCGCACATCGACATGAAGTCGACGGCGGGCTGGAGCTTGCCGTCGGGGCCGGGCAGTTCGTGCGTGACGTCGACGATGTACTCGTTGGCGCCGATGCCGTTGAAGGGCGGGTCGGCGTAGATGGGCAGCGTGTCGCCGGGCACGGCCAGTCCCCACCCGCTGTGCGCCGGGCCGACCACCGCGCCCTGCGCCTTGGCCCACTTGAGCGTGTTGAGGCAGAGCGTGGGCCAGTGGTTTTTCGAGTCGCCGCCGGGGTAGATCTGGTCCTTGAGCCGCAGCAGGCACAGGTGACCGGCGCGGTGCGAGCCGAACCCGCTGACCTCGATGTCGTACCTCAGCAGGTAAGGCCACTGCGAGACCTTGTCGACGTGGCCGGTGAAGAACTGCTTCTGGTAGTCGAAGCAGGGGCCCCACGTGAGGTTCGCGCCGATCTTCAGGTCCTCGCCGAGGCAGTGCCGCATCATCGCGGCGGGGGCGACGCCCTCGGTGGGCTGCTGGTAGTGCGCGCAGCCCGCGGCGTGGATGTGATGATCGCCCGACCACCAGCCGCGCAGCGACGGGTCGACCCAGCGTTCCAGCTCGAAGACCACCGCCTCGCGCTTCGATCCGGCGAAGAACTTGCGGGTCTGGGTGAGGTACTCGGGCCCACGGCTGACTTCCGCGGTGTACTCACCGGTGGGCAGCAGCACGGTCTCGCCGTCGGCGCGGTAGATCTGCGGCTGAAACGCGAAGTCGGGCTCGAGGCGTTTGGACTGCGCGGGATAGACGTGGCCCTGCGCGTCGCGGATGACGAAGCTCGCGGTGGTCGGCTTGCCGTGCTCGTCGAGGACGCGGAACGTCGTCGGCTGCGCGGCGCGGGCGTCGAAGTGGATCGTCACGTCGTTGCGGAATCCCAGGTCCTGCGTGCCCTGGCCGACGTCGAGGGCGATCACCGCCGAGCGTTTGCCGGCGTCGCGGCTGTAGACCTGGATCACGCGGTACTCCAGCTCGAGGCCCGACAGCTGCGGCGACAGCGGCCGGCCGGTGAACACGTCGAGGTCCATCCAGCGGTCGGCGACCTGATCGGCGGGGGCGTTGCGCAGCGGCTGGGCCTGCGGGCTGTTGGCGCGGAGCGGCGCGGTGACGCCCGCGGTGTTGTGCACCTTGATCAGGAACGTCCGCCAGCCGCCCTGGTCGAGCGTGACCAGGCCGTCCGCCGCGGGACCGGGCGCGACCTTCACGCGCGACTCGGGGCTGATCATCACCCCCATCAGGCACAGCGGGTCGAGCGCCTGCTGGATGAGCTTGCGTGCCTCGGCGTCGTCGGTCGACTTCGCCGCGTCGTCGATCTTCGCGCGGGCCGCGGCGTCGAGCGGCGCGCCGAGCTGATCGAGCGTCTCGACTACACGCGACACCTGCACACGCAGCGGCTGCACGGCGACGTCCGTCACCTGCGGCAGTTCCGCGGCGCGGCCCCGCGACGCAACGATCAGCGCGACACACAGCGCAACGAGTGACACGACACGTGACTTGGACATGGCAGGCTCCCGTAGCGGTGAAGGGTTCTCACATCATACCCGCGCGGGTGCCACTGGCGGCTTGCCCGCCAGTGTGAATTCCAACTGCCGACGAATGTGTTCACTGGCGGACAAGCCGCCAGTGGCACGCTGCAGTTCAACCCCCGCTCAACTACTTGCGGCGGTAGATCTCGTCGAGGCGATTATCGATGCGGGCGACCTCGCCGGCCGGCAGCACGCGCGGCCCGCCGATGCACAGCGTGCCGAACAGGATGCGCGCCCACTTCTCGGCCATCAGCGTGATGTTCAGCACCTCCGTCGCCGTCTGCCCCAGCGCGACGATGCCGTGGTTGATCAGCAGGATCAGCTTCGGCGGCTTGCCGTGCTTCTCGCGGTGGTTGGCGATCGATCGCCTCACCGACGCGGCCAGATCGAATCCCGGGTCGCAGTAGGGCACGACGGCCGGGGCCGCGCCGCACACCACCACGCCGTCGGGGAAGATGTGTGACAGGAAAGGCTCGGCGCCGTGCATGCTGCACAGGATCATGTTGCATGACTCGGCGTGCGTGTGCCCGACGAACTTCGCCCCGCCCTCGCGCAGGCACACCGCGTGCATCATCGTCTCGATGCTCGGCTTCGCCGTGCTGCCCGCGACGAGCGACGTCATCAGCGCCTCGTGCAGCGCCTCCTCGCTCGGCTGTTCGCCGTCGAGCAGCGCCATCACGTCGTCGAGCCTCGCCCGGCTGAAGCCCTCGTCGCCGATCGCGCCGAGCTGATGCCCGGACGCCTTGACGTAGAACGTCCCGTCGCCGAGGTCCGCCGAGGTGTTGCCCTCGCCGAGGATCGTGAGGTGTCGGTCCTCGCGCCCGAGCTCGCGGGAGACGTCGACGAGTTGTTGCAGCGTGTCGGTCATTCGGCGAATCCCGTGGTCAGGTCGGCGGCGGTCCAGTCGGCGCCGGCGTCGCGCAGGGACTCGGCGGTGAAGCTGGTCGTCAGGCCGAGGCACATCGCCCCGGCGGCTTTCGCGGCCTGGCATCCGCTGTGGGCGTCCTCGACGACGAGGCACGCGGCGGGATCGAGGCCGAGCTTCGCCGCGGCCTTGAGGAAGATGTCGGGCGCGGGCTTCTTGTGCTCGACGTCGAGGCCGTTGACGCACGCGTGGAACGTCTCGGCGGGCAGGCCGATCTGCGTGAGGTTGCCGTTCATCTTGATGTAGTCGGCGGAGGTGGCGACGGCGACCTTCATGCCGCGCGCCTTGCAGTCGTTGATGAAGTCGACAGCGCCGGGCAGTGGATCGAGTCGGCCGACGATGATCTTGAGGTAGATGTCGTACGTCGTGGCCTTGTCGCGCTTCAGGTCGAGGGACACGCCGTGCTTCTCGGCGACGCCGCCGATGTAGCGGTCCTCACCGGTGCCGATGAACGGCTTGAAGTCGTCGGGGTGGACGTCGACGCCGTGGTTCTGCTTGAACATCGCGACGGCGGCTTCGCAGATGAAGTCTTCGGAGTCGCACAGCACGCCGTCCATGTCGAAGATCACGCCGGCGAATGTCGGTGGGGGAGCGTTGTTGGACATGTCGGGCAGTTTACACGACGCGCGGCGCGCATGAAAAAACCGAGCCGCACGCAGGAGACGTTCGTGCGGCCCGGTGTCACCACATTGTGAGCGTGGCGGCTGCGATCGCTTTGCACGCGGCTTACGGATGGCCGTGGCCATTGCCGTTGCCATTTCCATTTCCGTTGCCGCTCGAGGCGGTGGGGAATCCGCCGCCGCCGGGGAACAGGAAGTTGCCTTCCTGAAGCTGCGGGGCGAACTCGATGTGCCAGTCGGCGAACAGGACGTTGCCGAGGCCGTGGTCGACGGGGTGACGCGGCGTGAAGGTCGCGGCCGACCCCGCGCCGACGTCGATGCCGTTCGTGTCCAACTGGCCGAGGAAGCAGCCGTGATCGAGGTGCGCCTTCACCGCGTCGTCGTCGATGGAGATGTTGAACGGGTTCTCGGCGTTGCCCGGCGGGATGTGGATCATGTTGACCTTGTGCAGGGTCTTGGAGTGCGTGTTGGCGCGGTTGTCGTAGTAGTCCGGCTCGCCGTCGAAGTAGACGCAGGTGTAGGCCGGCCGCTCGACGCGCGACTGCGGGAGGTGGAAGACGAGCATCTCGCGGTTGTTGCCGTAGCTGATGGGCAGGTCGGTGCCCGACTCGGTGAACTTGCCGCGGAGCTCGAACGGGGTTGCGTCGTTCGGGCAGACGAGGATGTCGCGCGTGTACGTCGCCTCGATCTGGCCGAACGGCGTGAACGCGCCGAAGGCATCGGCCATGTAGTTCTGCGTCGCGAGCCCCATCTCGTGGAGGTTGCTCTGACAATAGGCGAGCTTGGCGCGCTGTCGGGCCTCGCCGAAGGCGGGCAGGATCACGGCCATCAGGGTCACGAGGATGGCGCAGACGACGAGCAGTTCGACCATCGAGAAGCCGTGTCGGCGGTGGGGTTGGACGTACATACAGCACACTCCTGTTTTTCAGCGTCGCCGGGACCGGACCCGATCCGCGCAGAGGGCGACTGACAGAGAAATGACCCGTGCTTGGCCGACGTGAACAACTGCGGCGGTGCGCACGCGATACGCTCGATTAGGTTGTCGTGCTAGCGGGCTGTCGGGCTTCGCCGAACTGTGCCTCCGCACCCAAAAAAACGGAAAAGAGATGTTCGGAACTGCGGTGCGTAAAAGAGATGAAATGAATTCAGCAAACTCTAGGCGCGGATTCGAAAGGCGTCCACCAAACCCGGTAAAAACGGGAGGAAATTCGGGACGCCGGCAATCTCGCGCCGGGGCCGCCGCGGCGCGTAACCGATGGGACTCAACAGCCAATACATGAGTGTTGATAACCCCTCGGTGTCGTGCGACAATGGCTCGCAACCCACACCGGGTTCCGCCGACGGGGTTTTGGGGCGGTGGTCGCGAAGGTCCATTCGGACGCTGATGAGTAGAGGGTAACGGGCATGAGCGCAGGCAAGACACGTTTCGTGGCGGGGCCGATCGCAGCGATGTTGCTGACGGCGGTGCTGACTCCCTGGACGCTGGCGGACTCGCCGGTGGACCGCCTGATCGCGCAGGACAACGCGGACAAGACGGACGTGACGGTCGCACCGGTGATCGACGACATGGCGTTCCTCCGCCGCGCGACGCTGGACCTGATCGGTCGCATCCCCACCTCGCAGGAAGTCAACGCGTACCTGGCGATGCCCTCGGGCGAGCGTCGCGGCAAGACGGTCGATCGTCTGCTGAACGATCCGCGTTTCGCCGATCGCTGGACGGTCTTCTTCGCCGACATGCTGCGTATCCGCTCGAACGCCGACGGCGGCACGGCGGAGCTGGCCTACGTCAACAAGGCGATCGCCGACGGCAAGCCGTACGACGAGCTGGCCCGCGAGTTGATCTCCGCGAACGGCCGCGCGAACAAGGCGCCGGCGGTGGGCTTCATCCTCGGCGACAACGCCGACCCGATGGCGCTAGCCGGCAACGTGTCGCAGACGTTCATGGGCATCCGCATCGCGTGCGCCCAGTGTCACGATCACCCGTTCGACGACTGGGAGCAGAAGCAGTTCTACGGGCTGGCGGCCTACTTCGGCAAGACGCGTCGCGTCGAGAGCGAGTTGGCGAAGACCGTGTACACCACCGAGACGCGCGAGCAGCGCGTGCAGTGGCCGCCGGAGCGACAGAAGCCCAAGACACGCGAGCCGGTGGCCCCGGTGTTCCCGTTCCGCCTCGAAGACAACTACACCGGCGACAAGCCGCCGAGCCACATCGCGCGTCTGATCGCTCTTCGTGCGAAGCAGGAGCGTGATCGGCTGGCGTCGACGAAGTCGAAGACCGACTCGCTCGACGCGCTGATCGACAGCGCCGAGCCGACGCTCGGCTCCAAGCCCAAGACGCTCGACGTGGCGGGCGAGTCGCGTCAGGAAGCCAGGGCGCTGAACGTCGAGGGCGATCTGTACAAGGCGTCGGAGCTGCGGTCGGAGCTGGCGCGGCTGGTGACCGATCCGCGGAACCGGTACTTCAGCCGGTCGTTCGTCAACCGCATGTGGAAGGAGCTGGTCGGCACGGGGTTCATCGAGCCGGTCGACGACTTCAGCGACTACAACAAGCCGGTGCATCCGAAGGTGATGGACTGGCTGGCCGACGAGTTCGTCGCCAGCGGGTACGACCTGCGTTCGCTGATCCGCACGATCACCGCGACGCAGGCCTACCAGCGCGGTCACCTGCCGGCGGGTTTGACGGAGGCCAAGCGTCGCGAGGCGCACATGGCGTTCACCGCCACGCCGCTGCGTCGGATGGTCAGCGAGGTGCTGTACGACTGCGTGGTGGTCGCCGGGCACCTCGAGGAGCAGAAGTGGCCGGCGGGGGCGAACCTGAAGACGATCACGCAGCGCGTCCGCATGGTCGAGATGATCGACCGCACGACCGGCGAGGCGACGAAGGTCGCGTCGGGCGGCCCGGCGGGGGCGAACCTGGCGATGGCCGGGAAGCCGAAGATGATGGCCGTCAGCGGCGGGTACGACCTGGAGTCGTCGATCGAGGTGGACTTCAACGCCGTGCTCAAGAAGGCGATGGAGGCCGACGATGGCGCCCCGATGCTCGACAAGATGAAGGCGATGTCGCCCGAGCAGATGGAGGCGATGCAGATGACCGGCGGCGACCCGACCAAGCGTCGCCGCGTGACCTACAAGGACGTGAGCATCGAGGTCGACGACAACCCGCAGTACACCAGCGCGATGCGCATGGCCACCCCCGCACAGCCGTCGCACTTCCTGCGGATCTTCGGGCAGCCGGCCCGCGACCAGCTCGGCGAAAAGCGCGAGTACGCGCCGTCGATGCGGCAGGAGCTGCTGATGCTCAACGGCAAGCTCACGCACGAGGCGTCGCGCGTCGGCATCCTCGAGCCCATGTACAAGCTGCTCGACGGCCCGAAGCCGAAGGTCGACGACGCCATCCGACTCGCCTACCGCGAGATCCTCACGCGTGAGCCCAGCGAGAGCGAGATGAGCGACGCGCGCGAGATCGTCGCCGGCGAGGGCAAACCGCTCGAGGGCATGGCGGACCTGCGCTGGGCGCTGCTGAACTGCCACGAATTCCGCTACATCCCGTAAGCACGACGAACCACCGGAACACGACGATGAAGAAGCTGACACAGATCGCCACGGCACAGATCACGCACAACCGCGTCGACGTGTTGGTCGGCCAGCTGGTCTGCTACGCCGCGGCGCTGGTGCTGTTCGTCGCCGCCGTGATCAAGCTCTGCACGCTGGGGCTCGACGAGGGTGAGCTGATCATCGGCCTGCTCGCGGCGGTCGCGTGCATGCTGCTGATGGTCAATGCCGGACTGCTGCTGCCGCTGCAGGTCCGTCACCAAGACAACAACCATTCCGAAGACTGAACACACCCGACCGACGGGCACGGACTACTGACACCTGGAGACACGCGATGTCGAAATCGAAGCCGATGGCCTGCGAAGGATACCGACTGACACGCCGCACGATGCTCGGCGGCATGGGCGCGAGCCTGCTGGGGATGCACGTGGGCAAGCTCGCCGCGCTGGCCGGCACCGCGCATCCCGCCACCGCCGAACACGTGATCCTGTTCTGGTGCGGCGGCGGCATGAGCCACATCGACACGTGGGACCCCAAGCCGGGCCGACCCACCGCCGGTGAGTTTAACCCCATCAAGACGTCGGCCGACGGCGTGCAGATCAGCGAGATCTTCCCGAAGCTCGCCAGGCAGATGCACCACTGCGCCCTGATCCGGTCGATCGCCGGGCAGAACGGCGACCACGGCCGCGCCACCTACCAGCTGCAGACCTCCTACCAGCAGGGCTCGACGCTGCTGATCCACCCCGGCCTCGGCTCCGTCGTGGCCCACGAGTGTGACCGCATCGGCGACCTGCCAGCGTACATCACCATCAACGGCAACGCCCCGCGGGCCGGCTACCTCGGCCAGCGCTGCGAAGCCTACTTCGTCGGCCGCCCCGGCGTGCCGGACCCGTACCTCGCGTTCCCCGAGGGCATCCAGAAGACGCGCGGTAACAAGCGGCTCGAGATCCTCGCGAAGATGAACCGCCGCACCGAGCAGCAGTTCGGCGCCGAAAAACTGCGGGCCGGATCGACCGCCGTCGAAGAGGCCGTCAACCTGATGCGCAGCCCCGCGCTCAAGGCGTTCGAGTTCGACGACATCCCCGCCGAGACCATCGCCCGCTACGGCGACACGGACTTCGGCCGCGGCGCGCTGCTCGCGCGTCGCCTCGTCGAGAACGGCGTCCGCTTCGTGCAGGTCAACCGCGGCGGCTACGACACGCACACGAACAACTTCCCGGCGATGGAGACGCACGGCGAGATCATGGATCCGGCGCTCGCGTCGCTCGTCGAAGACCTCGCCGCCAGCGGCCGCCTCGACAAGACGCTGATCATCATGCTCAGCGAGTTCGGCCGCACGCCCAACATCAACAAGGACGCCGGTCGCGATCACCACGCCAAGGTGTTCAGCTGCTTCATGGCCGGCGGCGGCGTGAAGGGCGGACAGGTGGTCGGATCGTCCGACGAGGACGGCTACAGCCCGAAGGATCGTCCGGTGAAGGTGCCGGACCTGCACGCCAGCGTGTGTCACGCCCTGGGCATCGACCCCAACAAGGAGGTCGACACGCCGCTGGACCGCCCGATGAAGCTGGTCGACGGGGGCACGCCGGTACAAGAGCTTTTCGGATGACGAGCGCCGTGGTGGATGAGGATCGGCACATCGTCAAACGAGACCACTCCCCGCCGAAAGGCGGGGGGTTTTATGAACGGACCACACACGCCCCCGTCGACGGTGGGGGCGGTCAACACCGTGGCGCGTCGGTGGGACGGTAGTTCCGTCGCGTTCGCGTGGGAGGCATCATGAAACGGGTTGCACGTTTGTTTGTGCTCGTGCTCGCGGCTACGGCGTGCGGGGGCGGGTCGCTGTGGGCGCAGGACGGTTCGCTGCTGCGCGGGTCGATCGTCGAAGACCGCGCCGCGCGCAAGCTGCTCGAGGCCGGCGACGCACGCTACGACGCCAACGAGCAGAAGAAGGCCGTGGAGATCTGGCAGTCGGTCATCGAACGCTACCCGCGCAGCCGGGTCCGCTTCGACGCCCACATGAAGCTCGGCGCCTACCTGCTCAAGAGCGAACGCGCCTACGACCGCGCCCGCGCCCACTTCGAGCTCGTCGCCGCGGAGGACAACTCCGACGACGACCAGCGCGCCGAGGCGCTGCTCAACGAGGGCGTGTGCTTCTACGAGGCGCGGAACTTCGGCAAGACCTTCAAGGTCATGCGCGAGGTCATCGAGAAGTTCCCCGTCTCCAAGCAGATCAACCAGGCGTACTACTACATCGGCCTCGGCCACTTCCAGCTCGGCCACTACTCCCGCGCGATCGAGGCGCTGGAGAAGGTCGGCACGGCGTTGACCGGCGACGACTCGAAGACCGAGAAGGTCGAGGCGGGCAAGCGGCTGTACGTCAAGATCGAGGACGCCGACCTCGCCGTGCTCGAGCAGGACGAGACCGTCAAGCTCCGCTGCCGCACCACGCAGGGCGACGAGGAGATCATCGAGGCCGTGCCCGTCGGACGCAACGTCCGCGTCGTGCTCGGCTCGATCCCCACGGACCTGGGGCGGCCCAGGCCCGGCAACGGCAAGCTCGAGGTGCGCGGCGACGATGACGTCGAGGTCACCTACGTCGACCGCCACACCGCCGACCGCAAGTTCGACGTCGACCGCGTCCGCAAGGTGCGCGTCGTCGGCAACGCGCTGCCGGCCATCACCGATGGCGCCTACGCCGAGTCGCTGGCCGGCGTCGTGCTCGGCAAGGAGGCGAACCTGCAGATCACCGACGCCGACCGCGACGTGTCGGACAACGCCGACACCCTCAAGGCCGTGGTCGAGGTCTGGCGTGAGAAGACCTCCGACGAGCTGGAGTCGGAGGTCGCGGACCTGATCGCCAAGGGCAAGATCGAGCCGCAGCCGGAGGGCTCGCCGCTGAACATCACCGACGACTCGGGCAAGCCGATCATCGATCGGTTCAAGCCGATCGACAAGGTCGAGGTGACGCTGACGGAGGCGAAGATCAACCGGACGAACCGGATGCAGGCGATCGATCGCCAGCGCACGTCGCCCAAGGCCGCGGAGGGTGACAAGGCGTCGCCCGCCGGCGCCGGCGCGGGCCCCGCTGCCGCAGGCGCAGCCGATGCCCCGGCCGACCCGACCACGGCGAAGCCCGCCGCGGGGTCCGACTTCGCCGCGTCCGTGGAGGCCGAGGTCGTCGACAACACGATCCACTCGGGCGTGTTCCGCGTGACGGTGCCGATCGCCAAGTCCGAGGAGGTCAACGCGAGCGACAACACGCTGCAGGCGTTGCCGAACGACCAGGTGCGGATCACGTACCAGGACGAGCTGAACCTCTCGAACGGCCCGCGCGTCGTGGTCGCCGCGGCGCGCACCGTCGAGGGCAATCTCGGCGGTGTCCGCGTCACGCGTGCCGACATCTCCGACGAGGAGCTCCGCCTCAAGACCAAGCTCCGCACGGCGACCGCGCTGACGAACATCGGCAATCACTACAAGGAGTTCGGCCTGAAGACCAACGCCGTGGAGAAGTACGGCGAGGCGTTGCAGGTCTGCGAGGAGGTCGTCACCGACGCGCGCAAGCTCGGCGGGCGGATCCTCGAAGAGACCTACGTGCAGCTGTGGCGGATCTACTTCGAGATGGACAAGCTCGAACTCGCCGCGGCGATGGCGGCGCGGCTGCAGCGTGAGTTCCCCAACAGCGGGTTCGTCGACGAGGCGATGCTGCAGCTGGCGCACGTGGCGCGGAAGCAGGGCAACCTCCAGCGGGCGATCGCGATGTACAGCCGCCTCGTGGGCATCAAGGAGTCGCAGCTCCGCGGCGAGGCGCAGTTCGGCATCGCCGAGTGCTACGAGCAGATGGCTGCGAAGGCGAACGAGAACGCCGCGGCGCAGCTCTACGAGCGGTCGTTCCAGGAATACAAGAAGGTGTTCGACCAGTTTCCCGACTCCGGCCGCGTCGGCGAAGCCGTGGCGAAGATGGCGAACTTCTACTACCAGAAGAAGGACTACAGCCGCGCGGTCGACGTGTTCGAGCAGGTGCTCAGCGACCAGCCGGACGCCAAGTTCCTCGATGTGATCCTCTTCAACTACGGCCGCTGCCTCTACCGCATGGAACGCCGCCGCGAGGCGCGTCAGAAGTTTGACCAGCTGATCGCCGAGTTCCCCGAATCCAACCTCGCCGCCGAGTCGAAGCGCATCAGCGATGCGCTGGTCAAGGCGGGGTTCTGAACGATGACAAGGAATTGCGAAATGCAGATTGCAAGATGCAAGGTGCACATTGTTGTGATGGTGTTGGCGGTCGCGCTTACCGGTTCGCCGATGTTTGGTCAGGACGAGCCGCTCGACGAGGTGTCGCAGAAGGCCTCGCAGCTGGAGGGCCAGCTGACGAAGGTGCTCGACACGACGCCCGAGGCGGCGGACATGATGATCAAGCTCGTGGACCTCTACCACGCCAACGGTCGCGTGTTCGGGCTGATCCGCACGGGGCAGAAGTTCATCACGTCGCAGCCGAACCACCCCGGGCACCGCGACGTGATGCTCAAGCTGCTCGACGGGCTGGTGGCCACGTCGCGGAACCAGCAGATCGTCGCGACGGCGCGGCAGTTCCTCGAGCGCTACCCGCAGGACAAACAGGCGGCGGAGGTCGAGGGCACGCTGGCGCGGACGCTCGACGAGATGGGGCGGCGCGGTGAGTCCGCGCCGGTCTACGCGGCGACGTGGAAGCGGCTGGGCGCGAAGCCGGGCGGCCCGGAGGCGGGCGCGACGGCGATGGAGCGTTACGGCTCGCTGAACAACGCCGAGGGCTTCAAGGCCGCGGCGGAGCTGGCCGACGAGATGCTCGACAAGCTCCCGAAGGGCTCGTTCGTCGACGAGGTCGCGTGGCAGGGGTTCCACTTCAACCGGCGGTACAACAACTGGGCGGGCGCGAACCTGATCGGCATCAAGATGCTCCGCAAGGGCCTGCCGCTGGACAAGGAGCGGATGCGTCAGCTGCACGGGTTCATGGCCGAGCACTACGGCTACCAGAACCAGCACCGCAACGCGGTCGACGCGGCGACGAAGTCGCTGGCGCTGGGCGACGACCCGGACGTGCACATGCGGCGGATCTACTCGCTGCACTCCGCGGAGGCGAAGCCGGACGAACTCGCCGCGGCGATCAAGGCGTTCGTCGACAAGTACCCCAACGATCGGCGTCGCTGGGAGGCGGCCGGGCTGCTGCCCTACGCGTATCAGCGCGCGGGACAGATCGATCGGGCGATGGACGAGATCGCGCAGGTGCTGCCGCACGACGGCCGCGTGCACGACCTGGCGATGCGGTGCGCCGAGTGGGCCGGCGACGACAAGGGCCTGCAGGCGAAGGCCGAGAAGATCCTCAACGACGCGATCGGCAAGAACAAGGAGCAGGCGGGGTGGATCCGCTACGCGCTGGCGTTCAGCCTGTACCGCGACCGGATGAAGGACGAGGACCGGTCGCGTCAGGTCGGCATGCAGATGCTCACCGACTCGCCGACCAACGAGGGGCGTGACCGCAACGCGGTGTATTGGCTGCTCGACTCGGTGAAAGACGAGGGGCAGTTCCACGCCGAGTTCACGCAGATCGCCGCGTCGGTCAAGCGGCACGCGGACCTGGGTTACCTCCGCGACTCGGTCGAGTCGTGGATCAAGGACCGCAGCCGACAGAAGGAACGCAAGGACCTCGCGGCGTGGGCGAAGGGCGAGCTGAACAAGCAGATCGGCAACGACGCGTACGTCAAGGCGTGGGACGAGGCGACGAGCAACAACCGCAACAACGAGGTCAAGGGACGCGACGAGCTGATCGAAAAGTTCTACGGCCAGCTCGACGACGCCCAGGCGTGGCGCGTGCTCAGCGAGCAGGCCCAATACTACCGCTACTACGCGCCGAACAATCAGCGTTCGCGCTGCGTCGAGCTGTACGAGAAGCTGGCCAAGCGGTTCGCCGACAACGACGAGGCGGCGCGGAACTACGTGCACGGGGCGGGCGATCACGGCGAGGTCGCGCAGAAGGTCGACGCCGTGCGGCACGCGTTGAAGCGAGAGCCGTTCCGAGAGGACGGCGACACGTGGCGTCGGATGCTCGGCATGGCGCTGGAGGCGAAGGACGACGCGCTGTTCAAGCAGGCGTACGAATGGGTGCTCAAGGCGCAGGACGGCTCGCCGAGCCTGTCTTACGCCAACGAGATCGGCGACCTGCTCGAGAAGGCGAACATGAAGGACGAGGCGATGAAGTACTGGCGTGACCGGTACGCGCTCGACATGGACAACTACATGTCGCAGCAGGCGTGCGAGCGCATCACGCAGCGGCTGGAGGGCGACGCGCAGCGGAAGTTCGTCGAGAGCCTGCTCAAACAGCCGAGCAACTACCACGGCGCGTACGCGTCGTGGCTGGCGGACATCTGCCTCAAGGCGAACGACCTGAAGGGATTCGAGTCGGTCATGCGCGCGGCGCGCAAGCGGCAGGACGACCGGCCGTTCCGCGACTGGGGCATGGGCGACTACCCGGCCCGCTCGTGGATCGATCAGCTGCGCGGCTCGAAGGAGGCCGACGACGCGACGCGGCGCACGGTGTACACGGTCGTGCGCGACATGCAGCTCGGCCGGACGTCGGCGATGGCGCAGCTGTCGTTGCTGGAGCTCGACGCGGCGAGCGGCGCGAAGGCCGACCCGATGCAGACGCTGCTGGCGTATCAGCGCACGGCGACGACGGCGGGCGACAGCTCCTACGACTGGGACACGCTGATGCCGTTCGCGCAGTCGGCGCTGACGCGCAAGGACTACGCGGCCACGGCGACACTCGCCACGGCGATGCTCAACAACGTCGACAACGTCGACTCGAAGCGGCAGAAGTCGGCCCGCGACATGGTCGGCCAGGCGTACAGCCGGATGGGCGGCGTGGGCCTGACGATCGACGAGGACTCGCCGCTGGCGCCGCTGCTCAAGGCGGCGTTGTACCTGCGGCTCGGCGACCGGACGCTCGCGCTCGACGCGTACAACGCGAACCGCGAGCTGTTCGATCAGCACCGCACGGAGGTGCCGGTCGATCTGCTGCTGTTCGTGACCGAGAACCTGATCGCGGCGGGCGGCGACGCGAACCACGACAAGGCGGAAGACGTGCTGCGGTCGTGGCTGCTGAAGTTCGGCGAGTCGGCGAACGTGGAGACGAAGACCAAGGCGCAGGTGCAGCTGCTGCTGGCGCGGAACTACTACAAGGCGGGTCGGTTCGAGGTGGCGCGCAGCGAGTACCAGACGGTGATCAGCCGCTATGCCGACACCGACGAGGCGATCGACGCGGAGTTCGGCATCGGCGAGTCGTACATGGCGCAGAAGATCTACGACAAGGCCGAGCAGGTGTTCGAGAAGCTGGCCGGGGCGCGGGACCGCCGGACGGTGATCCGCGCCGAGTACCTGCGTGGCGTGCTGGCGTACCGGCGGGGCGACCGCGACGAGGCGCGGCAGATCTTTACCGACGTGCTCGAGCGCGTGCCCGACGTGAACATGGCGGACCAGGCGCTGTTCAACCTCGCGGAGGTGTACGGCGACGAGCAGCGTCACATGGATCAGCTGGAGCTGCTGCGGACGGTCGGCCGCCTCGGCCGGTCGAGCAAACGCTGGCACACGCCGGGCAAGGCGCTGTCGATCGTGGTGCAGGACAGCGACCTGGGCATCAGCCGCGGGCACACGAAGATCCCCGTGATCATCAAGACCGAGCCGGGCGGCGACGAGGAGACGGTGCACCTATTCAGCGGCGGCGCGGGCAAGGGCCTGTTCCGCGCCGACATCCCCACGCGGCTCGGCGTCGTCGAGAAAGGTGACGGCGTGCTGCAGATCACCGGCAAGGATCACATCACCGTCGACTATCCGGAAGAGTTCAAGAAGCAGTTCCGCAGCGTGCCTCTCGCGGACGCGGACATCGGCATCGCCGCCGACGCGAAGTTCGAGGTGGCCTCGTCGAAGATCGTCGACCAGGAGGAGGAGACGTTCTCGCAGAAGCTCAAGCGTGAGGAGCAGGACGCCGAGGCCGAGGAGCAGCGTAAGAGCCAGGGCCGACCGAAGAATCAGATCAAGCCGGGCAACCCGGTGTATATGCGTGTGGCGGACGCGGACCGGGACGCGTCGGACGAGGCGGACAAGGTGATCGTGAAGCTCGTGGCGTCGAGCGGCGACCAGGTGCAGGTGTCGCTGATGGAGACCGGGCCGCACACCGGCCTGTTCGAGGGCGCGACGACGACGAACGAACTGCCGGCCGGCGCGCTGGCGTCGGACAACGCGATCGATCACAGCCCGCTGATGGCGATCGATCACGACCCGGCGTCGTACTGGATCAGTGAGCCGGACGGCGCGACGCCGAAGTGGCTGAGCGTGGACATGAAGGACCTGCGTCGCGTGGCGAAGGTGAAGGTGACGACGCCGGACCCGGTGAACCACGCGCCGGTGCGGATGCGGCTGCAGGGCAGTCACGACGGGCGATACTGGTACACGGTCACGGCGTTCCCGCCGCGCCGGCCGGTCGCGTCGCTGACCAAGGACTTCGGCCGGATGACGCAGCGCGTGTGGAAGCTGAACCGCTCGCAGGACGCCGACACGTGGCGCGACCTGGTGGACCTGACGCGTAACCGCGAGCCGAGCGCGTCGAGCGATAAGGTCGAGCAGCTGTCGTGGTCGCTGGCGGCGGACGACGATGCGGCGAAGAAGCCGCACGTGGTGGTGTGGTCGGGCAAGCTGGTGCAGCCGCGCGACGGCGCGGTGCGTTTCGCGGTGACCGGCAGCCGCGTGGGCGTGCAGGTCAACGGCATCATGGAGCTGCCGTACGACACGCACCGCGGCGGCGGACAGGTCGACGTGTACCTGCCGCGCGGCCTGCACGACGTGACCATCGTCGCGCTGATCGACGACCCGACGCGCGGCGTCACCGCGACCCGCGCCCGCGAGAACCTCAACGCCGAGCGCGTCACCCTCGCCGACTTCCGCGCCACCGACTTCGAGCTCGACACGCCGCTGGCCAAGTCCGCCGGCGCCGCCGAGCCCGGCGGCAAGCCCGCGGCGTCCGCGCAGAAGCCGATTGTGCTGTCCGCCGTCGACGCGAAGCTCGACAAGAAGACCGACCAGTTCGGACTGTTTGACGGGAACAACAAGGTCAAGGGGCTGGGCTACTGGCAGAACGAGGGCGACCACGCGACGTGGGAGTTCGACGCGCCAACGCCCGGCGTGTACAGCCTCGCGATGCACCTGGCGCACCAGGGCGCGGGCAGCCGCTACATCATCGAGTTCGGCGATCAGACGCTGCGCGGCGCCGTGCCCGACACCGGCGATTGGAAGAAGTTCGTCGATCACGACGCGGGCATGATCCGCATCGATAAGCCCGGCAAAGTCAAGCTGATCATCCGCCCGGAGAAGATCGAGAACGGCGGGCTGATGGACCTGACCGCCGTGACGCTGCACCCGACCAACGGCGCGACCGTCGTGCAGACCGGCAACACGTGGCAGTTCGACATCCCGCCCGCCGAGCTGCGGCACGTGCGCGTCGTCGTCGACGAGTACCTCGGCGAAGCGGTGGCGATCAGCAACGTCGAGATCGCCGGCGACTCGGCGCCCGAGCCCTACATCCCCACGAAGGACGACGTGCTGGCGCTGGCCAGCAACAACGTGCTGGAGATCGCCGCCGGCGACACCGTCACCGCGAGCTACACCGACGAGTACACGACGTCCGGCCAGGCCAACCGTCTGCTCAGCTCCGAGCTGACCGCCACGTACTTCAACGGGTCGATCGAACCAATCGCCTATGACTTCGCACGCGACGCCAACGGGGCGGTGCAGCAGGTGCGCAAGGACCTGATGCGGATCGACCCCGGCGAGCGGATCACGCTCGAGGTCACCGACTACGACATGGACCAGAGCGCGCAGCCGGACAAGGTCGACGTGTTCGTCCGGCTCAATGAGAACGGCGAGCCGATCAAGCTCACGGCGACCGAGACCGAGGAGTACACCGGCGTGTTCCGCACGGAGATCGACACGTCGGCGGAGACGCAGGAGGGCAAGCTGGCGGTGAAGCCCGGCGACCGCGTGTACCTGCAGTACGTCGATCACCAGAACACGTTCCCCGGCCACAGCGTGCCGCGCGAGGCGGTGGTGTACGTCACGGAGCCGACAGAGGGGCGCGTGCGCGTCGTCGAGACGCGCTACGTGCACCCCGACGCCGAGAAGCAGCCGAACGCCAAGGCGCAGGCCGTGTATCTGCCGCCGAACCCCGACACGCCGGCCGACCACGTCGCGGGCGTGGCGTACGAGGTGCCGCTGACGGTCGAGGTGATCGACCCCGACGCGGCGAAGGACAGCAGCTCGTCGGTTGTGGTGAAGCTGACGACGACGGACGGCGCGACGGTCGACGTGCGGTGCGTCGTGTCGCCAGCGTTCGCGTCGAAGGGCAACGCGCCGGCCGACGTGGAGAACTGGGCGCTGCTGGAAGGGCGGTTCGTCGGGCAGGCGGTGATGCAGCTCGGCGGCAAGGACAGCCCGGTGCAGGTGCCGACGACCGCGGGGCTGCCGACGCGGATCATCGGCGGGCCGGTCGACCCCGACGCCGAGGCCGACGGCAAGCCCAAGCCCGGCAACGACCTGGTCGTTCGTGTGTTGAACATCAGCGGCAAGGACCGCGTGACCGCCACGTACACCGACAAGCTGCGGCCGGACAACAAGCCGGCCGATCTCGCGGCCGCCGGTCGCCTGATCGCCAACGGCGAGCTGCACATCACCGACCGCGACTACGAGGACGACCTGGAGATGCTGCACGTCGGCGAGAAGCTTTTCCTCGTCGTGACCGACCCGGACGGCGACGTGTCGGACGACCGCGACAAGGTGCAGGTGCGCATCACGTCGTCACGCGGCGAGGACGAGACGCTGGAACTCGAGGAAACGCTGACGCACTCGGGCGTGTTCACGGGCGCGGCGCCGCTGAAGGCGCGCGAGAAGCCCACGGCGTCGAACCTCACGCCGAACGACCCGGAGATCGAGACGTTCTTCGGCGACACGCTCGTGGTGACCTACGTCGACAACACCGCCAGCACCGACGACGGCAAGCTCACGCTGACGCGCGACGTGCCGGTGGCGATCGGCACCGACGGGATCGTCGCGGCGTTCAGCAAGGTGTTCGGCGACGAGGAGCTGGCCGTGCAGACGCAGTTCCATATCGCCGAGTCGTACTTCGAGCTGTTCAAGAGCCACCTGAAGCTCGGCCGCACCGAGGAGATGAACAAGGACCTCGACGCCGGCCGCCGGCTGCTGCGTGAGCTGATGGAGGACTACCCGAACCCGAAGTACGCGCCGCGCGTGGCGTACCTGCTCGGGCAGTTCGCCCAGGAGCTCAAGCAGTGGGACGAGGCGATCGACGCCTACCGCACGATCGTGCGGCGTTACCCGGATCACACGCTCGCCGCCGACGCGCAGTACAAGCTGGCGCAGTCGTACGAGGAGGCCGGCGAGATCAACGAGGCGCTGGAGGCGTACGTCACGCTCGCCGCGACGTACCCCAAGAGCCCGCTGATCCCGAACGTGATGATCCGCATCAACGAGTACTTCTACGTCGACAAAAACTACGTCGTGGCGGCGCAGGTCGGCGAGAAGTTCCTCGAGCGATTCGAGAGCCACCAGTGGGCGGCGAAGATGGCGTTCCGCGTGGGCCAGTGTTACTACAAGGACGAGCAGTACAAGAAGGCTGCCGCGGCGTTCGACGAGTTCGTCAAGAAGTTCCCGGACGACGCGCTGGCCGCCGACTCGCTGTTCTGGGCCGGCGAGTCGTACCGTCAGGGCAAGGACGTGCCCAACGCGTTCCGCCGCTACAACCGCTGCCGGTGGGACTTCCCCGAGACCGACGCCGCGAAATACGCACGCGGTCGCCTCGCGCTGCCCGAGATGCTCGAGCAGTTCGAGCGCGAGGCGCGTGTCGAAGAAGACAAGTGACGTGAACCTCCAATGATCGAGAGCGAGTAGCCATGTTGTATCTGTTAGCACAGGCCGCCGAAACCGCGACGAAGGCCGCCGACGCCGTGGGGCAGGCCGCCGCCGACGCGGCGCCCGCCGCGACCGCCGCCGCACACGCCACCGACGCCGCTCAGCAGGTCGCGCAGAACGCCGAGCCGTCGATGATCAGCCAGATGCTGCACTCCGGTGCGCTGGCGTTGCTGATCGACGGCGGCTTCTTCATGTGGCCCATCCTGCTGCTGGGCATCCTCGCCGCGGGCGTGATCATCGAGCGCTACCGCTCGCTGAAGATGCTCGGCACGGACGCCGGCACGCTGCGCGAAGACGTGCGCAGGCTGCTGGAATCCGACGACGCCGAGGGCGCGCTGACGCTCTGCGACGAATCACGCGGGCCGGTCCCGGCGATCCTGTCCGCCGGCCTCCGCCGCTACGTCGTGCTGCGTCGGCTCAACTACGACCCGGCCCGCATCGAGGCCGGCGTCGTCAAGTCCATGGAGGACTACGGCGTGCACGTCGTCGCCGCGCTCGAGCGACACCTGCCCATCCTCGCCACCGTCGCCTCCGTCGCGCCGATGATCGGCTTCCTCGGCACGGTGCAGGGCATGATCGTCGCCTTCCGCGATATCCGCACGGGCCTCGGCACGGCCAACATCATCGAGCTTGCCGCCGGCGGCATCGAGGTCGCGCTGCTGACCACGTGCTTCGGCCTGATCGTCGGCATCCCGGCGTATCTGGCGTACAACTTCTTCACCAGCGTCATCAATCGCTTCGTGCTGGACGTCGAAGAGTCCGCGTCGGAACTCATCGAGACCGTCACGCTGCACCTGACGCTTCAGCAGCACGAGCAGGCCGAGTCCGCGTCGCACGCCGCGCCGCACCTCGACGACAGCGAGGCGGACCTCCAGGCCTCGGCGTGATCGTCGCCGCAACCTCTCGGAAGTGACCCCGGCGTTATGAAACTCAGGCTGAAACGCAACAAGCTGATGGCCGAGCCGCCCGCGATGGCGACGGGCGATATCGCGTTCATCCTCATCATCTTCTTCCTCGTGTGCGTGTCGGTGCAGCCCGACAGCGGACGCGAGCAGCAGATCCCGCGCAGCGAGTCGAAGGAGCAGAAGACCGAGCAGTCGAAGAACATCGAGGTCGCGATGACGCGCGACCGCGCGACGATCAACGGCAACCCCGTGCCCAACGAGGAATTCGTCGGCCGGCTGCGGACGATGCTCGCGTCGAAGCAGCGCCCCGAGGACCGCATCGTCGTGGTCAAGAGCCGGCAGGACACACCGTACATGTGGTGGATCAAGGTCACCGGCTGGATCGAGGAGGCCGGGGGCATCATCACGCTGCAGCTCGAAGAAGAACGCACGGTGGTGACGCCATGAAGATCAAACGCAAGACATTCAGCGCCGACGTGCCGAGCATGGCGATGGGTGACATCATCTTCACGCTGCTGATCTTCTTCGTAATCCTCGCGCGGGCGCAGGACGACAGCCACCTGAAGTGGGAGCCGGCCAAGTCGCCCGACGTCGACCAGGCGAAGCACGCGCTGGCCAGCGTCGTGATCGATGTGAACAACAAGCTGTACCTCAACGGCCAGCCGATCGGCGTCAGCCAGCTGGCGGGCGCGCTGAAGGAGCGGCTCGGCAACGCCCCGGCCGGGGAGCGCACGGTGCTGCTGAAGGTGCACCGCGAGGCGACGGCGCAGTTCTTCGAGCCGGTGATCGAGGCGATCAGCGAGGCGGGCGGCGACCTGCTGCACGTGCTCGAGCAGGAACGCGACGACAAGAAGCAGGCCCGCGCGCCGTGACGGGCTGACCCTCGGCGGGCGCGGGGAGTGACAGCCACAGCATTGATACGAACGCACGGAGAGACGACATGAGCATGCAGGACCAACGATCCACGGAACAGCCGATGCCGCGCGGGCCGCGGGGCGACGTCCGCCGGCTGCGCGAGAGCGGCGGGGCGAGCGTCGCCGAGCTGCGCGAGTTTCTTCAAGAGATGCGCGGCAAGAGCCCGCAGGAGATGCTCGGCGTGATCGCGCAGAGCGACCTCGTTCGTAGCACGATCACCGCGACGATCGCCGCGATCGTGCTGCTGGTGGTGTTGACGGTGGTGCCGTTCGCGCTGAGCAAGGTGATGCCGACGGACAAGGCCGCGACCGGGCCCGCCGCGGCGTCGACGCAGAAGCCCGCCAAGGCCGACGCCGCACCGAAGCCCGACGCGTCCAAGCCCGCGACCGCCAACGCCGGCGACGCCGCGAAACCCGCCTCGGCCGATCCGCCCGCGAAGTCCGATGACCTGCTCAACAAGCTCGGCATCGGCGAGCAGAAGAACGCCGACCCGAATTCGAACCCGCTCGACGGCAAGACCGACGACCTGCTGAAGGGACTCGACAAGTAGTCGCACGATGTCCGAGGCCACGCCCAAGTCGACCGACCGCCGGCCGCTGATGCTCACCGCGGTGTACGCGATGCTGTGGGTCTGGCTGTGGTTCGACTGGATCGCGTGGTACCAGCTGCCGGATTGGGTCAAGATGCTGGGCTTTACCGCGTCGCTGCCGGTGATTGTGTACTGGGTGCGACGGGCGTGGGCGATGCGCAGCCCGGTCCGCAGGTGGGCGGTGCTGAGCGTCTGTTACGTGCCCGCGTCGCACTGGATGGTCTACGCGACCTACACGCTCGCCCTCGACGAGGTCCGGGTGATCTTCGCACGCGTGTCGATCGGCGGCGTGTTCGTCATCGGCCTGCTGTGGGCGGTGTGGTACGTCGAACGCGCCTCGCAGCGGATCCTCAGCCGCCGGCGCGCCGCGGCCGAGCGTCGCGGCGACCGCCGCATCTGGAACCCGCTCGACCTCGACGCGTGGTACTACGGCCAGCGCGTGCAGCGGCTCAACCAGTCGCTGACGACCCTCGTCGCCTACAGCCTCGCGTTCCTCGTGCTGTTCCTGCTGCTCAACCAGGTCGCGGGGTGCAAGGAGATCTACGAGATGCCGGCCGGCGGCGGCGAGCAGAAGCAGCTCCAGCAGGTCGTGAAGGTGCAGAAGGTCATCCGCAAGAAGTTCGTGATCAATCCCTACAGCGCGATCGTGTTCAACCCGCCGCCCATCGACGACGTGAAGCTGCAGCTGCTGGAGATCACCAAGCACGCCTACACCGTCGGCTACGGCCAGGGTACCGGCGCGGGATTCGCCGGCGGCACCAACCGCGGCAAGGTGCGGTTCATCCGCCTCGAATACGACGGCGGCGACTGGGACCAGGACATGGGCGTCGGCGCCGACCTGAACCTGCTGATCGAATACGGCGTGCGCACGGGGCAGAAGGTGGCTGAGCAGACCGAGTCGCGGAAGATCGTCGAGCTGCGGAACTTCCCCAAGGGCAAGAGCCCGCCGATGGTCTACATGACCGGGCAGCGGAGCATCTCGCTGAGCAAGTCGGAGGTCGAGATCCTGCGGGAGTACCTGCTCGACAAGCACGGGATGATCTTCGCGGACAACGGCGGGTCGAGCGGGTGGCACAGCCAGTTCTTCAACCTGATGCGGAAGGTGCTGCCGCAGGTCGAGCCGGTGAAGGTGCCGCTGGACGACGTGGTGCACCGCGTGCCGTACGCGATCCCGTTCCTGCCTTACGTGGCGCCGCACGGCGGCAAGGACGCGTGGGGCTGGAAGGTCGACGGGCGTTGGGTGGTCTATTATCACCCGGGGGACATCGGCGACGCCTGGGCCGACGGACACGCGGGTGTGAAGCACGAGGTGTGGGAGGCGTGCTACCAGCTGGGCGTGAACGTCGTGTTCTACGCCCACGCCGAGTACAACAAATGGCTTGACGCGCGGGGCAAGGCAGGCGACAAGGAGTGATACGGAGCATGGATCCACAGATGCACACGGATGGTGACGTCAGCGATCGAGCGATTGCCAGAGGTCAGGGTGGGTGTTCGCGTGTTTCGCCCTCGACGATCGCCGCCGTGTGCATCTGCGGGGCCGTGCTCCTCGCTTCCCTGACGCCGGCCAGCGCCGCGCGCCTCGACGACCTCGAGCAGATGCCCATCGACACCTTCGCGAAGCTGCGCGAGGTGGAGAAGTACCAGCTGCAGGTCGCCGAGAAGATGTACCTCGACGAGAAGTGGGCGGTCGCCCAGGCCGAGTACGAGAAGTTTCTCCAGCTCTACGAACGCAGCGTCGGCGCGCCCTACGCGCAGCTGATGTGGTCGAACTGTCAGCGGAACCAGCGGAAGGTCAACACGGCGATCCGCGACGGGTACCAGTCCGTGCTGGACTACTGGCCGGACTCCCGCGAGGCGATCGTCGCGTCGTACATGATCGGCCGGTCGTACCAGGACATCGGCGAGCCGGCGAAGGCGAAGAAGGCTTACGCGCAGCTCATTGCCGATCACCCGAATCACGTCGTGGCGGTGAAGGCGAAGGTCAACCTGGTCGAGATCGCGCGGGTCGAAGAGGACAACGACCGCCGCGTGGAGCTGTGGAAGGACCTGACGTACAACACCAAGCGCGACAAGGAAAACGGGCGCTACTGCGCCGACGCGGCGCGCGACCTGGCGCAGCACTACCTGAACAAGGCGTCTTTCGACGACGCGCTCAAGGCGCTGGAGACGACGTGGAAGGACCACGAGCTGACCTACCGCGTGTTCGAGGTGTCGCGCGGGCCGATCCGCAACCTCCTGGACCAGGCGGACAAGAAGGCGGCGGGCGCGCAGCTCGCGGACAAGGTCGTGGCGTACATCACGTCGCAGGTGCCGGCGGACCAGTCCGACGAGCAGGCCAAGCGTCGCGCCCGCGAGTATTGGTTCTGGATCGCCGAGGTGCAGGCTTACGCCCGGCGTGACGATCAGGTGATCAAGACGTACGAGCAGATGGTCGACAGGTTCGGCGCGGACGACGAACTGCTCGACCACATGGCGGGGTGGTTCCGCGGTCACGACCGCCGCGACGAGGCGCGCCGCATCTACGGCAAGTTCAAGGATCAGGCGCGCGGCCAGGGCAACATCGCCTACATGTACCGCGAGGAACGCAAGTACGACGACGCGATCAAGATCTATCAGGACCTGATGACCACCGACGCCGACCGCGCGGACAATTATCAGTGGGCGATCGCCGAGTGCTACGAAGACTCCGGCAAGCTCAAGGAAGCCATTCAGACCTTCCGACAGACCGACCGTTACCCGAGCAACTACATGCGGATGGCGTCGTGCCAGCGCCGGCTCAAGCAGTACAACGAGGCGCTGGTCCTTTACAACCAGGTGCTCAGCGACAACGGCACGGCGCCGCAGGCGATGCTCGAAATCGGTTACACCTACGAGCAGGCCGGCGATAAGGAAAAAGCGATCAAGGGGTTCCAGCGGGTCTGCAAGGCGTTTCCCACCTCCGGTCAGGCCAGCCGCGCCCACGCCCACCTCCAGAGCGAATACAAGATCACCATCACGCTCGGCGGTTCCAAGGACGACAAATAACACCCTCGTGACCGAGGCGCCCCTCACCCGACAAGCCGGCGGCGCGTATTGGTCCGCTCTTGCGTTGCGGGTAGACTAGGCCCGCCCTGGCGGTCAACGACGACCGGCACGCGTTTGATGACGCAGACAGGATCCACAGGGGATTATGAAGTCAAAGATCAGCGAACCGGGCACGATTGGGTCGCGCGTATCTGCATACGCGGCGGCGGTCGGTGGTGCGCCGGCGTCGCGTGTGACTACGCCCGTGATCGGCATGCTGCCCGGCGAAGGCATCGGGCCCGACCTGCTCGGCTATGCGCGCCAGGTGCTCGCGGCGGTCGAGTCCGTCAGCGACATCGATGCAACGGTCGAGGTCGGCGGTGATATCGGTCTGCCCGCCAAGGCGGCGAGCGGACGCGAGCTATCCGACGAAGTGGTCGCGTTCTGCCACGACGTGTTCGAGCGCGGCGGGGCGATCCTCGCGGGCCCCGGCGGCGGGCGATTCGTCTACGACCTCCGCAAAGCCTTCGACCTGTTCGTCAAATTCAGCCCGCTGCGTCCCTGCGACGAGTTGGCGTCGTGCGGGCGGTTGCGGCCGGAGCACGTGCGCGGCGTCGACATCGTCGTCGTCCGCGACAACGTGTCGGGCATCTACCAGGGCCGGTCCACCGTCGTCGAATCGCCCAACGCGCCGCGCCGTGTGCAACACACGTTTTCCTATGACGAGGCACAGGTCGCTCGCCTTGTCGCCGCGGGCGCCCGACTCGCGGCCGGGCGACGCGGACGCGTCACCGTCGTGGTCAAGTTCGGCGGGCTGCCCGAACTCAGCGCGTTGTGGAAGCGCGTGACCCACGACGTGTGCGACCCGATGAACGTGGCCGTCGAAATGATCGACGTCGACCACTGCGCCTACCGCCTCATCCAACAGCCCGACGCGTTCGACGTGCTGATCACACCGAACATGATCGGCGACGTGCTCGCGGACCTGGGCGCGGTGCTGCTCGGCTCGCGCGGGCTGACGTATTCGGGCAACTTCAGCGCCCACGGCGCGGCCGTCTACCAGACCAACCACGGCTCGGCGCATGACCTGGTCGGCGCCGACCGCGCGAATCCCGCGGCACACCTCATGGCGCTGGCGATGATGCTGCGGGAGAGCTTCGGCCTGAGCGCCGAGGCCGATCGCATCGAGCGAGCCCTCCGCGACGTGTGGTCGCAGGGCTGGCGTACGGCCGACATCGCCCAGGCCTCAAGCAACGGCAAAGTATTGGGCACGCAGGACCTTACGGCGCGCGTCGTCGACGCGATCGCCGCCGATGAGTCGTCCGACACGGCGGTGTGATCATGGCAGGGGCCCTCCTCCTCATCGACATGCAGCGGGATTTTCTGCAGCGACCGGACCTGCGTCCGCGTGTTGATCGCCTCGTGCGCCGCGCGGGGCAACTGCTCGACGCGTGCCGCGCGGCCGGTGTGCCCGTGATCCATGTACGTACGACCATCCATCGCGACGACGATCAACGCATGACGCACTGGCGACTGGCCGGGCGCTGGATGTGTGTCGCCGGCACGCCCGGCCATGAACCGCCCGATGCGCTGCGCGAACGCGAAGGCGAGCGCGTGATCCACAAGCACGGGTACAGCGCCGCCGTCGACGGTGAGTTGGGCCGTGTGCTGCGCGATGTCGAGTGTGACACGTTGATCATCGCCGGCGTACACGCGCACGCGTGCGTGCGCGCGGCGGCGATGGATGCGCTCGGCGCCGGCCTGCGGGTGGTGATCGCCGACGACGCCGTGGGCGGGTACGACGCGCCGCACGCGGCGATTACGCGGCGGTTCCTGGCGGAGCGATCGGTCGCGTATCGCTCGACGGACGCGATTGCGGCGAGGCTTACGGCCGGCGAATCACCGGCCGGGGGCGACGGGCCGTACGTTCACCGCGATCCGCGTGACGCGCGTCGTGTGCTGTTCGAGGTCGCCGACGCCGACGGCGCAGCGGTCGACGCGGTCGTCGGCGGGTGCGTGGAGGCGGCCGCGACGTGGCGACAGACGCCGATGTCGACACGCGGCGACCTGCTGCTCGCGCTGGCGGACCGGATCGAGCGCGATGGGACGACACTGACGCGCCTCATGGTCGAGCAGATCGCTAAGCCGGCGAAGCACGCGTCGGCCGAGGTGGCGTTGGGCGCCGCGTTCCTGCGCGAATCAGCGCGGCACGCGACGGACGTGATCGACGAATCGGTACGACCCGGCGTCTCCGTGCGTCACGCGCCGCTGGGGGTTGTCGCCGCGATCACGCCGTGGAACAACCCGGTCGCGGTGCCGCTGGGCAAGATCGGCCCGGCGTTGCTGTGGGGCAACGCGGTCGTGTGGAAGCCGGCCCCGGCGGCGCGGTTGATCGCCGAGCGGATCGGATCGCTGATGGCGGACTGTGGCGTGCCCGCGCGGCTCGTCGGCGTGCTGCACGGCGGGGCGGCAACGGCGCAGCGCCTGGCTGCACACGTCAACGTCGACGCGGTGACACTCACCGGTTCGATCGAAGCGGGGCACGCGCTGGGACAGGTCGCGGCGGGGCGTCACGTGCCGTATCAGGGCGAACTGGGTGGCAACAACGCCGCGATCGTGTGGTCGGACGCTGATCTGGCAGCCGCGGCGCGTTCGATCGCCTCGGCGGCGTTCGGATTTGCCGGCCAGCGCTGCACCGCCAACCGCCGCGTGATCGTCGACGAAGCGGTCGCCGACATCGTGCTGGATCACCTGGTCGACGCCACGCGCGAACTGACGTGGGGCGACCCCGCCGACGCCGCGACGGACGTCGGCCCCGTGATCTCAACCCGCAAGCGTGACGCCTTGCTGGAGGACATCGCCGACGCCCGCGCCCGTGGGAACCGCGTGATCACGCCGCACACGGACACCGTAATCGCGGCGCCTTGCGGACACGGCCTTTACGTTCCGCCGACGATCGTCTGCTGCGACGCCGCCGACGATCGGATCGTGTGCGACGAGTCGTTCGGCCCGATTCTCGTCGTCCAGCGTGCCCGCGACTTCGACCACGCGATGACGCTGCTGAACGGCGTGGAGCACGGCCTCGCCGCGTCGCTATACAGCGTGTCGGCACAACGCCGTGACCTGTTCCGAAACGGCGCACGCGTGGGTATCCTACGTATCGGTCAGCCCACGACCGGCGCCGATCCGTCGGCGCCGTTCGGTGGGTGGAAAGCGTCCGGTGTCGGCCCGCCCGAGCACGGCGCGTTTGATCGTCTGTTCTTCACCAGGCCCCAGGCCGTGTACGACGACCGCAACGATTCCCCGGGTGAATCTCCACAATCGAGGTGACGGCAATGATCGGTTTGACCATAGATCGTCTCGTGCGACGCCCCGCGAAGTATTTTTATCGCAACAACATGGAAACGGCCGGCATCGGCCGGACGATGAAGTGGTCCAAGGCGTACAACCGGTGGCGTTACGCGAGCCGCCGTCGACAGCATCAGCGCCTCTACGACACGGCGTTCGACGAGCTGCTGCTGGAGAACGGCTACGGCGACACGACCGCGAAGAACAACGTCATGCGCGACGGTTGGGCGCTGGACGAGTCGATGACATTGCCGCACCTCGACGAACTGCTCGCGGAGACCGGTCCGCTGATCGACGAACGCGGCGGCATCAAGGACCCCAAGCGTGCGTACGGCAACAAGCCGTTCTTCCAGACGATCCGCCAGCCCGAAGATGTCGAGCGGTACAAGTCGTTCCTCGATTTTCCGATGTCGTCGGAGATCCTGGAGACGATCGGCCGCTACATGGGCACGATCCCGGTGCTGTCGAAGACGATGCCGCCGGGCATCCGCTTCGTCGAGTCGTACGCCGCGTACGAGGACGAGCCCGACCCGCCGTACCGCGAGAGCCAGTTCTACCACCTCGACATCCACGACCTGCCGCTGGTGTACATGATCGTGCTGCTGCGTGAGGTGACCATGGAGCACGGGCCGTGGTGCTTCCTGCCTGCGTCGGTGTCGGCGCGCGCGGCCAAGGCGATGAACTATCGCCAGCGCGGCGCGCCGTACCGCATCACCGACGAGGAGATGTACAAGCACGTCGATCCGAGCGAGATGATCCCGCTAATCGGGCCGCCCGGCACCGTCCTGTTCATCGACTCCGGCCGCTGCTTCCACTACGGCAGCCGCAACTCCGTCAAGCCGCGCTACATGATGATGTACGGCTTCACCACGCCGTGCCGCACCGACCTGACGATGACCTACATGACCAAAGAGAAGTTCCCGATCGACCCATCGGCGTCACGCCTGCGTCGCATGGTGCTCGAGTGATCGCGTTCAGTTGTCGCCGGGCTCAACAATCAGCGTCACGCGGTGCACCGGCGAGCCCTGATGGGCGAACAGGTGGATGTCGTCGTTGCCGGCGTCACCGCGTTCGAAGAGATCAACGATGACGTCGACCCTTTGAGGTTCGTCGGGCGCGGTCAGCGCGAGGTTGACGTCGATCGACTCGCCGGGCGCGAGGTCTTTGGCGGGCAGGCGCGTCTTGCCGAGCACCTTGCCGGCGTTGGCGTTCGGCGTGGCGCTGCGGTAGGCGACGGCGGTGATCGCCCGCCGCGCGTCGCTCGCGGGCAGCACGCGGTGCGAGTCGTTCGTGAATCGGCACGCCATATCGACGGTTTGACCGGCGTTGGCGGTGATGGTTTCGGGCGTGTCGATCAGCACGTAGTAGTACGCCGTGCGGTAGGTCTGACGCGCCCAGTCGCGGAACTGCTCCCAGCCGGCGGTGGGGCGACCCTGCTCGCGGCACCACGCCTCGTACTCGGTGAACACGCCTTCGATGTGCGTGTCGTCGTCGCCGAGATGGAAGTAACGGATCGTCAGCTGATGTCGAGCCTGCTCGTAGCTCTCGCCGCCGATCGCCATCGCGGCCAGGACGCTCGCGACGCCCGTGCGGTCGGCGCCGGCGTAGCAGTGCAGCATGATGGGGCGCTCGGCCGTCTCGAGCGTGTCGATCAGCCGCAGCAGCATGTGTCGGGGCGGCAGCCGCAGCGCCGAGAAGCGGATGTCGACGAGGTCGACGTGGTGTTCCTGCGCGGCGCGCCGCTCGCCGGCGTACACCGGGTCGTCGTCGGGCTGCTCCCCGCGCAGGTTCACGACGGTGCGCAGGCCGTGCTCGTCGATCCACGCGGCCAAATGCTCGCCGTCGGGCTGGGCGGCGCGGTACACCTGCCCCGGCACCACGACGCCGAAGTTCAACAGCACGTGCCGCGCAACCACGTAATAGCCGAGCGGCGGGAGTATGAGCACCGCGACGACGATCATCGCGATGACGATACGACGGAGCACGCGGCGCGGCCGGGCCGGCGGGGCGGGCGACGCCGCGTCGGCGCAGGTGTCGGGATCTTGTGCGGCCGAGTGAATAGCCGAAACCTCCGTGAGCGACGGATCGAGCGGGGATCGTATCCCTTCGCGCCGCCGCACGCTAGACTGTACACGCCGTGACCGACCGAAAACCATGTTGATTACCGGAAAATTACTGCAGTTTGGGCGTCTGGCGCTGACCTACCGCAAGGAGGTGATCGGCGCGATCGCCGGTGCGTTGCTCGAAACCGCGTGCGCCGCCGGTGGCATCGGCACGCTGCTGTGGCTGTTTCACCAGGTGTTCAGCGAGAACGCGACCGCGCACTCGCTGCTCGGCGCCAAGCTCGCCAGCCCCGGCTTGCAGTCGTGGATCGGCGATCGCACCGACCTGCTGAACTACGTGCCTGAGGGACGCTTCGGCGGGTTCGCGTTTCTGATCGCGATGATCGCGGTGATCGCCATGTTCGGCGCGATCGGGCGGTTCTGCCACGCGTATCTCAGCGGGCTGATCCTTATGCGTGTCACGCGCGACATCCGCGAGTGGATCTTCGATCGATTCATTCAGCTGGACATGAACACGGCGTTGTCGTCGGGGTCCGCCGACCGGCTCAGCCGCGTGCTGCGCGACGTCATGTCGGTGCGCGAGGGACTCTCGCGCGTGTTGGACAAGGCCGTGCGTCAGGTGCTCCAGGGGGCGGTGCTGCTGATCTGGGCGATCGCGCTGGACTGGCGGCTGGCGTTGATGTTCCTCGTGCCGCTGCCGCTGCTGGCGCTGATGATCCACCGGGTGGGGCGTCGCGTCCGCACGCTGAGCCGGACAACGCTGCAGATGGCGGTGCCGATGGTCGCGTCGATTCAACGGGTGCTGCGGGCGTTGAAGGTCGTCAAGGTGCATCACGCCGAGACGCAGGAACGCGAGCACTTCCGCCAGGTCAACGAACAGCTGTACCGGGAGCAGCTGCGCCTGCAGCTCGTCCGGGCGTTCAGCTCGCCGATGGCCGAGTTGATGGCGGTCTGGCTGCTGCTGGCGCTGATGCTCGGCTCGGCGTGGTACGTGTATGTCCGTGGCGGGGCGCAGCCCGCGGAGATGGTCATGGTCGTTGGCCTGCTCGGCGCCGCGGCGGGGGCGATGCGCCCGCTGACCGACCTCAACAACGCGCTGCAGGGCGCCGAGGCCGCCGCCGAACGGATCGACGAGATGCTCCAGCTGCCGGTCGAGGATTTCGCCGGCGACGTGACTCGGCCCGAGCTGCCGCGGCACGCCGAGTCGGTCGTGTTCGAATCGATCCGCTTCACGTACCCGAACCGCGACGAGCCGGTGCTCGAGGACGTCAGCCTCTCGGTGCCGTACGGCTCGCTGTGCGCGATCGTCGGCACGAACGGGGCCGGCAAGACGACGCTCATCGGCCTGCTGCCTCGGCTGTTCACGCCCGACGCCGGGCGGGTGCTGATCGACGGCCACGACCTGCGCGACTACAGCCTCGCGTCCATCCGCCGGCAGATGGCCGTGATCACGCAGGAGACGGTGCTGTTCGAGGGAACCATCGCGTCGAACATCGTGTACGGGCTGGCGGATGTGCCGCTGGAGCGGATCATCGACGCCGCGCAGCGCGCCCACGCGCACGAGTTCATCACCGCGCTGCCCGACGGGTACGACACGCAGGTCGGCGAAGACGGCGCGCGACTCAGCGGCGGCCAGCGGCAGCGGATCGCCATCGCGCGCGCCGTGCTCCGCGAGCCGTCGATCCTCATTCTCGACGAGGCGACGAGCGAGATCGACGCCGAGTCGGAATCGCGCATCATCGACGCTCTGGAGCAGATCACGCAGCGGTGCACGACGTTCGTGATCGCGCACCGGCTGTCGACGATCGTGCACGCGGACATGATCGTCGTGATGGACGCCGGGCGGATCGTGGGGCTCGGCGACCACGAATCGCTGCTCGACACGTGCGAGGCGTACCGCAACCTCAGCCACGCCCAGACCCCGCGCCGGGCGCGTCGCGAGGTGGCGCATGACTGAGCCGGCCGCGCTCGACCCCGACGCCCGTCGTGTCAGCGCCCGTCTCGTCGCCGCCGAGATCGCCGTGTTCACGACGCTGCTGCTGCTGGCGTTCTGGGAGGTCTGGCGGCTGTTCCCGACGGACGCGGACCTGCGCTGGCTGCGCGGCGTGTTCATCGGCGGCGCGGTGATCGTTGTCGGCGTCGCGCTGCTCAATCCGCGTCAGCGCCTCGACGAGGTCGGCCTCGCGCCGCGCCGCTTCACCGACGGCTGGGCCTCCGTGATCGTCTTCACCGCAGCGTGTCTCATCGGCCTGCTCGTCGTCACCGCGATCGAGGACAGCTGGCTGTTCGCGTCGAAACGCACGTGGTGGGCGGTGAAGTACATCCCCGGCGTTGTGGCGCAGCAGTTCGCGATGCAGGCGTTCATCAACAACCGGCTCTTCTTCGCGACGGGGCGCGCCGGCGTGTCGATCGTCGTCGGCACACTGGTGATGGTCGCGCTGCACGCGCCGAACATCGCGCTGTGCGCCGGCGTCGCGGTGTCCACGCCGTTCTGGATCTGGCACTTCCGGCGGTTTCACAACCTGCCTGCGCTGGTCGTCAGCCACCTCGTGCTAGGTATCGGCGCGATGTTTCTGCTCGGCAAGCCGCTGCTGGTCAACCTGCGCGTCGGGATCAGCGCGCTCGACCTGATGTTGAAGCATTGACGCGACCGCCCGCGGGCTAGCGCCCCGTCGGGCGACGCGCGTAGTAGCACCCCAGCCGCAACAGGAACCGCAGCGTGCGGTAGAACGACACGTACAGCCGGCCCACGTGCGTCACGTTGCGATCCGTCAGCCAGACCAGGTCACGCCACGGCGAGATCGGGTAAACCTTGCCCAGCCAGACCGCGTTGTCGACCGTGCCCGGCGCGCGGTGGATCATCGCGATCTCTTCGTCGACCGACATCTCCACCCGCCGCGCCGCGTACGGCGCCAGCGCATCGCGCAACGCGGGCAGGTCGTCGGCGCACTCGAACACGTCAAGCACGATCCACAGGACGTTGACGCACACGCCGAGCGTCCGGTCCGCGGCGCGCCGCTCGAAGAACGCCGGCCAGTCGATCGCCGCGTGCCCGCTGCGCAGCATCTGGTAGACGTCGAGCAGGTGCTTGAGGCGACAGGCGCAGCGACCGATGTCGTGCGCGATCGACAGCAGCAGCAACAGCAGCTCGTACTCGTCGCTCAGCACGCTGTACGTCTCGCCGTCGACTTCGACGGTCTGTGGCGCTGCCCACACGTCGTTCTCGTTGATGCGATACGCCGGGGCGTTGCGCAGCCGCCAGTGCAGGTCGACGTTCACGCCGTCGCGGATGAACGCCATCGCGTGCTCGGTCCGCAGCGGCCTGGCGCGCATCACCGGCCCGTCATCCGTCATGTCGACACGCCGCGGCTTGGTGCGGAAGCCGAGCGACCAAAGCACGCCCAACGCCGCGTTGACCCGGTCACGCCGCACCAGCACGTCGACGTCGACGAGGCGGCGCAGCTCGGCGTCGCCGAAGTAGCGCACGGCGAACGGCCGCCCCTTGAGCACGCGTGTCTCGACGTCCGCGGCGGCCATTGCCCGCGTGACCTCCGCCAGCACGCCCGGCAGACGCGCCGCCACGTGAGCGAGCCGCGCCTGCTCGGTCGCCATCCCCGCCAGCCAGGTTGCGGGCAGCAGGTCGCTCTGTCGAGCCGTGTCGAGGCGGCGCAGCAGGTAGTGGCAGACGTGCTGCTGACGCGCGTACCGCACGAACGGCGGATCGGCGTGATTGTCGTCTGCGCGATGGTGCAGGTGCCTCGCCCGCAGCGCGGCCCAGTCGTCGCGCACGACGTCACGCACGATGTCGAGGTGTTCGCCGGGCGGCTCGGGCGTCTCGCTCGGCGGCGAGGGCAGCTTGTACGAGTGCGGGGCCGGGGGTTGTGGTGCGGTGGTGGCGATGGCGGAACACTCCACGTCGGGCGTCTGGCGACGCGTCGATCGAACGCGACCGACACGGCGTCGTTGCCGCTCGGTCGGCGCTCAAATACAGTATCTGCCCGCCGCCGAAAGGGCACGCGCGGACGGCGAATGCACGACACGCGGCGCGGTTTCACGACGGACACCGTGCTCGCTGATGCTTCATTTCAAGGTCCGTCGAGGGCCGCGATGCACGACGATCAGTTGTTAGACCGGCTCGGCTCGGACCTCGCGGCGTTGGTCCGCGACGTCGACGCGTCGCTCGTCGGGGCCGATCAGATCACGTCGATGCCCGCCAACACCGGCACGCGCGGCTCGTGGCGGCTGCGATTCGCCGACGGACGCACGCTCAAGGGGCGTTGCTTCGAGTCGGCGGCGCGTGCGGCCCAGGTCGCGACGCTCCGCGAGGCGTTGACGACGTCGCCGTTCGTGGACGTGGTGGATCATCGCGGCGCGGCGATGCTCGAGGAGTGGGTGGACGGCGAGGTGCTCGATGCGGCGGCGACGACGCTCGATCAGGCGCGTGCGTCCGGCCGCATGCTCGGGCAGCTGCACGCGTGCACGCCGCCGATCGGCGTGCTGCGCGACGGCGAGATCGACCGCGGGGCGACGTGGATGCGGCGCATCCGCGAGCACCTCGGCGTGCTGCTCGACGCGAAGGCGGTGACGCCGGACCTCGCCGCGGCGATCGACGCCTGCGCCGCGGCGCACACGCCGACGGAGGTGCGCACCGGCATCGTGCATCGCGACCTTTGCCCCGACAACATCGTGGTCGACGCCGGCGGCGCGCTGCGCTGGGTCGACGCCGGCACGCTCACGGTCGGGGCGATCGACGAGGACCTGTGCCGCGTGTGGTATCGCTGGCCGATGCTCGCGGCGCACCGCGAGGCGTTCATCGAGGGCTACGCGGAGGCGGGGCCCGGCGACGCGACGATGCTGCGTCGTCCGTCGGAGTTCTGGCTGATCGTCGTGCTGTGCGGCTCGGCGCGGTACCGCCTGGCGGGCGGGCAGGACGTGGCCACGATCGTGACGACGCTGGAGCGGATCATCGATCGGGCGGGCCGCGGCCTGGGCCTGACGTTCCGCGGGCTCCACATCGACGTGCGCGGCAACGCGCGCGACGCGACGCGCTGGCTGGACGAGTTCGTCACGCCGCATCTGCACGACGACGCGGCGACCACCGCGCGGTGCGAGCTGACGGTCACGGTCGACACCGACCGTTACGCGGCGATCCGCGCTTCGCCGGGCGCGGCGGGGCACACGCCGCGGGAGGTCGACTGCTTCACGCTCGACGGATCGTTCGTCCGGCTCCCGTTGTGGGCGCACGACGCCGACGGGCTCGTGGTACACGATCGCGAGGCCGGCGTGTTCGTTGCGATCGGTGACGCCGACGAGTCCGGCGGTCGCCGCGTCGACGTGCTCGCCGAGCGCGACACGCGACGGATGCGGCTGACGCTGATGCGCGTGGTGCGCGAGCTGGCGACGATGCAGGCCGTGGCGCGCGGCGACCTCCACGTGCACGGCGCGACGGTCGTCGTGGACGGACGGGCCTTTGTGATCGCCGGCGGCAAGCGAGCCGGCAAGACATCCATGCTGCTCAACGCGCTGTCGCAGCCGGGCGTGGCCTACCTGTCGAACGACCGTGTGCTCCTCGAGCGTACGTCGACCGGCGTGCTCGTGCGCGGCATGCCGACGATCGTGAAGGTGCGCCCCGGGAGCTTCGATCACCTGCCGAAGCTCCCGCCGATGGGGTGGCAGCGGCCGTGCGTGTCGATCCGCGAGTGCGAACGCGGCGGGCCGCTCGCCGACGACGCGTCGCACCGTGCGGGATCGATGAGCCCCGCGCAGCTCGTCGCCTGGCTGGGTGTCGCGGCGGTTGACGCGGCGCCGCTCGCGGCGGTGGTGCTGCCGCGTGTGGACGACGCGATCGACGGATTTGATGTCCGAGTGGTCGACGCGGCCGAGGCTGCGACACGGCTGGAGGCGTGTGTGCTCGGTGCGGACACGCCGGCCGGGCCGCCCGAGGCGTTCGGTAGCGGTTCGCGTGTCGGGGAGCCTGCCGTGGACGTCGCCGCGGCGTGTGCGGCGATTGCGGCGGATTTCGCGTGCCTCGACTGCCGGATCGGTCCGCGGGCGTTTGAAACACCCAACGTCTGGCGCGCCATCGTCACGTCGCCGAAACTCCGCTAGGATATGCCCGTCGGACGACGGGCGCGTTCGCCTTCGCATGAGACTCATGCCGGTCGGTGACGGCCCGACGCGCCGACGGGTAGCCAGCAGTCGGGTTCCAAAGATTTGCTAGACAGACCGCGGAAGATCGGCAACAACGGTACGGACGGGGCCGCCCGGCTCTGGGCGATCACCTGCTATTTCAATCCCGCCGGCTACCGCCGCCGTCTGGAAAACTACCGCACGTTCCGTCGGCGTCTCGCGTTGCCGCTCATCACGGTCGAGCTGTCGCACAGCGGCAAGTTCGATCTGACGCCGGGCGACGACGCGGACGAACTGATCCAACTGCACGCGCCCGATGTGCTGTGGCAGAAGGAGCGGCTGCTGAACATCGCGTTGAGCCGTCTGCCCGAGGGCTGCGACCAGGTCGCGTGGCTCGACTGCGACGTGGTGTTCGCGTCGGACGCGTGGGTCGCCGAGGCGAGCGCTGCCTTGGAGAAGCACGCGGTGATCGAGCCGTTCAGCGAGGTCTACGAGCTGCCGGCCGACGCGGACGTGGACGACGTGTCGCCCGACGACGCGGTGCTGCGCGGCAAGTCGCTGGCGTACGTGCTGGAGCGCGGCGACGCGCCGAAGGACCTGCTGCGCGGCAGCATCCGGATCAAGCACGGGTGCAACTGCGGCACGGCGTGGGCGGCGCGCCGCGACGTGCTCGAGCGATTCGGGTTCTACGACGCGTGCATCATCGGCAGCGGCAACCGGGCGATGGCCAGCGCGATCATCGGTCGACCGGACGACGCCGTGCACGCGCTTCGCATGAACCCGCAGCAGGCCCAGCACTTCCACGCCTGGGCCGATCCGTATCGCGAGGCGCTCAACGGTACGCTCGGCTACATCGACCAGACGATCTACCACCTCTGGCACGGCGACCTGGCCGACCGCCGCTACGCCGAGCGGCACGAGCAGCTGGCGCGGTTCGATTTCGATCCGTATCGCGACATCACGCTGGGCGACGACGGCTGCTGGCGATGGAATTCCGACAAGCCCGACATGCACGCGTACGTCCGTCACTACTTCGAGCAGCGACGCGAAGACGGCTGACGCGGCGCGGTTGTCACGCGGCATCAACGAACCTGTCACCCGTCTTCGCGTCGCTGCTCGAAGTACGCACGCACCCACTCGTGCAGCGCGGGTTTGTTGCCGCGCCACGCCCAGCAGCCGGAGGGCGCCGGCGTCAGGTCCGTCGCCGGGTCGAAGTCGAACCGCGCCAGCTGCTCGTGCCGGTCGCGGTACCTGCGGTTGTCGAAATCGCCGTGCCAGAGGTGGTACGCCGTCGCGTCGCAGCAGCCGACATTGCCGCCGACGGAGGCATAGAACGGCTCGGCCCACGCGCGGTAGTGCTCAGCCCATCGCTCGTTCATTTGCAGCGGTTCGACCGCGTGTTCGAACGCACCCATCGCGCCGCAGATCATCGCGCGGTCGCCGCCGCCGACGATGCACGCGTCGTACAGGCCGTGCGGCTCGATGACGTCGCGCCGCGCGGCCCACGCGAAGCCCCACGCCGTGCTGTGCCGACGCAGCGGCTTGGCCGGACGACGCAGCACGTCGTCCATCGGCTCTCGCATCAGCCGCGCCGCCAGCGCCGTCATCTCCGACAGCATCGCCGACGGTTCGGTCGATTCCGGCGTGGCGCCCCGCGGCAGCTCGCGCATGGTCGAGAACGGCTGAATCACCGCGTGCCGATCCAGCGCCTCCGCCGCCGCGTCGACCCAGCCGTCGTCGGCGAACAGGATGTCGCAGTCGATCCACGCGACCTTGTCGCAGTCGTCGGGCAGGGACCGCAACGCGATGTTCAGCAGTCGCTCCTTCTGCCACAGCACGTCGCGCCCGCCGATGCGGATCAGCATCTCGGCGTCGTCGTCCGCGAGCCGGAAGACGCCGTCGTACGACAGCTCGACCGTGATCAGCGGCAGCGCGAGCCGCTCGCGGAACAGCCGGTAGTTCCGCAGCCGGCTGTCGAAGCCGATCGGGTTGTAGTAGCTCGTGATCGCCCACATGGGAAGGTGGCCTTGCGGTCAGGTGTCGCTTGTGTCGTCGGCACGTTCGGGGCGCGGCGTGTTCAGCAGGTCGCAGAGTATATCGACCAGCCCGTCGAGGTGCGGGGGCTGGAGGCACGTGAGGTGGTCGCCGGGGATCGGCACGACGCGCGGCGGCGGATCGAGCGCGGCGATGAACGCGTCCTGCGCGTCGGCGCCGCGACGCAGGCGGGCCTGCTCGACCTTGAGCACGACCACCGGCGCGGGCGGGACGCGTGGCGTGTATCGCGCCAGCGCCCAGCGGTGCAGCTGCTGCACGAACAGGCGGAATCGGTGCGTGTACATCAACGCCGCCCCGCGCCGCTGTACGCGTTCGGCGATCAGCTTCGCCCGCCAACGGACCACACGCACGGCGTCGCGCCATTTGTGGATCCATCGCCGCGCGCTGAGCCACGCGGAGTCGCTGTCGGCGGTCAAGGGCGTGTCGATCAGGACGACGGTGTCGACGGTCACGCCGTGCTCGGCCAGCTCGCGCGCCAACTCGAGCGCGACCGCGCCGCCGAGGCAGTAGCCCACGATCGCGCAGCGGTTGTCCGGCGTGACCGACCGCAGCAGCGGCGCGTACGTCGCGGCCAGTCTACCGATGCTGCGGGTCGGGCTGAAGCGGCCGTAGGTCGCCGGGGACTGCAGGCCGTAGAGCGGTCGTCCGGCGGGCAGGCGATTGGCGAGCGGCCGCGCCCACGACACGCCGCCCTCAAGCGCGTGGATGAAGAACACGGGCGGCGCGGCGTCGGCGTCCTGCGGGTCCGGGCCGCGCATCGTCACCAGCGGCGTCGGGCCGGTGGTCTCGTGCATCGCCCGCGCGACGTGGTCGGCCATCGTCCGCAGCGTGGGCGACTCGACCAGCGCCGACGGCGGCAGCGTCACGCCGTACGTCTCTTCGATCCGCCGCAGCACCGACATCTCCTTGAGCGAGTCGCCGCCGAGATCGCTGAACGCGTCGTCGAGCCCGATCGGCGCCGTCTCGAGCACCTGCTCCCAGATGCGCTGCATGCGTCCGTCGAACTGCGCCCGCGGCGCGAGGTGTTCGACGTCGGCGGCGGACACGTCGTCGCAGCTCACATCGAGCTTGCCGCGGTCGATCTTGCCGTTGGGCAGCTTGGGTAACGCCGCGAGCCGCACGATGCGCGTCGGCACCATGTAGTTCGGCAGACGGGCGTAGAGGTCGCTGCGCGCCTGAGCGATGCGCAGGTTGCGCCCCGGCATCGGCACGACGAATCCCACCACGCGCGGCGCCCGCATGAATCGCTGCTGCGCGACCACGGCCGCCTCGGCGACGTCGGGCAGCGACAACATCGCCGACTCGACCTCCTCCAGCTCGAACCGGTTGCCGTGCACCTTGACACGCCGGTCGGCGCGACCGACGAAGCAGACCCGCCCGTCGGTCGTCCGCCGCGCCAGGTCGCCGGTGTGATACGTTGTCGCCGGCGGCGTGTCGGCGCTCGCGGTGAGCGACAACGTGTCGATCTCGCCCCAATAGCCCGGTGACAGGTACGCGCTCGTCGCCACGAGTTCGCCCGGCTCGTTGTCGGGCGCATCGTTTCCCGCGGCGTCGATCACGCGCACCCGCACGCCCGGCGCCTCGTGTGTCAGCGGTAGCGTCGCGCCGTCGATGACGGTCGCGCGGTCGAACAAGCCGTACATCAACAGCCCCGTCTCCGTCGATGACAGGCTGACCATCAGGCGGCAGTCGGCGGCGAACGGGCCGGTTTGGAATCGTTCGAGGTCCGCCTTGAGCACAACGTCGCCGCCGAGCCGCACGACGCGCAGCGCCGGGAGCGTCAACCCGTCGTCGGCTTCGCGCATCAGCGCACGGAACACGGTCGGCACGGACTGGAAGACCGTGATCCGCTGCTCGCCGACCCATCGCGCCATCGCGTGCGCGTCCGGCGTGGCGAGGTCGAACGGGCAGAGCGTCGCCCCGGTCAGCAGGGCGCCGAAGATCGGCGACACGGCGGCGGCGTAGTTGGCGGGCGTGACGAGCGCAACACGGTCGCCGGCACGCAGGCCCGCCGCGGCGTGATACCGTGCGACCTGGTGCACGACGTTGCGGTGCGACTGCACGACGCCCTTGGGCCTGCCCGTCGTGCCGGAGGTGTACGTGATCGAGCACGCGGCGAGCGGCGACACGTCGGGCAGCGCCGTGTCGGACGGCGCGCCGGTCGCCTCGGCGTAGGTCACCCACGTTGTGCCGCCCAACACGGCGCGCGTCGCGGCGTCGGGCTCGGCGTCACACAGCATCAGCGTGCACCCGGCGTTGGCGATGATGTCGCGCTGACGCGGCAGCGGGTCGGCCGGGTTGAGCACGACATACGGCCGACCCGATCGCAGCACGCCGAACATGGTTGCGATCAGCGGCGCGCCCGACGCGAAGCGGATCGCCACCGGCGCGCCCGCGGCCTCACGCCCGAGCACGCACGCGGCGATCGACCGGCTCAGCCGATCCAGCGTCGCGTAGTCCCATCGATCCGTCGGCGTGTCGATCGCCGGGCGGTCGCCGTATCGCTCGACGACCGCGGCGAAGCCTTGGGGGATCGACACGCCGATCGGGTCCGCGGCGATCGTGCGCCAGATCGCGTCGTCGGCGATCGCGGCGTGCGGGGCGGTGTCGGTGGTGGGGCGGGTGGTCATGCGTGGCGACGTTGATGTCGGGTGATTCGGCCGGTGCAGCACGCATGGTAACCCGGCCGGCCGCGCATAGGGAGCGTCGCGATGGGGGGCGTTTGACGTGGCTATACTGGCGTCGCAGAATACGCGACGCTCCGCACGCCGGTGTGGCGGAATTGGCAGACGCGGCGGATTCAAAATCCGCTGAGGGTAAAACCTCGTGTGGGTTCGAGTCCCACCTCCGGTATTACAAGAACCACGCGTTGTGCGTGGTTCTTGTCGTTGCGGGGCTTGATCACTTGTTCGACTCGATCAGCTGCCTGGCCTCGAAGAGGCGCCGCTGCAGGTCGCGATCGCGGAGTTCCTGGATGATCTTGCCGCGGTCGCCGCGCGAGACCGGCTCTTCCGCCACCGGTGCGTCGGCGGAAATCTGTTCGAGGGGCCAGTCGTCGCTGCGCTGCGTCGCGAGCGGGATGTCCTTGTTGTTGTTCACCTGGATGTTCGCCAGCGGGCTGCGGCCCCACGCGTAGCGGTAGTGGATCGGCTTGGGCACCAGCGGGCTGCTCAGCACGAGCTGCTTGCGGTCGTACTTCGGTCGGTTGTGGTCGTCCTTGCCGGTCTCCAGGTAGGCGACCTTCGCGAGCTGGAAGCGACCGTCCTCTCCGGCGATCGCGAAGCCCACCATCTCGCCGCTCTCGGGGTCGCTGACGTCGGTGTCGAGCTTGACGATCAGCGCGCCGTCGGTCGCTTCCGTGCCGATGATCATCGGCGGCTTCCAATCGAGCAGGCGATCGAGGCCGTACTGCGTCGCCAGCGCCCAGCGCGCGATCCGCTCACCGGCGGGGACCTTCACCTGCGGGTGATACCACGAGCGACGCAGGTCGAACGTGCTGGCGAAGCCGATGTTCTTGTCGCCGGCCTTGTACATTTCGAGGAACGTGTCGTACTGCGCCGCACGGATGTAGACGCCCGCGTCGAACATCTTCTCGCAGTAGTTGTCGCGGGTCTGCGGATCGCCCGACGTGCACAGCGAGAGGATGCCGAACGGCATCTCGGGATCACCGAACGCCTCGCGCCACGCCTTGATCATCTGCGGGAACACCTCGCGGTACCGCGCCGCGCCGACCGAGCCCTCGAACGCGTTGTTGAATCCCTGGTGGAAGATCGCGCCCTTCACCGACAGCCCGGCGAGCGGCGAGATGATCCCCGCGTAGCAGTTGCCGGGGTAGTTCGGGCTGGCGATCGGCCCGGGCTGAAGGTCGCTGGGGTCCTTCTTGCGATCATCGGGCACCGTCTTCCCCGCCTTTGTCTGCTTCTCGACCCAGTCGCGGTTGCGCTGGATACGCTTTTCGAGGTCCGCCTTCGGGTCCCACTCCGCGACCTTCGCGTCGTGCTCGGCGAGGTTCGCCTTCACCAGGGCGCTGTCCATCTTGCGGAGCACGGGCAGCGGGGTCCACGCCTCGACGGTCGTGCCGCCGCGCGACGCGTCGATCACGCCGATCGGCACGCGGCTGGCCATGTACAGCCGACGCGCGAACACGTAGCCGATCGCCGACAGCTCACGCGCGACGTCCGGCGTGCACACGTCCCAGTCGCCCTTGCGGAAGTGACGGCTGAACCAGCTGCTGTACTCCTGCAGCCGCGCGAAGCCCTTCTTCATCTCCGGCCCCTCGCCGTAGGGCACCGTCAGGATCCGCATCTCCGGAAAGTTCGCCGAAGCGATCTCGAGCGGTCCGTTCTGCACCGACGCCAGCGAGAATTCCATGTTGCTCTGCCCGCCGAGCACCCACACGTCGCCGACGAGGATGTTCTCCAGCGTCAGCGTCTTGTCCTTGCCCGCGATCGTCATCGTCTGCGGCTCGTGATTTGCAGGCACGGCGGGCAGCGTCGCCTTCCACGCGCGGTCGTCGCCGGCCGTCGCCGACGCCTCGTTCGCGCCGAACTTCACCGTGACCTTCTCGCCGGGCGCGGCCCAGCCCCACACGGCGATCGGCTTGTCACGCTGGACCACCATGTTCGTCTGGAACAGGTTGCTGACGCACAGCCCCTCGCCGATCGCCGGCACGTCGATCACGTCCGCGCGCGGCAGCGACTCGGCGCGCAACGGCAGGGCGATCGCGGCGATGAGCGCGACGAGCAAGACGGACAGCGTGGTGCGGAAGCGGTTTCGCATGTTGGAACTCCTGGCGGTGTATGGATTCTAGTGGGAATCCGTGCCCACAGACCCTATGTGGCATGCAGCTGCGGGATTGTGCAAAATAGTCGCTGAAACGGGCAGGCCGATCGGGCGTGAACGACAGGAGCCCCGCGCGGTGGCGCGGGGCTCCTGGGGTGATGCGTGAAGTCGTTCGGCGGGATCAGTCCACGTCCGAGCGGAAGGGCGTCGCGGGCAGGCCTTCCTTGTTGTAGAGGTTGCACACCGGGTTGTTGGCCCAGCCGTAGCGAACGGCGACGGGTTTGGCGACGTCGGGGCTCGACACGACGATCGTCTCGCCCACGATCTTCGCGTCGGCGTAGTGGAACTGCCCGTCGGCGCCGGCGATCGCGAAGCCGGTGATCTTGTCGCCCTGCGCCATCAGCCCGCTGCCGACGTACCTGAACCTCAGCGTCGCTTCGTTGCCGCTGACCGTCGTGCTCTCGAACTCCGGCCCGCACGGCACGACGTCCTTGCCGTACGCGATGTTCAACGCCGACTGCGCCAGCCGCTTGCCGACGTCCTGCTTGTTTTTCGGGTGGATGTCCGCGGCGTCGCCGATGTCGGTGATCACGGCGATGCCGGTCTTCGGGTCGTGTTGCGCGGTCATCAGCTGCGCCTCACGCAGCTCGGCCCAGCCGGACTGCACCGGCGTGTTCTGCACCTGCATGAAGTTCGCCAGCTGCACGATGAAGAACGGGAAGTCGTGGCCGAACCGCTTGCGCCAGTCGGCGATCATCGTCGGCAGCAGCGTGCGGTACTGGCGGGCGCGCCCGGCGTTGGACTCGCCCTGGTACCAGATCGCGCCCTTGATGCCGTACGGCACGATCGGCGCGAGCATGCCGTTGTACAGCACCGTCACGACGTTGGGGTTGTTGCTCGTCTGCTGCGGCGACGGCGGCAGCTTGCTAATCGGCGTGGTCGCCGCGTAACGCCAGTCGCCGGCGAGCGACACGGGCGATGCGCCGTCGACGTCGAGCGTCATCTGGTCGGCCCCGCCGAACAGACCGCCGCCGCCGCCGGTGTCCAGCACGCGCACCGCGATGACGTTCCTGCCGGCTTTGAGCACGCCGGCCGGCACGTTGTATTCACGCGGGTGGTTCCACACCGTCTCGCCGCCGACCCACCTGCCGTTCACGTACGTCGTATCGATGTCGTCGATCGGCCCGAGCCGCAGCTTCGCCTTCTTGCCCGCCGCGCCGTCCGGCAGCGTCACCGCGAGGCGGAACCACGCGATGCCGTCGTAGTTCGGCAGCCCGGCGTTCTCCCAGCCGTTCGGCAGCTTCATCGTCTTCCACGACGCGTCGTCCGCGTCGGTGTTCTGCCAGCTCGCCTTCGTGCCGGGGTCGTTGTCGTTCCACCACTTGTTGACGCGGTCCTCGAACTTCTCGCTCGCGCCGCGGTTCGCGGCCTCGGCCATCTGGCGGATGCCCTCGACGGCGGGGCGGAAGTCGTCCATCGCCATCAGCGCGTCGCCGCTCGTCCACGCCTCGGCGATCGTGCCGCCCCACGACGTGTGGATCAGCCCGATCGGCACGTCGAGGTCCTTGTGCAGCTCGCGACCGAAGAAGTAGCCGACCGCCGTGAACCCGTTCCAGCCGCCCTGCGCGACCGACTCCGGCGTGCACACCTGCCACGCGCTGTTGATCGTGTCCGTCGGCTCCATCGACACGCGCTTCGGCACGGTGAACAGCCGGATCTTCGGGTAGTTCGCCGACGCGATCTCCTGCTGCGCGTTGTTCACGTTGCCGATGCCCATCTCCATGTTGGACTGACCGGAGCAGATCCACACGTCGCCGACGAGCACGTCGCTGATCGTCGCGGACTGCGGCCCGATGACCTTCAGCGTGTGTGGACCGCCCGCCTCGAACGGGCCGAGCTTCGCCATCCACTTGCCGTCCTGGTCCGCCGTCGCCTTCGCGGACTTGCCCGCCATGCTGACGGTCACCTCGGCGCCGGGCGTGGTCCAGCCCCACACCGGCGCGGGCACGCCGCGCTGGATCACCATGTGGTCGGTGAACAGCTGGTGGACAAACGGATGATCCTCCGCGACCGCCGGCCGCGCGACCAGCGTGGCGATGAACATCCCGACGCATAGCAACCCGATGAAACGATGTGCCCGCATGACGTGCTCCTGAATGTGCGTGTGATTCGGTTCATGCCCTGACATGGAGACGGATCATACCGCCGCCACGTCCAATGGATTGACGCGAATCATACCCGGGTTACTCGTGTGTGGAGACAGGTAAAGTGCTTGATTGGTGCCCAGACCGATCATACGATCGGCAAAGTTACGGGGAGGCAACGTGATGTCCGAGGGTGAAGATAACAGTGAGGTCCGCGAGTCGGTGTGGTGCATCGTCGCAAACATCGTCGAAAAGCCTCTGTGCGATAGCGAGGGCAACGATCTTGGCCGCACGGGCACCCGGCAGTTTTCGTCCGGCACGAAGATGTACCTGACGTCGATGGGTGCGTACAGGACGCTCCTGGGCGACCGCCCTCAGGACGATCCGCACGTCGAGGTCATCGGCCGCGATCGCCGAACCAAACGATTCGTCAAGAAGTTCATTAAACCGAAGCTCCTGACGGATCTGCGCATCAAGCTGGAGTGTCATCCGATGGTGGTCGCGAGGCTTCGCGAGGTTGGGTGGGAAGGATTCAACATTATCCCCGGGCGTTTCACGCCGCCCGACGATCGCAAGAGTCGCGCGGCGCTGGAAGAGCTGGCGTATTGGGCGAGCGGCGGATCGCTGGGGCGACGTTACCCCGAGCCGGCGACGTCACCGGAGTGGGGCAGACACGGTGACTGCCCGAAGTGCGGTTTCAGCTACCGCTGGGACGGCGCCGCGTGTCGCCACTGCGGCCACGGTCTCGATGACATAGCCGACGCCAACCCCTGATCGCTATCGCCCAACTCCGAAACTCACCGCTACATCGATGGGCAATCACGTGAACACGATCAAGGTCTGGTGTTCGATACTCAATCGAGACGCCTCGAACAGCGCGAGCCAGACCATTAGCTCAATACAGAACGGCCCATCCGCCTCTGCTATGCGATTGATGCGATCCGCCTCCGGGTCGGTCAATTGCCCACCGGTCAGATCGATCCCAAGTTTCGGCGCGATCTGAATGAGTTCGTCCCGCAATCGAAAGCTGGAGCCGAGCATCTGCCCCGGGAGGCGATCGTCGAAGAGCACCTCGTTAAAATCGACCGGGACGTAGAAGCCTTCACAGTCGGAGTGACAAAGCAGGTGGCTGCTCATCATCGCCGACTCCGCGTCGATGGCGGGATCAGCGGTCGGATCATCGCCTTGTTTGAGCGGGGTCGCCACCCAATCAGGATCGGCGGCGACGTGCGCGTAAACACGCCTCAGATAGTGCAGAAAGCTGTACGGGAAACTGAGGACAGCGCTGCGGCAGGACAATCGCGGTAACTGCATTGGCTCGTGATGTGCGGGCAAGCCGTTGGCCGCAAGAACCTCGTTGAGATTCTTCAGGTCCTCCTGAAGCCACTCGGCGCCTTCCTCATCTGCAACCACCAAGTCTGCCAGCATCCCCACTTCAATTGCAAGCCCCAATTACCACCTCCGGAGTTCGTGTGTCGTCGCCAAGTGTATCGCGACGAGGGTTTGCTTCAATTCGCGCCGGACGAGCGTTTGGTTGCCATCCAAGCGGCGATGCGGGCTTGCGCTCACGGCGTCATCGACGGCGGCTCGATCTTCCGGCCCGCCTGCAGGTATTGCCAGATCGCCTCGAACTGCTGCGCCGCGTCGCCGTCCAGCGTGTCGCTCAACGCCGTGCGGCCCGAGTCGTCGGCGTACTTCGGCATCTTCGTCGTCGGGTCGACACGCGGCGGGTTGAGCATCCAGCGCAGGAAGTAGTCGTGCCGCAGCCGCTCGGTGACGTACATCAGGTTCGGCCCGCCCACCTCGAACCGCGCGATCGCTTCCATCTTGTTGATCGAGTGGCACGTGATGCACGCGAACCCGCCGATCGGCCCGGTGAGCTTGCGGCCGATCTTCGCCAGTTCGGCGGCGTTGTCCGGCGGCGTCGGTTCCTGTCGCGTGGTCGTCATGCCGTGCTGCAGCGCCAGGCCGTTGGCGATCGGGTCGGCGTAGGCGGGGAACGCGGGCATGCGGGCGGTGAGCCAGGGGCGCACGCGGTAGCCGGTCTTGCCGGCGATGAAGCCGCGCGTCCAGTCGGTGTTCAGCTTCTCGCCGAGCCAGGTCAGCGCCGGGCGCGACTGCGCCAGCTGCGCCGGTTGACTGGCGTCACCTCCCGCCGCGGGCTTGGCGGGCGCCGCGGGGGCGAGGTCCGCGACTTCCTTCTCGACGAGCGACCAGCGGTCCTGCACGCCGTCGCGGTCGTGGCACGCGTTGCACCGCAGCGCGACGGTCAGCCGCTGCGCCGCCTCCGCGGGGGCCGTGCGATTCAGCGACGCGAGCATCGCGGGCGATTGGCCGAACGCCCGCACGGCCGCGCGGTCTTCCGCCGAGAGGTTCAGCAGCGGGGCGGCGCCGCGCTTCGACGCGTCGTCCGCCGCGCAACCTTTCGCCGACCAGTCCGCCGCGGCGACGGCCTTCAGCGACGGCGCCTTGTTCTGGTAATCGACCTTCAGCCCGTGGCAGTTCACGCAGCCCGCCGTGGCGACGAGTTCCGCGCCCTTCTTCGCGTCGCCCTTCGGCGCGCCCGCGACGTCGAGCCGCGCCGTCGCCTTGCTCACCAGGAACGCCGCGAGGCTGTTCGCCTCGTCGTCGGTCAGGTGCAGGTCGGGCATGCGCACGTGGAGGTAGTTGCGGTTGGGCTGCTTGAGGAACGCCGCGAGGTGCGACAGCGTGCGGTACTTCCAGCCGATGTAACGCAGTGGGATGCGGCCGTGCTCGTCGCTGGCCACGGCGTCCGCATCGGCGTCGGGGCGCGTGTGGCACGCGATGCACCCGAGCTGCGCGAACAGCCCGCCGCCGGTCTTGATCTGCGCGGCCGACGGCGGGGGCGTCGACGCGTCGGGCTCGTTGCGCAGCGTCGCGAGGTACGCCGCGATGTCCCACGGCCGCGTGTCGTCCGCCTTGTCCGCCTCCGCCGCCGACGCGTGCCCGAACAGCGACGGCATCTGCGCCGCGTGCCGCAGCGCCGACGGGTTCGCGATCCACACCGCGATCCAGTCCGTGTTCAGCCGATCCGCCACGCCCTCCAGTGATGGGGCGTCGGTCATCAGCTCCGGCATCGCCGTCGCCGCGACCTTGAAGTCGCCGTCCGGCAGGTGGCACTTGATGCACCGCTGCTGCGCGAACAGCTCGCGCCCGCGCCGCAGCGTCACGCCGATCGCCGCGTCCGCGTCGCCGTCGTCGTGGCTGAACACCATCGGCGGCACCGCCTCGCGGGGGAAGTCGCTGCCGCTCCACGTCAGCCGCACCCACGCGTCGCCGTCCGCCGGGCCCGTGTACTCGAACACGATCGGGTTCGCCCCCTTGCCGATCCGCGCCCGCTCGGACTCCAGCAGCTTCGCGCCGTCGACCTCGCCCTCGAGGATCACCTTGTCCTCGATCGTCAGCTTGACCTTGCCGCGCCCCTCGACGGCGAACACCGCACGCGTGCGGATCGGCAGGTTCAGGTGTCCGCGCCACGTCACGTCGACCGGGCCTGGCGCGACGAACGGCGTCGCCGCCTCGCCCGCCGGCACGCGCAGCGCGATCAGGCGATCCACCCGCGTGTCGCCCGCACCCGTCGCGCCGCGCGGCTTGATCGTCACGATCAGCCCCGGCTTCTCCTCGGCCAACGCCGCGACGCCACAGCACAACACCACCACCACGATCAACAGCAAGCTTCGCATCAATCACGTCTCACTTGGGGAATGGGCGGCGTGCCTTGGGTAGATCAGGCCCGGCCTGACAACTACGCGCCATGTCAGGACGGGCCTGACCTACCGTCCGCCACGGGTCGGCACAGTGTAGGCGACACGTCGCCGTCCGTCGCGTCGCCGTCGGGAAGGCGCCCCCGGCCCGCAATAGCCGTCGTTCTGACGCGTTCTACCTCCCACGGTGAGAGCCCGTGCTTCGCCCCTTGCCGTGATCCATCGATCACCCGGCGATGAAGGTAATCGGATACCCACTATGAAAACTCAACCCCGTATCGTGCCCCTTTTGGTGGTTGTCTGCCTGGCTTCGCTGGCGGCGGGCTCCGCTTCCGCGGCCAAGGTCCAGAACCCCGCCAAGGCGTCGGACGTCAAGCAGGACCGCACCCGGTTCGAGCAGGCCAAGAAGAAGGTCGAGCAGGCCCTGAAGCGCGTGAACGAGGCCGAGCTGGACCTGTCGAAGAAGATGGCGCAGATGAGCGACAGCCACACGCCCGAGTCCGCCTCGCCGCAGCTCGCCGTCGCCCTCGCCGCGCTGGACAAGGCGGAGGACGACTACGACGCGATCCGCGACGTCGCGCTCGAGCACATCGGTGAGACCCCGGCCCTGAAGTCGGCGCGGGCGGCGGTCGAGGCGGGTGAGGCGCGGCTCAACGAGCTGAAGAGCGCCTCGGTGGTGGATCGCAACGCCCTGGCGGACGCCTCGGCCAAGTCGCTGGCGCTGCAGAGTGCGCTGACGGAGGTGGAGGACGATCTGCTGGCCGACAACGACAACGTGACCGAGGCCGCGCTGCAGGTCACCAAGGCGAAGGAGGCGGTGCGCGTCGAGGAGCGTCGCCTGCTGAACGCCGCCGACAGCCCGAAGGACGCCGCCCTGAAGAAGGAGATCATGGCCGCGTCCGACCGCCTCGCCGAGGCCCGCCTGGCCTACGCCGCCGCGCTCAAGGAGCAGGCCGCGGCGCGACAGGAAGGCCTGTCCGACCTCGCCCGCGCCCAGGAAAAAGCCGAACTCGAACGCCAGAAAGCCCAGGCCCAGAACCGCAAGAAGAACAATCAGCACAAGAACAACAAGAAGGGCAAGGGCAAAAAGGGCAGCAACAAGTCGGGCAACGGATTCAACATCAAGCTCTAGGTAGCTCTAGCTGCGGAGACGCGATCGCGGGGGCTTGACGCCGTAATGCCGTCCGTCCGGGCCGCCCATGAATCACGCGACTTTCGTCCGCTTGTTGCCGCGGCGCCTTCGCGATCCGCAGAATACTTCGCCCCGCGTACATCTCAAATCGAGGATCGGCCGGCGTGTCTACACCACGGCGTCTCCCGTCGCGTGCCACGGCGGTGTACCGGTGGCGTATGGCCACGGCGACTTGGTATAGTCAGAGCCGCACACCAGTACACGCAGTTCGCCCGGCGTTCGCCGACCATTGGGTTCCAATATGACCGACACCACATCCGCCCATGACCCCGATGACTCCGCGGCGGCGTCGACAACCGGGGTCGATCCGGCGGCGCATGCGCGGCACGGCAAGGGCCGGGTCCATTTCGGAGGGCTGACGGCGCTGCGCGGCATCGCGGCGATGTGCGTCGTGGTGCATCACATCGAGCTGTACAACGAGCGTGACGGCTACTTCTCGCTCTACGACACGCCGTTGAAACCCGTCATCCACGTGATGGGGGGGCACGCCGTCGAGGTGTTCTTCGTGCTCAGCGGATTCCTGATCACGTACCTGCTCCGCCGCGAGCGGGTCACCACGGGCGGCATCAGCCTCAAGGCCTTCTGGGCGCGGCGTGTACTGCGCATCTGACCGCTGTATTTTCTCGTCGTCGCGATCGCGCTGCTGTTGCTGCCGTGTTTCGTCGGCCTTTCGACCGTTGCCAACACGCACTACGGCAGGCTGCTCGCGGCGCAGGACGGCGCGCGCTGGGGCCTGCTGGTTTACTTCCTGTGCTTCATACCCAACGTCGCGTTGCTGCACCAGCACGCGGTGCCCGGCGCGTCGCAGGCGTGGTCGATCGGCGTCGAAGAGCAGTTCTACGTCGCCTGGCCGCTGTTGATGGTGCTCGCCCGACGCTACTTCTGGGGGGTCTGCGCGATCATCGCTTTCGCGCCCGTCTGGGAACACGTGCTGGGCCTCGGTGTCGATCTGACCCTGTTTCCGTTCGAAGCGCTGGCGTGGGGCGCGCTGGCGGCGCTGGCGTGGGAACGCTTTCCTGAGCGCGTCGACGGGATGTTCCGATTCGGCTGGTGCAACGCGGTGATCGTCGTCGCCGTTGTTGCGTGTTGGTTTTCGCCGGTCGTGCCGTACCGGATCGCGCGCGCCGCCGTGTTCGCGATCGGCGTCCTGATGATCATCCACCTGCTCCGCTCGCGTGCCGAGCCGGCGGTCCTCCGGTGGCTCGGCAAGTATTCCTACGGCATCTACATGCTGCACCCGATGTGTATGTTCATCATGTTGACCGTGCTGCCGTTCCCGCACAGCCGTGAATTCGACGTGTTCGTCTACGTGCGCGACTACACGCTGACCGTCGGCGCGACCCTGCTGTGCGCCTACCTGGTTTACCGGTTTATCGAGCAGCCGGTACTGATTCTCAAGACGCGGTTCCAGATCGTCCGCAGCGGCATCTGATCAGACGCCCGACCTACTTCACCTTCAGGTGCGTCTTGATGAACCCGAACAGGTCCTGCCACGGCTGGTCCTTGTAGTAAAACTCAAACGGCGCGCCGACCTCCTTCATGTGCGCCGCGAGCCCGCCGCCGAAGTTCGCCGAGTGGGGCGGGTCGGACCACGGCTGGCCGAGCTGCAGCGGCGAGTCGTAGAACAGGAACACCGGCGGGTCGTCCTTGCTGGCCAGTTCGTACGGCGAGAACTCTTTGATCCACGGCATCAGCTTCTCACGCTGGGCGAGGAAGGCGTCGAAGTCCGGCAGGCCGAACGCGTGCGGACCGTACTGGATGTTGGGGATCCAGTCGCGCATCTGCTTGGGGTCGAGCGAGGTCTGCGGCACGAACGTCATCGCGCACGTCAGCCGCGTCGACTCTCGCGCGATCGGGTCGTCGCTCTTCGCATCCGCCATGTCGTCGTGGAACGCCAGCCACAGCGTCGTGAACCCGCCCGCCGACCCGCCGCACCCGCACACGCGTGTTGGATCGATGTTCCATTCCTTGGCGTGATGCCGCACGAACTGCAGCGCCCGCTTCGCATCCTCGAGGCACGCCTTCACCGGCGGGTCCACCTTGTCCGCGATCGCGTCGTTGATGAACCGGTAGTTGATCGACACGACGGAGATCCCCGCCGCGAGGCTCTCCTTGAGGAAGTCCGGCTTCGCCTTGTCGCCCACCATCCAGCCCCCGCCGCGCACAAAGAACAGCAGCGGCGCGGGCCCGTCCGTCTTCGCCTGGTAGAAGTCCAGCACCTGCTTGGGGTGCTTGCCGTAGGCGACGTTCGCCTTCGTCGGCGTCGGCGCGTCCTGCGCCCATGTCGCCGCGTGTGTCGCGCACAGGAGCACCATCACGAACAGAACGGTCTTCGAAATCGACATCGGGAGTCCTTGCAACGGTGGGGCGGTTGGCGTGGGGCGGCGTGGCTCACATCGCGTCGTGCTTCAATTCTACAAGGTATTCCTGGATCGTACCGCACGCCTTGCAGCGGTATCGCTTCACGACGCACCTGTCGTCCTCGACGCGATCGACGTAAGACATCGCGAACCACTTGCCGCACGTCGGGCAGATATGCATCAGCCCGGGCTCACTCGGTGGATCGATGATGCGGCCCATCCGCGTGCCTCACCTGCTCAGTTGAACTTGATCGCCGTGTTCGGCAGCAGCGTCTGGACCTTCGCCTGCATCGCCTCGTCGATCGCCGGGCGGCACAGCAGGCGGAACGACTTGAGGAACGCCAGCCCCTTGAGCTGCGGCAGGCGCTCCTCGGTCAGCGGGAACTGGCCGAGCTCGAGGTGTTCCAGCTGCGTCATGCCGGTGACGAGCTTGAAGTCGTCTTCGGTCAGATCGGCGGTGTGTTCGAGCGTGAGCTGACGCATCGTCGGCAGATCCTTGATCAGCGCGATCGCCTCGCGCGACTCGAAGCCCTCGCCGAGCTGCAGGTACTCCAGCGGCAGCTTCTGCACGTACGTCAGCGTCTTCGGCGTCGCCTCGTGCGTGCCAAGCTCGAGCCGCTTGAGGCGCGTGAGCTTCGCGAGGTGTGCGCCCCCGGCGTCGGTGAACTTCGCGTGCGCGAGGCTGAGGCTCTCGGTCGTGGGGAAGTGATCGCAGAACAGTGTCAGGCCTTCGTCGTCGAGGTTGCTGCCGCGGAAGCTGACCTTGGTCAGGTGCGTCCAGCCCTCGAACTTTGCGAAGGCGTGGCCCTGCATCTTCGTGCCGACGTAGTTGAAGTACTCGAGCTTGTTCAGCGGCGCGAGCTTCTCGAGGCCCGTGTCCGTCAGCTTGCCGTTGTTCGTGAGCTTCAGCGTCTTGAGATTCGTGAGGTTGCCCAGCGGGGCGATCCACTCGTCGCTCAGCTTCGTGGCGATGATGTTCAGGTACTCCAGCGACGTGATGTGCCCGAGGTGCTCGAAGAACGCCTGGTCGTACGGGTCGACCTTGCGGTGATCGTGCGGCCCGGCGTTGGGGATCGCGTTGTCCACCAGCGACAGCGTGTCGAACAACGCCAGCTCGCCGCCCGCGGCCTTCTTCAGTTCGTCCGGCGTCGTGTTGATCTTCTCGAACCGACCCGGCGACTGCGCGATCGTCGCGATCACCGCCTCGACGTGCCCGTGCCGCTCCGCGGCCGCGAGCACGGCGTCGGCGTTCGCCTGCAGCGCCGCCTTCACCGCCGCGTCCTTCGTCGACGCGATCACCGCATCGAGGTCCGCCTTCGTGGTCACCTTCGCCAGCGCCTCGTCGAGCGACCCGGCCCGCAGCGTCGGGGCCGCGGCCGTCACGAGACACAACAACATCATCAGACGCAACGCGTGGGTTCGATTCATGGAAAACTTTCGTGCCCTGGGGGTGTTTGAAACAGCGTGCCATCCATCGCAAACCCCGCACGCGACGCCAACGACAGCGGGGCGATCGCGTCCGGTACCGTATCATTGCCGATCAAGGCCGGAGGTTACGCGCCGGACCCGCACGCATGGCAAGTCATTCGCGTCGTTCCCGGCACCGGTCGATCCGCCGTGCTATGCTCAGGTGGGCCCGGAACCTGCCGCGCAGGACCATGCACGCGCCAGCCACCGCTGCGCAACGCGATAGAGGAGTCCGCCATGGCCCGATCGATCATCTCCGCCGGTCGTTTCTGCCTGCTGCTTGGTCTTGGTCTCGTGGTCGCCACCATCACGCGCGCCGAACCGCCCGATGCGGCGTCGGCGCCGAAGCCATCCGACGCCCCGCAGTCGCCCAGGCCGATCCCGTTCATCGACGTGCACGTCCACGCCTTCTCCATCAAAGAGGGCGGCCTCGAAGACGTCGCGAAGTGGATGGCCGACCGGAACGTCGAACGCTGCATCGTCAGCCCGCTGAATCACAAGGGCTCCCGCGCCTACACCGAAGAGGAACGCGCGACGCTGCTGGCGAACTTCGCGAAGTACAAGGGCAGGATCGACCGCATGTGCCTCATCGAGCCCGGCGACTTCGACACCGTCGACGCCGCGGTCGAGCGACTCCAGCGCGAGATCAGGGACGGCGCGATCGCCATGGGCGAGCACTACGGCCGCGACATGATGTTCGACGATCCGAAGAACCTGCTCATCTACGCCGCGTGCGAAAAGGTCGGCCTGCCCGTCATGTTCCACATCGACGAGAACAAGAACATGGTTGAGAAAGGCATGGCCCGCGTCGACCGCGTGCTGGACATGTACCCCAAGTGCAACCTCATCGCCCACGCGTACTGGTGGCGGCAGCTCAAGGACGCCGACCGGCAGCTGCAGCAGCACCCGAATCTCTACGCCGACCTGTCGGGGCACGTGGTGTTCGACGTGCTCAACCGCGACCGCGACTTCGCCCGCGCGTTCTGCATCCGCAACCAGGACAAGCTGCTGTTCGGCACCGACGAGGGCTGGTGGTCGTTCAACGACCGCAAAAGGCAGATGAACACGCACTACACGTTCTTCGACGAACTGAACCTGCCCGACGACGTCCGCTACAAGATCTACCGCGGCAACGCCGAGAAGCTGTTCGGGTTCAAGGCGGAAAAGAACTAATATGGTGCGTGGCACGGAGCCTCGGGGCAGTCAGATTCCACCAGCCGGACACACAACATGATCAATCGATTTCGCGTATCCATCGGTATCGTCGCCATCGCGCCGCTGCTTCTCAGCGCATGCTCCGCCACGCCGAAGCATCCCGAGCCGGTGAAGCACCTGATCGACACGCACATTCACCTCTACGACACGACGCGCGATGTCGAGATGGCGTGGCCGCCGAAAGACGACCGGGTGCTCTACAAGCCGCACCTCCCGGCGGAATACTCGAAGCTCGCCAGGGCCGCGGGTGTCACGGGTGTCGTGATCGTCGAAGCGAGCGATCACTTCGAGGACAACCACTGGGTGCTCGATCAGGTCAAGGGCGATGATCTGTACATCGGCCTGGTGGGCAACATCGACGTCTACCGCGAAGACTTCGAGGCGCGCGTGCTCGAGCTCAAGAAGGACCCGCGTTTCGTCGGCGTGCGACCGCGCGGTCCGAAGCCGATCGACTTCACCAACGAAACCGTGCTCAAGAACCTCGCCGTCCTCGCGAAGCACGACCTGGCCATGGACTACCTGACCAACGGCGGCGGCATCCCGGGGATCGAAACCATCGACCGCGTGGCGCGCACGCTGCCGAACCTCCGGATCGTGGTGAATCACTGCCTCGGCTACAACTTCGACGGCAAGCCGGCCAGCGCGGAGTGGGTCGCGGCCGTCAAACATCTCGCCGCGAACAGGAACGTCTGGTGCAAGATTTCAGGACTCTATCAGCGTTCCGTCCCGCAACCGGCGCCCCAGCGGCTCGACCATTACCGGGCGGTGCTGGATGTGCTGTGGGATCAGTTCGGCAAGGAGCGTCTGATCTACGGCAGCAACTGGCCGGTCACGAAACACACCGGCAGCTACGCGAGCCTGCTCGACCTGGTCGATCGCTACATCAGTTCCAAAGGCCAGGACGCCCGCGAGTGCTACTTCTGGAAGAACGCCGCGGAGGCGTACAAACTGCCGCTGCGGTAGGAGGCGGTGCCGCCCGGCCTTCTCACCAATCTTTCATCTGCCGTTTGCTAAGGTCCCCGTGAGACGACGAACAGTCGTGCCGCGACACGTGGATCGTCTCCACGGTCGGGGCATGATCGGAATCGGAGGTGTGCGATGACGCGTTGGATCATGATTCTCGGTTGCGCGGCGTGTCTGGGGCTGGCCGGCTGCGAGACGATGGAGCACGAGCAGATCATCACCCTCGACGCGGCCCCGCCGGCGGTCCAGGCGACGATCACGTCCGAAGCGAAGGGCGGCGAGATCAAAGAGGTCGCCAAGGAGATGCGCGACGGCAAAACGGTCTACACCGCCGACGTCGTGATGGGCGGCAAGATGTACGACCTCGACATCACCGAAGACGGCAAACTCATCGGCAAGAAGGAAGAGAAGTACTGACGCACGGCGGGCGGCATTCATCCTCGCGACACTGCAAGGCAAGGCACGCAACAAGGTGTGCCACGGGCGGCTCGCCCGCCCGTGTGTTCGATGGTGACAATCACTGGCGGACAAGCCGCCAGTTGCACACGGCGGGATCACGCTGAGGCAGCCGGCAACGCGTGTGTATGATCGAACCAGTCGCGTCGGCTATTGACCCCCAACATCGCATCATCAGCTAGACGCAACTTGTTGAAACGTTCAACCGCATAGTCCGCGATCTGCAACAACGCAGGTTCGAGGACATCCCAGCATTGTCCCTCTGTTCGCTCAGCCCAGAGCGGTTCAAATGCTTGGTGTTCGCATTTAACAAGGTTCCTCAGCTCAAAATCGGCCGGGTTGCGACAGCGATCCAGTTCATTGTTGAATAGATTTGCCATCTCTTCGTCGCCAGCATCGAGCCAATACTTGCGCTGCTTGGCATTGTATGCGCCGTGACTCTCTACATGCGATTTCGAGTGTTCCTCTGTATCGATGGACAATGCGCTGATCGCAGCGTCCGGATCGGTCCAGATGCTTACGGTGTAGATATGAATCGACGAGTGGTCTTGCAAAAGCAGATCGACGGCGCGGTCGATTAGCTGTTCGACTTCCAGCTTGTAAAGGGTTTCATTCCATTCCATGGTCCCGGAATCCTAGCTACGCCTTCGGCAGATCCGCGAACACCGCCGCGACCGGTGCGCTGGTGATCTTGCCGGCGCGGGTGTTCATCGCTTCGCGGTGGCCGTCGGACAGGGCGATGAAGCCGTCGACGCCCTTCGCGGCGAGCTGGCGGGCGTAGGGGAGCGTGGCGTTGCAGAGGGCTTGCGTGGAGGTGCGGCCGACGGCGCCGGGCATGTTGGTCACGCAGTAGTGGACGACGCCGTCGACGATGTAGGTCGGGTCGTGGTGGGTGGTGGGGCGTGAGGTTTCGATGCAGCCGCCCTGGTCGATGCAGACGTCGACGATGACGGCGCCGTGGTTCATGGTCTTGACCTGCGCGGCGGTGACGAGGTTGGGCGCCTTGGCGCCGGGGATGAGCACGGCCCCGACGACGAGGTCGGCGCGGGCGACGTAGTCGGCGATCGCGTGCGGGTCGGAGTAGATGGTCGTGACGTTGGCGGGCATGAACGTGTCGAGCTGGCGGAGACGGTCGAGGCTGATGTCCATGATGACGACGTTGGCGCCGATGCCCGCGGCGATGATCGCGGCGTTGGTGCCGACGATGCCGCCGCCGAGCACCACGACGTTCGCCGGCGCCACGCCCGGCACGCCCGCCAGCAGGATCCCGCGGCCCTCCTGCGGACGTTCGAGGTACTTCGCGCCTTCCTGGATCGACATCCGCCCGGCGACCTCGCTCATCGGCGTCAGCAGCGGCAGCGCGCCGTTGCGGTCGCGCAGCGTCTCGTAGGCGATCGACGTGATGCCGGCCTTGAGGCAGCCCTCCGTCAGCTCGCGCGACGCGGCGAAGTGGAAGTACGTGAACAGCGTCTGGCCGGGGCGCAGCATCGCGATCTCCTGCGCCTGCGGCTCCTTGACCTTGATGACCAGCTCCGACCTGCCGTAGATGTCCGCGGCGGTGTCGACGATGGTCGCCCCGGCCTCGGTGTACATCTCGTCGGTGAAGCCCGAGCCGATGCCGGCCCCGCGTTCGATCAGCACGTCGTGGCCATCCTTACGCAGCAGGTGTGCGCCGACGGGACGCATGCCCACGCGGTACTCGTCACTCTTCACTTCCTTGGGGACGCCGATGATCATTGAACCCTCAATTCTTTCGGGGAAATCCTAAATCCTAAGCCCTGAATCCTAAATCCTAAACGCCCGGCGGCGCGCAGATCTCGCTGACTACGGACTACTGGCCACCGGCAACTCGAACGCGCCGAAGTCTTCGAAGTAGTAGCGGAATTTGAACGGTCCGTCGGCCGACGCGGGCACGGCGACGACCAGCGCGAGGCGCATCTCGCCGCCGACTTTCCCGCCGTCGTCGTAGTCCGCCTCCGCCTGGTCGACCTCCGCGTCGGGGCGTGTGGCGAGGGCGGTCGCGTCGGACTCATCGTCGAGGGCTTCGTCGACCGGCTCGTCGTCGGGCGCGGCTTCGATGTCGCGCGCCGGGCCGGTCGGCATCGGCGCCCCGTCATACGCCAGCGGGATCACGTCGACGACCTGCCCGCAGCCCTCGACGTCGTCCCCGGCCGTCTCAAGGTTCGACAGCGTGTCGAGGTCGATCGCCTCGGTGTCGCCGGGCACGATCGTCAGCTCGGCCGGTTCCCACAGGCCGAACGGCGTGTTGCGCTGCGGCTTGGGCGTGATGGTCACGTCGATGCGGTAGTAGCGCCGCGGCCCGTCGGGCTCGGCGTCGTCGCCGTCGAACCCGCCGCCGTAATCCGGCGCGTCGGCGATCTCGACGCTGTGCACGACCGCGGTCGCGCCACGCAGCACCATGCTCTTGGCGGTGAACATGCCGACCGCGAACCGCTTGATCCCCGTGACCGCCAGGTGCTTCGTGATCCGCACGCCCAGCACCATCGCCGCGGTGATCGACAGGATGCCGAGCCACGGCCCGTAGTAGTAGAACGTCAACGCCACGCCCACGACGAGCACGAACATCAGCAGCATGACCTTGATCAGGAACTTGCGCACGTCGTTTCCCCTGTAGCGGGCGCGACCCCGGCCCGGCCGCCGCGTCCCCGTCACGACAACGACGCCGAACCGTGTGACAGGATACCTCAAATCCTGCCGTGGTTCGGCGTCGTCGGTGTGTTCGTCGGCGTCGTGATCGGCTCAGCCCGCGGCGACCTTCTGCGCCGCCTTGGCCGCGACGTCGTAGCACTGCTTGATCTCCGCCATCGGGTCCTTGGGGTTCTCCTCGTACTCCAGCGACAGCGCGCCGTCGGCGGGGAATTTCGCGTCCTTCAGCGCCCGGAACGTCGCCTCGACGTCCATGTGACCGTCGCCGAGGATGCAGCCCTGCGTGTTCCTCTTCATCTCCTTGAAGTCCTTGAGGTGGATGCCGTACAGCCGGTCGGCCAGCTGCGGGATCACGACCTCGGGCTTGACGCCGGAGCGGATGTAGTGGCCCAGGTCCGCGCAGTAGCCGATGCGCTTGTCCCACTTGGCCACGGCGTTGATCGAGTCCTCGGGCTTGTCGTACAGCGCGCCCGGGCCGTGGTTGTGGATCGCGATGCGGATGTCGAACTCCTTGACGCACTTGTCGAGCGACTCGAACGTCGCGTCGTTCTTCTGCGGATTGGCCGAGAGGTTCCGCATGCCGCACTTCTTGGCGAAGGCGAACACGGCGCGGTTCTTCTCGTGGTCCGGCCCGAAGCCGTTGACGCCGTGCGAGCTCATCATGATCGCGCCCTTGTCGAGCTTGGCCTTCATCGCGGCGATCTGCTCGTCGTTGCTCTTCTCGCTGAAGTGCCCGCCGAAGAACTCCACGTCGTGCAGCTCGAGCTCGCCGATCTTCTCGATCGCGTCGTCGACCTTGAACCCGCGCAGCGAGTAGGACTGGATGCCCATCACGAACCCGCCGTACTTCTTGGCGGACGCTTCGCGCGTGTCGGCGAGGATCCGCGGCACGTCGAACCACGTGGCGCCCGCGGCGGCGGCGGTGGCGAGCAGAAAGTTGCGGCGGTTGAGCGTGAGGCTGCGCATGCGGTGATCTCCGTTGCGAGTGGATGTCGGTACGTGCCCGTACGGTTCGGGGACGGGCATTATAGCGGAGCACGGTCCCGCGGTGCGGGAATGACCAATGACCAGGCCCCAATGTCCAATGCCCGGAACGTAACGCGATGTTTAGCGACGCCCCGCAGGGGCGTGTGAGGCTTGAACGTCATGCGACTCGTTTGAGGTTGCAATTTGCAACCTCAAAGAAAGGCAAACTTGAGATCGCAAATTGCGACCTCAAAAACTGGTCATTGGTGCCTGCTCATTGGTCATTTCATCGACGCCCGGCCGGGCGTCGGTGTATCACAGCTGCACGTTCCACTGCAGCGCCGCCGCGTCCGCCGTCTGGTCGATCAGCGTCGCGATCGTCATCGGGCCCACGCCGCCCGGCACCGGGGTGATCAGCGACGCCTTCGGCAGCGCCGCGTCGAAGTCCACGTCGCCCACGTTCCCCGCGTTGTAGCCCGCGTCGATCACCACCGCGCCGTCCTTGATCCAGTCGCCCTGCACGAAGTTCGCCTTGCCCACCGCCGCGACCACGATGTCCGCACGCTTCACCACGCTCGCCAGGTCCTTCGTCCGGCTGTGGCAGATCGTCACCGTCGCGTTCGCGTTCAGCAGCATCGCCGCCATCGGCTTGCCCAGGATCGGACTCCGCCCGATCACCACCGCCTCCGCGCCGTTCATGTTCACGTCGTACGCCCGCAGCAGCGTCATGATCCCCGCCGGCGTGCACGACCCGAACCGCTCAATCCCCAGCCACATCTCGCCGAGCCCGCCCGCGGTGACGCCGTCGACGTCCTTGCTGACCGGGATCGCCTCGAACGCCGCGCGCTCGTCGACCTGACTCGGCACCGGGTGCTGCAGCAGGATGCCGTTGACACCGTCGTCGTCAGCCAGCTCGCGCATCTTCGCCATCAGTTGCTCGGTCGTCGTCTCCTGCGGCATCTCCACGCGCAGCGACGTCATGCCGACCGCCTCGCAACGCTTGCCCTTCATCTTCACGTACGTCGCCGACGCCGGGTCGCTGCCGACCAGCACCGTCGCCAGGCACGGCGTCCGCCCCGTCGACTGCTTGATGATCTCGACCTTCGCCGCGCACCGATCGAGCACCTGCTGCGCCAGCGCCTTGCCGTCCATGAGTTTTGATGTGTCTGTAGTCATCGGGGTAGTTTCTAGTTTCAAGTTTCAAGTTTCAAGTTGAACATGCTGCGCTGGCGGAAACGGCATTGGGATTCAACCACGAAGAGCACGAAGGACACGAAGATCACAAAGGGAATACCTTTCTGCCACTTCGGGGACTTCGCACCCTTCGTGCTCTTCGTGGTAATTCTCCGGATCGGGTTTCGCATCGCGGCCGTACTTGCACCTGTCTGACACACCGACGAAACTACCCCACATGGCCCTTCGAAACCGCAGCTACGACTCGGTCCTCCAGACCGCCTTCAATACGCCCATGGTTCAGCTACGCCGCGTCATCCCGCGCGAGTTGGCCACGGTGTTCGTCAAGCTCGAGTACTTCAACCCGATGGGCAGCGTCAAGGACCGCATCGGCATCGCGATGATCGAGGCCGCGGAACGCGATGGGATCCTCAAGCCCGACACGCACATCGTCGAGCCGACCAGCGGCAACACCGGCATCGGGCTCGCCTTCGTCTGTGCCGCCAAGGGCTACAAGCTCACGCTCACCATGCCCGAAACCATGAGCCGCGAACGCCACGCGCTGCTCCGCGGCCTCGGCGCCGACGTCATCCTCACGCCCGACGACCAGGGCATGGGCGCCGCTATCGCCACGGCCATCGACATCGTCAACAGAGAGCCGAACGCCTGGATGCCCATGCAGTTCGAGAACCCCGCCAACCCCGCGATCCACGAATCGACCACCGGCCCGGAAATCTGGGAAGACGCCAACCACCAGATCGACGCCGTCATCACCGGCGTCGGCACCGGCGGCACCATCACCGGCGTCACCCGATACATCCGACGTCAGAACCCCAACTTCATGGCCATCGCCGTCGAGCCCGCCTCGTCGTCCGTCATCGCCGGCGCCAAGCCCGGCCGACACGACATCCAGGGCATCGGCGCGGGCTTCATCCCCGACAACTGCGACACGTCCCTGCTCGACGGCATCGTCACCGTCACCGACGACGAAGCCTACGCGTGGGCCCGACGCCTGCCCGTCGAAGAAGGCATCTTCGGCGGCATCTCCACCGGCGCGAACGTCTGCGCCGTCGCCAAGGCCATCGAGAAGTTCAACCTCCAGGGCAAACGCATCGTCACCTTCGCCTGCTCGTTCGGCGAACGCTACCTGTCGACCCGCTTGTTCGAAGGCCTGCGGGATTAGTCACTTGCGCCGATACGTCGATCCATGTTTCGACCAATGACCAATGACCAGTGACGAATGACCAATGACCAATTTCTGACTCCGCGTGGTGTTTGCTCTCTGACTTACGCACGCCATTCAAGCCCGCCGGCCCGTCCCGCCGATGTATGCAGATAACGGAATTTCGTGAAATTCCCCGTGTAATCCTCCCGCGGTTGGGCTAGAATAGATACGGTAATAGCCATCGCTTACGTACGAGTCGTATCAAGTCCAACGCGGTGGCCGGGTGGTTAGTAAGCAGTGCCCGTGGAGTTCGTCATGGCCCGCAGCGATTCTGTAGATATGGAACGTGCCCCCACGTTCGCGGATTCATCCCCGGCGGCGTCGGCGATCAACCAGACCATCGCCGAGGCGTGGGAACGTGAGCTGACGCGGTTCGATCTCTGCGGCTTCGGCGACGACATGTCGATGAAGTCCAACGGCGTGACCATCCTCGACAGCGTCGGCTGCGGCTTCGACGAGATCCACAAACGCATGCTCGAGATGATGGGCGAAAAGGTCCGCATGTTCGGCCGATCCCGCCAGCGCTCCGGCGCGATCCGCGTGTGGATCGAAGACATCGAAGTCGTCGTGGCCGTCGACATCCACCCGACCCAGGACCGCGTCGAAGTCACCCTCTACGTCCCGCGCGACTACGCCATCAGCCACCCGATCTGACCGCGCCGCGCACCCCAACTCCCCAATCCGACTAAAGCCCGGGGCAGGCCCGCCCCGGGGTCCACACGCTGCGCGCCCCACGCGCACCCCCTTAAGCCGCGCGCCCCACGCGCTTGACTCTCAGGCAATAGTTAGTATAATGTTCGGTATTCCGGGCCACCGTGCCCATCACCATTTTTGCGTCGATCCGGGGTGATCGGCGCGCACACAGAAAGGGGAGATCGCGATGTCATTGATCAACTTCAAGGACCTGGCTCAGGGGTTGGAGGTCGTGCGGCGGTGTCGGGCGGATCAGGCGGAGGGCGATGTCAAATCAGCCCTCGATCGCAAGATCCTCGAGCTCGTCAACCAGATGTCCGCCATCATCGCCGACGACGACCGCATCTCCCGTCGGGCCCGCGCCGAGCAGGCCCTCGAGGACGCCGCTCCGTCGACCCGGGCCCGCCTCGAAGCCAAGGCGATCGGCACGTGGCCCGGCATGGTCCAGCGTGTCCTGCACGGCCAGAAGCCCGCCGACGTCTGGGCCGGCCCCGCGCCGACCGCCACGCCCGTCGCCGCACGCATGGCTGCCTACATCGCCCCCGGTTTGCCGGGGGAAACCGCCCGCCAACCCACAAGCGCCGCGCAACCCGCAGCTCCCGCGCACCCCGATACGGAATTCGACGCCGACCTTACCGCGGACCTCGACATCGGCGCGACCCCACAGCGCGACCCGAGTCACGACGGCGACCCCGCGCCGGCCGATCACCCCGGGCAAGCCCGGAGCTATATGAACGGCACCCCCTCCCCCCATGCGAAAAGCCACGCCGCGCCGCCCCCGCGAGCCGGGTCGTCACGACCCCGGCCCCAAACCGGGCGCGACGGCGCCCCGAACGGACCCAACACGGCGCCCGGCGGGTCCAACACCGGGCGCGCAAGGTCAGAAACCGGTCACTGACCGGCGACGGCGGAGAACATCGATGATGGGGTCACAGCAACTCGGCGAACACGTCGTCGGCGACCATCAGCCCTGCGCGCGTCAGGCGCACGTGGGTGTCGGTGCGCTCGAGCTGACCGGCGTCAATCGCCGCGTCGATCGCGGCGCGGCGGCGGTCGTCGGGCCGGTCGCCGAGGTGCGCGTCGAGCCACGCGTGCTCGACGCCGTCGATCAGGCGCAGGCGGAGCATCAGCTGCTCGCCGAGCGACGCGTCGGCGTCGAGCTGCTCAACCTGTTCGATCGGGCACGGCCCGGTGGTCGCGAGGTACTTGCCGAGGTGCGGCGCGTTTTTCCAACGCAGGCCCTGCACGTGGCCCGACGCCGACGGACCGATCGCCGCCCAGTCATCGTTGAGCCAGTACAGCAGGTTGTGTTCGCACCGCCGGCCGGGCCGCGCGAAATTGGAGACCTCGTAATGCTCAAACCCGTTGCCACACAGCGTGTCGATCGTCGCGTTGAACATCGCGGCCTCGAGGTCGTTGTCGCAGCGGTCGATCCGCCCGAGCTCGAGCTTCTTCGTCAGCGGCGTGTTCGGCTCGAACATCAGCGAGTAGCACGACAGGTGCGTGGGCCGCAGCGACAGCGCGGTGGCCAGGTCGGCCAGCCAGTCGTCGAGCGTCTGGCCGGGGATCGCGAAGATCAGGTCGAGGTTGACGTTGTCGACGCCGGCGGCGCGGGCGAGGTCGACGGCCCTGGCGACGTTGGCCGGGTCGTGCCAGCGCTCGAGGGTCTGCAGGTGGGTGGGCGTGAAGGTCTGCGCGCCGACCGACACGCGGTTGACCCCGCCGGCGACGAGCACGTCGAGCAGCTCGGCGGTGACGGTTTCCGGGTTAGCTTCGACTGTGAATTCGGTGAGCGCCGAAAAATCGAACGCGTCGTGCAGGGCGTCGAGCAGGCGTCGCCAGTGGTCGGCGGCGAGCAGCGTGGGCGTGCCGCCGCCGACGAAGATGGTGTGCGGCGGGGCGTTGGTCAGGGCGCCGATAACGCGTGCTTCGGTTATAAGACGGTCGGTAAAGGCGGCTTGTCGGTCGCCGTCGTCGACGATGGAATAGAAGTCGCAGTAGTGGCACTTGTGAAAGCAGAACGGCACGTGCACGTACAGTCCGCGCACGCGGTTGCCACCGAGGCGGCGGAGCGGGGCGGCGCTATCGCTAACGCCTTGATGGGTCAGCGACTGGGTGCTAGACTGACGTGGAGATGACAGCCCCGTCATCGAGGTAGGCTGAATGAAAGCATCGTTGGTCATGATTAAAGCCGACGGTGATCGCCGCGATTTCCCGTTGAAGAAGGCGATTACCATAATCGGTCGCATGCATACTTGCGACCTGCGCATCCCGTTGTCTAGCATCTCACGCGAGCACTGCCAGATCGAACGGCGGGATGACGGTCTGTACCTGCGCGACCTGGGTTCCAGCAACGGCACCTATCATAACGACCGCCGCATCATGGAGTCCAAGCTGGACGCCGGCGACACGATCAACGCCGGGCCGGTCAACTTCACCGTCGTGATCAACGGCGAGCCCGAGGAGTTCGCGGGCGTGGCGTCGGAGATGCCCGGCGGCGAAGAGGTCCAGACCCGCGAAGAGGTCGAGGCCGCAGCCGAAGCAGCCGCGGCCGCCAAAGCCAAAGCCGAAGCGAAGAAGCCCGCACCGGCCGCCACCGAACAGCCCACGATCGTCGCGTCACCCACCGCCGTTGCGGAAGACGACTCCGACGAGGTCGACATCCATTCGGATGAAGACCTCGAAGACCTCGCCGAGTCCGCGGATCAGACGCCGGTCGATCTGGACGTGGCGATCGACGACGAGCCGGTGTCCGGGATGGAAGTCCTGGCCGAGCTCGAAGACGACGAGATGGGCGGGGTCGCCGACTCGCGGGACGCGACGATCCAGGAAGAAGACGATCGCCCCGGCGAGCCCGACGACATCGTCGCCGAGATGGAAGAGTCCAACACGCTCGAGCCGATCCTCGAACCGTCCGACAACGGTGACGACGAAGAGGACGAAGACGCGATGCTCGACAAGCTCAGCGCCATGGACAGCGCCGAGATCAAAGACCCGCGCTCGCTGCAGGAGCTGCGTGACGAAGAGCCCGAGCCGATCACCGAGGACTTCGACGACGACGAGCCGATCCGCCACGCCGAGGACCCGTTCGGCGACGACCCGATCTCCGCGCTCGACGCGCTGTCGGCGATGGAAGGTGGAGGCGGCGGAGAATCCAACCCCGAGGACGCGCTGTCGTGGATGGACGACGAAGACGACTGACCCGCACGCACGCCACACGTCATCCACTGGACGGATCGCCGACTTGCCCTATAATCTGCCGCTTTGTTTTGGCCCGGCGGCCGGTCCGCTCGGACGCCATCCGCGTGAACACCCGTGACGGGCACACACCGATCACGACTGGAAACGACTGAGAGACAGAGACATGCGTAACCCTCCGAACATCGCGATCGCCGGCGTCACCGGCGCGGTCGGGCAGGAATTCCTGCGCATCCTCGAGCAGCGCGACTTCCCGTTCGCGTCCGTCAAGATGCTCGCGTCAGCGCGCTCCGCCGGAAAAACCGTCGTGTTCAAGGGCGACACCTACACCATCGAAGAGCTCACCGAAGACTCCTTCGACGGCGTCGACATCGGCCTGTTCTCAGCCGGCGGATCGATCAGCAAGAAGTACGCCCCGATCGCCGCGGCGAAGGGCTGCGTCGTCGTCGACAACTCGTCGGCGTTCCGCATGGACCCCAACACGCCGCTGGTCGTGCCGGAGGTCAACCCGCAGGACATCGACAAGCACAACGGCATCATCGCCAACCCGAACTGCTCGACGATCATCATGAACGTGCCGGTGTGGCCGCTGCATCAGGCGGTGGGCGTGAAGCGCGTGGTCGTCAGCACGTACCAGGCCGCGTCCGGCGCGGGCGCCGCGGCGATGGCCGAGCTCGAGCAGCAGGCGCGTGACTGGGCCGCGGGCAACCCGCTGACGCAGACGATCTTCGGCCGCCAGTACATCTGGAACCTGTTCAGCCACAACTCCGACATCGATCAGGCGACCGGCTACAACGTCGAAGAGACGAAGATGATCAAGGAGACGCGGAAGATCTTCCACTGCGACGCGATCCGTGTCGCCGCCACGTGCGTGCGCGTGCCGGTGCTGCGGGCGCACTGCGAGTCGATCAACCTGACGTTCGACAAGCCGCTGGGCGCCGAAGACGCCCGCGCGATCCTCGAGGCCGCGCCCGGCGTGACCGTCGTCGACGACCGCGCCATGAACAAGCACCCCGAGCCGCTCGAAGCGTCGCACAAGGACGACGTGCTCGTCGGCCGCATCCGCGCCGACCTGTCGCAGGACGCGGGCTACGGCCTGGAGCTGTTCGTGTCCGGCGACCAGATCCGCAAGGGCGCCGCGCTCAACGCCGTGCAGATCGCCGAACTGCTGCTCGAGCGCGTCGCGGTGTGACCCGCGCCACGCGCGCCACGACATGACCGTTTAACGACGCCCCGCAGGGGCGTGCTTCGGCGACGCCGATCACCGGCGTCGCGACATTCAGGGGAGAAAGCATGTGCTCAACACACAGCGATGCATCACGTGCGCGAGACACGCGTGGCGTGCGCCGCGTGCGCGCCTACGCGGAGGGGGCGCGTTGCGATTTGAGTTGTTTCGCGGCCATGGCGTAGCCGCCGGCGGAGCCGTCGACGAAGTGGACGTGGCCGCCGACGCGGGTGAAGATCAGGCAGGTCATCAGGGCCGACGGGGCGACGTGCAGGCCGTAGGTCAGCTCGCCGGCGGCGCGGCGTTCGTCGAGGAACGCGGTGAGCTTGTCGCGCTGGGCGGGCGTGCCGGCGATGACGAGGCGGAGCATGTCGTCGAACTTGCGGAAGTCGGTGTTGGTCACGACGTCGCGCTGATACTGGCCCCAGTCGACGCCGTTGAACGTCGCGTTGCGCGGGAACACGTAGCGGCCGACCATCATCTGCACATCGAGCCAGCGGCGGTAGAGCCAGCGGCCCAGCGCGGAAATGCCGTAGGTGCGCACGCCGACTTCGCCCTGGAGCTTGGCGCGGCTGCGCGTGATGTCCATGACGTCGAGGCGCACGGGGCGGCAGGCGTCTTCGTCGCCGTAGATCGCGTGGATCTCGTCGAGCACGCGGCCGTACACCGCGGCGTGCGCGTCGTCGTCGCCGGCGACGGCCTGGACGATGAGTGTGATGGTTTCGCCGTGCGGGCTGGGGATGTCTTCCCAGCGACACTCGATGCCGGAGAAGTCGCCGGGCGCGTCGCGCCGATCGGGCACGTCGAGCTGGTAGGGGCTGCCGCGGTCGGGGCGTTTGACCAGGGACTCGACCCAGGCGAGTCCGCCGCCGGTGAACGCGGCCTGGTCGTAGTGGTCGGATACGCGGCATCGTGCGACGAGGACGCGTGGGCCGGCGGCGTGGATGTCGCGGACGGGCACGACGGCGGCGCGGAGGTCGAGGCCGAACTGCTTGGACGCCATGCGGCAGGTGGCGCGGAGCGCGGCCTTGGCGCGGTCGAGCACGCCGGGCGGCACGGCGAGCGTCGCGCCGTCGCCGCCGAAGACGAAGGGCACGAGCGTGGGTTTTGCGGCGTTGGTGACGGCGGCGATGGTCGACGCGCCGACGAGGTTGACCTGCTTGTACAGGCCGCGCTCGATCGCGGCGGTCGAGCCGACCACGTCGCTGATCAGCACGTACCAGTCGTCGGGCAGCGGGGCGTAGCGCGAGCGGTCCGCCGTCGACGCGAAGTCGTCGTGCACGGGCAGGTCGGCGTAGAAGTGGTCGGTAGTCATGCGATCATCGGCTTGTGCGCCGGGTTCATCATCGGCAGGCCTTCGCCACTGACAAGCTGCGCTTGTCAGTGCCACCCATCGCGCCCGAGGCGATCACTCGTCGAGCTCGATCGTCATGCCGTCGTAGCCGAGGCGGACGTGGTCGGGCAGGTTCGGTTCGAGGTCGGCGTGCTTGATGTCGTGCGCGATGTGCGTGAAGAAGGCGCGGCCGGGCTTGACCTGCTCGACGACCTCGAGGGCCTGGTCGACGGTCATGTGCGTGGGGTGATGGCGGAAGCGCAGCGCGTCGATGACGAGCACGTCGAGGTCGTCGAGCATCGGCCAGGTCTCGGGCGGGATGCTCGAGCAGTCGGTGCAGTACGCGAAGCCGCCGGAGCGGTAGCCGAGGATCGGCAGGCGTCCGTGCATCAGGCGGATGGGCGTCCAGTCGCGGCCGTGCAGGTCGAACGGCACGCCGACCTCGACGGGGTGGGTGATCAGCTGCGGGATGAACGAGGGATTGACGTTGCGGTGGGGCTCGAAGATGTACTGGAACGAGCGGTAGAGGTGTTCGAGGACGGGGCGCTCGGAGTAGACGTCGATGGCGCGGTCCATGACGGCGTTGAATCGGCGGAGGTCGTCGATGCCGAGGATGTGGTCGGAGTGGGCGTGGGTGTAGATGACGCCGTGGATCTCGTGGACGCGGTGGCGGATCATCTGGTGTCGCAGGTCGGGTGTGGTGTCGATGAGGATGCGTGCGGTGTGGCCGCGTCCGTCGTCGTACTCGGCCATGGCGCCTGGGCGGTCGCGTCGGTCGCGCGGGTCGTCGGAGGTGCACACGTCGCAGTCGCATCCGATGAGCGGCACGCCAGCGGAGGTGCCGGTGCCGAGCAGAGTAACGGTCATGGACATGAGGCAAGTTTAGTGGGTCGCGGGGCGCGGCGACAGTCCGTCGGGGCGAGCGGCTCAGCCGGACGGCATCGTGCGCAGCACCATGTGGCGGAGGTGGTCGAGCTGCTCGGTGATCTGTTTGGAGCGTTCGTCGTTGAGCGGTCGACCGCCGAATCGGATCTCGTAGAACAGCTCGGTGAGCGGGGTGACGGCGGCGAAGCGCATCGGGTCCTTCTCGGACAGCGACGCGGCGAACGACGCGGGCGTTTCCCAGACGGGCTTGGAGTGGCCGGCCTTCTCGACGATCTGCAGCATCTGGATGTAGAACTCGAGCTGCTGGGCGAGTCGTTTCTGGTCGCGTCGGCTGACGGCTTCGAGCTGGAGCTGACGGATGTGTCGGCGGTGTCGGATGATCAGCCAGATGGCGAGCGTGATGCCGGCGACGATCAGTCCCGCGGTGACCAGCAGCAGGGCGTAACCGAACCCGCCGAGCACCCAGCGGCGTGGGAAGGTCTTGAACCACTCGACGACGGACTTCCACCACGCGGCGAACCGGCTGGACATGGAGTCGAGTCCGTCGTCGATGTTGGAGATCATGCTCTGGCGTTGCTGGTCGTCGTAGGTGATGACCTTGTTGATCCAGTGGAACTCGAGGTACTCGTAGAGGTCACGGATCATGGCGATGAGGCCGTGGTGCGGCTCGTGGAGTCGCTCGATGGCCTCGCGCGGGTTGGGGTCGACGGTGGTCCAGCCGTCGCCGGGCACCCACGCCTCGACCCACGCGTGGGCGTTCTTCTGGCGCACGACGTAGTAGCCGCCGACGGAGTTGTACTCGGTGACGCGGAACCCGGTGATGACGCGGCAGCGGATGCCCACGGCTCGGAGCATGGCGCAGAGCCCGGAGGCGAAGTACTCGCAGTGCCCGGTGCGTGTGTCGAAGAGGAAGGCCTCGATGGGGTCGGCGCCGCCGGGCACGGGCGGCAGGTCGAGGGTGTAGGTGCAGCGGTTCTGGAGGTGCTCGACCATGGCGTTGATGATCTTGGCGTCGTCTGGGGACTCGATCTGGCTGGGGTCGCGCTGGACGTGGATTTCCTTGAGGATGCCCTGCACGAGCAGGTTGAGCCGCGGGCTCTTGAACAGCGGCTCGCGGGCGTAGTCTTCCCAGTCGAACACGCGCGTCTGCGAGGGGGTGGACGGGTAGCCGGTCAAGCGCGGTGCGTTGCGCCAGCCGGCGCGTTCGTTCCTGGGGCGGTTGGACGCGTAGCCGACGTCTGGGGAGAGGTAGGCCTTTCGGAGGTCGGTGGGGCGTCCGGCGCCGCAGACGACGCGGTATCGCAGGCGTCGGTCGCGCGCCTCGGTGAGGCCGAGCTCCTGGTCGTGGACGTTGAATCGGAACTTTTCGATCTCGCTGCTCTGGATGGTCAGCGGTGGATAGATGGCGAAGAGTGTTCCGGCGGTCTGGGTGCGGAGGGTGATGTCGAGCTCGATGGTGGGCTCGTCGGGGATGGGGTGGAGCAGCGGGTAGGGCTCGGAGGTGAGCGGCTGCGAGAGGTCTTCGTAGGCGTCGACGACGGTGCCGCGTGTCCAGCGTCGGGTGCGGGAGGAGTAGTTGTCGAGGCAGGCGCCGCGGAGGAGGAAGGACTCTTCTTCGGAGCCGGCGGGGACGTTGTTGCGCGTCACGACGATGTTCATGACGGCGAGGTTGGAGGTGGTGATGTGGCGGTTGCCGATGAGCTCGACCTTGTTGTTGAATCCGCTGGTGGTGGGTCTTGCGGTGGTGGTGTCCCAGTCGCCGAGCACGCCCTTGCCGCGTCCGCGGGGCAGGAGGACGAACATGGCGGCGGACAGCAGCAGGACGATGACGCCGCAGGTGACGCCGGCGGTGCGGAACTGTCGGCGGTGGTGTGCGGTGATGACGCCGCGCGGCCGGATGGCCTGGTAGGAGCGGGGCGTCTGGTTGACGCTGGCCTCGAGGACCTCGTCGTAGCTGAGCTTGAGCTGGAAGGTCAGGACGGTGAACAGGGCGGCGATCATGTAGGCGACGAGGAGGAAGCCGAAGATGATCTCGGCGGAGATGATCGCGGCGCAGATCATCTGCATGAGGCTCAGGACGATGAGCTGGGCGTAGTCGCGGTTGGCCTTGCGTTCGTAGAGCTTGAACAGCTGGATGAAGACCATGAACTCGCCGAGGGCGACGATGAGGGGCTTGGCCTGCTTGACCTGGGTCCAGAACATCCATCCGGTGATGGACAGGACGCCGATGTTCATGAGCCACCGCGGCAGGCCGCGCCCGCCGGGGCCCTCGACGACGTACCAGCTCATGACGCTCAGCGTGCCGGCGAGCAGCACCATGGTGATGTTCAGCTCGGCGACGGAATAGGCGATGACGCCGAGGAAGACCTGGGCGTAGACCAGCACGCGGAACGTGTGGGTGACGGTCATGTGGCGGCCACCTCGCGTTCGTCGTCGGCGGCCGCGTCGGTCGCGGTGTCGGGCGTGCTGTTGCCGTGCGTGTCGTCGCCGTCGTTGGCGTCGTCTTTGGCGTCGATAGGGCGTCGCGCGGGGGTTGCCGAGACGCCCGACTCGGCGTGGGCGTGGATCTGCGCGATGGGTGTCTTCTGCGCGCGCCAGTGCTCGAACTGCTCGACGGTCAGGTGCTTGGCGCCGCGGGGGCCGATGCTCTCGTCGATGGCGGTGGCGTGCACGACGAGCCAGAACGCCTCGCGGTTGGAGATCTCGACGGACAGGTGGTCGGTGGAGACCATGAGGTTGGTCTCGGCGAGGGCGTGGAGGATCCGCACGCGGTGCCATCGGCCGTGCCCCGGCGGGAACGACGGGCACGCGGCGCCGACGACGGCGATGCCGACCTCGAAGCCGTCGAGGTGGGCTTCGCAGAGGACGGAGGACGCGAAACTGATGGCTTCTTCGGAGCGGTCGAAGGGATACTCGCCGCGGTTGCGGAGGTCGATGAGGATCATGAGCTTGGGCGGGTTGAGTCGGGCCATCTCTCGGCAGACGAGCTTCTGGAGGCGCGCGGTGTGCTTCCAGTCGATGACCTTCATGCTGTCGCCGGGGCGGTACTCGCGCAGGCCGTAGAACTCTTCGGTGCCTCCGCCCTGCTGGCTGATGCGTGCGCCGGAGATGTCCTGCGAGCGGAGCTCACGGAGGATCTGTCGGTGGATGCGGTACATCGCGGGGTAGACCAGGACGCGTCCGGGCTGGCGGTAGACGTTGTAGATGCGGACGATGCCGAAGGGGAAGGTGGCGCCGACCTCGATGTGTTCGAGCATGATGGGGCCGCGTCGTGTGGGCCAGGCGATGGCCTCTGCCTGGCTGACGGCGCGCGGGGGGATGTGCATGACCAGGCCGTGGGGCCTGCCGCGGAGCCGCCCGAACTCGTCGCCCTGGCGCTCGCTGATGACCAGGCCGAAGCAGGGCATGAGCCACTTGCGGTTGGACAGGACGTATCGGATCTGCATGGGTTCGTTGACGGCGCCGTGGTCGGGCAGCAGGCGTGTGATCTGCAGGCCGGTCATCATGAGCCAGCTGTACAGCGTGGAGACGATCGCGCCGCCGATCATGAGGCCGAAGGTCCAGAACAGCAGGTTGGTCTGGCTGTTCATGGCCGCGAGCCCGATGAACACCGCGACGAAGAGATACATCCAGCCGCCGAGGCGCAGCTGAATGCGTCGCTTTACACGTGTCACGGTGGGATCCATCCGCGGGTTTCCCCTGGTTCGTGTCGACGTCGGGCGTCGCTCGGCGCTCAGTTGGACGGGGCGTCACCGACGCGTTCGAGGCGTAGCCTGTACGTCGCGCCGCCGTCGTCGCCGTAGGCTGTGAGCCACCCGTGATTCCGCTCCGGGCGGAAGGTGAGGGCCGTCTTCGGGAAGAACACGACGGGCTTGGGCTTGAGCGCGTCGGCGAGCTTGTCGAAGCCGCCGGTCGCGACGAGCTTGATGATCGGGTCGGTGACCTTGACGGTGACGCCGAGGTCCTTGATCGCGAATTCGCGTGTCGAGGCGCCGGCCTCGATGACGACCTGTCCGAGGTCGTAGTCGGCCGGTTCGGTCGGCGTGTTGGCGCCGGTTTTCGAGAGGCTGGCGCCGGGGATGAACGCGAGCGTCGCGTGGTAGACGCCGGGCATCTTGGCGAGCGCTTCGGTGCTCAGCTCGGTGCGCATCGCGGACCAGACGTTGGTCGCCTGGACCGTGGGGTCTGCGGCGGCCTCGGTGGCGAACCGCTGGTTGAAGGTGACGAGGTATTGCTGCTCGGGCCAGGCGACGGAGGCGATGAGGATCGCGCGTCCGCCGTTGGCGACTTCGAGGTCCTTGGAGCCGGCGGCGACCGCGAGCTTGCCCTCGTCGTGGATCGTCTCGTACCACAGCTGCGGATGGGGTCGGTGGCCCGCGGCGATCTCCTTCGCCAGCCACGGCACGATCACCGGGGCCACGATGGTCTTGTCGTCGCCGCGGAGCACGTCGATCACCGCGGGCGGCCCGGTGTCGGCTCCGCCGGCGGCGCTGTTCATGGTCCACTGCTTGATGAGGTGGGCGGCGAGTCCGGTGAAGCCGGGCAGCGGCTTGGCGGTCGGCGTGTCCGCGGCGTCGGCCATCTCGTACCACGCCGCGATCATGCTCGCCTGCTCGTCGCCGTTCATCGCGTTCATCGCGGCTTCGAGGGTGTTCGGGCCGCTCTGACGCAGCGCCGCGATCGCCGCGGCCTGACCGGGCCCTTCGCCACCGGCGGCGATCTTGCCGAGCGGACCGGCGGTGTGTGACGCGTCGTTCGCCGCGATCATCATCTCAACGATCGCACGCGGCGTGGGCTTGATCGCCAGCGCCGCCTTGACCAGCTGGGCGTAGATGATCGGCACCTGCGTCTCGGCGACGGCCTGCGCGGTGGCGACGCGGAACGCCGGGATGACCTGCAACGCCATCGAGCGGATCGGCGCGTCCGGCGACGCCAGCATCTTGAGCAGGCCGTGCGACTCGCTGTTCAACGCGTAGGTGAACGTCGGCTCCTTGTTCTCGGCGTCGACGTCGGCGTAGGCCTCGCGAATGGCGACCATCGTCTGCGTGGTGCGCGACGCGAGGTCGGCGTTGGCCGGGTCCAGCAGCTGGTGGCTCAGCCACTCGGTGGTCAGTCGCTCGCGGCGGCCGGCCAGCTTGACGATGTAGCTGATGGTCGTGTCGAGGCGTCGGGGATTGGTCGACGCGACCTGGACCTTGGTGGCGAGCGTTTCGAGCGTCGACGGCTGAGCGTTGACGAGGTCGACACACACCTGCAGCACCTCTGCGGAGGGCGGGCCGGTCGGGCTCGCCAGCAGCGAGTTGGCCGTCTGCGTGAGCGTCGCGAGCGTCGCGGGGTCGGGCGCTGCGCCCTTCTGCTCGCTGAGCTTGCCCTTGAGGCCCAGCAGCACGACCTGCGGGTCGGGGTTGGTCAACGCCGAGTCGAGCAGCGAGCTGGCGATCGGCGCGCTGGCCGGGTCGCGCGCGATCGCCGAGGCGACCAGCACCTTCGACTTCGTGTCGCCCTTGGCCATGACCCGCTGGATCAGGGGCACCGCGGGGCTGTCGGGGCTGAGCTTGCTGAGGTTGGAGCCCGAGGCGATGACCATCGCCGCGGCGTGGAGCGACTGAGGGCTGTCGGACGCGGCCAACTCGCTGAGCGCACGCTCGATCTCGACGTTCGTCCCGCCGCCGCTGATCAGCTTCTGGGTCGTCTTGAACGTCTGGTAGGAGATCGTCCACGGCGAGGTCTCGGCGCCGTCGATGACGATGTCCTTGATCAGCACCGACCCGTCGAAGATCGCCCAGATCTGACCGGGCATCGGCTGCGAGAACTCGCTCGGCAGGCCGGACAGCAGCTTGTTGATGGCGTTGTAGGTCTGCAGCTCGTCGCGGAACTTGGTGAGCGTGGCGTTGCGCCGCACCGCGTACTGGCTGGCCGTCTCGTTGTTGCCGCGGCTGGAGATCTTCGGCTGGGTGGGACGTTTGATCATGCTGCGATCGATGCGCAGGCCGTAGGCCGAGCGGTTCGGCGTGGCGTTGAGCATCGCCCGCGCCATCTTCCACTCGACGGTGCCGTCCGGCTTGAGGATCACGTCGCGCGAGATCCGCGGGATGCTCGTGTCCAGCGTCTGCTTGCCCACCGATACCTGGTTGTCGGGATTCTTCTGATTGCTCAGCGCCGACTGCCAGTCCAGGCCTTCCTGCGGGATGTACCATCCCACCAGACGCGACCCGCTGACTTCCACCGCACGCTCGGTCAGCTCCAGCGGCTTGTCGATGTTCACCGGCTTGAGCGGAACCAGGATCAGCTGGCGGTCGCGCTGGACCTTGACCAGCCAGACCGGCCCCATGTAGGTGTTGGTCAGCGTGCGCTGATTCGACAGAAAGGCTTCAACATCCAGCTCCAGCTTCTGAGCCGACGCCGCGCCGGCGGTCGTCAGCACCAGCGCCGTCACGGCAAAAACAAACGCCCGGGAAGCACGCATCGTCAATCTCATATCTCTTCCTCGTCGTCACGAACTGTAAGGACAGACTCGATTCACCCCGTCTGTATCGTCGTCGGTTCTCCGACATCATCGCCGGCAGCGCGTGTGCGCCACCCGCGTTGGATATTGTATGACACGCGATCGATGCGTGGGGCTCGCGGAGCGGTCGGCGCACAAAAAAAGCCCTCCCGTCGTGGGAGGGCTCGGGTAGTCGTGTGGGTGGATCACGGAATCGGCATCACGCCGATGCGCTTCGGACGATCCAGGTACAGCACCTTCAACACGTCGTCGTTGAGGGCGCGCCAGTCCGTGTCCAGCGTGCGGGCCTTGCGGATGCGGAACTCGTCGGGCGTCTCGGCCAGACCCTTCAGCTCCGGCGACAGATCGCCGAGCACCTCGTCGGCCGTCAGCTGATCGTCGTGCTTGTCGTGCTTCTTCTTGCCGAACAGCGACCAGCCCTTGTCCTCGTCGGCCATCGCGACTTCGTTGTCCTTCTTGTCGCTCTTGAACCAGCCGTCCCAGAAGTGCTTGTCCTTCTTCTCATTCACGACGTTGCCCTGGTCATCGAGCACCAGCGGCTCGACGTACACGCTGGACGTGTCCGCGGGCTGCATCGCGGCGGTGTCTTCGGTCTTCTCCGTCGTCTCGCAACCGAGCGTCAGGGCGACCGCAAACATGAGGGACGTGGCAGTCAACAGGTTTTTCATAGGGTATCCCACCTTTCGTTCGGAACTGGCAAGTTTGTATCAGTGGCGAACATGATTGTCAAGCGACAAACCCCGATACGGCGTTGTTGTGTCAAGCACTTAACAACGCTCGCCCAACCCCGGTTTCCGATGATATAATAGACCCACAGGAACGGCTTGTCCGTTGTCTGTGGACTCGGATCGCAGGTATTTTGCTCGAACCTGCGAACCCCAAGGGAACGTACTTCTGGGCTGCGATGGTCAAGCCTCCGCAGAGTGGAAGACCGGGACAGTCTGACACGTACCCACTTGCAATTGGGGTTCGAGCAAAACCTCGGCCGGGCCCATGGGCAACGGCGACCGTCCTTAAAAACGGTTCGTCCTATCGGCGAGCCGTTTTTCCTTGCGCCCTTCACGTCCGGCACGCATGACAAGCCCCGCGACAACCACCATAATGAGCCCCGATGTCTTCAGACGCCTATAAGCCCAACCCGCTGGACACCGATGGCATCGTGCTGCCGGTCCACCTCGAAGGGCTCATCGAAACGCTCGCCCGCCACACCCACGACGTGTGGGCCGAACGCCGCATGTCCGAGGGGTGGACCTACGGCCCGGCGCGCGACGACGAAACCCATCAGCATCCCAACCTCCTGCCGTTCGACGACCTGCCCGAGGACGAGCGGCAGGGCATCGTTGAACGCATCCGCCGCGCGCTGCAGGCGATCATGAAGCTCGGCTACGACGTCAAGCCCCCGGCCGTCGACGTCGGCGGGTCGCCGGAGGAGCTGGCGGCGCGGTCACGCATCGCCGACCTCACCCGCACCCTCGACGCGCGGCAGGTGCCCATCCGCGAGCTGTACGAGCGCCTCTACCGCGAGGACGAGCCGACGTTCTGGCAGCTCGGCGTCGAGTTCCACCGGGCGCTGGCGCGCGGCCTGATCAGCTCCGGCCACGCCACCGCCAGCTACGACTACGCCACCAAGGCGCTGTCGTATGTCCCCGACGACCTGCCGCTGCGTTACCTCCAGGCGCTGGCCCTGGCGCGCGGCCGCAACGTCACCCGCGCACGCAACGCCGTCGAAGAACTGCTGCAGATGCTCGAGGAGCACCCCGACAGCCACGCCAACCTCCTGGCCGACACCCAGGCGCTGGCCGGGCGGCTCTTCAAGGACATGGCCGGCCGCGCCCGCTCCGAGGCGCAGCGCCGCAAGTACCTCCAGTCGTCACGCGAGCGCTACGAGCAGGCGTACCGGCTGACCAGCAGCTACTTCCCCGGCATCAACGCCGCGACGATGGCCCGGCTCGCCGACGACGACCCGCGGCGCGCCCGCCAGCTCGCCGACGCCGTCAACGGTCAGGCCAACCTCCAGCTCGCCGACCCCAAGAGCCGCGACGACTACTGGCTGCTCGCCACCCTCGGCGAGGCCAACCTGATCCTCGAAAAGTTCGACCTCGCCCGCCGCTACTACCAGCGCGCCGTCGACCTCGCCCAGCAACGCATCGGCGACATCACGTCGATGCGCCGCAATGTCGAGCTGCTCAAGCAGGTGGTGAAGGTGCCAGACGAGTTGCTGGCGGTGTTCAACTACGGCGGCGTCGTCGTGTTCTCCGGCCACATGCTCGACCACCCGCACCGCACCACGAAGCTCGGCATGGCTGCGCGATTCCCGCCCGACCCCGTGCTCGAACGCGCCGTGTCCGACGAGATCGGCCGCGAGATCGACCTGATCAATCCCGCCATCGGCTACTCGTCGTGCGCCAACGGCAGCGACATCCTGTTCTGCGAGCAGATGCTCAAACGCGGCAAGGAACTCAACGTCGTGCTGCCGTTCGACCTCGACGACTTCTACCTCACCAGCGTCGACCTCGGCGTCCCGCAGCGTCGGCGGTGGCGCGAGCGCTGCGACGCGATCCTCGAGCACGCCTCCGTGCACTTCGCCACGCGCGAGCGCTACCTCGGCGACCCGATCCTCTTCGAGTTCACCAACCGCATCATGCAGGGCCTGGCGATCCTCCGCGCCCGCGAGCTGGGCGTGAAGCTCGACCACCTGTGCGTGCTCGACATGCACCAGCTCGGCAACCTGACCGGCGGGGCGGGGCAGGCGCTGCGCAAGTGGGAACGCGCGGGCATGGGCACGCCGCGTGTCGTCGACCTGGCGCAGATCCGCGAGGACGCCGGCGCGTCGTCGTTCCGCGAGGTCGACCCCGGCGTCATGCCCGAGATCGAGATCTCCGAGTACCGCCGCAAGATCCGCTACATGCTGTTCAGCGACGTGAAGAACTTCTCGAAGCTGTCCGAGGAGCAGAGCCCGGCGTTCTTCGTCAAGTTCCTGCAGCAGGTCGAAAGCATCCTCGTCGGCCACCGCGTCAAGCCCGACTTCTCCAACACGTGGGGCGACGCGGTGTTCATGGTCTTCGAGAGCCCCGTGACGTGCGCCGACTACGCGATGCAGCTCATCCACCGCATCGAAGAGGTGAACTGGACGAAGTACGGCCTGCCGGAGGACACGACGCTGCGCATCGGCGTGCACGCCGGGCCGGTGTACAGCCGTATGAATCACATCGTCGGTCGCGAGGACTTCATCGGGTCGCACGTCAACCGCGCCGCGCGCATCGAGCCGGTCGCGACGCCCGGCTGCGCGTTCGTGTCCGAGCACTTCGCCGCGGAGCTCGCGGTCAATCCCGACCACGACTTCATCTGCGAGTACATCGGCATCCAGGAGCTGGCCAAGCGGTTCGGCAAGGCGGAGCTGTTCCGCCTCGACCGGCGTTGACCCGCACGCCGCGCGCTCCCACGCCGGCGACCGATCGGTGTAAAATGAAGCCCATCACGGGGGCGAGACAGGCATGAGCGACCAGCTTGAAGAACAACCCGAGGTCGAGGCGGCGCCGACCGACCAGCCGGCGGAAAACTTCGACGCGCCCGCCGAATCGGACCAGCGTCACCGGCTGCCCGGCGACGAAGAGGGCGTCGAGTACCGCTACGACGCGTTCATCAGCTACCGGCACGTCGAGCCCGACCGCATGTGGGCGAAGTGGCTGCACAAGTCGCTGGAGACGTACAACCCGCCGAAAAACCTCAAGGCCCAGCTCGGATTCGACCCGAAGGTCAAGCGCGTGTTCCGCGACGAGGACGAGCTGCCGGCGTCGTCGGAGCTCGGCGTCGAGCTCGAGCGGGCGCTGCAGCAGTCGCGCTTCCTGATCGTCATCAGCTCGCCGCGCATCGTCGCGTCGCGGTGGTGCGACGCGGAGGTCGAGCGGTTCCGCGCGTTGGGGCGGCACGACCGGATCCTCACGCTGCTGATCGAGGGCGAGCCGCACGAATCGTTCCTGCCCGCGCTGACGCAGATCAAGAGCGTCGAGTACGACGACGAGGGCAACGAGCACGAGGTGATCACGCCGGTCGAGCCGCTGGCGGCGGACGTGCGTCCGGCGGAGCACGAGTCGCACAGCAACCGCAAGCGTTTCGCGCTGCTGCGCATCCTCGCGACGATGTGGGGCGTCAAGTTCGACGACCTGCGTCAGCGTGAGAACGAGCGGCGTCACCGACGCATCGTCGCGGCGGCGGGCGTGCTGGCGGCCCTGTTCGTGATGATGACCGGGCTGACGGTCTACGCGGTGATCCAGCGGAACGACGCGATCGCGCAGCGCGTGATCGCCGACGCGGCGCGGCAGAAGGCCGAGGACGCGCTGGCCGAGGCGTTGAACCTGATGGACGCGGTGATCTTCGAGTTCCAGGAGCAGCTGGCGGACCGCGCGGGCATGCGTATCCCGCGGGAGCGGATGCTCGAGAAGGCCATGGCCGACCTCGAACGGATCATCGACAAGTTCGATCTCGAGCAGTCGCAGACGGGCCGGGCCGCGGCGGTGGCGATGCACAAGCGGGGCACGCTGTACCGGATCGCCGGTCGCACGAAGGAGGCCGGCGATCTGTTCGACCACGCGTTGCAGATCCTCGAGCCGCTCGCCGAGGCGCCCGGCGCGACGGCCGACGTGCGGCGCGACCTGTCGAACGTGTACGTCGAGATCGGACGCCTCGAGGAGCGCCTGGGCAACTCCGAAGACGCGCAGCATCGCTACGAGCAGGCGCTGACGATCCGCCGCAGGCTCGCCGACGAGTCGCCCAAGAACGTCGTGGCGCAGCGTGACCTGGCCACGGCGCTCGAGTACGTGGGCAACGTGCTGATGACGCTGGGCAACACCTCCGACGCGCTGGACCGGTTCAACCACTGCCTCGCCATCCGCACGGGCCTGCACAACGCCGACGCCGAGGACTTCGACATCCGCCGCGAGCTGGCCGACGCGTACGAGCGCGTCGGCGACGCGACGCTTCAGCTGGGCGACGTGCAGGCGTCGCGCGACAACCAGAGCAAGGCGCTGGAGCTGCGTGTGGCCCTCGTGGAGCTCGACCCCGGCAACACCCGTGTCCGCCGCGACCTGTCGGTCTCGCACAACAAGATGGCGGACCTCGACACGCGGCTGGGCGACCTGCAGGAGGCCCACGACCACTACGCCTCGACGCTCGCCGAGACGCGCGAGCTGATGCGGTTCGATCGGAGCAACCCGCGCTGGCAGCGCGAGCTGGCGGTGGGGCTGCTGAACCTCGGGGCGGCGAGCGTCGCGCTCGGCAAGACCGCCGAGGCGCGGGAGGAGTACGAGCAGAGCCTCGCGACGTCGCAGAAGCTCGTCGACGCGAACCCCGACGACGTGCAGGCGCAGCGGGACCTGTCGCGCATCAATCACCTCATGGCCGAGCTGCTGCTGACCTCGTCGCAGCCGGAGGACGCCCGCGCGTACTACGAGCGGTCGTTCGACATCCGCAAGAAGCTGGTGGCGGACGACGCCGAGAGCGTCGACGCGAAGCGCGACCTGGCGATCGCGTACGACGGTCTGGGCGACCTCGAGCACAAGCTGGACAAGCCCGGCAAGGCGGCGGAGGACTACGCCGAGGCGCTGAAGCTGCGTGAGGCGATCGCCGCGGCGGACCCGAAGAACGTGCAGTATCAGCGCGACCTGACGATCTCGTACCTGCGGCTCGGGCCGGTCTCCAAGCCCCAGGACGCGCTGGGCTATTACGAGAAGGCGCTGGCGGTGCGCGAGCGTCTGGCGGCGGCCGATCCGACGAACTATCAGGCGCAGGTCAACCTCGCGGTGGCGCACTACTACATGGGCAACGCCCAGCGCAAGACCGACGACCTGACCGGCGCGATGGAGCACTACCGCAAGTGGATCGAGATCAATGAATCGATCGTCGAGAAGCAGCCGGACAACGTCAAGGCGGCCCGTGACCTGTCGGTGTCGTACAGCGTCGTGGCGGAGCTCGCGGCGTCGATCGACCAGGCGGGCACGGCGATCGGCTACCTGCTCAAGGCGATCAAGATCCGCCGCAAGCTCGTCGCCGCCGACCCGAAGAACGCCGCGGCCGCGATCGACCTGGTGATCAGCCTCGTCAAGCTCGGCGACGCGGAGTACGGCCAGAAGCTGTACCCCGACGCGCTGACGCACTACGAAGAGGCGATGAAGGTCGTCCAGCCCTTCGCCAACGGCGCGCTGCCGCCGAACTACGCCGGGCTCCCGACGGTGATCAACAAACGCATCACCGCCGCTCGCGCCGCGTCGCAGTGATCGGACGCGCCGACCGCCGAGTGAAACGCCAATGAACAAGGGCAGGCCGCGAAGCCTGCCCTTGTGTGTTGTGGGTCTGTTGTCGATCCGCGATCACATCGACAGCATCAGCAGGATGACCTGCAGCTGGTTGGCGGTCATGCCCTCGGGCAGGACCTTCTTGAGGATCTTGTCCTTCGCTTCGCTTATCTTCGCCGCCGACGCGTTGAGTCCGTCGAGCTGATCGAACACGGACTTGAGGTCCTTGAGCATCTGGACGGTCTCGGCCTGGTTCGGATCGGTCTTCAGATAGATCACGAACTTGACCGGGTCGAACGTCGCGTTGTTGGTCGACGCGGCGAACGCCTTGAACGAGCCGGCCATCAGCTCGGCGGGCTTGTCGCCCTTGAGGCTGTCGGGCACGGCGATGCCGAGCTCGGCGAGGATCGCCTCGACGGAGCCGGGCTCGGCCGTGCCGCCCGATGCGCCGCCGCCGCCGCTGCCGATGACCTGCGCGACGTTGAGCGTCTCACCGCCGACGGCCTCGTCGGTCGTGACGGTGTTGCCGTTGTCGTTGAGCCCGCCGTTGAAGTGAAGGCCGTTCGTGGTGGTCGTGAAGGTGGTGTCCGTCTGAACGTCGACCATGTCGTTGAACGTGGCCATGTTGGCGGTGATCATGCCGGTGTTGATGACGGTGGTGCCGTCGGCATTGGTGGTGAGATTGTTGATGTTCATCACGTCGCCGGCGAAGGTCGTGGTGCCGTTGTTCATCGAGTTGACGGTCAGGCTGAGGTTGCCGTTGCCGGCGCCGGTCACGGTTCTGCCGAAGGTGATGTTCGTGCCCGTCATCGTCACGGAGTTGGTGATCGTCAGCGGCGTGTTGAAGACCTGATCGGCGACGGTGGTGATGTTCCCGCCGACGGCCGTCCGGCCGTTGCCGCCGGTGGTGACGGTGAGGTTGCCCAGCGCCTGCTGGGACCCGACCGCCTGGCTGAACAGCACGTTGCCGCCGCCGGACGAGCCGACGGACAGGTTGAAGTTGCCGCCGCCGCCGGAGTCGACCGGCCCGCCGAAGCTGACGTTGCCGATGCCGGACTCCATGATCGCCAGGTCGTTGGTGAGGCTCGCGGCGGAGTTGAAATCGCCCGACGAGCCGTTGAGGTTGATGATCATGCCACCCAGATAGGTGACGCCGCCGTTGGTGTTGGTCTCGAGGTGGCCGAGCGGCCGGTCGATGTTGAGGCCCGTGCCGCCGACCGCGTCGTCGAGGCCGAGGCCGATGGTGCCGTCAAAGTACACGTCGCCGCCGTTGGTGTTGACGATGAGGCTGCGGGGGGTGCTGTCGGCGTTGATCCGGCCGAGGAACTGGACGTCGCCACCGGGTCCGACCTCGTTGATGACCATGTTGTGTTCGAGGAACAGATCGCCGTCCATGATGACCGAACTGCCGCCGTTGCCGCGGATCGTTGACAAGGTCGAGTAGATCAGCGGAGCCTCAACTTCGAAGTGCGACAGCTCCTGCCCCGTTGAGCCGACGAGGTTTCCGGCGAGTGTCACGTTGTTGTAGGCGAAGACGTACAGCTGCGGCAGCCCCGTGCCGCGGACGTCGCCATTGATCTCGACGATTTCGCCTCCGAGATCCACGTCGTCGGTCAGCATGACGGCGCCGTTGAGATAGATATTGCCGTTAAGACCGTCTGTCGAGCCGTTGCCTCCGTAAGCCGCGAGCTCGTCGTTGAGGATGATGGTGTTGCCGGACGACTCGGTGAGCGTGATGTTGCCGGAGTTACCGCCGGTTGCCGAGCCGTTGCCGCCGCCGGCGTTGACGTAGCCGACCGAGACCGTGCCGCCGGTGATGCTGACGTTTGCGCCGTTGCCGCCGTTGGTGATGGCGTTGCCGCCCTTGGTGTACAGCACGTTGGTCACCGTGGCGGTGCCGCCGGCGTTGACGGTGAAGGCGCCGCCCGCGCTGCCGTTGCTGCCGTTATTGCCGCCGACCGTGTACACCTCGGCGCCGAACAGCACGTCGTTCGCGGCCTGGATGTCGACGAGGCCGCCCACGCCGCCGTTCGATCCGCTCACGCCGCGACCGCCGACGGTGTACACCTCCGCCCCGATGAGCACGCTGCCTGCGGTGGAGGTCGCCATCAGGTGTCCGCCGAGACCACCGTTGCCGCCACCCGACGCCGAGTCGCCGCCCACCGTGTACACCGCGCGGCCGATGTGGATGTCGCCGCCGGCCGTGATGTCGACGTTGCCGCCGGCCTGCCCTGTGAGGCCGTCGCCGCCGACGGAGTAGATGTCGCGTCCGATGTCGACCGTGCTGTTGGACATGATCGTGATCGCGCCGCCGGCGCCGCCGTTGGTGCTGCTCGGCGTGCTCGAATTCGCGCCCACCGAGAACAGGTCGCGGCCGACGAACACCGAGTTGCCGCTCAGCGCGATCGCACCACCGGCGCCGGGGTTTGGTGCGGATGACGTCGCCGTGAACACGTCCTGGCCGATGATCAGGTCATTGATCGCCAGGCCGGTGAAGTCAAAGCCCGCGCCCACGACGTTCACGCCGATGTTCAGGTCGTTGAAGGAGTCGAACGTCGCGCTGCCGCCCAGCTGGACGTTGGTGCTGATGTTCAGGTTGCCGGCCGACGTGTCCAGGTAGTTACTGGCGCCGGGGTTGAACGTGAACATCGGCGTGGTGATGTCGAGCGAACGGAGGCTCACGCCGTTGTTGAGCGTCACACCGGTGAACCCGTTGAGCGTCAGGAAGGTGTTGGCGATGAGGCTGGAGTCCGTGATCGACACGTCGGCGTTGCCGGACATGATCGTGTAGTTGAGATCCGCGATGCCGTTGCCGAACTGAAGGGCGGCGGGCAGCGTCGCGTCGGTGACCGCGCCGCCCTGCAGGATCTGGAAGATGCTCGGCGACGTCATGCCGGCGGCGGTGTTCGTGATGGTTGGCGCGTTGGTCGCGAGGTCGACGATGGCCGAGCCGCCACCATTGCCCGCGCGGAGGATGATCACGCCGCCGCGGAGCGCGGTGCCCGTGCCGAAGTCGATGTCGCCGTTGCCGTCGCCGTCGTTGTCCGACCGCAGGTCGATCGTCGGGCTGTTGACCGTCACGCCGTTGTCGACGAGCGTCTGGCCGGTCGACGTGACGGTGATCGACGAGCCGGCGCCCGGGGCCAGGAGGTTCGCCTGCAGCGTCGTGTCGAGGGCCGAGTCGATCGAGATCATGCCGCTGCCGCCCGCGCTGATGGTGGACATCACGTTCGTGTTGGCGGCTGAGTCGATCGTGATCGATCCCAGCGATCCCGCGGTGCTGATCGTGCTGTTGACGTCCACGTCGCCGCTCGTCGAGAAGACGTTGATCTGACCGCCCGGCGAACCCGTCGTGCGGACCAGCGAGCCGACGTCGACGGTCGATCCGGTGATGTTGATCGTCGGCGTCGAGCCCGACATCGTGATCGCCCCGTTGACGAAGACCATGCCGTCGGCGGCGAGTTCAACGAAGCCGCTCGACGCCGAGGAGTTGATCACGTCGTTCACGGTGATCGACCCGCCGGTCCCGGTCGACGCGAAGAACGTCGTGCCGTTGCCGGCGAGGTTGATCGGATTGTCGATCGTCAGCGAGCCGCCGGAGTCGATCACGACGTTCGAGCCGTTGCCGGTGACGTCGAGCACGGGCATGACGCTGAAGCCGTTGAGCTGCATGTCGCCGGTCGAGCGGAGGCTGACGGTCGAGCCGGCGCCCGAGGCGATGATCTCGTCGTTGACGATCAGCTGGTTTGCCGAGTTGATGTCGATCGTCGTGCCGCCCGCGCTGGACATGATCGGCGCGGCGAAGGTGATGTTGCCCGTGCCGGACGTCGCGTTGAACACCGCGTTCGTGCCGGTGATCGTCGCCGGCTGATTGAGCTGCAGGTCGTCGCCGGCGTTGAGGTTCACCGTCACGTTGTTCGCCAGCACGTCGATCGTCGCGTTGATGATCAGGTCCGTGCCGGGATCGGACGTGATGTTGATCGTCTGGCCCGGCGTGTTGAGCATCTGCGGGATGGTGATCGTGGTGTCCGCGGCCATGCCGGTGAAGATGCTGCCGGAGACGCCGGACAGGTCGACGGCGCCCGTCGCATCGACGGTGATCGGGTTGGCCATCGTGCCCAGGTCGCCCGCGGTGCTGATCGTGATGTTGTTGCCCTGCAGGTCGGTGTTGCCGTCGCTATCCAAGATGTCGCTGCCTGCGGTGAGGGTGATGTCGCCCGTACCGGCGTTGAGGTTGAGGCCAACCAACCCGTCCAGCTCCGAGATGAATTGCGATCCGTTGTTGGCGCTGGTGTCAACGGCCAGGTCGTTCACGTTGGTCTGGATCGGATTGGCCATCGTGCCGAAGTCTGACGAGGTGAGGATGAGGTGGGCGGCAAAGGCAGAGATATCGGTCGCGCCGTCTGTATCGAAGATGTCGCCGTTGACGACCAGATCGATGAGGCCGTTGCCGGCACGCATGTAGAGGGCGTTCAGCGGCACGCTGTTCTGCATGTACTGATTGCCGTTTGACGCGAGCGTGTTGGTCGTCAGGCTATCGACCTCGGTGTTAAACCGCTGGGACATATCGCCGATGCCATCGGCCGCGGTGATGCTTGCCGAGGTCGCGAAGATGCTCGTACCCGTCGTGGTCTGGGTCACGCTGCCAGCCCCGTCGAACCCGGCGTTGATACCCACGGTGACCGACCCGCTCATGATCACCGGCCAGATCACGCCGCCATCGAACGTGATGTCGTTCGCGGACGCCAGGCTCAAGGTCGGGTTGTTCGTCGGGTTCACGTCGACCGTTGAGTACAGCGTCAGACTGCCGCTGCCTTCGGTGTCGAGCTGCAGGCTGTTTTCGGTGTAAACGTCGCCCGTGACGTCCAGGTCGCCGAAGGCCACGATGTACGAGAACGACCCGCTGCCGATCATTTCCAACGCGTACGGCGTGTCGGTGACGGTCTGACGCAACTCGAGCGAGCCCGTATTGTCAAGGTTGATGTGCCCGGGTCCGGTCTGCTTGATCTGAAGCGTGTTGACGTTGGTGCTGAACGACCCGCCGTCGCCGTCGTCGAGGTCGCCGCCGGTGTACACGATCAGGTCGTTCGCGGTAAACGCCGTCGACGCGCCGTAGACGTTGCCATCGGCCTTGAGCCAGATCAGGCTGGTCGAGTTGTCGCCGGTCATCTGGACGCGGTCTAGGCTGCTCGTGTTGTAAACGAACTGATCGCCCGATCCGCTGTTGAAGGTTGAGTCGGTAGTCAGGTCGTTGACGTCGACAATCAAGAACTCGGCGCTCTCGAGTAGGGCGGTTCGTTGCCCGATGGCGTCGCCGCTGAGGTTGCCCGAGGAGTCGATGATCAGCGAGTCAGCCACGATCGATGTGGTGACCTGATCGAGTTGCATGACGTTGCCACCGTCGCCGTCGAACGCGTTGTCGTTCTCCGTGTTCGAGGTGAGGGTCACCGTGTGCGACCCGCCGCCCATCGTGACGACCTGCGCGCCGGTGCCGAACACGATGTCGTCGCCGGCCGAGAACGCCAGCGTGCGGTCCAACTCGTTGAAGAGCGTGACATCGGCGTTGATCGTCACGTCGTCGCCTGCCACGCCGCTGTTGCCGTTCGCGGTGAAGGACGACGTGTCGCCTACGTTCACCGCGCTGTCGATCGTCAGCGGGCTCGATGCGCTGATCTCCACGCCGCCGGTGGTGTCGATCGCGATGCTGTCGTCCTCCATGTCTGCGAGCGTCAGGGCGCCGGTGTTGGCGACGCGGATGACGCCCCCGGCGGCGTCGCTCGCGTCGAGGTACGTCAACTGCGTGGCGAGCGGATTGACCGTGCCCGCGCCGCCGCTGGTATGCAGCAGTAGCCCGGAGCCGGCGATCGCGCCCTCGTCGATGCCGCCGTTGACATCGAGGTAGACGTTGTGGCCCGCCCCCGCGTCGATGTCGACGGCCTGAAGCGATCCGTCCTGCGAGACCTCCACGTCGCCGTTGGCCGTGATGTAGAGTTCGTTGACCGTGGTCAGGAAGGGGTCGCCATTGCCGACCGCGCCGGTGGCGTCGAGGGAGAAGACGGCGTTGGAGTAGGCCGTGCCGGCGGTCACGTCGCCCGCGACGGTCACGAACGCGCTGCCGCTGGCGGTGAAGCTCGGCGAGCTCAGGCTGCTGTTCGCCTTAACGTATTGATCGATCGTGCTGATCGTCGTCAGGTTGGGGGCCGTGAACTCGAACGGCATCGACATGCTGCCGATCGTGCCGCCGACATTCAGGCCCAGCGTGTCGACCGTGACCGAATCGCCGGCCCCGGTCTGGGTCAGATCGCCGCTGCCACTGTTGCCGGTGACGAGATAGACGGTGTGCGAACCGCCGCCAAGCCCATTGATCGTGCCTCCGTCAAAGACCATGCCGCCGCCGGCGCCCAGGTTCAGCGTAACATTTGATCCCGAGTTCAGATCGATGTCGCCGTTGATCGTGAGGTCAAACACGCCCGCTCCACCAGAATCGATCACCGACGAGCCCGAACTCAGGTCGACGTTGCTGTTGATGATCAACGCCTGGTCCGTCGAGATCGTGACGTCCGCGGCCGAGATCGACGTGCCGTCGGAGTTCAGGTCGTCGATCGTCAGCGTGCCGGCTCCGGAGTTGGCGACAAACACGTAGCCCAGCGTTGCGAAGTCCATGCCCGAGACCTGCGTCTGAAGGCCCGAGCCGTTGCCGATGTTGCCGGCGGTGGTGGCCACAAAGCTGGCGGCGGTTACGTCGACGGCGCCGTCGCTGTCACCGATAGTGGCGTTGCCGAAGTTCAGGGCGGTGAGGTAGATCGAGCCAAGCACACTGGCGTTGAGGTTCAACGCCGTGACCGAACTCTGCAGGTCAATGAACTGGTCTGCGCCACCCGACGCCGAGGTGTCGATGGTCAGGTCGTTGGCCTGCACGCCGATGGGGTTGGCCATCGTGCCGAACGCCGATCCGGGCGTGATGACGGAGATCGAGACCACGTTGCCGCTGAAGTCGACCGCCGCGTCGGTGTCGACAACAGGCCCCGCGAAGCTGAGGGATAGGTTGTTCGCGCCACCCGCCGCGCCGATCTCGACGGCGTTGATAGAGCTGGCGTTGTCCAGGAAGACCGCCCCGGCGTTGGTCAGAACGAGCAGGTCGTTGGTGATGTTGGTCTGAAGCGACGCGCCGAACGAACCGACGTTGCCGTTCGAGAAGATGTCGAGATCGGCGATCGAGTTGATCACCACGGACGGGCCGGCCTGCGTGATCGCGCCGTCGTCCATCGTGTTGTCGGTGTCGGTGTTGAGTGAGACGGAGTGCCCGCCGGCGCCGGCGCTGTCGATCAGGCCGATGGCGCCGAACTGGATGTCGCCGGTCGCGAAGAAGTCGGCGGTGAGCGAGGTCCCGCTGATGGTCAGGCTGTTGTTGAGGATCAGGTCGTGCCCGGCGCCGGTGGCCCGGAACGTGCCGTCGCCGGAGATCAGCGCAGCGCTGGCGAGCGTGAAGTCGTTGTCGACGGTGATGGTGGTGGGGCTTCCCGCCGCGAGGTTACGCAGCGCCACGCCGTTCGAGTTGAGGTCGGTGAGCATGAACGGGCCGGGCGCCGACACCGAGATGTTGACGGGGTTGGTGTTGCCGGTGTTCTCCAGATCGAGCATCGACGTGGCCACGTCGAGGGGGTTGACCGTGCCGATGCCGTTGGTCGTGGTGAGGCGGACCTGCCCGCCCTGGATCAGATCGGTGCCGCCGTTGTTGGGCACGACGCCGCCGAACGACGCGACGACATGGCCCGAGGTCCCCGCGTCGAGCTGCAGCGCGGTCAGGCCGCCGAGCACGTTGATGAAGATGTCCTGGCCGTCGTCGACGGTAACGTCGACCGACGGAAAGACGTTCGCCTTCAGGGCCTGGCTCATGGATCCGACGCCGAGCGGCGCGTCGATGGTAAGGCTGGACGCGGTGATGACCGTGCCGGTCGAGTTCTGGATGATCTGGCCATCGCCGCCGGAGAAGTCGCCATCGGCGGTCAGCGACACGCTGTGCTGTCCGCCGCCCGTGCCGAGGATCGCGCCGCCGGCGTTGAATACGAAGTCGTCGCCGGAGACAAAGTCCACCGACCGACCCGTCGCGGAGTTGACCTGGAACGTGCTGTTGAAGGTGATGTCATCGACGCCGGCGCTGCCGCCGCTCTCCACGTAAACGTTGCCGGTGACGACCGCGATGTTGCCGAACGTGATCGGGCTGGCCGTCGTGAGCGTCAGATCGCCCATGACGTTGAGGCCCGTGCCGTCGTCGCTGCGGATGTCTTTGATGTGCAGTGCGCCGGTGTTCTGGACGATCGCGTTGCCGCTGGTGGTGTAGAGCTCGAGGTTCGTCACCGCCAGGTTGAGCGTGTGCGTGGCGCCGACGGTCGAGCCCTGCAGGATCGCGTCGCCCGCGGTCACGTCGGCGCCGCCGTCGATGTCCTCGATGGCGTTGCTGGAGATCAGCGCCACCAGGCCGGTCCCGGCGTCAAGCATCAGCGAGTCGATCGGCTTCGCGTCGCTGATCACGATCTCGTCGTCGCCGGTCGAGGTGACCGACAGGTTTCGGGAGGAGACCTCGATGCCGCTGCTGGGCGACGTGCCGAAGTTCTGGCCGACGTTCACGAGGATGCCGCCGCCGACGCCGTTGGTCTCGAGGTCTTCGCCGCCGGTGTCGCCGCCGTCGATGACCGAGCCGCTGGTGCCGATGTTGATCGCGCTGGCCGAGGCCGCGTCGGCGATGATGCGACCGATGGTGATGTCGCCGACGGCGCTGAGCTGGACGGTGCCCGTTCCGGCGTCGATGAACGCGCCGTCGGCCATGTCGATGACCGTGGGCGTCATGCCGTTCTCGAAGTCCGCGGCGACCACGATCGCGCCGCCCACCGAAATCACGTCCGCGTTGGCGTTGAGGAACACGTCCTCGTCGGCCCACAGGTTGATGTTGCCGCCGTTGCTGTGGACGTTGTTGTCGACCACGAGGTCCGTCGCGCCGCCGACCATCATGTCGTCGCGGCTCCACAGGCGGATGTTGCCGCCGTTGGTGGTCACGCCGCTTCCGCCCGTCGTCACGTTGATCAGCCCGCTCCGGCCGGACGTCGTCTCGATGTGCATCGGCAGGCCGGCGCCGTTCTGCGCGGCCTGCTTGATGTACAGGTCGCCGTCGGTGCTGATGCCGACCGCGTTGCCGCCGGTGTTGATCAGGTCGAGCGTGCCGCCGTTGATCCGGATCGGCATCGCGATCGTGCCGAAGCCGCCGTCGGTGCGGACGACCGTCGTGCCGTTCGGCGCGTCGATGTTCGCGTTGGTCGAGTTGGCGTCGATCACGCCCGAGCCGCCGCCCGCCGACGTGGTGATCTGCACCGCCGCCGTGCTGGAGCTCATGGTCTGCAGGCGCCCGAGGCTGATCTGCCCGGCGGAGCTCAGCGCGATCAGGCCGCCCGAATCGAAGACCGTTCCGTCCGCCATGTTGATCCCGCCGTCGAGGTCCGAGGGGCCGAACAGGCTGCTGTCCGCCGTGACGCTGATCGTCTGCGTCGACGTGGTCAGGTCGCCCGCCGCCGCGAAGTTCACGTTGCCCGACGCGTCGATCGTGATCCCGCCGGCGCCGGAGATCGTCAGCGGCTGGTTCACGTAGACGTCGACGTTGCTCTGAAGCGTGATGTTGCCGTTGGCCGCGACGGTGATCGGCGTGTCGATGGTGATGTCGCCGTTGCCCACCTGCGCCGTGAAACTGTCGAGGTTGAACGGACCGTTCTGCACCGTGATGCCCGTGTCGGCGAAGAGCCCGATGTTGAACGAGCTGACCGGCGGGCTGTCGAGCGTGATCGATCCCGCGACGGTATGAATCGTGAAGTACATGCCGTCAGGCGTGCCGTCCAACCCGAACTGCGTGTCGTCGGGCAGGTTGGAGGTGGTCGTGACGATGTTGTTGTCGGTGATGTACTCGAAGCCCTGCGACGGGGCGCCGCCATCGTCGGGGTCGAGGAACAGCGGGGCGTTGGTCACCGCGTCGATGTCCGCCGTACCGCCGAGCACGTCGTTGCCGACGCGCAGCTGCGTGTAGTTCGCGATGATCGCCACGCCCGAGCCGCTCGTGCCGGTGCCGAACGCGATGGGCGACGAGTCGTTCCAGCCTGCTTTGAGGTAGACCTGGTCGGCGCCCTCGATGTCGCCGTCGACGTAGATGTCCTGGATCGCGTCGATGGTGACGTTGCCGCGGTTCGAGTAGATGCCCTCGATCGACGTGCCGCCGGTGGTGGACACGTCGATGACGCCGTTGCTCTCGTTCTCGAGTTCGTCGATCACCAGACCGTCGAACTCCTGGATGACGAGGTTGCCGCCCGTCGTCGCGGCACGCAGGTTGTTGACGTTGATGTCGATCTCTTCGCCGGCGCCGGTGTCGCCGATGCCGGCCGACGCGTTGAACTGCACGCCGCCGTTGGGCACGTCCACGTCGGTGTTCGTGTCGCCGTTGTCGGTGATCATGCCCATGTGTGCGGTGACTCGGATCGCGAACGGGTCGGTCGACGTGCTCTTCAGCGAACTGAGACGGACGTCGCCGTTGGCCTCAACGTTCACGAAGTCCGAGCCGCCGTCGATGATCGAACCGTCGGCCAGATCGATGTTGCTCGTGGTAAAGAATGGCACGCCGGCGTGGAGCTCGATGCCGAACGACGCCGCGGCGCTCGCCGCCGAGCCGAAGGTGACGCCTTCGAGGCCGTCGATGAAGATCTGATTGTTCGCGACGAGCGTGCCGTTGACGATGGCCTTCTGGTGCGAGAGCAGCTCGACGTTGGCGCCGCTGTCGGTGGCGCTGACGGTGCGACCGGCGTTGATGATCAGGTCGCCGCTCGACTCGAGAATGATGTTCGCGCCGCCGCCGCCGTTCCGGATGATGTCGGCGTCGATCGTCAGCATGCCGTCGTGGCGGACGATGTAGTCCGGTCCGCTGGTGCTCGGGCTGGAGTTGATCACCAGCGGGCTCTGCACGGTGTCGGTGTTCACCTGCCCCGCGACGCCGCTCGTGTTGATCGTGCCCGCGTTGATGTTCACCGGTGAAGTGCCCCGGCCCAGATTCATCGCGACGACCGTGAAGTTGTCGGCGATCCCGTCCAGCAAGCCGTCGCCGGCGTCGATCCCCAGCGCGTCGTCGTCGTAGACGTTGCCGCCCGAGGTCAGCACGATCTGGCTGCCCTGGCCGCGTCCGGCGGTGAGCGACAGGTCGAACACGTCGCCGGTGAAGTCGAAGAACTGATCGTGATGGACGGTGAACGCGGTGACGGCCGCCAGCGCGTTGACGTCGACCTCGATCGGGTCGCCGGCCGAGCCGATATCGCCCCCCGCGGCGACGAACTCGGCGCCCGACTCGGAACCGCCACGCGCCTGGACGTTCAGGCTCGCGCCGTTGCCGTCGATGATCGCGCCGCCCGCGGCGATCGAGATCGCGTCGTCGTCGAGGCTGTTCGAACCGATCGCCGCGATGGTCGCGTCGCCCGTCGCCATGATCTCCACGTGTCCGTCCGCGGTGACCGACGACGAGGCCGCCATCGTGAAGTTGCCCGCGCCCTGATCGCCGGCGCTGATCTTAACGTCGTACGACGTGTCGGCGTACAGGCTCGCGCCGGCGCCGAGGATCACGTCCCTGCCGGAGTCGATGAAGATCGGCGTCTGCCCGCCGACGAACGCGTTGATGGTGATGTTGCCCGTGGCGCTCTCCGACTCCAGCGCGACCGTGGCCATGCTGCCGCCCATGAGGTTGCCGTTCGCGGTGATGCCGCTCGTCGCGTCGGTGTTGACGTGGATTGTGCCGGCGGTGATCGTCTCGAGGATGACCTGGCCAGTCTCATTGCCGGGCTGAACCTCCAGCGGGTTGAAGCCCGAGATATCCACTTCCGCCGAGGACCCGCCGGTAGCCAGGTTGAGCTCGCTGCCAGCGCCCATCGTGAAGTTCGCGGAGCCCGCGTCGCGATCACTGGGCACCACGCCCATCCGCTGCCCGGCGTTGAACACCGCGTAGAAGCCGCCGTCGAGGTAGATGGTCACGCTCGGATCGATCTCGATGCTACGCCCCGCGTAGACGTAAAGCGAACTGGTGCTGCCGCCGCTCGCGTCAACATCCGCCTTGAACAGCACGTCCGTATTGGCCATCAGCTGCACGAAGCCGACGCTGTCCAGCAGCGCTCCCAGCGACGCGGACGTGATCGTGATGGTCGCGCCGACGTTGTCCGTAAAGAAGATGTCGCCGGTGAGCACCGTGCCCGTGCTGTCGACGATGATGAACTTCGGGTCGAGCAGCACCGAGCCCTCGGGGCCGGTCGCCGCGGCGCCGTCGAACGTCAGGTTGTCCTTGCCCGACACCTCAACGAGGCCGCCCGTCGCGCCCGTCACGTCGATGTCGCCGAAGTACCGCGTCTGCTCGTCGGACCACACGACGACCTTGCCGCCGTCGCCGCTGAGCATCGCCGTCGCCGAGATGTCCACGTCCGGCCCGACGTACGTCCGCGACGCCGTCGGCGCGTCGCCGCCGC
>WGMA01000013.1 GCA_016125285.1 Phycisphaera sp.
TCCCTGCTCCGTGACCAGCGCCACCGCGCCGACCTTGAACGCCTTGCTGAATCGTCTGCGTACTCCGCTCATATCGAGGTCCTTTCCGTTCGGGGCCATCTTACCGCCCCTCGCGCCCACCGTTCGTGGGGAACCTCATCCGAAGACGCAGACGTGGAGCAAGTGGCACCCGCGCTTCCAGCCGCACGACTTCGTGTGGCCGCCGCAGTCCGCCGCGCCGTCCGCCGCTCCCGCGCCGCGTCCGGCCCCGATGCCGACCGGCATGGGCTACTACGCCAACGCCCACGACACGACCCGTGGCATGGAGCGGGTTTACGCCGACACCAACCACGCGTCGCTGTACTACCCCGGCACCGCCTCGTCGCGCCTCGTCGTGCTCGAGAAGATCGTGCCCAAGGAAGTGGCGATCGGCCAGAACTACACCTACGACATCAACGTCTTCAACCTCAGCGACACCACCGTCAAGGATGTGATGGTGACCGACGAACTGCCCGAGGGCTTCACCCTCGCCAGCTCGTCGCCCAGCGGCAAGGCCGCCGACGGCAGCATCGCCTGGGACCTGGGCACGATGGCCGCCCACGAGACCAAGACGATCAAGGTGACCGGCAAGGCCACCAAGGTCGGCACGATCAAGAGCTGTGCGTTCGTGACCTACACGCCGCTGGTCTGCGTGTCGACGGTCGTCGTTCAGCCTTCGCTGAAGCTCGTGAAGTCGATGCCGTCTGAGGCGCTGCTCTGCGACACGATCCCGATCAAGCTGACCGTGACGAACAACGGCACGGGCATCGCTAAGGACGTGAAGATCACGGATAACCTGCCGGCCGGCCTGATGTACACCGACGGCAAGCAGAACATGACGATCAACGCCGGCGACCTGAAGGGCGGCGAGTCGCGTACCTACGACCTGGTCGCCAAGGCCAGCAAGACCGGCAAGTTCGACAACAAGGCCTCGGCCGTGTCGGGCAGCCTCAGCGACGACGCCGCGGCGAGCATCACGATCCGCCAGCCGGTGTTCGCGATCTCGCAGGAGAGCCCGGAGAAGGTCTTCCTCGGACGCACCATCACCTACTGTGTCGACCTGTCGAACAAGGGCGACGCGACCGCGGCGGACACCGTGCTCGTGGCTCAGCTCCCGGCCGGCGCGACCTTCGTCAGCGCCACCGAGGGCGGCACCTACGCCAACGGCCAGGTCACCTGGAACGTCGGCGCTCTGGCCGCGAAGGGCGCCAAGAAGGGCTGCGTGACGATCAAGCCCAGCGCGATGGGCGACTACAAGGTCACCAGCTTCGTCAAGGGCAAGTGCGCCGAGAGCGCTCAGGCCATGTCGTCGACGAAGGTCATCGGCATCCCGGCGATCCTGCTCGAGGTGATCGACGTCGAGGACCCGATCGAAGTTGGCAAGGGTGTGGACTACGTCATCACCGTGACCAACCAGGGTTCGGCGGTCGGCAACAACATCACGATCGTCGCCGAGATGGAGGACTCGATGGAGTACGTGTCGTCCAGTGGTGCGACCAAGGGTTCGGTCGCGGGCAAGACGATCACGTTTGCTCCGCTGCCGACGCTGGCTCCGCAGCAGAAGGCAAGCTGGAAGGTCAACATCAAGGCCGTGAAAGCCGGCGACGTGCGGTTCAAGGTCAAGATGACCAGCGACGAACTGACGCGTTCGGTGGACGAGACCGAAGCCACGAACTTCTACAAGTAATCGTGGTTGGATAGACAAACGACGAGGCTCGCCTCGTTGCGAATAACGGCTGGGCGGTGGGAAACCACCGCCCAGCTCTTTTTTCCGGGCCGTGTGACTCATACAATCGATTCACGCCGCTCAAGGTTTTCAGGAGTTTGATGGTGATTCAGTCGGCTGGACATCTCGGTCGCGTCGGCCTGGTCGCTGTGATGTTGCTGGCGATCGGCGGATGCGCGTCGGATGTGAAGCGGGGCGGTCACGCGTCGGCGAAACCGGCGGCCACCACGCCCGCGCCGGTGGCGCAGGCCGACACGCCCGAAGCGAAATCGACGACGGTCGCTGCGCCGGCTCCGACGAAGCCCGCCGAACCCGTGTCGTCCGCGGCGCCGACCGACGGTCGCCGCCGCGCCCCGGCGCTGATCGGGCTCGACGCCGACCTGAAGGACGTGGACCTGTCGCACTACCGCGGTCGGTGGGTCGTCGTGCACATCATTCCGGCCACGGACATCCCCAAGTGCGGCTGCCAGGCGACGGAGTTCACGCAACTGCTGGTCGACATGGCGGCCCTGCGTGCGACGGTGATCGCCGTGTGCGACGTCGACGACGAATCGCTGCAGATCGCCCGCTCGCTGCACGGCATCAATGCGCTGATGGTCGGCGACGTGGATCACAAGATCGCCCGCGACTGGGGCGCGTTGACGACCTCGAAGGTCGACGGGCAGACCATCGAGCAGCCGCGGCGCAAGTCGGTGCTGGTCGACCCCCACGGCTGGATCGCGGCCGAGTGGACCGTGGACACGGCGGCGGGGCACCTGGACCGCGTCGCCGCGGCGATCGCCGCCGGCAAAGCCGCCGAGCAGACGGCCAGCGCGGCCGGTCGGTGAGCCTCCTGCCGGATCAACCCGAAACAAGCCTTGCTATCGTCGGGCCCGCTCGCTATCATGCCCGGCTCGATTGAGACAGGAGATACGACTATGTACGCGGTGATTGAAGACAGCGGCTGCCAGTTCAAGGTCGGCAAGGGCGACACCATCCGTGTCGATCTGCGCGATCTTCCCGACGATGCGGACACCATCGAGTTCGACAAGGTGCTGATGATCGGCGGCGGCGACGCCCCGAAGATCGGTCAGCCCTACGTCGAAGGCGCGAAGGTGACCGCCGACCTGATCGACGAAGTGAACGGTCAGAAGGTCACGATCATCAAGTTCCGCCGCCGCAAGAACTACCGCCGCAAGGCCGGTCACAAGCAGCCCTACCTGCAGATCAAGGTGACGGACATCGTCGGCTGACCCGCCCCGGTGCGATTCGTTGCCCGAACAACGGTACTATGAGCCACCCCCGAGCGGGGTGGCTTTTTTTATGGATCGGAGCGCGGCTGCGATGTGGCATGGCGCCAGCGTGCGAAAACTGAGCCTGCTGATCTTCGGCCCGATGCTCGTCGAGACGGTGCTCATGCTGCTGCTGTCGTGGATGAACATCACCGCGACCCGCATGGGCGTGCCGCCGCGCCAGCAGATGCTGATCTCCGTGGCGGGCGCCGCGGCGTACTGCGTCAGCTCGCTGATCGCCGGGCGCTGGGTGAAGGTGCGTTTTGCGCCGCTCTTGATGATCGTGATGCTGCCCGGGGCCGTGTGCGTCGGGCTCACGGCGGTGTGGTGGGGCGAGTTCTGGGCGTTCGTGATCGGCACGACGATGATGGGCACGATGATCGGTCACTACTACGTGCCGTTCCAGGTCAACATGTCGCACGTGCAGCCGTTCCGCACGCTGGCGTGGTCGATCGCGTGCTACAACGTGGCGTGGGGCACGGGCGGGTCGATCGGGCCGCTGGTCGGCGGGTGGTGTCGCACGAGCCCGTTCGGCGTGATCGTCGGCATCGTGATCGGGCTCGCGGTGCTGCACACGATCCTGCAACTGATCGCGCGGACCGCGCCGCCCTCGGATCACGCGGTGAAACAGACGCACGCGTTCGCGTCGACGGCGGCGCAGCGCCGCATGGCGTGGGTCGGCGTGTTTGTCGCCGCGGTGCTGATCCGCGGGCTGTGGGCGACGCTCTGGCCCGCGCTCGCCGTGGAGCGCGGCTGGGACAAGGCGCAGGAAGCGATCGGCCTGATGCTGATGTTCGTGCCGGTGCCGCTGGGCGCGCTGGCGCTGGCGCGGATGCGAAGGCTGCTGGTCAAGCCTTACGTGCTGATGGCCGGGATGGCGTGCGGCGGCATCGGATTCGGCCTGCTGCCGTTCGCGCCGACGTGGGGTCTGGCCGTGGTGTGCGCCGCGTGCGTCGGGCTCGGCGAGTCGGTCGCGGTGTTCCACTCGCTGTACTACGCCAACGCGGACGAGCAGACGCGTGCGCGCAGCGTCGGCATCTCCGAGGCGTTGGCGGGGGCGAGTTTTCTCGTGGGGCCGATGCTGTTCGGCCTGATCGCGTGGAAGGACGGCTCGGCCCTCCGCGTGTACATCACCGGTGCGGCGATGATGGCGGCGACGCTGGTGTGGGTGATCTGGCAGTGGCGGAAAGAAGCGCCGCCCGTCGCGGAACCCGCGGCCGATCAGCCGCGATAGGTGCATGCCGTTTTCGCCGTCTCCCACACACGCACCTGATCGAGCGGCATGCCCGCGGCGTCGGCGGCGTCGTGCAGCATCTCGTAGATCACCTTCGCGATGTTCTCCACCGACGAGTTCAACGCCGCGAACTGCGGCACGTCGATGTCGAGGTTCTTGTGATCCAGCTGCTCGATGACCGTCGCGTTGACCAGCGCGTCGAGGCGTTCGACGTCGGCGATCGCGCCCTCGGCGTCGACCGGGCAACGCACGGTGACTTCGACGCGGTAGTTGTGACCGTGGCCCGCCGGGTTGTTGCACTTGCCGAACACCTCGACGTTCTGCTGCTCGCTGAGCTGCGGGGCGTGCAGGCGGTGGGCGGCGGCGAACTCGTATTGCTGGCTGAGCAGCACGTTCGACATGTCGGCCTCCTCGATGGTCAGCGTGTACGTGGGGGTCAGTCGGAGCGTGACGGCGATCACCGCGTGATCGAGCCGGGCGTGCAGGCTCTCGAGCACGTCCCGCATGACCGAGCCCATACCCACGTCGCCGTCGGACATCCGCGCGGCGGTGGCGATGATGTGCAGGGCGGCGGCGCGGGTGGCGTGATCGATCCGCTTGATGTTCATGAAGTAGCCGGTCACGGCGTCGGCCTCGCCGCGACAGGTGACGTCGAGCTCGTAGTAACGCCCGAAGCCGCGCATCGGGGGCCAGGCCGCGAACGAGTTGTCCACCGGCACGTGATCGGCCAGCGACCCGTCGCCGTTCAAACAAAACTTCACGGTGCGGGAGATTTCGAGCATGGAGGCATCCTAATGGCAGGCGTCCGTGGCCACTAGTCGCTAGGATGCTCGTTGTTAGTGGTTGGTGACCCGTGACTAACGATCTGCCGACCGGGCCGAAAAAACGTCCCGAAAGGGGGTAGACGCCGCCGACGCCGGGTGTTAAACTACTCGGCTCGTTGCTATTTGAGGAGCGATACGGTTATGGCCAAGCAGATTACATCGCAGTTCAAGCTTCAGGCGCCCGGTGGTCAGGCGACCCCCGCGCCGCCGATCGGCCCCGCGCTGGGCCAGAACGGCGTCAACCCCGGTCAGTTCATCCAGCAGTTCAACGAGCGTACCCGCGAGTTGAACGGCAAGAAGGTGACGGTCGTGGTGACGGTGTACCAGGATCGCTCGTTCGAGTTCGAGGTCAAGAGCCCGCCGGCGGCGGTGCTGATCCTCGAGGCGGCGGGCGTGCCCAAGGGGTCGGGTGAGCCGAACAAGAACAAGGTCGGCAAGATCACCATGGCTCAGGTCGAGGCGATCGCCAAGGAGAAGCTCGAGGACCTCAACGCCGGTTCGCTGGAGGCCGCCTGCCGCACCATCATGGGCGGCTGCCGCAGCATGGGCGTGGTCGTCGAGGGCTGATCAGGCAGAGACCGATTTAACAATCCAACAGAGCCACACCACGGGCCTACAACAGTGGGAGCCACTCAAAAGGAGCAGGCGTTATGGCAAAACGGGGAAAACGATATCGTGACGACATGACCAAGGTCGACATCCAGCGGTCGTATCCGCTGGAGGAGGCGGTGGCGCTCGTCAAGGGCTTCTCGAAGGGGAAGTTCGACCAGACCGTGGACGTGGTGATGTTCCTGGGGGTCGACCCCAAGCACGCCGACCAGAACATCCGTGGATCGATCTCGCTGCCGCACGGCACGGGCAAGACCAAGCGGGTGATCGCGTTCTGCGGGCCGGACAAGGTTGAAGGTGCGACGGCGGCCGGCGCCGTTGCGGCGGGTGGTGAGGAGCTCGCGAAGAAGGTTGAGGAAGGGTTCATGGACTTCGACGTGGCGGTCGCCGAACCGGCCGCGATGAAGTACGTGGGCAAGCTCGGCAAGGTGCTCGGCCCGCGCGGCCTGATGCCTTCGCCGAAGGCCGGCACCGTGACCCCCGACGTGGCGAAGGCCGTCAGGGATTACGCCGCGGGCAAGATCGAGTACCGCAACGACAAGTTCGGCAACGTGCAGGCGCCGGTGGGCAAGATGTCCTTCTCGGCGGACCAGTTGCTGGAGAACGCCCGTTACTTCATCGACGAGATCGTGCGTCGCAAGCCGTCGTCGGCGAAGGGGCAGTTCGTCAAGAGAGTGTGCCTCAGCGGCACGATGACCCCCGGCGTCCGCGTGGACATCGCCAGCGGCGCTCCGGTTGAGGCCTGATTCGATAAAGACACGAACCCAGCACGGCCCGGCCGTGTATCGAGGTGAGCTATGAGCAAACCCGTTAAGAACATGATTATCGAGATGTACCGCAAGCAGTTCGACGGCACGACCGACGCGCTGCTGGTGGACATCCGCGGCGTCAATTCCAAGGACACCCACGCCCTGCGTTCGGGCCTGGCCCAGAAGGCGATCCGCGTGACCGTGGTCAAGAACTCGCTGGCCAAGAAGGCCTTCGAGGGCACCGGCCTGGCGCCGATCAACGAGCTGATCGACGGGCCGACGGCGGTGGTGTACGGCGGTGAGTCCGTCGTGAACGTCGCCCGCGAGATGATCGAGATCGCCAAGAAGCTCAAGACCGTCCAGCTGAAGGGCGCGGTCATGGAGGGCACGATCTTCGGGCCCGACGAGATCGAGCGTCTGAGCAAGTTCCCGACCCGCGAAGAGGCCCAGGCCGAGGTCATTCAACTGCTGCTGAGCCCGGCGGGCAACATCATCGGCGCGGCCGTCGGGGCCGGCAACGCGATCGCCAGCATCCTCAAGGCGATGGAAGAGAAGCTCGAAAAGGGCGAAACGATCGCGAAGGTTGGCTGATGCGTAACCGGCGCGTGGGCGCCGGTGTCTAACCGTGACTGATTGAACATCCTGACTTGGTCCGCGACGGGCCCGCCTGGCGGGTTAAATGATCGATGGTCGATCGCCTCTCGCAGACAAGCTAACGGAATGGAGTGATACGATGTCTGATACCGCTGTTGAGACGAAGGAATTCGACGCCGCCATCAAGGACCTCGGTGACAAGATCGCCGAGCTGACGCTGAAGCAGGCCGTCGACCTCAAGGACTACCTGAAGCAGGCCTACGGCCTGGAGCCGGCCGCGGGTGGCGCGGTCATGATGGCCGGTCCGGCCGCCGCTGCCGCCGAAGAGGTCGAAGAGAAGACCTCGTTCGACGTCGTGCTCACGGCCGCCGGCGACAAGAAGATCCAGGTGATCAAGGCCGTCCGCGAGGCGACCGGCCTGGGTCTGAAGGAAGCCAAGGACCTGGTCGACGGCGCGCCCAAGCCGATCAAGGAAGGCGTGTCGAAGGACGAGGCCGAGGCTCTGAAGGCGAAGATCGAGGAGGCCGGCGGTACGGTCGAGCTCAAGTAACTCGATACCGACGGTTTCTGAATACGAAAAACACAGCGGCGGGCCACCTGAACGGGTGGTCCGCCGCCGGTGTTGACCGACCGATCCGGAATAACGTCTTTTCGGACGGTGCGGCGACGGAGGCGTCAGCGGGGCGGAGCGGAGCATTGGACCACCCGGTCCGATGGCCCTTGCCCGAGGGCGCGGGATTTGCTACACTAACCCTCTTTTGAGGCGGGCTGATAGTGCGCAACATGTACAGCGGCTTGGCGTGGCAATCTCCCTTAATTCCGGTTACGCGGTAATCGATTGTTCCCTGTAGGCAGGTCGAACGAGAGGTGATCGATATGCGCAATGTGCGCGATTATTCCAAGCGTGGGGACGCTCTGGCTATCCCCGATCTCATCGAAGTCCAGCTCGGCGCGTACGAGCGCCTCCTGCAGCAGGCCGTGGCTGACCCTGAAAAGCGCAAGACGCGGCAGGGCCTGGAGGGGCTGCTTCGTGAGATCTTCCCGATCGAATCCTACGACGGGACGATGAAGCTCGAATATCTGTACTACACCCTCGAGGGCGCCCGGTACACGCCGGACGAGTGCCGCGAGCTGAGGCTGACCTACGGCATGCCGTTCCGCATCGCCGTCCGCCTCGTCCGCGAGGACAAGAAGGAAATGCCCGAGGAGGAGATCTACCTCGGCGAGATCCCGATCATGATGGGCGGCGGCGAGTTCATCGTCAACGGCGCCGAGCGCGTCATCGTGAACCAGCTGCACCGCTCGCCCGGCGTCGACTTCGGCGTCGCGTCGTCGGAGTCCGACCGCCCGCTGCACTCGGCCCGCATCATCCCCGAGCGCGGCAGCTGGATCGAGATCGAGGTCACCAAGAAGGACGTGCTGGCGATGCGGATCGACCAGTCGACCAAGATCGCCGCGACCACCTTCATGCGCGCCATGGACGAGCGGTTCAGCACGACCGAGTCGCTGCTGGGCCACTTCTACACCGTCGAAGAGGTCCCCGCCGGCAAGCTCAAGCCCGAGCACTACGCCGCCGCCGCGATCATCGACACCGACACCGGCGAAGAGCTGGTCGGTCCCGGTCACCAGATCGGCGAGGCCATCGGCAAGGTCCAGGGCTCGAACCTCAAGAAGGTCCGCGTCATCTCCGACGTGTCCGACCCGCTGATCCTCAACACGATCGCCGCCGAGCACCTCGAGTCCAGCGGCGACCACACCGAGTACGAGTCGGCGCTGCTGCGTCTGTACAGCCGCCTGCGTCCGGGCAACCCGCCGCAGGTCGACAAGGCCAAGCAGCTGTTCGACGAGAAGTTCTACGACGAGAACCGCTACCGCCTCGGCAAGGTCGGCCGCTTCCGCGTCAACCGCAAGTTCCACCTCGACCTGCCCGAGGACGAGATGAAGCTTCTGCCCGAGGACTTCCTCGCCACGCTGAAGTACATCCTCGACCTGCGCTCGAGCCGCAACAAGGCCCACACGGACGACATCGACCACCTGGGCAACCGTCGCCTGCGCACGCTCGACGAGCTCGCGGTCGAAGAGATGCGCAAGGGCTTCCTGAAGCTCCGCCGCACCGTTCAGGAGCGCATGAGCGTCAAGGACCCCGACGAGCTGAACAAGATCGCGGACCTGATCAACTCTAAGGCGATCAGTTCGTCGATCGACTTCTTCTTCGGCCGCGGCGAGCTGTCGCAGGTCGTCGACCAGACCAACCCGCTGAGCCAGCTGACGCACGAGCGTCGTCTGTCGGCCCTCGGACCGGGCGGTCTGAACCGCAAGCGTGCGGGCTTCGAGGTCCGCGACGTGCACATCTCCCACTACGGCCGCATCTGCCCGATCGAGACGCCGGAAGGCACCAACATCGGTCTGATCGCGTCGCTGGGTATCTACTCGAAGATCGACGAGTACGGCTTCCTGCTGACGCCTTACCAGGTCGTCAAGGGCGCCAAGGTGTCCGGCGAGCACGTGTACCTGCGTGCCGACGAAGAGATGCAGGCGGTGCTCGCGCCGACCGACATGATCCAGCTCGACGGCAAGCTGCAGACCGGCCACGTGCTGGCCCGCATCGACGGTGAGCTGGCGCAGATCGACTCCAAGCAGGTCGAGTACGTCGACATCAGCCCCAAGCAGATCGTCGGCATCTCCGCCGCGCTGATCCCGTTCCTCGAGCACGACGACGCCAACCGCGCCCTCATGGGTTCGAACATGCAGCGTCAGGCCGTGCCGCTGGTCAAGACCGATCCGCCGATCATCGCGACCGGCATGGAGAAGGAAGTCCCGAAGAACTCGGGCATGGTGATCCGCGCCAAGAACGCCGGCGTCATCACCGCGATCGACGCGCAGCACATCGTCGTCGACAACGCCGACGAGTACGAGCTGCGAAAGTTTGTCGGCCTCAACGAGAAGACCTGCCTCAACCAGCGCCCGATCGTCAAGCTCGGCGAGCGGGTCAAGAAGGGGCAGATCATCGCCGACGGCGCCGCGACGTCGCAGGGCGAGCTGGCCCTCGGCAAGAACGTGCTCGTCGCGTTCAACACCTTCGACGGCTACAACTTCGAGGACGCCATCGTCATCAACGAGCGTCTCGTCAAGGAAGACGTGTTCACCTCGATCCACATCGAGGAGTTCGACGTCGAGATCCGCGAGACCAAGCTCGGCCGCGAGGAGTTCACGCGGGACATCCCCAACGTCTCCGAGAAGCAGCTGGCCAGCCTCGACGAGTTCGGCATCATCCAGATCGGTACGCACGTCCGCCCCGGCGACATCCTCGTCGGCAAGGTCAGCCCGAAGTCCAAGAGCGAGCTGACCCCCGAAGAGAAGCTGCTGCACGCGATCTTCGGTCGCGCCGGTGAAGACGTGAAGAACGACTCGCTGGAAGTGCCCGCGGGCACTGAGGGCGTCGTCGTCGCCGCCAAGCGCTTCAGCCGCCGCATGCACATGTCGGAGGACCAGAAGAAGCAGCTCCGCCGCGACATGAAGTCGTACGAGAAGTCGATGCACGGCAAGATGATCAACCTGTTCAAGCAGATGATCGACGAGGTCAACGAGGTGACCGGCACGCCGATGGTCGACCCGTCGACGCGTCAGAAGGTCGGCGCCTCGGACATCGACGAGATCATCCTGGAGCAGATCGAGAGCTTCAAGGGCAAGTGGATCAAGGGCTCGAAGGAGTCCAAGGAGCAGGCCGACCAGATCGTCGGTCAGTTCTGGCCGCGCATCGAGGCCGTGCAGGCCGAGATGGAGCGCAAGCTCGCCCACATGAAGCGCGGCGACGAGCTGCCGTCGGGCGTGCTCGAAATGGTCAAGGTCTACCTGGCGACCAAGCGTCACCTCGCCGTCGGCGACAAGATGGCCGGTCGTCACGGCAACAAGGGTGTCATCGCCCGTATCGTTCCCGAAGAGGACATGCCGTTCCTCGAGGACGGCACGGCGGTCGACGTGCTGCTCAACCCGCTGGGCGTGCCTTCGCGTATGAACGTGGGGCAGATCCTCGAGACGCACCTCGGGTGGGCCTGCAAGGTGCTCGGCTTCCAGGCGGTCACGCCCGTGTTCGACGGCGCCACCGAGGAAGAGGTGCACGCCGCGATCGAGGAAGCCAACCAGCACGTGCAGCGTCGCCTCGAGGAGACCAAGGAAGGCGGGGCCAGCGCCCCGACCGCCCGCGAGATCCTCGCGCAGATGCCCCCCGGCGGCAAGATCCAGCTGCACGACGGACGCACCGGCGAGCCGTTCGATCAGAAGACGACCGTCGGCGTGATGTACCTCATCAAGCTGCACCACCTCGTGGACGACAAGATCCACGCGCGTGCGACCGGTCCGTACTCGCTGATCACGCAGCAGCCGCTCGGCGGCAAGGCCCGCACCGGCGGCCAGCGCTTCGGCGAAATGGAAGTGTGGGCGCTCGAGGCCTACGGCGCCGCGTACATCCTGCAGGAACTGCTGACCGTCAAGTCCGACGACGTCGAGGGCCGCACGAAGATCTACGAGTCCATGGTCAAGGGCACCAACACGCTGGAGGCCGGCATGCCGGTCGCGTTCGACGTGCTGTGCAACGAGATCAAGGGCCTGGGCCTGAACGTGACCCTCGAGAAGAAGGCGATCGAGGGCGGCAGCCTCCTGTAAGTGTTTGCGAAATGAATCCCGCGGAGCGACCCCCCGGGCGCAACGCGGCGTGTAACGATATTCCGGGAAGATCACGACACCATCAGCATCACGGAGCGAATACCCGATGGCTGAGAGCTTGTACGACCGCATCAACGATTACGGCTCGGTGAAGATCATGCTCGCGTCCCCGAACGACATCCGTTCGTGGAGCTTCGGCGAGGTCAAGAAGCCCGAGACGATCAACTACCGCACCTACCGCCCGGAAAAGGACGGCCTTTTCTGCGAACGGATCTTCGGACCCGAACGCGACTACGAGTGTGCCTGTGGCAAGTACAAGGGCACCAAGTTCAAGGGCATCATCTGCGACCGCTGCGGTGTGAAGGTCACGCACTCGCGCGTCCGGCGCAAGCGCATGGGCCACATCTCCATCGCCGCGCCCGTCGTGCACATCTGGTTCTTCAAGGCCATGCCGTCCCGCCTCGGCAACCTCATGGCCATGAAGACCAGCGACCTCGAGAAGGTCATCTACTTCCAGGACTACGTCGTGGTCGACCCCGGCGGCACCCCGCTCAAGGAAAAGCAGGTGCTGACCGAGGACGAGTTCCGCCAGGCGTGCGCCGAGTACGGCGCCAACAGCTTCGACGCCCGCATGGGCGCTGAGGCCGTCAAGGAACTGCTCGCCCGTCTCGACCTCGACAAGGTCGCGGCGCAGATCCGCGAAGACATGGCCGCGACGCGCTCCAAGCTGAAGATGAAGGAGCTCGCGAAGCGCCTGAAGATCGTCGACCAGATCCGCGGCTCGGAGAACAAGCCCGAGTGGATGGTCATGGACGTGGTCCCCGTGATCCCGCCGGACCTGCGTCCGCTGGTGCTGCTGGAGTCCGGCAACTTCGCCACGTCGGACCTCAACGACCTGTACCGCCGCATCATCAACCGCAACAACCGCCTCAAGAAGCTGATGGATCTCAACGCCCCCGAGGTCATCATCCGCAACGAGAAGCGCATGCTGCAGCAGGCCGTCGACGCGCTGTTCGACAACGGCCGCTGCCGCCGCCCGGTGCTCGGCTCGTCGAACCGTCCGCTCAAGTCGCTGACCGACATGATCAAGGGCAAGCAGGGCCGCTTCCGCGAGAACCTGCTCGGTAAGCGCGTCGACTACTCGGCCCGCTCGGTCATCGTCGTCGGCCCCGAGCTGAAGCTGCACCAGGTCGGTCTGCCCAAGAAGATCGCGCTGGAGCTCTTCCAGCCGTTCATCATCCGCAAGCTCAAGGAGCACGGGTTCGCCGACACGATCAAGTCCGCCAAGCGCATGCTCGAGCGGCGTGACCCCGAGGTGTGGGACATCCTCGAAGAGGTGATCTACCAGCACCCCGTGCTGCTGAACCGCGCCCCCACGCTCCACCGCATGGGTATCCAGGCGTTCGAGCCGGTGCTCGTGGAAGGCAACGCGATCAAGATCCACCCGCTGGTCTGCACCGGCTTCAACGCCGACTTCGACGGCGACCAGATGGCCGTGCACCTGCCGCTGAGCATCGAGGCGCAGACCGAAGCGCACATGCTCATGCTGTCGACGCACAACATCTTCTCGCCCAGCAACGGCAACCCGATCATCTCGCCGTCGCAGGACATCGTCATGGGCGTGTACTACCTGACGATCCTCGCGCCTGGCCTGCAGGAGGGCGGCACGCCGAAGCTCAAATTCCGCGACCCGATGGAGGCGATCCTCGCCTTCGACATGGGCAAGATCTCCAAGCACGAGCTGTGCGAGGTGCGCTTCCCCAAGGGCAAGTACGCCGAGGTCGTCAACGGTCAGAAGTCCGACCCCGAGCCGTTCCCCGCGAACAGCCGCCTCGTCACGTCGGTCGGCCGCCTGCTGTTCAACGACGTCTGCCCGTCGGGCGTGCCGTACTACAACTGCTACCTCGGCAAGAAGGGCTGCAGCCGCGCGATCGACGACGTGTTCGCCTACTGCGGCAAGGGCGCGACGATCGACTTCCTCGACGCGATGAAGACCGTCGGGTTCAAGTGGTCGACGAAGGCCGGCCTGTCCTTCGCCGTGACCGACCTGCGTGTCCCGGCCCGCAAGCAGGAGTTGCTGGACGAGTCGCAGAAGCGCGTGGACAAGGTCGAGCGTGCCTACCACGCCGGAGCCCTGACCGAGCGCGAACGCTACAACCAGCTGCTGGACATCTGGGCGCACTGCCGCGAGCAGGTGACCAAGGAGCTGATCAACGAGCTGAAGAACGACCGCCGCGACGAGGTCGGCAAGATCGTGCCGCTGGACTCCAAGGCCGGTCATCACTACCTCAACCCCGTGTACCTCATGAGCGACTCGGGCGCCCGTGGTAACGTCAGCCAGATGCAGCAGCTGGCCGGCATGCGTGGTCTGATGGCCAAGCCGAGCGGCGAGATCATCGAAACGCCGATCAAGGCGAACTTCCGCGAAGGCCTCAACGTGCTGGAGTACTTCTCCTCGACGCACGGCGCCCGCAAGGGTCTGGCCGATACCGCGCTGAAGACGGCCGACTCGGGCTACCTCACGCGTAAGCTCGCCGACGTGGCGCAGAACGTCATCGTCAACGAGCGCGACTGCAACACCGGCGGCGGCATCTCCAAGAAGGCCATCTACAAGGGTGAAGAGGTCGACGTGCCGCTGCGTGACCAGATCATCGGCCGCATCTCCCGCGAGACGATCATCAACCCGATCACCGACGAGATCATCGTCAAGGATTCGGAGATCATCACCGAGGAGGCCGCACGCAAGATCGAGGACCTGAACATCGACGCGGTGACCGTCCGCAGCCCGCTGACGTGCGACTCACCGCTGGGTTGCTGCGCCAAGTGCTACGGCCAGGACATGTCGACCGGTCACCTCGTCGAAGAGGGCATGGCGGTCGGCATCATCGCCGCTCAGTCGATCGGCGAACCCGGCACGCAGCTGACCATGCGTACGTTCCACACCGGTGGTATCGCGCACAAGACGATCCTCGAGAACAGCCACAAGGCCGGTCACGCCGGTTCGATCCTGCTGCGTGACTGTAACGAGGTGCCGGTCAAGGACGAGGACGGCAACGACGTGCTGACGGCGCTGAAGCGCAACGGCGAGTTGGCCATCCTCGACGCCAAGGGCCGCGAGCTCGAGCACTACAAGATCCCCTACGGTGCGTCGATCCTCGTCAAGCCCGGCGACACGATCAAGAAGAACCAGCTGATGGTGGTCTGGGACCCGCACCGCGTGCCGATCCTCGCGGAGAAGGCCGGTTCGGTGCGGTTCGAGGACATCATCCCCGGCGAAACCGTCCGCACCGAGCAGGACGCCGCGAAGGGCAAGGGCAAGAAGTCCGGCACCAGCGAGGCCCTCGTCGTCATCGAGCACAAGGGCGAGCGTCACCCGCGTATCGTCATCGAAGACAGCGACGGCAAGATCCTCGACTTCCACTACCTGCCCGCGAAGGCGCGTATCGAGGTCAAGGAAGGCGACAAGATCAGCGCCGGTCACATGCTCGCGCGTCAGCCGCGTGAGGTCGCCGGTTCGGCCGACATCGTCGGTGGTCTGCCGCGTGTCACCGAGCTGTTCGAAGCCCGCAAGCCGAAGGACCCGGCCGTCATGGCCGAGATCTCCGGCACCGTCGAGCTCCGCAGCGACAAGCGCCGCGGCAAGATGACGATCATCATCCGCTCGGAGGCCGGCCTCGAGAAGGAACACCACGTCCCGCAGGACCGGCACCTGCTCGTGCACACCGGCGACTTCGTCACGGCGGGTGATCCGCTGATCGACGGCCCGCTGATCCCGCACGACATCCTCCGCATCAAGGGCGAGGAGGCGCTGTACCAGTACCTGCTGGAAGAGATCCAGAACGTGTACCGCGCCCAGGGCGTGCCGATCAACGACAAGCACGTCGAGGTGATCATCGGCCAGATGATGCGCAAGGTGCGCGTCGAGAGCGTCGGCGATACGGACCTGCTGCCGTTCGACGTGGTCGACAAGTTCCGCTTCCGCGAGGCCAACGCGCGGATCGCGAACATGGTCAAGGTCATGGAGCCGGGCGGCACGAGCTACCCGGTCGGCACGCTCGTCGAGAAGCCCGAGCTGCGTGAGGCCAACGCCAAGGCCGAGGCCGACGGCAAGGAAGGCGCCAAGGGCAAGCGTCCGCGTCCGGCGTCCGCCCGCACGCTGCTGCTGGGCATCACCAAGGCCTCGCTGCAGAGCGAGTCGTGGCTGTCCGGCGCGTCGTTCCAGGAGACCACCAAGGTCCTCACCGAGGCCGCCCTCGCCGCGAAGCGCGACGAGCTCATCGGCCTCAAGGAAAACGTCCTGCTGGGTCACCTCGTCCCGGCGGGCACGGGCTTCAAGCCGTACTCGCAGCTTCGCCTCAAGAAGCTCGCCGAGCCGGTCGTCCCCGCCGAGCAGACGCACGAGCAGATGCTCGCCGAAGCCGCCGCCGCCGCCGAGTCGCAGGGCGCCGAGCGCCCCGGCGACCAGATCGTCGAGCAGGAAGTCGGCGAGTCCGCCGAGTAAGACAGCACGGTTTCCCTCCCTTTCAGGGAGGGACCAAGGGAGGGTCGGCTTGATTCTCCCCTGTGCAAACATCAAACACCACAACCGCCCGTCCTCGTGACGGGCGGTTTTTTATTGTCGATGAATCGCGTACACCACGTGCGGCTCGCCGGTCGCGGCGTTCGTCGTTTCCTTCTCCAACGTCATGCCCACGCGCTCGGCGACGCGGCGGGATGGCGTGTTGTTCGGGCCCATCCACGACACGAGTCGCGGCAGGTTCAGCACGTTGAACCCGTGGTCGCGCACGGCGCACGCCGCCTCGGTCGCGTAGCCCTTTCCCCAGAACTCGGGCAGCAACTGGTAACCGATTTCGTGCTCGCCGACGCCATCGATCTGCTGGATCGAGATGCCGCACACGCCGACGAATCGGCCGTCGTCGCGACGGATCATCACCCACCACCCGAATCCGTGCGCGTCGTACCGTCGCATGTTCTTCGTGGTCCACTCCGCAGCCTCACCGCGCGTGTAAACCTTCGGGAAGTGCCGCATCGCCCGCGCATCACCGAGGATGCCGAACCAGTGCTCCGCGTCCGCTGCGATCATCTCACGCAGGATCAATCGCTCGGTTTTGAGGATGACACGCGGATCGCTCACCCCACGCGTTCCTCTTTCGGCTGGCGGCTCATCAGCCGCGCGATGGCGTCGATGGGGTCGAGGCCCTCGAACAGCACATCATTCACCGCGGCGGTGATCGGCATCTCGACGTCGTATTTCGTGGCGAGCTGCATGACGGACTTGGTCGTCGCAACGCCCTCGACGATGCCGTGGATGCGCTCCTGCGCGTCTTTGAGCTTGATGCCCTTGCCGAGCAGTTCGCCGCAGGAGCGGTTGCGTCCCTCGGGGCAGAAGCACGTCGTGGCGAGGTCGCCGACGCCCGCGATGCCGAAGAACGTGTCGGGCTGGGCGCCCATGGCGGAGCCGAGGCGTGTGATCTCCGCGAGGCCGCGCCCGAGCAGGGCGGACTTGGCGTTGTACCCGGCCTGGAGCCCGTCGATGATGCCCGCGGCGAGGGCGATGACGTTCTTCGTCGCGCCGGCGAGCTCGACGCCGAGCAGATCGGCGTTGGTGTACACGCGGAACCAGTGCGTGGTGAACAGCTGCTGGATGTCGCGGATGAACGCGTCGTCGGGCCCGGCGACACAGACGGTCGCGGGCAGGCAGCGTGCCAGTTCGTTGGCGATGCTCGGGCCGCTGAGCGCCGCGATGGGTCGCTTGGGCGCGTCGAGCTCACCGAGCGCGTCGGCGATGACCTGCGTGGGGCGGAGCAACGTGTCGTTCTCGATGCCCTTGGCGACGGAGACGACGGGCGTGCCTTCGGCGATGTGCGGCCCGACGCGCTGCCACACGCCGCGGACGTACTGGGTGGGGATCGCGTTGACGACCAGGTCCGCGTTGGCCACGATGTCGTCATCGGCGCTGAGGTGCAGCGAGGGGGGCAGCGGGAAGTCCGGCATGTACTTTTCATTGACGCGCGACTGGCGTAGCGCGTCGATGTGCTCGGGGAACGGGCCCCAGATCGTCACGTGCTGGTCCTTGGAGTCGAGCAGCAGGGCGAGCACGGTCGCCATCGCGCCGTCGCCGAGTACGGTGATCCGTCGGGTGGACATGTGGAACCTCCTTGCGTCGTTCACGCCTCGATGCCGCGTCAATGGTACGGCCGCGCCGGGCGGGTGCCAACCTGCGGGACGGGGTCGCCGGCGGGCGGGGTGTTGCGGTGTCAACGATGCGTCGAAACGTTATACTACGGGCTCACTTGGGAAAAGGGTCGCATGGATAAACTCGAGAGTCTTCGCAAGAACATCGCCGGCGTGTTCATGGGCAACAAGTCCGCCGTGGAGCGTGTGATCGTGTGCCTGCTGGCGCGCGGGCACGTGCTGATCGAGGACGTGCCGGGCGTCGGCAAGACGGTGCTCGCCCAGTCGCTGGCGCGCAGCATCGACTGCAGGTTCAACCGCCTGCAGCTGACGCCGGACATGCTGCCCGCCGACGTGCTCGGCGTGACGGTGTACTCCAAGGAGTCGGACAAGTTCGTGTTCAATCCCGGGCCGGTGTTCTCGAACGTGCTGCTGGCCGACGAGATCAACCGCACGACGCCGCGCACACAGTCGGCGCTGCTCGAAGCGATGAACGAGGCGCAGGTGTCGGTGGACGGCCAGACGCGTCCGCTCGACCCGCCGTTCATGGTCATCGCCACGCAGAACCCCTTCGAGTTCGAGGGCACGTACTTCCTGCCCGAGTCGCAGCTCGACCGCTTCCTGATGCGGATCCACCTCGGCTACCCCAGCGCCGACGACGAGGCCCGCATCATCAACCAGCGGCCGTCGATCCACGCGCTCAAGGAGATCCAGCCGGTGATGACCGGCGACGACGTGATCGACCTGCAGAAGCGCGTCGACGAGGTTCGCCTGGACGATTCGCTGATCGATTACATCGTCCGCATCGCCACGGCGACGCGCACGCACGACCAGTTGCAGATCGGCGTCTCGCCGCGCGGCACGCTGGCGCTGAGCCAGGCCGCCCGCGCCACCGCGCTGTTCAACGGACGCGACTACGTCGTGCCCGACGACATCATCTCCAACGTCATCCCCGTCTGCGCTCACCGCCTGATCGCCAAGACCTACATGCACGACGGCAGCCCGGTCACCACCAGCCGCCTGATGCAGCAGGTGATCGAGACGATCCCGTCACCGGCGTGAGGTCATTTGGCGAAGTGGTGATTTGGTGATGTAACAGCCCAATGGTGGCTGCTGCCGCTTGTGAAAATCGATCGGCTCGGTGTTGCTGAGATGGGTGTCGCTGCGTTCGTTCACGCCGCGACACATCACCAAATCACCACTTCACCAAATCACCAAATAACTCACCTTCCGTACCGCTGCATCGTCTCGAGAATGACGCGGTGTGTCTGATTCGGGCGGCGGACCATGAGCCAGTACGCCGACGGAAAGACCGCGCGATGCGTGGTGAAGCTGATCGTGCCGAGGCCGAAGAGGCGCTCGCGGACGGAGTACAGCAGCGCGGGCCGCTCGAGTTCCGTCAGCTGCGCCTGAAAGATTTCGATCTGCAGCACCCCCTTGATCCGGATGATGCGGCGGTCGGTCAGCACGTACGTCCGGCTGAACCACTCGAAGGCCTGCCAGAACAGGCGGACGAGCGCGAGGGCGGCGGCGAGCGAGACCATGCCGTCGGTGCTGTACTCGGCCAGTCCGTAGCGACCGTTGATCAACAATCCGACGCCGCACAGCACGCCGATGAGGATCAGCGTGTTGAGCGAGCCGAGCAGGATGTACCACGGGCTGGGCTTGATCAGGAGGATGATCGCCTCGTCGCCCTGGATCAGGTCGGCGGGCAGCGCGGCGGCGGCGGGCGCAAGCGCCGGATCGATCGGCTCGAGCGCGTCCTCGGGCGAGTCGGCCTGCCACGTCGCGCCGGTGCGGCGCAAGTGCAGCGGCTTGTCCGGCGTCGCGATCTCACGGGGTGCGATCACTTGAGCGCCTCGCGCTTGAGGGTGACGACGTCGGGCAGATTGCGGTAGTAGCCGTCGAAGTCGAGGCCGTAGCCGACGACGAACTCGTCGGGGACGTCGAAGCCGACGTACTCGACGTGCGTCTCGCGGGCCGGCTCGGTGTCCTTGCGGAGGAACATGACGGTGCGGACCGACGCGGGGTTGCGCTCGGCGAGCAGGTCGCGCACGAGCGTGATGGTCTGGCCGGAGTCGAGGATGTCGTCGACGATCAGCACGTGCTGGCCGGTCAGGTCGTCGGGCAGGCGGCCCTCGATCTCGGCGGGCTGGCTCGTCATCGACTTGCCGGGGTACGAGCGCACCGTGATCATCCGCAGCCGGAGCATCAGCGGCATGTTGCGGATCAGGTCGGCCAGGAAGATCAGCGACCCGGTGAGGATCGATACGATGGTCAGTTCCGGCGGCTCGTCTCCGCCGGATTCGTCGCGGAAGTCGTTGGCGATCTGTGCGGCGAGTTCGCGCACGCGGACGTCGATCTGGTCGCGCGGGATCAGGACTCGCTCGACGTTCTTGTGCATGCCGGCATGATACCACGAGCGATGGCGAATGCGTGCGGGTCGTGATACGCTATATCGGAGCGGCGGTGCTCATAAGCGTCGCTGCTCTTCAGGAGATCATTCATGCGGGCACGAGTGGTTGCGTCAGCGATGTGGGTGTGTTCCTTCGCGGTTGTCTGCGCGACGAGCGCGGCTTGCGCGGCGCCGAACGACGCGGTGTTTTACGTGGGCGGCGATGGCGATCAACAGTTGCGCTGTGTGTACGGGCTGTCGGACGGTTCGTTCCTCATCGGCGGCGGGGCGAGCGATCTGGCGTGGCTGCCGGCGTCGACGCCGCGTATCGAACTCGGCGGGGCACATCCGAAAAGCGATCCGACGGGCATGACGCCGTTCATCCTGCATCTCTCGGCCGACCTCAAGCCGCTGCGTGTGGTGACGCTGCCGAAGGACTCGGCGCAGGACGTGAAGTTCATCAAGGCAACCAGCGTGCCGGGCGCGAAGACGGGTGATCTCTACATCTCCGGCACGCGTGACGGCAAGGATCGCGACGGCGGCTACTTCGTCGCGCGGCTCGACGGCAACTTCGTCGACGCGCCACCGACGAAACTGACGTGGTGCGTCGACGTCGGCGCGACCGGTCCGCTGCGCGATGATCAGGCGTGGGACGTGGGGTCCGACGGCAAGGTTGTCTACGCGACGGGCGAGCCGTACAGCTACAACTGGATGGCGGTGCATCGGCTCAAGGCCGACGGCGAGATGGACGTCGTGGAGCACTGGCGGACGCACTGGACGGGCGACGGCGAGTGGGCGGGAACGCCCGCGTCGGCCGCGCCGTCGCCGGTGACGTACTCGGGCATCGTGCTGAAGATCTGGAAGCGGGGCGACTTTCGGTCGTGGACACGCGAGGACTTTCTCGCGAAGAGCAGCGACGGCAACGGCGGCGAGAAGCAGGGACGCTGGCCGTTCGACGCGATGTTCCCCGGCTATTACGACCCGGCAAGCAAGGAAACCGTCGACGTCACCGGCACGAAGAAGGGGTACTACGGCTACCGCTGGGGCACGACGCCCAGCGCCCACGTTGGGACGATCGCGATCGATCGGCGCGACAACCGCATGTACCTCGGCGGCAATAACAAGTCGAAGCTGCCGGACGGCAAGCCGGACTTCGAGCCGTGGGTGATCGCGATGGATAAGGACGGCCAACTGCTGTGGTGGCAGCGGCTCTATCCGGAGTCGAAGGGCGTGTCGACGCCGGATCAGTTCGTCGACGCGCTGACGATCGACTATACCTACCCGTCGAAGTCGGCCGGTTCGCTGGTCGCCGTCGCCCGCGCGCACGGCAACAACGTCAACAACTACTGGCAGGGCGACGCGATCAAGCACCCCGACAACCCCGGCAAAGCGTTTCAGAACCAGTTCACCGGCACGCACGGCAACATGCACTTCTCGTGGATCGGCCGCATGACGCTCGACACCGGCACGATGCTCCACGCGACGTACTTCGCGGAGTTCGGCGAGGGCAACAAGTTCCAGGACAAGCGATTCAGCGACCCGTTGCTCAAGCGATGGCCGCACTTCCTGGCGGGCTGGCCTGAGCTGAACAGCACGCGTGTCGAGCCGACGGTTCGCACCGACGCGGCGGGCAACGTGTATGTCGTGGCGAACGGGCGGCGGGTGATCACGACGTCCAACGCCTATCAGCAGATGCCCAGCCCGCTGGAGGACAAGGACGCCAAGGGCGTGTGGTCCGACTTCGTCCGCGTGTACCGCCCGGACCTGACCGGCCTGTCGTACAGCTCGCTGCTCGTGGGCAAGTGGGACTGGGCGACCGGCGAGGGCGCCAGCCAGGTCGATCTGACGGGCGTATACCCGACGCCGACCGGCGTGATTGTCGTGGGCACGGCCCCGGTGGACAAGAAGGCCGGCGCCGTGACGGGCAACGATATGCCGACGCAGAATGTCCCGGACTGGGGCAAAGCGACGCGCACCGGAGCGATGGGCGTGATCGGCGTGTTGAACTTCGCGAAGTAATACGCGATGCGCCGAAACGACCTTGATGCGTCGTCGGGCTAGTCGCTATAATCGACGCGAAAATGCGGCAATCATTCCGCGGCGAGTCTTCCCGGCGAAAGTCGGGTGCGGATCACCCCCGTCTGGGGTAAAAGGCAAAACTCGCCCTCAGCTTCGGCTGAGGGTTTTTTCATGTTTGCGTAAGGAACGGTACTCCGATGAGTGACAACGCAGCGGTCGTGGGCCTGCAGTGGGGCGACGAGGGCAAGGGCAAGATCGTCGATCTGCTGACGGCGGATTACGACGTGATCGTCCGCTACAACGGCGGGGCGAACGCGGGGCACACCGTCGTCGTCGGCGACGAGAAGTACGCCCTGCACCTGATCCCGTCGGGCATCATCCACGCGGACAAGCTCAACGTGATCGCCAACGGCGTCGTGGTCGATCCGGTCAAGCTGCTCGAGGAGATCGACGGGCTGGCGACGCGCGGCGTCGAGGTCGGCGACAACCTCAAGCTCTCGCAGCGGGCGCACGTCGTGATGCCGTACCACAAGACGCAGGACCTGCTGATGGAGGCCGCGGTCAGCAAGTCGCGCGGCGACGGCCGCAAGATCGGCACGACCGGTCGCGGCATTGGCCCGTGCTACTCCGACAAGGCGCTGCGCACGACGGCGATCCGCGTGGCGGACCTCTACACGGGCGACCGCTTCCGCGAGAAGCTGCGTCACATCGCGGCGGTGAAGAACGCGATGCTCGCGTCGCTGGCGGCGATGGCGGACGAGGAGTTCGAGCCGATCAACGCGGAACTGCTCGCGGATCAGTACGGCGAATACGCCGAGGTGCTCGAGCCGCACGTGTGCGACACGACGCCGCTGCTGCACGGCGCGATGGCTGACGGCCGCAAGCTGCTGTTCGAGGGCGCCAACGCGTGCATGCTGGACATCGATCACGGCACGTACCCGTACGTCACGTCGAGCAACTGTTCGTCGCTGGGCATGTATCCGGGCAGCGGCGTGCCGGGCGGACGTGTGGGTCGCATCGTGGGCATCATGAAGGCGTACACGACGCGCGTGGGCGGCGGGCCGTTCGTCACCGAGCAGAACAACGCCGACGGCGACCGCATCCGCGAGCGGGGTCACGAGTACGGCACGACGACGGGCCGCCCGCGCCGCTGCGGCTGGCTCGACCTGATGGTCGTGAAGTACAGCGCCGCGATCTGCGGGGCGACGGAGCTGTCGGTCATGCTGTTCGACGTGCTCGCCGGGTTCGACAAGCTGAAGATCTGCGTCGGTTACGAGCTGGACGGCAGGCGTGTGGAGCACATGCCGGCCAGCGCCGAGGAGCTCGAAGCGGTCACGCCGGTGTACGAGGAGGTCGACGGGTTCAGCGAGGAGATCACCGGTTGCAAGTCTTACGGCGAACTTCCGGACGCGGCGCAGCGTTATATCGAACTGATCGAGAAGACGGTCGGCGTGCCTGTCGGAATTGTCAGCATCGGGCCGGAACGCTCGCAGACGCTGATCAGACGGTAGAATGATTGGACGTGTTCGGCGATTTCGCCGCGTGCGAAACGGTCGACGGATGCAACGCCGGTGGTTCGGTCGGCATACGACTCAGCGATGAACAAGCCCACGGACATCCCGACGGTCGCCCAGGCGCAGGCGGAAGCCGCGACGGTGGACGTCGCCACGGCGTCGTCGCCGGCGACGCCGGAGCCCGCGCGGCTACCGCGGCACGTGGCGATCATCATGGACGGCAACGGCCGCTGGGCCCAGCAGCGCGGCGAGCCGCGCGTGTTCGGCCACAAGCACGGCGCGCAGGTCGTGCACCCGGTCGTCACCCGCTGCGCCCAGCGCGGCGTCGAGGCGCTGACGCTCTACTCGTTCAGCATGGAGAACTGGAAGCGGCCGGACACCGAGGTCGATTTCCTCATGAGCCTCTGCCGCCAGTACCTCGAGATCGAGCGGCAGACGATGATGGACAACAACATCCAGTTCGCCCACGTCGGTCGGCGCGACGGGCTGCCGCAGTCCGTGCTCGACATGCTCGACGAGACCGTCGACGTCACCGCGTCGAACACCGGCATGACGCTCGCCCTCGCGCTGAACTACGGCGCCCGCGCCGAGCTGACCGACGCCGTGCGCGCGATCGCGCGTGACGTCGCCGCGGGCCGCCTCGACCCCGATGCGATCAACGAGGCCGCGATCGAGCAGCACCTCTACACCGCGGGCCTGCCCGATCCGGACTTGCTGATCCGCACGGCGGGTGAGATGCGCGTCAGCAACTTCCTGCTCTGGCAGATCAGCTACGCCGAACTCTGGGTGACCGACACGCTCTGGCCGGACTTCACGATCGATCATCTCGAGCGGGCGTTCGAGTCGTTCGCCAACCGGCAGCGCCGCTTCGGCGCGATCGCGCCGAAGTAATCACGCCTTCCATTCCTATCATCGAAGCCGGGTCGTCGCACGCCGCCCTTACACGCCCGTGGCGATCTCGTCGTCAGTCAGGTAGCAGCCGGGGTCCGGCGCCCAGGTCTCGCCGGTCACCACCTCGGCACGCGCACGCAGCGAGCCGCCGCACATCGTCTTGAACCGGCAGTCTGCGCACCGCCCGGTGAGGCGCGGCAGGCGATCCTTCAGCCCGGCCATCACGTCGTTGGTCGTGTCCTGCCAGATCTCGCTGAACTTGCGTTCCTTGACGTTGCCGAACGTGCGGAACATCGAGAACTGGTCGGCGTGGACGTTGCCGAGGAAGTCGATGTTGGAGATGCCCACGCCGCTGGAGTAGCGGGCGCCGCCGTTCCACTCGAGCATCTCCCGCACCTGCTCGGCGCGCGGGTGCTTCTCACGCAGCATCTTGAGGTACAGGTAGGGCCCATCGCACGCGTTGTCGACGGTGAGGATCTCGGTGCGGCAGCCTCGGGCGTTCAGCGCGTCGGAGCGTTCGATGATGGTGTCGATCGCGGCCCGGGTCTGCTCGTGCGTGGGGGCGTGCACGTCGACGCCGCGCCCGGCGGGGCACAGGTGGTAGAAGCACACGCGGTTGATGCCCTCGCGCTCGATCAGGTCGAACAGCAGGTCGATGTCGCGGGCGGTCTGCTTCGTGAGCGTCAGGCGGAGGCCGACCTTCTGGCCGACGCCGATGCAGTGCCGAATGCCACGCAGCGTGCGTTCGAACGCGCCCTCGACGCCGCGGAACTTGTCGTGCACCTCCGCGAGCGCCGAGTCGAGGCTGATGCCGATGTACGCGAACTTCAGCTCGACGAATCGATCGGCGGTGGCGCGGTTGATCAGCGTGCCGTTGGTCGACAGCACGACGTGCAGCCCCAGCGAACGCGCGTACGCCGCGAGCTCGAACAGGTCGGGTCGCACCAGCGGCTCGCCCCCGCTGAACAGCACGGCGGGGACCTGGAACGCCGCGAGGTCGTCGAGCACCGCCTTGCACTGCTCGGTGGTCAACTCACCGGGGTACTTCTTCGCCTCGCTGTTGGTGTAGCAATGCACGCACTTGAGGTTGCACGTCCGCGTGAGGTTCCACACGACGATCGGGCGTCGCTCGGCGGCGCTGCGGGCGACCTTCATCCGCTGGTGCTCCGGCGGGTCGATCTGCGTGATCGCCCGCCCGTAGCGGTGGGGCGTCGACGGGGTTTCCAGTCCGCTGTACAGCACGCTGACGTCAAGCATCGGCGACTCCTTTGTCCGCACCCATTGTCCCGGCGTGCGCGACCGATCCGGAATGGGTGAAACCCTGAACGGGCCGACCCGGCAAACCCGACGTCCGCCCCGCGCGGCCGACTTGCAACACGCGTCGCGCCCCTCGACACTACGCCCATGCTCAAGTACCGCTTGATCTTCGGACCGCTGCTGCTGGTGACGATCGCGTTGTTGTTCTGGCTCGACAGCTGGCTGGCGACGGTGCCGCTGTCGGGGTTCTGGCAGGACGTGTTCATGGGGCGTCCGACGCCGCCGCCGGGCATCGTGCTGCTGGCGCTGCTGACGGTGATCATCATCCTCGCGTCGCGCGAGCTGGCGACGATCTGCAAGGCCAACGACATCCACACGCGAGCGTGGCTGATCGCGACCTGTTCGATCGCGGGCGCCGTGGCCGTGTATTCCACGCCGATGTCGCTTTCGGCGCCCACCGGCATCACCATCATCGCGACCGTGCTGGCGATCTCGTTCGTCGGCACGATCATCTGGCACTCGAAGGACGCTCAGATCCAGGGCGTCGTCGCCGCGGTCGGCGCGACGATGATGGCCGTGACCTACCTCGGCGTGATGGGCGGCTTTTTCCTGGCGATCCGGCGGTGGCACTCGGCGTGGGTCGTCCTGGCGATCATCTTCATCACGAAGTCCGGCGACATCGGCGCGTACTTCACCGGCCGCGCGATCGGCAAGCATAAGCTCATCCCGTGGCTCAGCCCCGGCAAGACGTGGGAAGGCCTCGGCGGCGCGGTCGTGTTCAGCACGCTGGTCGCGCTCGGGTTCGCCTGGCTCAGCCAGCAGCCGTGGGGCGTGGCCGACACGTGGCGCACGCAGGGCGACGAGCTCGTCGTCGCCCACCGCAGCTACACGCTCGGCTGGGCCGCGATCACCGGCGTCCTGCTCGCCCTCATCGGCCACGCGGGCGACCTGACCATGTCCCTGTTCAAACGCGACGCCGGTCTCAAGGATTCGTCGACGCTCATCCCCGGCATGGGCGGCATCCTCGACGTCATCGACTCGCCCATGCTGATCGCCCCGTTCGCCTACTGGCTGCTCGAAGCGGCGGCGAAATAGGTCTGATCGCGCATGAAAAAACCCACGGACCGAAGCCCGTGGGTCTTGTTGATTCGTGTGAAAGTCCGCCGTGGATTAACGGTAGAATTCGACGATCAGGTTCATATTCACGTCGAAGGGCACCTGGTCGGTGGTCGGCTCGGCGACGACGGACGCGGTGAGGTCCGACGGGGCGAAGCTCAGCCACGACGGGACTTCGTGGCCCGGCAGCGACTCGAGGTTCTCGCGGACGAGCTCGCGGACCTTGTCCTTCTTGATGGAGATCTGATCGCCGACGGACACCGAGAAGCTCGGGCGGTCGGTCTTGACGCCGTTGACCAGGATGTGGCCGTGGGCGACCATCTGGCGCGCGGCCCAGATGGTGCGGGCGTAGCCGAGGCGGCGGATGACGTTGTCGAGGCGGCGCTCCAGCAGCGTCAGCAGCACCTCGCCGGTGTTGCCCTTCGCGTGGCTGGCCTTCTCGAGGTAGTGACGGAACTGGCGCTCCAGCACGTTGTAGTGGTAGCGGAGCTTCTGCTTCTCGTTGAGGCGGACGCCGTAGTCACGCAGCCGACGGCCGCGATACCCGTGCATGCCCGGCGGCGTCAGCTGACGCGAGGTGTGCTTCGGGTTGTCCGCGATCGGAACACCGACGCGGCGGGACAGCTTCACTTTGGGGCCTGTGTAGTTGGCCATATCCAAGCAACTCCGTAAGTACTGAAGGACCTCAATCCGGTAAAGCCCACCATTTTGCCCGTCCTTGTCGGTCCGGTCAAGTCAGCTCCGGCACAATCTTCACATTAATTTTGCGGCTGGAAACGGGCGGTTTGCACGCCCGGCGGCGGAGTGGCCCTCACTTGAGCTCTTCGAGGGCGCCTTCCAGGGCGGAAATCGTCTCGGGGTAGTCGTCGTAGCGGTCGTCCTTGTCCTGCGCCATCATCAGCTGCAGCACGCGGGAGGTCCGCTCGGACACCGCGGAATTGTACTTCCTTACGTCCGGCGGCGGCTCCTTCAGACGCTTGACCACCAGGTCCTTGATCTTCTCGCCATCGAACGGCGGGGTGCCGGAGATGATGTGGAACAGCGAGGCGCCGAGGCTGTAGATGTCGGCCCGGACGTCGGGCGTTTCCTGCCGGACGAGTTCGGGGGCGACGTAGTACGGTGTGCCGAGGATCTCGGACGGCTTATCGTCGACGTCGACGCCGGCGTAGCCGAAGTCGAGGATCTTGGGGATGCCGCCCTTGTCGAACATGATGTTGCCGGGCTTGACGTCGAGGTGGAGCAGGCCGTGCTCGTGAGCCTCGTGGAGCCCCCGGCAGATCTGGATGCCGATGTCGACGGCCTCTTTTTCGGGGATCGAGCCCTCTTCCTTGAAGCGCTCCTTGAGGGAGCCGCCGCGGAGGACTTCCATGATGATGCACGGCTGCCCGCGTCGCGTGTCGATCGCGTGGACCTTCACGACGTTGGGGTGGTCGAGCATCAGCAGCGAGCGGGCTTCCTGTAGGTTGTCCTGCTTGCCGAGGTTGTCCTTGCGCTGCTTCATGACCTTGACGGCCACGGGCTGTCCGAGCACGCGGTCGAACGCTTCATAAACGATCGAGCCGGTGCCTTCGCCGATGAGCGTGTGGATGTACATGGCGCCGAGCTTGGCGGGGACGGGCACCTGCGTGCCGCAGTTGGGGCAGGGCACACGCGTCAGCGGCTTGTAGGCCGAGACGTCCATGTGATAGCCACACTTCGGGCAATCGGTGTCCTTCACTCGCTTGACGGCGAAACTCATATGGATTCCACGGTGCTACGTGCTTGCCCTGGCGGCGGTGCTGAGTGCGCAGTGGGGGATGACCAGCTCCGATGCGATCAACCCGGTGGGTCGCGGCTGGGGGCCCCTTCGCGTGTGCAAGTATAGCCGCATTCTACAAGTGCAAACAATACCCTTGCAGCGGTTTACTGGCAAGCCGGATCGCCGGTCGGTGTGCGTTGCGGGATGGGCTGCTCATGCCGAGGGTTGCGCACAGCCGATGCGTATCGTAGAATACTCCGCGTCCCGCCTCGTGGGCCGGGCCGCTCCGACGTGGATGGAACCCGGCCGCGGCTCGCCGCACGCCCCCCGAAACACCGGTCCTCAAATGAGTCACGCGTCTCACGGGTACAGCCAGATCGGCGTCAACAAGGACGTCAACGAGGACGCCTACCTCATCGACGCGGAACTCGGGCTCTTCGTGGTCTGCGACGGCGTGGGCGGGAACGTCGGCGGTGACGAAGCGGCCCAGCTCGCCTGCAGGACGATTCACGATCACCTGGTCAACAACCGCGCCGAGCTGGACAAGCTCGCCGAGCAGATGGACCGCGATTCCGCCATCAAGCTGCTGGCCAACGCCGTGCGCGTCGCCAACACGCGTGTACACAACCGCTCCAAGGAAGAGGACTCCCGGAAGGGCATGGCGTGCACGGTCGTGGCGGTGATGACGTTCAAGAAGCACGCCGTGGTCGCGCACGCCGGTGACTCACGCGCGTACCTCATCCGCCGCGGCGAGGTCGTCCAACTTACCGAAGACCACACCGCGCTGAACTACCAGCTCAAGACCGGCCAGATCTCCGCCGCCGAGGCCAAGGAGATGACGGGCAAGAAGTCGCCCATCATCCGCGCCCTCGGGCACAAGGAGTTCCTGGAGATCGACACGCTGTTCCTCGAGCTGATGTCGGGCGACAAGTTCATCCTCGCGTCCGACGGCGTCTGCGGCGCGTTCAACGACGGCGAACTGCTCAAGTACACCGATAACCTCTCTGAAGACCAGATCCCCGAGCACATGGTCGCACTCGCCAAGGAACGCGGCAGCCACGACGACTGCACCGCCATGATCCTGACCATCGAGAGCGTCGGCGCGGAGAACGACGCGAACCTCGCGCAGAAGGTCGAGGTCCTCCGCAAGATCCCGCTGTTCCACAGCCTCAACTACAAGGAAGTGGTCAAGATCCTCAACATCGCCGAGGTCCGGAAGTACGACGAGAAGGACCTGATGATCAAGGAGGGCGGCACCGACGCCAACCTCTACGTCCTGCTCAGCGGCGAGGCCGAGGTCGTCAAGAAGGGCGATGCGCTGGCGACCATGCGGGCGGGCGACTTCTTCGGCGAGATGTCGCTGCTCGACAAGGCGCCGCGCTCCGCCGACGTCCGTGTCACACGCAAGGCCCGCGCCCTCGTGGTCGACCGCACCAAGCTGGTGAACCTGCTGACCATCGAGCCGGCGATGGGCCTCAAGGTTGTGTGGATGATCGCACGCGTGCTCAACCTCCGCCTGCGCAACACCTCCGACGAGCTGTCCTTCTTCAAGGAATCCATCCCCGACGCGTCGGAGTCGATCCCCTCGCTCACCGAAGCCGACCTCGCCCTCCTCGGCGAAGACGACGACCTCGAGTACAAGCTCGAGTCCTGACCCGCCCGTGAACCATCGCCCGGCCCGCGCGTCTAACCCGATACCCGCGACGCAAAACGCGACCGATCGAACCCCGTGTCGTGACGGAGGCGCGATCCATGCGCACGACCAGAGCGAAGGGGACCGGGAAGATCGACCTCAACCTCACGTCCATGCTCGACGTGGTGTTTCAGCTGATCGTGTTCTTCCTGCTGGTGACCAACTTCACCACGACGGAACTGCCGGAGCTCGACCCGCCGCAGCCCGACGGGTATCGCATCGACGGCAGCCAGCATGCGCGGGTCGTGGTGAACGTGCTGCCGGACGGGCCGGGCACGCACATCAGGGAGATCCAGACGGACTACCAGCGGTACGAGCCGGACCAGCTCGGCGCGATGACCGTGGCGCTGCGGCGGAAGCTGGAGGAACAGCCTTATCTGAAGGTCGACCTCCGCGCGGACCAGGGCATCGACTACCGCGAGATGCATCGCGTGATGCACGCGATCAACGCCGCGGGCGTGCAACACGTCAGGATCGTGGCGCGCGAGCCGGACGAGCGTTAATCCTTGTCTTCGAGCTCGTTGATTGCGCGGCGCATATCGCGCCAGAGTCGCTCGACAATCTTCCATGGCTCGGCACGTGCCGCGTTCTGGAGCACGAGGTCGCCGAGCCATCGCAGGACGGGCCGCATGTCGTACGAGTTGTCGGAATCCTTGTGTAGTGCCCATGCTTCTTCGAGCACCGCCATCATCAACAGAGCGTTGGCTGGGTCGCGCAGCCAGATCGCCTCGGCGCACAGGAACCGGTCGACCGCGGTGTCGGGTAGCTGTGACAACTCACTCGGCCTTATTGGGTGGCCGCCCGCGCCGCGTCGTTCGACGGCCGTGCGATACGCTGCCTCATGGATGATGAGGTAGTTCGGGTCGCGCCGCAGGCGGTCGACGAAGCGGTCGAGTTGCAAGTCAAGCTCGACAATGGCGTCGTGGTCAGAACTGAATGTGCCGTCCATGTCACATTGTTCTCCGGCAACATCGGTGTGTCACCTGTTTCGCACCGATCGCTATTTCTTGCTCTTCACCGGCGTGTCGACGCCCGGCAGCGGGAAGTCGGTCGACTTGCTGTGCTGTGCTTCCATCAGGTTTGTCAGCCGCTTGACGATGTCGGGGTGATCGGCGGACACGTCGTACATCTCGCTGGGGTCGGCGGCGAGGTTGTAGAGCTCGACGTGCATGTTGCCGTGGGCCATGTGCTGGCGGATGGCTTTCCAGTCGCCCACGCGGATGAACTGCTGGGCGCCGTAGCCGGTGAACTCACGGTAGAAGAACGGGCGCGGCTCCTGCGCCTTGCCCGTCAGCGTCGGGACGATCGAGACGCCGTCGGTGTCGGCGGGGATCGCGTCTTTGCCTCCGGCGATCTCCATCAGCGTGGGCGTCCAGTCTTCGAAGCCGCTGACGTAGTCGCTGACCGTCCCCGCGGGCGTGCGACCCGGCCAGCGGACGATCGTCGGTTCGCGGATGCCGCCCTCGTAGAGCGAACCCTTGAGCCCGCGCAGCTCGCCGACGCTGTTGAAGAAGACCTCGTCGACCTCGTCGTGCAGGTGCGTCGTGCCGTTGTCGGAGGTGAAGATCACGATGGTGTTATCGGCGAGGCCGAGCTCGTCGAGCAGGCTGAGCAGGTTGCCGATGTAGCGGTCCATGCGCGTGATCATCGCGGCGTAGGCGGCGCGCGGCGTGTAGTGCGGCGTGTAGCCTCGGCCACCCACGTACGGCGGGTCGTTCCAGCCCAACGCGAGATACGGCTTGAGCTCTTCGTCGGGCACGTGCAGCGCCACGTGCGGGATGATCGTCGGGTAGTACAGGAAAAACGGCTTGTCCTTGTTCGCCTTGACGAACTCGAGCATCTGTTCGCTGATGCGGTCGGGGGCGTAGTCCGCACCCTTGAACGCGTCGTAGCTGTGCGGGTCGCTCGGGTCGGCGCCCTTCGGCAGACGTCCGCCGCCGGGCACGGGCGGGTGGTTGTCGAGCATCACCTTTTCTTTGTTCGACCACAGGTACTCCGGGTAGTAGCTGTGCGCGAGGCGCTGGCAGTTGTAGCCGTAGAACCTGTCGAAGCCCTGGTCGATCGGATCACCGGTGGAGCCGGGCCCGCCGAGACCCCACTTCCCGAATGCGCCGGTGACGTAGCCCAGCTTCTGCAAACGCTCGCCGATCGTGACCTCCTCGGCGGGGATCGGGTGCTGACCCTCCGGCTTCATCTCGCGGTTGTCGCGCACGAAGGCGTGGCCCGGGTGCTTGCCGGTCATCAACACGCAGCGCGACGGGGCGCACACGGCGTTGCCCGCGTAGTGCTGTGTCAGACGCATGCCCTGCTGGGCGAGCTTGTCGAGGTACGGTGTCTTGATGAGTTTCTGGCCGAAGCAGCCGAGCTCGCGATAGCCCAGATCGTCGGCCAGGATGAACACGATGTTGGGCTTGCGGTCCGCGGCGGTGACGACACGCGGTACAGACACCGCGGTCGTCGCGGCGAGCGCCACGACGACGAACAGACGAATCATTGGGTTACGCATGGTTCCCTAAGGCTCCCAGGTGCTCCGGGGGTTAAGCTCGTCGCATTATTGCGGCGCCGATCAGCCGAGTCACGCGGACGTCGAAACGCGAGGCGTCACGTCCGTGGCGATGCGTGTGTCGGGGATCAGTGGACGAATCGATTCATTTGTTAGACGATGCCGGGCGTACGGGTTACGCACCGCGTGTCGACCGTCCGCCAGTGGGTGACACGCCTTGAACGGCGCGTAGCAGGGTATGCGTAAATTTGCATAATATATATCCATGAGCGATAAGACGATTGACTGTGTCGTGTGCGGGTCGTGCGTGGTGGACATGCTGGTCAAGCCGGTGCCGCTGGAGTCGGCGATCGGCGGCGGGCGGCTGATCCACGTCGATCCCATCCAGATCTCCACCGGCGGCATCGTGTCTAACTCCGGCATCGCGATGACGCGACTGGACATGCGCACCGCGGCGTTTACTTACGTGGGCAACGACGCGTGGGGCCCGATGCTGCGCCAGCGTTACAGCGAGGAAGGCATGGACGCCTCGCGTGTCATGACCCACCCGACCGGCGCCACAAGCACCACCGCCGTGCTGATCGATCCGTCCGGCGAACGCAGCTTCGCTCACTGCGTCGGCGCGACGAAGCTGATGAATAAACAGCTTTACCTCGACAATCTCGACCTGTTCGCCAGGTCGCGCATGACGCTGATCGGGTACTACTCGATGATGCCGAACCTGCAGGACGACCTGGCGGAGGTATTGGCGGCGATCCGCGGCGTGGGGTGTCAGACGGCGCTGGACGCGGCGGGAGACGGCGGAGGGATGCAGCCGCTGGATCGGATCTTGCCGCACCTGGATGTGTACTGCCCTTCGCACGGCGAGGCGGAGCACCAGACGGGTGAATCGGACCCGAAGAAGATCATCGACGCGTTCCGCGCGTGCGGAGCGCCGGGGCTGGTCGGCGTGAAGCTCGGGTCGGACGGCGCGATGCTCAGCCCGGCGGCGGAGCGGTACATCAAGATCGACGCGATCAAGCCGCCCGGCGACGTGCTGGACACGACCGGGGCGGGCGACAGCTTCTACGCGGGGCTGCTGACGGGGCTGCTGCGCGGCATGGACGCGGCGGAGGCGGGGCGGCTGGCGGCGGCGACCGGATCCTGCTGCGTGACGGGTTTTGGTGCGACGGCGGGACTCCGCGGCTACAATGAAACCGCGCAACTGGCTGGGATTGCGGGCTGAGCGTGCGTCGCCGTTCGACGGACCCGCCGCAATGATCTTTCGCCACGGCTGGAACCGCGGGGCCGGTCCGGGCGTCGGTAAACCCTACAGCGCCTTGCAGCGCTACACGTTGCGCCGCCCATGAAGCCCGATCCGAAGATGAGAACGTACATGTCCAATAGATCGCCGATGTTCCGGTTCGTCCATCACGCCTGCCTCGCCGCAATGCTCGCCGCGTTGCTGCCGATCGTCGGCTGCACCAAGACCGCGGAGGTCACGCCCGCGCCGGCGCCGCCGCCGACCTTCAGCGGCCCCGATTTCCTGCGCACGACGATCGCGTCGGTCGCGACGCTCGACGGCTATCAGCCGGTGCTGGTCAGCGGGTACGGGCTGGTGGTCAATCTCGATGGCACGGGCTCGCCCGACTGTCCGCCGGCGCTGCGTGCGCTGATGCTCGACGAACTGGGCAAGCGCGGCTTCGGGCGTCACTCCACCGGCTACGAGCACCTGTCGCCGGTGCAGGTGCTGGCGTCGGATCGTACGGCGGTGGTGCGTGTGGACGGGATCATCCCGCCCGGCGCGTCGGAGGGCGACCGCTTCGACCTGCTCATCTCGACGCTGCCGAACACGTCAACGACGAGCCTCGAGGGCGGCACGCTGTACACGATGGATTTGGCGATCGGTGGCGCGAACCTCACACCGTCGGCCGTCACGCCGATCGCGCGCGGCCGAGGGGCGGTGTTCGTCAACCCGTTCCTGATCAAGAAGGGCGACACGCCGCCGGAAGATCACAAGATGGGCCGCATCCTCGGCGGCGGCGTCATCACCGCGCCGCCCGTGATCGAGCTGATCACCAACGAGCCGAGCTACCGCCTGACGCGCCAGATCGCCGACCGCATCAACGGCCGGTTCCCGCAGTCGCCCGACGACCCGTACCCGCTGGCCGTGCCGAAGTCCGACACGCGGATCGCGCTGAATCTGCTCAAGACGTTCGAGGACAACCCGCAGCGCATGCTCGACCTGGTCAGCCACCTCTACCTCAATCCGACCGTCGGTTTCAACCGCGAGAAGGCCGCGGAGTTGATGAAGCTCGTCCAGACGCCGGGCAACGCCATCTACGCCAACGACATGGCGTACACGTGGGAGGCGATGGGCCCGTACGTGCAGCCGGTCATCGAGGAGCTGTACGACAACGCCGATCCGGGCATCCGCGTGGCCGCGTTGCAGGCGGGGGCGCATCTGCAGGACACCAAGGCGATCGATCCGCTGATCGCGCTGGCGTCGGCCGGTGAAGGGCAGGTCAGCGAGCGTGCGACCAAGCTGCTCGGCGTGCTGCTGAAGCGCAACCCCGCGAACCCGAAGATGGTCGGGGCGATGCGTCAGCTGCTCGACAGCGACGACACGCTGGTGCGGCTCGCGGCGTACGAGTGCCTCGCGGGCGTCGACGATCCGTCGATCCGCCGCTTCGCCTTCGACGACAAGCTCGAACTGGCGCAGGTGCAGTGTCAGAAGCCGATGGTGTACGTCGCCCGGACGGGGCGGCCGCGCGTGATCGTGTTCAACGATTCGATCGGCTTCAACAAGCCGCTGATGGTTTCGATGTGGAACGACAAGCTGATGCTCCGCGCGACCGAGAACAGCAACCTCGTCGACGTGTTCATGAAGAAGGCGGGCGGCAAGTCGATGACGGAGAAGATCCCCGACAACGTGCCGTACCTCGCGGGCGTGATGGCGTTTCATCCGACGGACGACTCCAAGACGCCCGGCTTCGACCTGACCTACTCGGAGATCGTCACGGTGCTTTATCGCCTCACGTCACAGCGCCACATCGACGCGCCGCTCGTGCTCGAAGGCAGCGACCTCGAGGCGCGCATCGCGACGATGAAGACCGCCGAGATGTTCGAGGCCGCTCGTCCGGACACCGAAGCCGGCGCGACCCGCCCCGACAGCGAAGGCGGCGCGGCCCGTCCCGACGCGGCGCCCAAGGAAGAGAAGAAGAGCAAGGGCTTCTTCAACTTCTTCGGCGGCTCGGACGACAAGAAGACCGACAAGTAGCGGGGCGGTTCCGTCGCGTGTCGAAGCCGCGTTCAGGGCTTCGCGGCGATCACCGGGACCGATCCGAACTGCCGGCCCTCCGCATCAATCAATCGCACGACGTCGCGCAGCGGCTCGATGTCTGCGTCGTCCGCCGCGATCACAAGCTCGACTTGTTGCGGCTTGTCGAGCGAGATCGGGGCGGTCGACACGCCGGTGTCGGCGTCGCCGATCCGGATGACGAGCGATCCCGATGTGTCGCGGCTGTCGTAGCGGGCGGGGCGATCGAGCGGGCCGATCGTGACCGCGGCCAACTGTTTTGACATCTTCGGTAGACGCAGGATCAGCCGTCGCGCCGCCGCGGGCTTTGTCGTGTTCGCGCCGTCGGTCGACGTCCACACCGCCTGCCAGGTCAGCACCGGGTCGGGGTCCGCCGGGCGTCGTCGCAACTCGTAGTTCTGGTACGCGGCGACCGGTTTCAAGTCGCGCAGGATGTAGCGACCGATCTCGGTGTCTTCGGCGTTGACGTCGGGCCAGCGGCTGATCTGCCCGTTGTCGACATACGCGAGCAGGCGGTCCGCGGCGTTCCACTCCGAGACGATCTGGCGTTGCTCGTCGGGCGTGATCCACCGCCAGAACACGCCGCCGAAGTGTCGATCGCCGAAGACGGGCCGCGGCGCTTTGACGCCGGACCAGTAGCGGATGCTCGGTTGTCCGGGCACGCCAGCCAGAACGCTGGAGTGTTCGCGGAGGTTGTAGACGAGCCACTGCGTCGCGGCGACACGCGACTCCGGCAGGCGCATCGGGCCTGAGCCGGGCAGCGCGACGGGGTACGACGCGGCGTATTGCGAAGCCTTGTCGCGTGTGAAGTCGACGACGAGCAGGCCGGTCGTGAGCACCAGCAGCAGCGGGATCGCGTAGCGGGCGGGTGTCGAACCGGGTCGGGCGGCGATCATCACGCGGCAGGCGTCGTGCAGCAGCACGGCGGCGATGACGATGAACAGCAGCGTGGAGAAATACGTCTGTGCGCCGGCGACGGGGTAGAGGTACAGCGTGTTGAAGATCGCCATCGCGGCGAGGAACACGCGGGCGGGAACGGCGGACCATGTCGGCGGCGGGACGTCGATGGTCTCGTCGGAGTCGTGGTGTTCGGCGGTGTCGCTCGGCGTGCCGGCGCGGCCGGTCATCGTGGGCGAGAGCAAAAGCCAGCTCAGCGGCCCGATGCACAACGACAGCATCAGCAACCCGCCCGGCGGATAGGCGTCCATGCGCCAGAACCACCGAAACGCCTCGGGCAGCCGCCACCACTGAATCAGCGGCCAGCAGACGTAGATCGCGACCATCGTCACCAGCGCCAGACGAACGATCTGCAGCAGCCAGAGCCCCGCGCGTCGTTCAAGCGCGCCCTTGTGTCCCGCGATCCAAAGCCCGCCGGAGACCAGGCCCGCGGCGACCGGGACGATCACGCTGGCCTGTTCCGCGGCGGGGGGCAGCCAGAACCAACTCGCGACCATGCGCTGCGGCGCGATGACGTTGAGCAGCGGCCCGACCGGGCTGACGCCGAACCAGAACCACGCGGTCAGCAGGATCGCTGCGATCGCCGCAAGGAACGCGCCGATCCCGGTCGTCAATATCCGCAAGGCTGTGGCGTCACCGGCCGCCGCACGCCAGGTCGACACGCCCAGCAGCAGCACGCCGCCCATGGTGGCGACCGTCAGCGGCAGGTGCATCGTGAGGTGCGGTCGCATCAGCACCACCGGCAGCGCTGCGCCAAACGCAGTTGTCAGCAGCAGTAACGTCGATCGGGCCCGCCCCGCACGCATCATCGCGGCGAACGTCAAGCCCAGCGCGAGGATTACAAACACGCCGGAGTTGATCTTGCACATGACCAGGATCGCTGCGCACAAACCCGCCCACCCCGTCGCGGATCGGGCGCGACCGCCGACGGCGATGAGCATCACGGCGATGGTGAGAAAGACGAACCCCTGGACGTGGCCGGGCTCGTGCACAGAGCACTCCAGTTGGACAAAACACAGCAGCGTCGCGCCGAGCGCGATCGTCATCCGATCGGTCAGCCGAAACACGCCCCAGCCGAGCAGGCCCGCAGTGATCACCCACTGAAAGATCGTCAGCCAGCGAAGGCCGGCGTGCGTGACAGGCATGCCCAGCGCGTGACAGGATCCCTCCCAGATGAACAGCATCGGCCCGTAGAGCAGTCGCATCGGTCCGGCGTACAGGTCTTCGCCGTGCAGCGTCGCGTCGAGCATCTCCAACTGGTGGCCTTCGTCGTCGTAACCGTTGAACGTGGAGAACGCTTCGTAGTACGCGCCGGGCAGGCACGCCAGCGTCACGACGACCAGCACGACGCCCGCCGCGAGCGGGCGTTTGAGCGATGCGTGAGCCGGCATGAGAAGTTGATTCATATCGTGACCCAGGTGCGGGACTTGACGACATTGAGCGTGGTATACGATCACGCAGCCCGCATGGTCGATGCTCCGGCCATAATAGCGATATTCGGCGCGTCGGCTGCTTCGGCATCACGAGATGTTTATGCGATCGCGGTTCGGCGTAGTACAATGTTGGGCGTCGCGGAATCGTCGACCGTCAACCAAGGCGGTGGGGGCACGCAAGTGTCGCCACCACAACCGACAACCACAAAAAAGTGTTTGCCTGTGACCTGTAAACTGGTGATAATCCGCCCCGCTGGCCGATAGCGGTTGATACGGCTAGGTTTGCGATCAGCGGGGACGCGACGCTCCACGGAAGGAGCCACGCCGCACGACAGGAGGTCGGCACACGCCCATGCGTCTATCCAAGCTCACTTTATCTGGATTTAAGTCGTTCGCGGACAAGACCGAGGTGGCCTTTCCGGCGCCGATGGTCGGCATTGTCGGTCCCAACGGCTGCGGCAAGTCCAACGTCGTCGACGCCATCAAGTGGGTCCTCGGCGAACAGTCCGCCAAGTCGCTCCGCGGCGGGGCCATGCTCGACGTGATCTTCAACGGCTCGTCGACCCGCAAGCCCGCGGGCCTGGCGTCCGTGACGCTGCACTTCGAGAACCCCAAGACGTCGGACGGCTCGCGCAAGCTGCCCGTCGACGCCGACGAGGTCGCGGTCACCCGCCGCCTGTTCCGCGACGGCACCAGCGAATACCTGATCAACCAGGCCAAGGCCCGCCTCCGCGACATCCGCTCGCTGTTCTTCGACACCGGCATCGGCACCAACGCGTACTGCATCATCGAGCAGGGCAAGGTCGACGCGATGCTCGTGTCGAACCCGCAGGAACGCCGCGTCATCTTCGAAGAGGCGGCCGGCATCGCGAAGTTCAAGCAGCAGAAGAAGGAATCGCTGCGCAAGCTCGACCGGACCGAGCAGAACCTGCTCCGCTGCCGCGACAAGCTGGAGAGCGTCCAGCGTCGCCTCCGCAGCGTCAAGATCCAGGCGACCCGCGCCCGCAATTTCCAGGAATACTCCGGCCGGCTGCGTGAACTGCGACTGGAGTACTCGCTGGCCGAGTATCACAAGCTGCACGTCGAGCTCGAAGCCGTGGCGATCAAGCTCGACGAGGCGGAGACCAACCGCCGCCGGGCCGTGGCGCAGCTCACCGCGGCTGAAGATCAGCGCAACGCCGCTGAGCAGGAACGCCAGCGGCTGCTCGGTGAGCAGCGTCAGATCGAACAGACGAAGATGGAGCTGTCGAATCAGCGCGACCAGGCCGCGCAACGGCGCCAGTTCGCCGAGACGACGCTCAAGGACATCGACGAGCAGATCACCAGCGAGCTCGAGCAGCAGGAGGACCTGCGCGGTCGCGTCGAGTGGCTTGAGGCGCAGGTCACCGAGCACGAGGCGATCGTCGACGAGCTCAAGAAGCGTGCCGAGTCGATGCAGGATTCGATCCGCCAGGCGCAGGAAGACCACCGCCAGCGGCAGCACGACCTCAACGACGCGCAGGCGCAGCTCGAGGACGAGAAGGCCGGCATCGTGTCGCTGCTGCACCGCACGACCGATCTGCACAACCAGATCTCGTCGCTGACACAGCAGGAGCAGAACCTGCTCGGTCACCGCGAGCGACTCAGCAGCAAGGCCGACGAACTGTCCGGCGAACTGTCGGGACTGCTCACGCAGCGCGATGACTCGCAGAAGCGGCTCGACGAAGCGGTCAAGCTCATCACGACCGAGAAGGCCCGCCTCGAAGAGCAGCGTGACGCCGCCGCGGACCTGTCCGACGCGCAGCGCCGCATCACCGAGCGCCTCGCCACCGCGAAGGAAAAACGTTCGGCGCTCGACAGCCGCCGGTCGACGCTGCAGGAGCTCGAAGACTCGCAGACCGGCGTCGACGAGGCGGTGAAGACCGTGCTCGCCCGCCGCGCATCCGGAGACGAATTCGCCTACGTCACCGGCCTGCTCGCGGAGATGATCGACGCGGATGTCGAGCACGCGGCGCTGGTCGAAGCCGCGCTCGGCCCGGCCGCGCAGTCGCTGGTCGTCGATAAGCTCGTCGACCTGCACGAGCACGCCGACGAGGTCGCGAGCCTCGGCGGGCGTGTCACGTTCCTCGCCGTCGACCAGACCCCGCCGATCCGCCAGGACGCCGACCCGCGCATCGCCGCGCTGCCGCGTGTGATCGACCTCGTGCGCTTCGACGCGACGATCGGCCGCATCATGTGGCGCCTGCTCGGCAACACGATCGTCGTCGACAACCTCGCCGCCGCCGGTGAGCTGCGTCGCACGCTGCCCGACGGTTACCGCTTCATCACGACCGACGGCCGCGTGCTCGAAGCCGACGGCCGCGTCATCGCCGGCCCGCCCAGCGAGGCGTCGGGCAACGGCCTGATCAGCCGTCGGTCGGAGCTGGCCGACCTTGAAGTCAAGCTCACCGATCTCGACGACGCGATCACCGCCGACCAGACCCACCTCGCGCAGCTGTCCGACCGCGCCGCTCACATCGAGCGCGTGCAGCAGGAACTGCGTCAGGCGATCTACGAGGCGTCAACGATGCAGGTCGAGCTGAACAGCAAGATCGAGCAGCTCGGCGACCGCATCCACCGCATCGAGACCGAGCAACCGGTGATCGCGCAGGAGGTCGAGCAGGTGCACGCGCAGCTCCGCAGCGCCGCCCAGCAGCGCGAGCAGCGTAAGCGTGACGCCGCGGCGCTCGAGCAGCAGCAGGCCGAGTCGAAGACCCGCGCCGAGCAGCTCGAGCAGAAGATCACGGACCTGAAGGTCGCCGCGGAGGAGTCCGCCGAGGCCGTCACCGCCGCGCGCATCGAGGCGTCGAAGATCACCGAGCAGCTGGCGTCCGCCGCGAAGCAGCACCGCCAGCTCGAGCTCGCCCGCACCGACGCCCAGCGGCAGGTGCAGGCGATCGACCAGCGTGTCGAGTCGCAGCGGGCCCGCATCGCCGATCTGCAGAAGACGCGCGAGCAGGCCGAGGCGCAGATCAACCAGTCCGAGTACCGCATCGCCGAGCTCGCCCAGCGGCTCACCGGGTTCACCGAGCGGCTCGAAGCGCTCGCGACCTCCGTCGGCAAGCTCAACGAGGCCGTCCGCGAGAACCGCCAGACCGCCGAGGCGCTCGACCAGGAGCTGCATCGCTACGAGGTCGCCCGCCGCGAACTCGAGGTCCGCACCGACGCCGTCAGCGAGCGCGCCGCCGAGCAACTCAACCTCAACATCGCCCAGGCCTACGACGACTACCAGGCGCAGGACATCGACTGGGACGCGGTCGAGACCGAGATCGCCGAGCTCAAGCAGAAGCTCGAACGCCTCGGCAACGTCAACCTCGACGCGATCAACGAGCTCGACGAGCTCGAGCAGCGTGAGACCGGCCTCGCCGAGCAGATCAACGACGTCGAGACCGCACGCGAGGAGCTCAAGACGCTCATCGGCCGCCTCGACGACGAGTCGCGCACGCGGTTTCAGGAGGCGTTCGAAACGATCCGCGAGAACTTCGCCGGGCCGAGCGGGCTGTTCCGCAAGCTGTTCGGCGGCGGCCGCGCCGACGTCATGCTCACGCCCGATGAGAACGGCGACGTCGACTGGCTCGAGTCCGGCATCGACATCATCGCCAAGCCGCCGGGCAAGGAGCCGCAGTCCATCCGCCTGCTGTCGGGCGGCGAACGCACCATGGTCGCCGTCGCGCTGCTGCTGTCGATCTTCCGCTCGAAGCCCAGCCCGTTCTGCGTGCTGGACGAAGTCGATGCCGCGCTCGACGAGGCGAACGTCGAGCGCTTCAGCAACGTGATCCGCTCGTTCCTCGACACGTCGCACTTCATCGTCATCACGCACCACAAGCGCACGATGCAGGCCGCGGACCTGCTCTACGGCGTGACCATGCCGATCCGCGGCGTGTCCAAGCCCGTCACCGTCAAGTTCGACCAGGTCGGCGCCTCCGGCAACCTCGACTCCGAAGCCATGGCCCGCGCCCAGGCCCAGGTCGGCCTCGACACCGGCCGCAAGGACGATGACACCTCCGCGCCCCACACCAACCGCATCCAGGAACACGCCGACGCGAAGACGTGATCGGCGGGACAACTCATTCAACAACTAAAGCCCGGGGACGGTGTTCCCCGGGCTTTTCTCATGGTTGTATAATCCCGGTCGACGCCGTTCCATACCGGGGCCCACACGATGCCGGAGTTTCTGATCACGTCGACCGACCGCGATGGTTGTCGCATCACCGACATCTGTGAAGCAGATTGGGCGCACGACGCCGCCGCAATGCTTGAAGCAGCGGGCCATACCGACATCGACCTTCTGACGGAGGACACGATGGCGGCATCGAACAGCGCAAACTATTTGTCTCAGCAAATGAAGAGGCTCGGCGGACGCGTCACGCCGAGTGATCTTGCGCTTCTATACGGCAAATCCGAGTTGAAACGGGACCTCTGGCTGACACGCCTGATCGTCAAGTCGTTTTGGTACGTTTACGCAGTTGCAATTCCACTGCTCGTGTTGAACCACCTGAGGGACCATCCGTGGTACTGGGCAACGGCAATACTCGTTATTGCGATGCTCGGCGTTCCGGTTTGGGCATTTCTCACGTTGCGCACCGGTTCGAGAGTCGAACTGACTCGACTTGCGCGTGCGATCGTTTGGCGTCGTCCCGATGAGGCATCCGCAGGACTCGAACGGTTACGCCATCTCATTTCGGAGGAAAGAGCCACGTTCTACGCTGCACGCATCGCCGCACTCCGTGGCGAAATCGATCGTGGGGTCAGGATTCTTGCGCCGCTCGCGAACGACCCCCACGTGCCCGATTGGCATTATTTCAACATGTTGTCCATGGTTTATCTTGATGCGAGCGAATGGCAGCACGGAATCGAGACGGGTGATCAAGCGGTTGCACTGGCCCCGCGCAACGCGGCCACGATTCTGGGGCAAGCCAATCTTCTGCTCCTGCACAGTCGCGATGTTGAGCGAGCCAAGGCGATGTTCGAACAGGCGATACATTTGCACATGCATCCGTTGTCAAAACCTTACGTTACTTATGGACGCGCATTGGTTGCTCTCAGGTCTGGCGATCCACGAGCAGCGATCGACGCATGTAACGATGCGCTGGAACAATTCCGGTCTCTGCCCCAGATAAAGGATGGCGCAGATGAGTTGATGGATGCCGTGGTCCACGGCGTGCTCTGCGTTGCAAACGCAAACATCAACAACATCGATGAGGCACGACGCTGCTTTGAAGTTGCGTTGCCGCTGCTGGAGGCCCGTGGAAGGAGCCCCATCTACGACGAAATGAAAGCGTCATTGGCGCGGTCTGCGCCCGCGAGTTGATCTCTAGTTGCGCTTCCGGCTCTCCACCGCCTTGCGTTTGATCTCCTCCCCCAGCTTCACCAATCGCTCCGGCCATTTGAACGTCGGGGCCTTTGACGGGTCGTAGTCGGCGAGGTGATCACGAAGGCGTGTGGTTGGCTTGGTGTATTTCAGCTCGGTATCGCCGAAGACTTCCTCGCACATCTTGGCCAGGCCGGGGTCGTACTCTTTGAGCTCGACGCGCGTGTCGACGAAGTTGTGGTCGTGGTCCGGCGGGCGGTTGTTGTCGAACCACGACTGCACGCCCTCGGCAAAGTACTCGTGGTGATTGGTCGACGCGTACTTGCCCTTCCACAGCCCCTTCGCCATCGCGTCGTCGTAGGTCTTCTTGAGGCGGGCGTCGAAGGTCGGGTCGACGTTGACCATCCCGCGGAGATGGATGTTGTGCGCGAACTCGTGGATGAGGATGTTTTCCTGGTAGTACGGATCGCCGGGGAACGCGAGCAGGTTTTCCTCGGCCGTGCAGCAGACAGGGTCGGTCTCGGAGCCGCCGAGGCCGCGGGCGCGGCGGTCCCAGAAATCCTTCGGCTTGAAGTTCGCGTACTCGGGCATGTCGGTGGTGTACTGGTCGTACGCCATGATGACCATGTACGAGCCGCTCTTGATCATCGCCTCGCGGACGTCGGGCCGCTTGGCGAGCATCATGTTGATGAGGTACGCCGCCTCGTAGAGCGCGTGGTCATCGACCTTCGCGGAGGCGACGATGGGGTAGCCGTTGGCGCTGACGTACTTGGTGTAGAACGGGTCGACCTTGAGGCTCAGCGGCGGGGCGGCGACGGCGAGTTTGGCGATCGCCTGCGCGGGCGGATCGGCCGCGAACAGCGGGGCGGTGAGGGCGAAGCCGACCAGCAGCGTGACGATGAGCAGCTTTGGTGTGCGTGTCATGCCGACAATCTAGCATTACTTCGCACACAAAATAACATTCTTCGAAAAATACCAGCCCGGCTGAAATCGTTGTTCGCGCGGCGTGTTGGTTCAGAGTTCGAGGGCCTGGCCGGTGAGTCGTTTGTACGCGTCGAGGTACTTGTCGAGCGTGCCGTTGACCACGTCGTCGGGCAGCGTCGGGCCGGGCGGGGTCTTGTCCCACGCGCCGCTCTTGACCAGCGTCTCGAGGTAGTTGCGGACGAACTGCTTGTCGAGCGAGTTCTGCTCCTTGCCCGCCTCGTACAGATCGGCGAGCCAGAACCGCGAGGAGTCCGGCGTGAGGACCTCGTCGATGAGGATCGGGCCCTTGTCCGCGGCGTCGACCGGGATGCCGAACTCGAACTTCGTGTCGGCGATGATGATGCCGCGCTCGGCCGCGTATTCGCGCGCCTCGGAGTAGATCTGGATCGACAGGTCACGCAGGCGTGTCATCGTGCCCTCGCCGACGATCTCCGCGGCGCGCTCGAAGCTGACGTTGATGTCGTGGCCGGACTCTTCCTTCGTGGCGGGCGTGAAGATCGGCTCTTCGATCTTCTGTGAGTTGACCATGCCCGCGGGCAGCTTGATGCCGCAGACGGCGCCGGTGGCCTTGTAATCCTTGAAGCCCGAGCCGGTGAGGTAGCCGCGCACGACGCACTCGATCGGCACGACGTTGGTCTTGCGGCAGATCATCACGCGGCCCCGGAGCGCCTCACGCTGCTCGTCGTCGAGGTCCGGCAGGTCGTTCGAGTCGGTCGAGATCAGGTGGTGATGCACGCGGTCGGCGAAATAGTCGAACCAGAATCGGGAGATCTGCGTGAGCACCACGCCCTTGCCGGGCACGCCGTTGGACATCACGACGTCGAAAGCGGAGATGCGATCGGACGCGACGATGAGCAGCGCATCGGTTCCGTCGGGCATCGTTAACTCATAGATGTCGCGGACCTTGCCTTGTCTGCGGTTGGCGTAGGGCAGGTCGGTGCTCATCACGGCGTTGGCTGAGGTGGTCATGTCGAAATCTCCTCCGTGGCGGGGTCAATGAAGGCGGGCAGTCTAACGGATCGGGCGTCGAGCGGCTACGCGTTGTCGGGTTTGAAATTGGGGTTGTGTTTTTGGCAGAATTTGTCAGAATGTGGCTCTCCGTAACCCGCGTAGCGACATGAGTTGCGGACCCGTGGCCTCGCCTGTTCCGGGTCGACGGGAATGGGAATCAAACCCCATAGCCGTTGGGGCCTGGCCGGAGTATTCTGTGAGGATCTGGCAACCTCTTGCCACAGTCTCGAAGAGAGGAGTGATTCGGAAGTCCGCATGCCGGGAAGTGTTGTAAGGCGCGACGGACCGATCATACGCCAGCCTGTAGACGCACCGGATCTCCGGAATCATACATACCTGCTTCATTGAGGTGCCGTCCACGGCCAGGGTGCTATGCTGAAGTTTTTGCTCTTTAATAACGGGGAACGTGCGACGGAATGGCGGTCGTCAGACGCCTATCTCGTCGGCGCCGATGACGTTGCGGTCAAGGCGAACATCGCCTTCGCCGATGGTGTGATCTCCTGCGAGAAGAACACCGTCGGACCGGCGGCGTTGTCGCTTCCATACTCGCTCGACGAAACCGGCGAACTGATGCTGCAGACCTGTCTGCTGCCCGAGCGTGATGATCCGTACATGCTCACCGTCGAGCTCGCCCGCCATCGCCTGATGAAGGTGATCTCCAAGCAGGAAGACTGGGGCCTGTACGACCTCGAAGACGACCACCCCGCGGCGATGCGCATCCGTGTCGCCACGCAGAAATTCGTCGAGGCCCTTTCACTGATCGACAAGCCCGCCGAGGCCGACAAGCTGGCCCGCCAGGCGCTGGCCCTCGGCATCGACGCCTCCGAAGAACTCGCCCTCGCCCAGGCCGAGCGGCAGCTGTCCAAGCGGCTGGAGAAGGGCAACCTCACGCGTCACGCCTTCGGCTGCGGCATCAGCCTCAAGCAGGACCTCGAGGCGCTGACCCCCACGCTGCTGAAGAACTTCGACTACGTCCGCCTGCCCACGCCGTGGCGCGAGCTGGAGCCCAACGAGCAGGAGTACAACCTCAAGCCGCTGGACCGCTGGTGCCACTGGGCGTACACGAACCGCATCCCGATCGTCGCCGGGCCGATCGTCAGCTTCGCGCCGCACGTCGTGCCCGACTGGCTGTACATCTGGCAGCACGATTACGACACCGTCCGCGACCTGCTCTACGAACACGTCGAGCGCGTCGTCCGCCGCTACGGCAAGGTCGTGTCGCTGTGGAACGTCGTGTCGGGCCTGCACGTCAACGACAACTTCAGCTTCAACTTCGAGCAGCTGATGGACCTGACGCGCATGGCCGTCATGCTCACCAAGAAGGCCCAGCCGAACGCCAAGACGCTCATCGAGATCACGCACCCGTTCGGCGAGTACTACGCCAACAACACGCAGTCGATCCCGCCGCTGATGTACGCCGAGATGGTCCTGCAGTCCGGCATCCCGTTCGACGGCTTCGGGCTCAAGGTCCTGATGGGCCAGCCGAAGTCCGGCCAGTTCACACGCGACCTCATGCAGCTCAGCGCGCTGCTCGACCGCTTCCACGGACTCGGCAAGCCGATGTACGTCACCGCGGTCGGCGTCCCGTCGAAGCTCGTGGAGATCGAGCCGACCGAGGACAACGGCACGCCGCTCCGCAGCGGGTACTGGCGCAAGCCGTGGTCCGGCGTCGTGCAGGGTAAGTGGCTCGAGGCGTTTTACAACGTCTGCCTCTCGAAAACCTTCGTCGAGTCTGTCGCCTGGCTGGACCTCGCTGACCACGCCGACTCGGAGATGCCCGACGCCGGCCTGATCAAGGGCGACATGCAGCCGAAGCGCGCCCTGTCTCACCTCGCGACGATGCGCTCGTCGCTCTACGAGGATGCCTGATCCAACCGACGATTCGACGACGATCGCCCGCGCCCGTGACGGCGCCCGCGCGTTCTTCGTCGTCGCCTGTCTGTTGCTCTGTGTGGTGATCGGCACGGTCGCCTACGGCCACGTCCAGCGCGGCGGCGACGACACGCCGCTCAACCCCGCTATCCGCATCAACGTCAACACCGCCGACGCCCCGACGCTGCAACTGCTGCCCGGCATCGGCCCCGTCCTCGCCGAACGCGTCCTCGCCGACCGCGCCGCGCGCGGTCCGTACCGCGACACGGATGATCTTCAACGTGTCAAAGGCATCGCCGACAGGCTCGCATCGCGCATGGCGCCACACGTGCGATTCAGGGACTGACGCCGCACGGTTCTACCGCATCGTCTTCTTCTTGCGTTTTTTCTTCGGACGTGTCCCCGGGGCGCCGGGTTTGGCGTCGGCCTCTTCGATCTCGCTCGCCTTGACCTTGCCCATCTGCGGCGCGGCTTCGAGTTCGCCGATGCGGTCGCGCAGGGCCGCGGCCTTCTCGAACTCCAGGTTCTTCGCCGCCTCGAGCATCTGCTCCTCGAGCATCGTGATCAGTTCCGTCGCCTCGTACTCGGTCTCGTCCGCCTGGATCGCTTCGCGTGCGGTCTTGCGGGCGCGGACCTCCATCTCCAGGCCCGAGCGGATCGCCTTCTGGATCGTCTGCGGCGTGATGCCATGTTCCTCGTTGTACGCCAGCTGCAGCTTGCGCCGGTTCTCCGTGACGTCGATCGCCTTCTGCATCGCCGGGGTCACGCTGTCGGCGTAGAGCACGACCAGCGCGTTGATGTTGCGCGCCGCGCGGCCCATCTGCTGGATCATGCTCGTCTCGCTCCGCAGGAACCCCGCCTTGTCCGCGTCCATGATCGCCACGAACGAGACCTCCGGCAGGTCCAGGCCCTCACGCAGCAGGTTTACGCCGACCAGCACGTCGAACTCACCGGCGCGCAGCTCGCGCAGGATCTGCACGCGGTCCATCGTGTCGACCTCGCTGTGCAGGTAGCGACACTTGACCTTCTGCTCGGCGAAGTACGACGCCAGGTCCTCGGCCATGCGCTTGGTCAGCGTGTTGACCAGCACGCGCTCGCCCGCGGCGGTGCGCTGGCGGATCGATTCCAGCAGGTCGGGCACCTGGCCCTGCGCCGAGCGGACCTCGATGACCGGGTCGACCAGGCCGGTGGGGCGGATGACCTGCTCGACGATCTCGCCGCCGGTCTTCTCCAGCTCGTACGGGCCCGGCGTGGCGCTGACGAAGATCGTCTGCGGCATCGCGTCCTCGAACTCGTCGAACTTCAGCGGGCGGTTGTCCATCGCCGAGGGCAGGCGGAAGCCGTGGTCGACCAGCACCTGCTTGCGGTTCTTGTCGCCGTTGAACATCGCGCGGATCTGCGGGATCGTCGCGTGCGACTCGTCGATGATCAGCAGCCAGTCGCCCGCGTCGGGGAAGTAGTCGATCAGCGTGTAGGGCTTCGAGCCGGGCGCGCGTCCGTCGAGGTGACGCGAGTAGTTCTCGATGCCAGAGCAGTAGCCGACCTCCTGCATCATTTCGAGGTCGTACTTCGTGCGCGCCAGCAGCCGCTGGGCTTCGAGCAGCTTGCCGTGGTGGCGCAGGTGCATGACCTGTTCGTCGAGCTCCTCCTGGATGGAGTGCACGGCGTGCTCGAGCTGGTCTTCGGGCATGACGTAGTGCACGGCCGGGAAGATGAACAGCGTGCGGTCGTTCGACAGCACCTCGCCGGTGACGGGGTTGAGGAACTGCAGCGCGTCGATCTCGTCGCCGAAGAACTCGATGCGGTAGGCGAACTCCTCGTAGGCGGGGTGGAGCTCGACGACGTCGCCGCGCACGCGGAACGTGCCGCGCTTGAACTCGACGTCGTTGCGGTTGTACTGCAGGTCGTTGAGCTGGCGGAGCAGGTCCTGTCGGTCGATGGACTGGCCGACGTCGAGGCGGATGACCTGGCGCTTGTATTCGTCGGGGCTGCCGAGGCCGAAGATGCAGGAGACGGACGCGACGACGATCGCGTCGCGTCGCGACACGAGGTTGGTGGTCGTGGCGAGGCGTAGGCGGTCGAGGTCGTCGTTGCGTGACGCGTCCTTCTCTATGTAGATGTCGCGCTGCGGGATGTAGGCTTCGGGCTGGTAGTAGTCGTAGTAGCTGACGAAGTACGACACGGCGTTGTGGGGGAACAGCTCGGCGAACTCTTCGTAGAGCTGCGCGGCGAGGGTCTTGTTGTGGCTGATGACGAGGGTGGGTTTTTTGACGTTGCGGATGACGTTGGCCATCGTGAACGTCTTGCCGGAGCCGGTGACGCCGAGGAGGGTCTGATAACGCTCGCCGCGTGTGATCGCGTCGGTGAGCTGAGCGATGGCCTTGGGCTGATCGCCCGCGGGCTGCATGTCGCTGACGATCTGGAAGTCTCGAGGTTCAGGCATGAAGCCCGGCATTGTAACACGCTGTAGGGGCAGTGTGCGGCGGGGTTTCGAGCTTTTTGCGGGGTCGGGTTGAGCGGTCGGCTTGCGCGCAACTTGTGCATTATTGGTCACTGGCGTATGGTACTGACTAATAATTGGGCACCGCCGGACAAACTCCGGATTCGCCGTGCCCGATTTATCAGCGACGGTTGGGTAAGCAACCTGCTGACTGTCCGTATCTAACAAGATGTTGACGTTTCCGTCAGCGATATGGGTACGATCCGAGCTCGTGCGATGGCACGAGATTTGCAAAAGCTTGGGCTTCGGGGAGGAATTCTGTCGACGTTCAGCTTCCCTGTTCCAAAAAAACAGGTAAAGGACGGCGGGAGGTTGAACGAAGAATTCCTCCAGGGTTTCATTCTGTATCTCACGACGATGAGGAGTTGAAGAACATGAGCAAGGCAAAGCTTGAGTACATCTGGCTCGACGGCTACAAGCCCACGCAGAGCCTCCGCAGCAAGACGAAGATCGAGAGGGACTTCGACGGGACGCTGGAAAGCTGCCCGGTGTGGTCGTTCGACGGTTCGTCGACCGAGCAGGCCTCGGGCCACAGCTCGGACCTGCTGCTGAAGCCCGTGGCGCTGTTCCCGGACCCGGACCGCAAGCACGGTTGGCTGGTGATGACCGAGGTGCTCAACGCCGACGGCACGCCGCACGAGTCGAACGGCCGCGCGACGATCGACGATGACGACGACGATTTCTGGTTCGGCTTCGAGCAGGAATACACGCTGTGGAACACGGACACGGACCGTCCGCTGGGCTTCCCGAAGGACGGCTACCCGCGTCCGCAGGGCCCGTACTACTGCTCGGTCGGCGCGACGAACGCCATCGGCCGTGACATCATCGAGGAGCACCTGGACCAGTGCCTCGAGGCCGGCATCAACGTCGAAGGCATCAACGCCGAGGTGATGATGGGCCAGTGGGAGTTCCAGGTGTTCGCGAAGGGCGCGCAGCAGGCTGGTGACCAGGTCTGGGTGGCGCGTTACCTGCTGGAGCGTGTCGGCGAGAAGTACGGTGTGTCGATCAACTGGCACTGCAAGCCGGTCAAGGGCGACTGGAACGGCTCGGGCATGCACGCGAACTTCTCGAACAGCCTGCTGCGTGAGGCCGGTACGAAGGACGTGTACGACAAGATCTGCAGCGCGTTCGAGCCGGTCATCCGCGAGCACATCGAGGTGTACGGCGCCGACAACCACCAGCGTCTGACGGGTCTGCACGAGACGCAGTCGATCGACAAGTTCAGCTACGGCGTGTCGGACCGCGGCGCGTCGATCCGCATCCCGGTCGCGACGGTCGAGTCCGGCTGGAAGGGCTGGCTGGAGGATCGCCGCCCGGCGTCCAACGGCGACCCCTACAAGATCGCCGGTCGGATCATCAAGACGGTCAAGAAGGCCAGCGAGGCCCTGACCGCCGCCGCGAAGTGATCCGTGGCCGGCATTCCGGCCCCCTGATCCGAGAATTGACGCAACGCCCGGTCGTTTCGGCCGGGCGTTGTTCTTTTGTGGACCGGCTCGGAAAAAGACCCTTGCTTGTTACCGGACACATCGGTAAAAACAGTTCTCTTTGGGCGTGGTCGAACACGCCCGACGGATTCGGTGAGCGGCGGCGGTGGGGCGTGCCTGCGGCCGATGACTCAACCGCTTCGCCGATGTCCATCTGTGATTCAATCGAATCAGGAGCAGCCCGATGAGTGGCAGCACAGCGCGTACGCAGGCGATCTCCGCGGTCACCAACTACAAGCCCATCTCCGAACCGCTCAACTTCGCCGACACCGCCGCGAAGGATCTGTTCGGCGTCAACGTCTTCAGCAACGCGGTGATGCGGGACCGCCTGCCGAAGGACGTCTACAAGAAGGTGGCTAAGACGATCGAGGACGGCGCGAAGCTCGACGCCACGATCGCCGACGTCGTCGCCGCCGCGATGCGCGACTGGGCCATCGAGAAGGGCGCCACGCACTACGCCCACGTGTTCTACCCGCTGACCGGCCTGACCGCCGAGAAGCACGACTCGTTCCTCTCGCCCGAAGCCGACGGCAGCGCCATCGCCGAGTTCAGCGGCGCGCAGCTCATCCAGGGTGAGCCCGACGCCTCGTCGTTCCCGTCCGGCGGTCTCCGCGCCACGTTCGAGGCGCGCGGCTACACCGCGTGGGACGTCACCAGCCCCGCCTACATCCTCGAGAACCCCAACGGCACCACGCTGTGCATCCCCACCGCGTTCGTGTCGTGGACCGGCGAGGCGCTCGACAAGAAGACGCCCGTGCTCCGATCCATGCAGGCGCTGGACACGCAGGCCCGCCGCATCCTTGCGCTGTTCGGCCACGCCCGGATCGCGCGCGTCACCGCGACGGCCGGGCCCGAGCAGGAGTACTTCCTGATCGACCGCAACTTCTTCTTCGCGCGGCCCGACCTGATCAACGCCGGGCGCACGCTCTTCGGCAAGCAGCCGCCGAAGGGCCAGGAGCTCGAGGACCAGTACTTCGGCGCCATCCCCGAGCGCGTGCTCGCGTGTATGCTCGAGACCGAGCGTGAGTTGTACAAGCTCGGCGTGCCGGTCAAGACGCGTCACAACGAGGTCGCGCCCAGCCAGTACGAGATCGCGCCGATGTACGAGAACGCCAACGTGGCGACCGACCATCAGCAGACCATCATGACGATGCTCAAGCGCGTCGCGGGCAAGTACGGCCTGGAGTGCCTGCTGCACGAGAAGCCCTTCGCGGGGATCAACGGCTCGGGCAAGCACGTCAACTGGTCGCTGGGTAACAGCACGCAGGGCAACCTGCTCGAGCCGGGCGACACGCCGCACGACAACGCGCAGTTCCTCGTGTTCTGCGCCGCGGTGATCCGCGCCGTCGACAAGTTCGCGCCGCTGCTGCGTGCGGTCGTCGCTCACGCGGGCAACGATCACCGCCTCGGCGCCAACGAGGCCCCGCCGGCGATCATCTCCGTGTTCCTCGGTGACCAGCTGGCCGACATCTTCCAGCAGATCGCCAAGGGCGGCGTGAAGTCGGCGAAGAAGGCGGGCACGATGAACATCGGCGTCGACACGCTGCCGCCGCTGCCGAAGCACGCCGGGGACCGCAACCGCACCTCGCCGTTCGCGTTCACGGGCAACAAGTTCGAGTTCCGCGCGGTCGGCAGCGCCCAGTCGATCGCCGGCCCGCTGACGGCGCTGAACACCATCGTCGCCGACTCGCTGGACTTCGTCGCCACCGAGCTGGAGAAGGCCACGAAGGGCGATCCGAAGAAGCTCAACGCGGCGATCCAGAAGGTCGTGGCGGACATCGTCAAGTCGCACGGCCGCGTGCTGTTCAACGGCGACGGCTACTCCGAGGCGTGGCACAAGGAGGCCGAGAAACGCGGCCTGCCCAACAACCGCAACACGGTCGCCGCGCTCGGCGCGATCACCGACGCCGAGGTCGTGTCGATCTTCAAGAAGTTCAACGTGCTGTCCAAGCGTGAGCTGGAGAGCCGCAAGGAGATCTACTTCGAGCAGTACGTCAAGGCCGTGCGCATCGAGGCGCTGCTGACGACGCAGATCGCCAAGACGAAGATCTTCCCGGCGGCGATCCGCTACCAGAGCGAGCTGGCGGTGACGTGTGCGAACCTCAAGGCGGTCGGCTACACGTTCGACACCGACACGCTCGACAAGATCACCGCGTTGGTCAAGCAGCTGCAGGACGCGATCGCGGGGCTCGAGGCGGCGATGGGCAAGGTCCCGCACAAGGGCGTCGAGGCCGAGGCGAAGTACTACAGCGACACGATCTGCCCGGCGATGCTGACGGTGCGCGAGGCCGCGGACGAGCTCGAGGGCGTCGTCGCCGACGACCTGTGGCCGCTGCCGACGTACCAGGAGATGCTGTTCATCAAGTAACCCGATCGCGGCCCGGCCGCGCATCGAACGATCGACACGAGACGGTCGCCCCGACGGGCGGCCGTCTTTTTTTTGCGCATCCGGCCCGGTGGCTTTTCTCGCCGCGCTGCGTAATTCGATCCGGCGCTTGCGTGATGTTGGTGAATGCCGGCGGCGGGGCCGGGGAAGAAAACCTTCAACACGAAACGGAGAAACAGCGATGGAATCGAAGCTATGGCGTGCGCTTGTCGCATGGTGTGTCGCCCTGACGGGCGCGGCGGGACTGAACACGAACCTCAACGCGGCCGAGCCGGTCGTGAGCGACGTGCAGGTCGAGAGCAGCGTCGTCATTCAATCTTCGGACGGCGACGACGGCGGCGTGGTGGTCGAGGTCGACGGCGATCCGTCCGTGCTCAGCGGCCTGGAGGTGATCGGCCCGGAGGTGCAGGCGCGCATCAGCGAGAAGCTCGCCGAGCGGCTGGGGCCCGAGGCCGCGGCGAAGATCCAGCAGCGGATGAACGACGCGTACCTCAAGCAGTACGACCGCGACGGTGACGGCAAGGTGTCCGACGCCGAGCGTCAGGCCGTGCAGCAGGAGTGGCGTGACAAGTTCGACCAGGCCCGCAGGGACGCCGAGGCGCGCCGCGACCTGCGTGAGTGGGACAAGGACCACGACGGCATCCTGTCCGACAGCGAGAAGAAGGCGAAGGAGGACGCCGAGAAGGCGCGGGCCGAGAAGCTCGCGAAGGAGAACGCGTCGATCATCGAGAAGTACGACGCCGACAAGGACGGCAAGCTCAGCGGCGACGAGGTGTCGGTGATGAACGCGAAGCTGGGCGAGATGCTCGAGCAGGTCCGCCTCATCGAGCAGCTGGCCACGACCGGCGATAACCGCCAGAGCCTGACGTATTCGCCCATCCGCGAGACGCTCCGCTCGGCCCGCATGCAGCAGTTCCGCCGAATGGGCCCGGCGAACATGATTACCCCGAACTTTTTCCAGCAGTGACGCGTCTCATACAAAGACGAACTTCGCCATCACACGACGAGCGACGCGCTGACTCCGGTCACGCGTCGCTCGTCTCTTTTACCACTCGCCGCTCAGCAGCCGGTCGATCGCGAACGCCACGCCGTGGTTGTCGTTGGTCTCGGTGACGCGGTCGGCCACGGCCTTGACCGAGTCGACGGCGTTGCCCATCGCGATGCCGCACGCCGCGTGCTTGATCATGTCGATGTCGTTGATGTGATCGCCGATCGCCGCGATCTGTGTCGGGTCGACGCCGTGCTGCTCCGCGAGCCACACCAGCCCGCGCCACTTGTTCACGCCCGCGGCGAACACCTCGAGGATGTGCAGCTCTTCCTCCTTCTCCTTCACCGCCGAGAAGTGGTGCGAGACGATCCGCTGGCCGTACTGCCGGTCGAGCTCGGCCTTGATCGCGGGCATCACCTCGGGCGGGCCGACGATGCCGATCCGCAGCGCGTGCGCCAGGTCCTCCGCGGCGAAGTCCTCGAGGTGCCGCACCCGCGCGTCCCACTTGCCGAACCACCACTTCGTGTTCGCCGTCATGTTGTGGCCCGCGACGACCAGGTAGTCGTGGCCCGTCTGCTCGGGGTCCGGCAGGATCAGCACGGCGTGCTCGTCGTGGTCGAACACGTGGATCAGGTCGTGCGCCAGCTGGGCGTCGATCGGGAATTTCTGCAGCGTTTTGCCCGTTTTGGGGTCCGCCACGCACGCCCCGCACGCCAGCACGACCGGCCCGTCGTGACGCAACGTCTCGATCACCATCCGCGACTCGCTCAGCCCGCGGCCCGTGCACAGCACGACCAGCATCCCCTGCTCGCGGGCCTGATCGATCGCTTCAATATTCTCCAACGACACCTGTCCGGACGTGTCCAGCAGCGTGCCGTCGATGTCGATCGCAAGCATGTGGTACTTCATGGAAGGAAGTTTATACCAGAACTGTTAACCTGCCGATGAACGATAGGTGGCAGGTCCGATTCCGCAGATTTGACGCGCAGGGTTCAAGGATGAACGACGCACGACCGACCATTCTCTTCGCCGGCGGTGGCACCGGCGGTCACCTCTTCCCGTGCATCGCCGTCGCCGAGCGGCTCGCCGAACGCGCCGGTGACGGTGGGGCCGACGCGCCCGCCGTGCACTTCGTCGCCAGCCAGCGCGACATCGACCGCCGCATCCTCACCGACGCCGGCGTCGACTTCACGCCGCTGCCCGTCCAGCCGCTGCCCGGCCTCCGCAAACCGTGGCGCGCGCTGCCGTTCCTACGCGCCTACGCCCGCGCCAAACGACAGGCCCTCCAACTCATCCGCGACCGCAACGTCCGCCTGATCATCTCCACCGGCGGGTTCGTCAGCGCGCCGCCCGTCGCCGTCGCCAGGCGGGCCGGCGTCCCGGTCATGCTCGTCAACCTCGACGCCGTGCCCGGCAAGGCCAACCGCTGGCTCATCCCCAAAGCCACCGAACACTTCAGCGTCTATCCCAGCAACCAGATGCCCGCTGACACGCGGATCATCGCGCTGCCCGTGCGACGCAGTTGCATCGGCCCCGACGACCCCGCCGAGGCCCGCCGCGCGCTCGGACTCGACCCCGACAAGCCCGTGCTCTTCGTCACCGGCGCCAGCCAGGGCGCTCAGTCCATCAACCAGGCGATGATCGAGCTGACGAAGCGCGACGCGTTCCGCAAGGCGATCGACGGCTGGCAGGTCTATCACCTCGCGGGCAACAACGACGAGGCGGGCAAGCTGCTGGCGATGTACGGCGGGACGGGCATCCCCGCGACCTGCGTCGACTTCTGCAACACGATGGGCCTGGCGTGGGGCGCGGCCGACGTGACCATCAGCCGCGCCGGCGCGGGCTCGGTCGCCGAGATCGCCGTCAACGCCGTGCCCGCCATCTTCCTGCCGTACCCGTTCCACCGCGACCAGCACCAGAAGCTCAACGCCCAGCCCCTCGTCGACGCCGGCGGGGCCGTCATGCTCGACGACGCCGTCGACCCCGTCGCCAACGCCGACCGCATGCTCACGCCGCTCTGCGAACTGCTCACCGACGCCACGAAACGCCAGTCCATGCGCGACGCCCTCCGCAGCGACGACAACACCGACGGCGCCGCTGTCCTCGCCCAACGCGCCCTCGAATTGCTCGCCGCCGTTTAGCGACGCCCCGCAGGGGCGTGCTCCGTTTCATTTCATCCGTGCTGAAATGCAGACAACTCGGTGACGCTGCGCCTCTGTGGTTCCATCCCCGGATTTGCCGCTATAATCGCCACCCCATGACCAGCCCAACACAGATCGACAAGGCGGCCCTCACCGCCCCCGCGGCGCTCGTCGAGCCCTACATGAAGGCGTTCCTCGAGTCGCGCACCATGCCCGACAACCTCCGCAACGCGATCGCCTACTCGCTGCTCGGCGATGGCAAACGCATGCGGCCCATCCTCACGATCCGCGCCTGCGAAGCGGTGGGGGGCGACGCCTCCGCGGCGCTCCCGCCCGCCGCTGCGATCGAGATGATCCACTGCTTCAGCCTCATCCACGACGACCTGCCCGCGATGGACGACGACGACCTCCGCCGCGGTCGCCCCACGCTGCACAAGCACACCAACGAGGCGATGGCCATCCTCGCCGGCGACGCGCTCACGTCGCTCGCCTTCGAGATCATCGTCGAGAAGGTCACCCCCGCCGACCGCGCCGTCCGCATCGTCACCGAACTCGCCCGCGGCACCAACGACATGATCTCCGGCCAGGTCTACGACACGCTGCCGCACTGGGACCCGAACACCCCCGACGCCCAGCGCCTCGAAACGATCCACCTCAACAAGACCGGCGCGCTGCTGCGCGCCTCGGTCCGCATGGGCGCGATCATGGGCGACGCCGACGACGCCGCCCTTGACAACCTGACCACCTACGCCAACGCCATCGGCCTGATGTTCCAGGTCGTCGACGACCTGCTCGACGTCACCCAGACCACCGAACAACTCGGCAAGACCGCCGGTAAAGACGTCGAACAGGACAAGCTGACGTACCCCGCCGTGCACGGCATCGAGGCGTCCCAGGCCGAGGTCGAACGCCTCCGCACCGAAGCCCACGACGCCCTCACCTCGTTCGGCGCCAACGCCAAACACCTGCATGACCTGTGCGACTACCTCGCCACCCGCAAAAAGTAACCCGCCCCGCATCACGCCATTGACCCCGTTTAGCGACGCCCCGCAGGGGCGTGCGCCACTCGGTGCCGGATGCTGAATATATGCCCCGTCGCGCCGCTCCCCTCTCCCGCCGGGAGAGGGCGAGGGTGAGGGATCAACCCTCGAAACCTCGAAACACGCCCTCCGCGTCGACGTGATCGGCGAAGTCCTCCCAGTCCATGTTGCAGATCGACAGATTGCTGTCGATCGCCCACACCTCCGA